>NZ_JBIATQ010000012.1:0-337564 GCF_042891955.1 Streptomyces sp. NPDC001843 | reverse complement strand
CGCCCAGCGGTGCACCTCGTCAATCGTGACGTCCCCACCCATGCACAGTCCAACGAGAGTCCGGACCGCCGGTCACGGCAACTGCGGCTGCAGTATTAACGGGCGACGGCCTGCTGATGGTCGCCTCGGGCGGCACACCCCGAGCCTTGCGCTCATATCAGTTTGCCTTCCCCGGTGGCGAGCCCAAGCAGACGCCGGGTTGGTGATGCAGCGCGCAACATAGACCCCGATCGCCGGTTAGCCAAACCGGCGATCGTCGCGACCATTGAGCAGGTCCGCATCTGGCTGTACTTGGCGGTGGAGCCGTAGCGGACATAGCAAAGGGCGGCGCTCCCAAAATCCACCGGGAGGAAGTGGCGGGGCATCGACCGCCGCAGCCCTGATGTCCGCGGCGCCCTTCGCTGAAGCGCAGCGACTCCTCCGCTCCTGTGCAGTTTCCACACCCTCAAGGAGAGTGAGCATTCTGTCCGACCCCATCAAGAAACTTCCGCCGAACTCGAAGGGGAAGGTTCGGTACCGGTTTGTTGTCGACGCAGGAATCGACCCCGAAACTGGTAAGCGTAAGCAGTTGAGGCGCACCTTCGACTCATTGAAGGAAGCTAGGGCTGAGTACGCGAACATAACTAATCGGCGGCATGATGGGTCGCTTGTACCGCCCAACAGGATCACCGTGAATGAGTGGCTCGACCGATGGCTGGCCATGAAAGCGGAGGACCTCGAAGAAACCACTATCTACAACTATAGGATTACCCTGGACCGAGTTCGAGGAAGGCTCGGCAATATCCGTCTCCAGGACCTTACTGAAGAGCACGTGGAAGAGTGGAGGGACTGGGCGCTTGCGCATGGCCGCGTGCGTGGTAAAAGGGCCGGTTCGCCACTCAGTGTCACGAGTGTGGATATGAGCCTAGCTCGACTGAAGGAAGCCCTGGGCAGAGCCGTTACCCGGCGATTGGTGTACGTCAATGTCGCTGCGCACGTGACCATTCCCCGGAGGGCACGAAAGGAAGAGCGGAAGACGAAAGAGGAGGTGCCGCCCTGGAACGTCCAGGAGGTGCAGAAATTCATACATGGAATTAGGGGTGAGCGCCTATATGCTGCGCTTCTTCTTTCACTGATGGGGCTTCGTCCAGCTGAAGTCTGCGGCCTCCGATGGGAAGACGTTGACTTGGAGAACGCCACGATCGTCATTGCCAACACGCGCACGATGATGGGTAACCGGTACGTGGTGGAGAAAGACACCAAGTCTCTTGCGGGTGAGCGGGAGCTGCCGCTGCCAACGCTGGTGCTGGGAGCACTCAAGGCATTCCGGGCCCTTCAAGCCGAGGAGAGGCTCGCTCTGGGGGTGGCGTACACGGTGTCGGGCTACGTGCTGGCGCACGAGGCGGGCGACGCCTTCACGATCAAGCAACTTCGCCGACGCGCGTACCGGCTTATGGAGCTTCTCGGGCTCCGTCGCGTCAGGCTCTACGACGCACGCTCGTCGTGCTTCACCTACCTGGCCAACAACGGTGTCCCGGACCACATCCTCGCGCGATGGGCCGGACATACCAATGTAAAGACGACAAAACGGTGGTACGTCAAGCCGAATGTAGAAGATCTTCGCGGAGCCGCCACTACTTGGGATGGCCTGCACGGAGGTGCGGCGGAGGGGCAAGAGTGAGCCACGCGGACTATCAGCCGAGCGACTTGCGAGCCGTATGGCCAGCAGGGCTGTGGCGACGCGGATTCGGGGTCCGCTTGCTGATTTTGGACCAGTTGCTGTAACTGAGAGCAGGCGGCTACGGCCAAGCCTTCTACCAAGCGTTCACCGTGTGGTGTTCAGGCTGCTGTTGGGCGGGATTCCGGAAGGGTTCCAGGTGAGTCACGCCGAGCCTCGTCCGTGCCGCCACACTTGATGCTGCAACGCGAACCGCCTGGAGGCCGTGATCAAAGAGGAAACGTTGCTCGTAGCGACTGAAGGAGGGCACGCGCCCGGAGGGCCCACTGCCGACACGGTCACGAGTACATGCCGGAGAACGTGTGCCTGGGCTCTCGTCGGCAGGTCTGGCGGTGCCAGAGCGTGGCAAGGTCTGCGAGGTTCACCCCGGCGATGTGACATCTCGTGACAGATGAGAGGGTCAGGCGGGTGAGTGAGACACCGATGAACACCCTGCAATACCGCTTTGACGGGCCAGAAGACGCTCCGGTCCTGATCTTGGGTCCCTCACTGGGTACCACATGGCACATGTGGGACCGCCAGGTCCCCGAGCTGGCCCGGCAGTGGCGGGTCTTCCGGTTCGACCTGCCCGGACACGGGGGCGCCCCCGCGCAGCCGGCCGGCTCGGTCTCCGAGCTGACCGCGCGGCTGCTGGCCACGCTGGAGGGGCTCGGCGTGCACCGCTTCGGCTACGCGGGCTGTGCGCTCGGTGGCGCGGTCGGCATCGAGCTGGCGCTGCGCCACCCGGAGCGGCTGGCCTCGCTCGCGCTGGTCGCCGCCTCGCCGCGGTTCGGCACGGCCGACGAGTTCCGCCAGCGCGGAGTGATCGTACGGACCAACGGGCTCGACCCCATCGCCCGTACCTCGCCCGACCGCTGGTTCACCGGCGGGTTCGCCGCCGCCCAGCCCGCGATCACCGAGTGGGCCGTGCAGATGGTGCGCACCACCGACCCCGGCTGCTACGTCGCCGCCTGCGAGGCCCTCGCCGGGTTCGACGTGCGGCCGGAACTGGGCCGCGTCGGGGTGCCGACCCTGGTCCTGGTCGGTTCCGACGACCAGGTCACCGGCCCGGCCGAGGCCCGCACCCTGGTGGCCGGCATCCCCGACGCCCGGCTCGCGGTCGTCCCGGGCGCCTCCCACCTGGTCCCCGTGGAGCAGCCCGCGGCCGTCACCGACCTGCTGGTCAGACACTTCTCGACGGCCTGGCAGCCCGTGCACGAGCCCGCCACCGGCCAGACGGCCGTCCCGGCGGCCCCCCTCCAGCCGGTCCCGGCCATGCCGGCGCAGCCCGCGCCCGTCGCCGAGATCACCCCGGCCGCCGTACCGCAGCAGCTCCCCGGGCGGGCCGACCCCTACGACGCGGGTCTGAAGGTCCGCCGGGAGGTGCTCGGCGACGCGCACGTGGACCGCGCGCTCGCCCAGGCCGACGAGTTCTCCGGGGACTTCCAGGAGCTCGTCACCCGGTACGCGTGGGGCGAGGTCTGGGACCGTCCCGGCCTCGACCGCCGCACCCGGAGCTGCGTCACGCTCACCGCGCTGGTCGCCGGCGGCCACCTGGAGGAGCTCGCCTCCCACACCAGGGCCGCCCTGCGCAACGGACTGACCCCGGACGAGATCAAGGAGGTGCTGCTGCAGGCGGCCGTCTACTGCGGTGTACCGGCGGCGGCCGGCGCCTTCCGGGTGGCCCAGCAGGCCATCCGGGAGGAGACCACACCCGAGGGGTGACGCGCCCGCGCGGCACCGCGGCAGGCAGGATGGAAGTCATGAAGCTCACGAAGATGTCCCACGCCTGCGTCCGGCTCGAGAAGGACGGGCGGACGCTCGTCATCGATCCCGGCGGCTTCAGCGAGCAGGACGCCGCCGCCGGCGCCGACGCCGTCCTGGTCACGCACGAACACCCGGACCACTTCGACGAGGGCCGGCTGCGGAGCGCGCTGGAGACCAACCCCGCCGCCGAGATCTGGACCCTGAAGTCGGTCGCCGACCAGCTGTCCACGGCCTTCCCCGGCCGGGTGCACACCGTCGGCCACGGCGACACGTTCGCCGCCGCGGGCTTCGAGGTGCAGGTACACGGCGAGCTGCACGCGGTGATCCACCCGGACATCCCGCGCATCACCAACGTCGGCTATGTCGTCGACGGCGGCAAGGTCTTCCACCCCGGCGACGCCCTCACCGTCCCCGGCCTGCCGGTCGAGACGCTGATGCTGCCGGTCATGGCCCCCTGGAACAAGATCTCCGAGGTCATCGACTACGTCCGCGAGGTGCGCCCGCAGCGCGCGTACGACATCCACGACAGTCTGCTCACCGACCTCGCCCGCCCGATCTACGACCGCCAGATCGGCACCCTCGGCGGCTCCGACCACCTGCGGCTGGCCCCGGGGGAGTCGGCGGAGCTCTGAGCCTCGCACCGGGCGGGACGCGTTGTCGGACCCGCCCGGTAGGTTGTGAGGCATGCGCATCGCGACCTGGAACGTGAACTCGATCACCGCCCGCCTCCCGAGGCTGCTGGCCTGGCTGGAGAGCAGCGGCACCGACGTGCTCTGCCTGCAGGAGGCCAAGATCGCCGAGGAGCAGTTCCCGTTCGACCAGCTGCGCGAGCTGGGATACGAGGCGGCGGTGCACGCCACGGGCCGGTGGAACGGAGTGGCGGTGCTCTCCCGCGTCGGCCTGGAGGACGTCGTCAAGGGCCTGCCCGGCGACCCCGGCTACGACGGCGCGGTGGAGCCCCGGGCGATCTCCGCCACCTGCGGGCCGGTCCGGGTCTGGTCGGTGTACGTGCCCAACGGCCGCGAGGTGGACCACCCGCACTACGCCTACAAACTCCAGTGGTTCGAGGCCCTGAAGGCCGCCGTCGCCGGCGACGCGGGCGGCAGCCGCCCGTTCGCGGTGCTGGGCGACTACAACGTGGCGCCGACCGACGAGGACGTCTTCGACGTGTCAGCCTTCGAGGGCAGCACCCACGTCACCGCCGCGGAACGCGCCGCGCTGGCCTCGCTGCGGGAGGCGGGCCTGTCCGACGTCGTCCCGCGGCCGCTGAAGTACGACCACCCCTTCACGTACTGGGACTACCGCCAGCTCTGCTTCCCCAAGAACCGCGGCATGCGCATCGACCTGGTGTACGGCAACGCGCCGTTCGCCGGGGCCGTGAAGGACGCCTACGTGGACCGTGAGGAACGCAAGGGCAAGGGCGCCTCCGATCATGCCCCGGTCGTGGTCGACCTGGACGTGTAACCGGGTTCCAGGACACGCCACCCGCGTCCACCCTGTGGTGCGTACGGCGGTGCGAGTGCCAGGCTGGACGTATGAACATCCCTTTCCTGGGCCACCGGCACTCCAAGAGCGGGGAGGCGGTGCTTCCCACCGACCCCGAGGGCGTCGCCGACCTCCTCTCCGAGTGCGAGCTGCTGCGCTCCCAGGCGAGGGCGGCGGGAGTACGACTGGACGACACCCCCGCCTCGTTGGAGGCGCTCGACCAGGTGCTGCCGCGCTGGCGCGACGACGAGGAGATCCTGCCCTGGCTGGGCAACGACGCGGGCTTCTACCTGGGCACGGTGATCGTCCGCACCGTGCCCGGCGCCGCCTGGGACATCCGGCCGGGCGGCCCCGTCGTGCTATTGCCGTCCGGCCGCGAGTTCGACGTCGTCGACTCCGGCCACGAATGGGCAGCCAGCGGAGTCCCCGAGCTGTCACAGCTCTACGCCGAGGTGGCCGAGGCCTAGAAGTGCCGCGCCCAGAGGTGCCGCACTTGTCGATGCCGTAATTCCCTTGCTTTCGCGCGGATCGGGTTCACGTCCTGCTCACCCGAATGGCAGCCGTGCCGTGCCGTATCCAGCCGCACGGCTTAGACCAGAAGTATGAAGCCCTCACCGCACATACGCCTTGCCGTGAGCCTCGGGCTCCTGGCGGGCACGTTCGGGTGCGCCCCCGCCATATCCGGTTCCGCGGGAGGTATCGCGACACCTGCCGTGCTTTCCGCCAAGGAACTGACGACAGAGCTGAATCACCTGCAGCTGCCGTTGGAAAAGGACGGCACCACGGCTGCCGAGGACCGGGACCGGCCGACCACTCAGGAGGTCGCCGCCTACCTGCGCAACGTCATCAGCGACCTGGACGCGACCTGGGCGGATTTCTTCAAGCGGCTCGGTCTGCCACGCCGGAAGCTCACCTCTGTGCTCGTCACACCGGAGCAGGGGCGCGCCGTGTCACAGTGCCAGGAGCCGGCGCGAGTGATCGTCATCCGGTACGACACCCCCAACGCCGTCTTCTGCGGCGCCGACCAGCGGTCCCCGGCCGGCGCGGGGAGCATCTATCTGCCCGTCACCACGCTGCAAAAGGTGTGGGAAGGCGACCTCTTCGGGAAGCGGGTCCCTTCCCGTGAGGCGGGCGACCATTCCGCGGCCATCATCGTCGCGCACGAGTACGCGCACTATGTGACGGACGAACTGCGGTGGCAGTTCCAGCAGCGCTGGGTCACTTACCCGAATCCCACAGGGAAGTGGAACGAGTTGCTCGCCGACTGTATGGCCGGCGTCTGGGCGGCTCATACCCACATCACGCCCCATGACGTGAACGAGTCGGTCATCGCACTGAAGTCGATCGGCGATTACGACTACAACTCTCCCGACCACCACGGCACACCCGAAGAACGTATGAACGCGGTACTCGTGGGGTTCAACGGCATTCCCGGCCGGTACGCGCCCCGCACTCCCGCCGCGTGCGTGGCGAAGTACTGGAAGACGACGGCCTGAGGCCGGGGCGCCGCGCCGTCGGGCGCCCGGCCGCACGCGTCCTGCACCCCCATCCCGCCGGGCCGTGAACCGGCCGGGCGCCCGGGCGGCGGTCGTCGCATAGGATGTTCCCTTCATGGGGTGGCAGTTCACCGAGCCAGACCCGGCCGGCGGCAGCCGGCGATCACTGCTCGCGCAGCGGTACGGACACGTAGGACGGGTCTTCCGCGGGCGAGGAGAAGGTCAGCTGCGCGCCGGGCGGGTTGTGCTCGATGTAGAGCGGGTCCACCGTGTCGACGACGAGGGCGAGACGGTGCCCGGCCGGAACGTCGTAGGCCGTGGAGAACAGGTCCAGGTCGACGTCGAACGACTGGCCGGGCGTCCGTCCGTGCCAGGTGTACGGCGCGTGGGTCACCAGCTTGCCGAGGCCGAGCGGCCCCACGTCGTACAGGTAGGCGACGAGGGTGCCGCTCTCCTTGGTCGGAGTGAGCGTGGTGTGCAGCTGTGCGGTTCCGCGCACCTGTTGCACGGAGGCGTACTTCTCCGACTGCCAGACCGCGGCCCAGCGGCGGGGTAGCAGCGGCATGGAGGCGATGGGCGGCAGCTGCGCCACCTGGTCGAGGATGCTGGAAAGGAAGACGACCCCGCCGTCGGCGCCCGAGTCGACGTTCGCGTGGATGGTGGTGGAGCCCGCGAGGGCGATCTTCCGGCGGGTGGCAGCGACCGACTTCCAGTCCGGGTAGCCCTCGTAGCCTTCCGTCGTACGTGACTTCAGCTGGACCGGCTGCTCGCGGTCGATGCCGTTGTCCGCGCCTTTGAGGTAGTGGTCGAACCAGCGCCCGGTGTCGGTCCACACGTCGTTGGGCAGCCCGAACAGGCCCGTCAGTTCGGCGGTGGCGTGGTCGCCGGGGCGCAGTTCCAGCCGCTTGGGGCCGGTCAGCCTCTGGTAGAAGTCGGCGTACTGGTTGGCCGGGAAGATGCTGTCACCCCAGGCATTGGCCAGCATGACGGCCGCGCCGTTCTTGTTCAGATCGTCGACGTAAGTATCGGCGGAACGTTTCTTTCCCCAGGCCACGAGCTCGGGCTCCTTCGCCAGGTTCGAGGCGTAGAAGTCGTCGAAGACCTGGCGGACTTCGGGGCCCTCCCGGCCGGTGACCGTGGCCGCGCCGTCCAGCAGGGCGGCGGCCTGGACGTGCTGGGTGCGGCCCGAGTAGATGGAGCCGATCAGGTCCGCCCAGCCGCTCAGCGCGGCGACGGCCTTGATCCGCCTGTCGTGCGCGGCGGCCAGGAGGCTGATGCCGGCGCCGTAGGAGACCCCCGCCATCCCCACGCGCTCCGGGTCGGCGGGGGTGTTGGCGAGCGCCCAGTCGATCACCTTGGAGGCGTCGGCCGTGTCGGGCGGTCCCGCCACTTCTATCTCGCCGCCGGACTGCCAGAACCCGCGCACGTTGTACGTGAGCACGACGTACCCGGAGTCGGCGAGCTTCTGGGCCTGGGCGAGGTACTCGGCCTGCGGCAGGCCCCAGCTCGTGGGCAGCACGATCAGGGGGTAGCTGCGGGAGCCGTCGGCGTCCGCGGGCGTCACGACGTTCGCCTTGAGCGGCGTGCCGCCCTCGCCGGCGATGTCGACGAAGCGCACGCCGCTGTGCGCCGCCTGCGCGGCCGGGGCGAGCCCGAGGACGCCACCGGTGATCAGCATGGCGGAGACGGTGCCCACGGCGGTCGTACGCAGGGCCTGACGACGGTTTCCCACGGCCACTCCTCACTCGTGTCAGTGCAAAGTGACCAGACGGTAACCGGGGTTCCTTACCGAAGGTAACCCGCCGGTAAGTTACGTACGGGTAAAGATTGTTGCGGTGTGAAGGTATTCAGGGCGCCCGGTGGGAGTTGCGTGGCGTGGCAGCCTCGGGCAGGGGCGCCTGGGCGGTGCGCGTCACGTCCGCCACGAGCTCGACGACGTCCGGACCGTAGGCCTCCGAGTTGAGCACCTTCAGCAGCAGCACGAAGGAGCCGGCGCCGTTCCTGCGCGACAGCCGCTCGTGGTTGCGCGCGAGGTAGCGGGCGGCGGCCTGGTTGGTGATCGCGGTCTGGCCGCAGAGGAGGAAGACGGGGCGGGTGTTCTCGCCGCGTCCCCCGGTGAGCCGGGCGAGGAGCACGTACTCCTCCCTGCCGGCGTTCAGGCGGTAGCGCTCGGAACCGATCTGGAAAGCTCCTCGTTCCGGGCCCGGTTCGGCGTCGACGTTCACCCGTATGCCGGGGAGCAGCGAGGCGAGGTGGGCCGACATGCGGCGGTTGGAAGCCGGGCCGCCCACGCAGAACTCGGTGCGCTCGCCGAATCCCTGGCGAGCCGTGTCGTGCGGGAGGATCTGGGCGTGGGCGTTGCAGTCCTTGATCAGGGCGGCGAGTTCCAGGAGCGCGAACACGTCGTAGCGCATCACCGACAACTCCGGCCCGCCGGCACCACGGTTGACCACCAGGAGCGACTCGGAGTTGTCGGGCAGTCCGAAGAACGCCTGCTTGCGGCGGAGTCTGCGCCTCCACAGGTATGTCCGGGCGATCCAGCCCAGCGCGGCGCTGATGCCCGCGGCCACCACACCCAGGACGATGTTGCGCACGTCGTCGTTCATGGCCGCGCATGCTAGCGGGGACGGGCGACGACTACGTACCGGTGTTCGACGTGTGACGTTCGTGTGGCGGGTCACCGAGGCGTACTGTCGGTAGTACGGCATTGTGGTTACGCTGCGCGGACTGTCCCGACGGGAGGTTCGGATGGGTCGTCCTGGCACGCGGAAACTGGCTGTGGTGGCGGTTTCGGCCGCCGTGGTGGTGTCGGCGGGAGCGGCGGTTCCGCCCGCCGCGACAGCGGGCGAGTCGGCCACGAAGAAGGTTCCGGTCGCCGTCGGCTACGGCGGTGCCGTCGCCAGCGTCGACGCCGATGCCTCCGCCGCCGGCATCGAGGTGCTCAAGAGGGGCGGCAACGCCGTGGACGCCGCCGTCGCCACGGCCGCCGCGCTCGGCGTCACCGAGCCCTACTCCTCCGGCATCGGCGGAGGCGGCTACTTCGTCTACTACGACGCCAAGTCCCGCACGGTGCGCACCATCGACGGTCGTGAGACGGCGCCCCTGTCCGCCGACTCCGACCTGTTCGTGGAGAACGGCAAGCCGCTCGCCTTCGCCGACGCCGTCAGCAGCGGCCTGAGCGTCGGCACACCTGGCACCCCCGCCACCTGGCAGGCGGCGCTGGACGAGTGGGGCAGCAGGAGCCTCGGCACGGTCCTGAAGCCCGCCGAGCGGATCGCCCGCGACGGCTTCACGGTCGACGACACCTTCCGCGCGCAGACCGCGTCCAACGAGACCCGGTTCCGCTACTTCCCGGACACCGCGAAGCTGTTCCTGCCGAACGGACGGCTCCCGGTCGTCGGCTCCACGCTCAAGAACCCGGATCTCGCCCGCACCTACGAGGAACTGGGCCGTAAGGGCACCGGCGCGATCTACCGCGGAGACATCGGCGACGACATCGTCAAGACGGTCGAACACCCGCCCGTGGACCCCGCCTCCGGCTGGAACGCCCGCCCCGGCAAGTTGGCGGAGAAGGATCTCGCCGTCTACCGGGCCAAGTTCCAGGCGCCCACCAGGACGTCGTACCGCGGCCGGAACGTGTATTCCATCGCCCCCTCCTCCTCCGGCGGCACCACGGTCGGCGAGGCCCTCAACATCCTGGAAGACACGGACCTTTCGAAGGCGAGCGAGGTGCAGTACCTGCACCACTTCATCGAGGCGAGCCGCATCGCCTTCGCCGACCGCGGGCGCTGGGTCGGCGACCCCGCCTTCGAGGACGTACCCACGAAGGCGCTGCTCTCCCAGCGCTACGCCGACTCGCGCGCCTGCCTCATCCAGGACGACACCGTCCTCACCAGCCCGGTCGCGCCCGGCGACCCGCGCCACCCGGCGGCCTGCGGCACCGGTGGCAAGGCGGCCCCGACGACGTACGAGGGCGAGAACACCACCCATCTGACCGTCGCCGACAAGTGGGGCAACGTCGTCTCCTACACGCTCACCATCGAGCAGACCGGCGGCAGCGCCATCACCGTGCCCGGCCGCGGGTTCATCCTCAACAACGAGCTGACCGACTTCTCCTTCACCCCGGCCAACCCGGCCGTGCACGACCCGAACCTGCCCGGGCCCGGCAAGCGGCCGCGGTCGTCGATCTCGCCGACCATCGTGCTCGACCGGCACAACAGGCCCGTGGTGGCGCTGGGTTCGCCCGGCGGCGCGACCATCATCACCACCGTGCTGCAGACCCTGACCGGGTTCCTCGACCGGCATCTGCCCCTGGTGGACGCCATCGCCGCACCGCGCGCCAGCCAGCGCAACGCGGCCCAGACGGAACTCGAACCCGGGCTCTACGACAGTGACCTGAGGGCGAAGCTGGAGGCCATCGGCCACAGTTTCAAACTCAACCCGGAGATCGGCGCGGCGACCGGCGTGCAGCGGCTGGGCAACGGGAAGTGGCTGGCCGCCGCCGAGAAGGTACGGCGCGGCGGCGGCTCGGCCATGGTGGTGGACCCGGCGCCGTAACCGGGACCACGCGGTCCCTACAGCTCGGGAGCGGGCGGCTGCTCGGCAAGGTCCGCGACGCGGAACACCAGCCGCCCGTCCTCGACGTCCACCGTCACCCGGCTGTCCTCCTCGACCCGGCCGTCGAGCAGCAGCCGCGAGAGCTGGTTGTCGACCTCGCGCTGGATGGTGCGGCGCAACGGCCGGGCGCCGTACTCGGGCTGGTAGCCGCGCTCGGCGAGCCAGCCCACGGCCGCGTCGGTGAACTCCACCGCCACGCCCTGCGCGGTCAGCAGCCGGCGGGTCCGCCCCAGCAGCAGGTCGGTGATCTGCCGCAACTGCTCGCCGGTCAGCTGGCGGAAGACGACGATCTCGTCGACGCGGTTGAGGAACTCCGGCCGGAAGTGCTCGCGCAGCGGCCTCAGGATCTGCTCCCGCCGCGCCTCCTCGTCCGCCTCCGCACCCGACGGCCCGAACCCGATCCCCGCACCGCGCCGGGTGATCGCCTCCGAACCGAGGTTGCTGGTCATCACGATGACCGTGTTGGTGAAGTCCACCGTGCGACCCTGTGAGTCGGTCAGCCGGCCGTCGTCCAGGACCTGCAGCAGGATGTTGAAGACGTCCGGGTGCGCCTTCTCCACCTCGTCCAGGAGGAGCAGCGAGTACGGGTGCCTGCGCACCATCTCGGTGAACTGGCCGGCCTCCTCGTGCCCGACGTACCCGGGCGGGGCGCCGACCAGCCGGGAGACGGTGTGCCGCTCCTGGTACTCGCTCATGTCGAGGCGGACCATCCGGTCCTCGCTGCCGAACAGCGCCTCCGCCAGCGCCCGGGCCAGCTCGGTCTTGCCGACACCGGTCGGGCCCAGGAACATGAAGCTGCCGATCGGCCGGTCGGGGCTGGCCAGACCGGCGCGCGAGCGCAGCACCGCCTCGGCGACCACGCCGACCGCCTCGTCCTGGCCGACCACCCGCTGGTGCAGGTGCTCCTCCAGGCCGAGCAGCCGTTCCTTCTCCTCCTGGGTGAGGCGGCTGACCGGGACGCCGGTCTGCCGGGACACCACCTCGGCGATGGCCTCGGCGGTCACCTGGAGGTCCTGGCCCTCGTCGGCCCGGTCCTCGCCGGAGCTCTCCGTGATCCGCCCCTTCAGCTCCGCGATCCGGTCGCGCAGCTGCGTCGCCTGCTCGTACTGCTCGTCAGCGACCGCCTGGTCCTTGTCCCGGGTCAGCTGCTCCAGCTCGCGCTCCATGGCGCGTACGGCCGTGCCCTTCGTCCGGGCGCCCAGCCGCACCCGCGCGCCCGCCTGGTCGATCAGGTCGATCGCCTTGTCCGGCAGGTGGCGGTCGGTGAGGTAGCGGTCGGACAGCTCCACGGCGGCCACCAGCGCCTCGTCGGTGTAACGGACCTGGTGGTGGGCCTCGTACCGGTCGCGCAGTCCGCGCAGGATCTCGATCGCGTCCGCGACCGTCGGCTCGGGCACCAAGGTCGGCTGGAACCGGCGGGCGAGCGCCGCGTCCTTCTCGATCCGCCGGAACTCCTCCAGCGTGGTCGCGCCGACGATGTGCAGCTCGCCGCGGGCCAGCGCGGGCTTGAGGATGTTGGCCGCGTCCATCTGCCCGCCCTCGCCGCCGCCACCGGCGCCCACGACGGTGTGCAGTTCGTCGATGAAGACGATCAGCTGGTCGGAGTGGGCGCGGATCTCGCCGACGATGTTGTTCAGCCGCTCCTCGAAGTCACCGCGGTAACGGGTGCCCGCGACCACCCCGGTCAGGTCCAGGGCGACCAGCCGGCGACCGCTCAGCACGTCGGGGACGTCCCCGTCGGCGATCCGCTGGGCCAGCCCCTCCACGATGGCGGTCTTGCCGACACCCGCGTCACCGATCAGCACCGGGTTGTTCTTGCCGCGGCGGGAGAGCACCTCGACGGTCTGCTCGATCTCGTCCTCCCGCCCGATCACGGGGTCGATGCCCCCCTGCCGGGCCAGGTCGGTCAGATCACGGGCGTACTTGTCCAGCGTCGGCGTCGACGTGGGACGCTGCCGCTCGGCGGCCCGCGCCCGGTCGGCCTCGGGAGCCTCGGGAGGCAGCGCGGAGGACCCGAACCGGGCCGCGTGCAGAATGTGCCCGGCGGCCGAGTCGGGGTTCGCGGCCAGTGCGCTGAGCACGTGCTCCGGGCCGATGTATCCCGCGCCGCGGGACCGGGCCAGGTCGTGCGCGTCCAGCAGGGCGCGCTTGGCGGCCGGGGTCAGGGACATCGTCGTCGGGGGAGGCGTCTCGCCCGGCGGTCCCTGGGGCGGGCCGGACCGTTCGTCGATCTCCGTCGCGAGCGAGTCCGGGTCCGCGCCGGCCCGGCTGAGCAGGCTGCGGGTGGGCTCCGCGGTGAGCGCCGCGCGCAGCAGGTGCTGCGTCTCCAGGTCCCGGCTGCCGTGTTCGGCGGCGTACTGGGCGGCACCTCGGACCAGCTCCCGGGCCGGCTGGCTCAGCAGACGGCCGATGTCGATCTGGCGTGCGCTGGGATGGGGGCCGGCTCCGCCGAAGAAGCGGGCGAGGAATTCGCCGAAGGGGTCACCCTCCGGGCCGATGAAACCGCTGGTCATCGCTTTCCGTTCCTTCGCTGACGTCTGGCTCCCGCCGGGTAACCGGATAGGGGGGCGCTCATGCCACGATGGCATGTTCTGTTCGGGGCGGCATGTTCTGGCCGACTGCGGTCAGGGGGTGCGCCGGCGCCGTCGGCCCTCGTTCGGTACCGGCGGCTCTCGTGCCTCTTCACTTTCACCGCCGCCAATTGTTATACCGGTATTAGAATGGTCGCATGGTGCGTAACCCCCTCACCCCCGAAGAGCGTGAACGCGGCGAGCGGCTCGGCCGGTTGCTCCGTGACGCGCGCGGTGCCCGGAGCATGACGGACGTCGCGGCCGAGGCGGGCATCTCGGCCGAGACCCTCCGCAAGATCGAGACGGGCCGCGCTCCGACCCCGGCGTTCTTCACGGTGGCCGCGCTGGCCCGGGTGCTCGGGCTGTCGATGGACGAGGTGGCGGACCGGTGCACGCCGGTCGCGGTGTGACGCGCGGCGTCCGGTACCCCGGCGACGGGTCAAGATCCCATTGAGGTCGACGGGTCAAGATCCCGTTAAGTGGGTCTTCGGAACACCCGTGGAAAACCGCCCGTAGCATGCCCGTAACACGCCTGGTGTTGCCTACCGACCCGAGTGCTCCGGTCTGGCGGGAGTTGGGCGATGGCTGTGGATCAACTTCCCGGGCGGGTGCGGGAGTTCGCGAGCTACCTGGACGGTCTGCTGGCACGCCTGGACCAGGGCGGCGGCTGGTGCGGGGTGTTCTGGCAGCGCGACCCCGACGGTATGCGGGCCTGTCTCGCCGGGCGTGAGGTGCCGCCGTGGGACGTCGTGGAGGCACTTCTGCACGATCTCGCGGGGGCCTACGGGACCGCGGCGGCGGGCGCGGAGCGCGAACGGGCCCGGGTTCTGCACGTGGCCGCCCTCACCGCCCACGACGCCCGGCCGGGCGCCCGCGACGAACTGGGCGACCGGCTCGACGTGATGCTGCGCGAGCAGCGGTACGCCGCCGAACGGCAGGCCGAACTGGGCCGGCTGCTGGCCTCGGCCGCCACCCCGGAGGAGGCCGACGCGCTCCGCCTCGACCTCGCCTGGGCCCGCGACGACCATGAACGCGCCACCGCGCGGTGCGCGGAACTGCGCGCCCGGATGGCGGACCTGGACCGGCGGGCGACGCACACCGCGTCGCCAGTCCGGCGGGACACCGACGGGGACGTGCTCCAGGTCGGGGACAGGTCCCCGCAGGGGCGCGGGGAGGTGGCCCCGGCCGAGCGGGCGGCCCATCGAGTGCCGCCGACGTGGGCGGCATCGGGCGGCCTCCCGGTGGACGGCTCCGGCGACGGTCCCTCGACGGGCGCCCCGACGGGCCCGTGTCCGGCACACGGCACGGCCGACGGCGTCGACGATCGCGCTCCGGGACCCCGCCCCTCGGACGGCCTTCCGCAGCACACCACGACGGAGGGCTTCCTCCGCGAGTACCGCATCCGCTCCCGGGCGCCCCGCTCTCCGGCCGGCCCGGACCACGCCCACCACGGCCCTGAGCCGGCGCCGGGCGCTCCGGGTGCGGGAGCGGGTACCCCCCGCCCCTCCCACGACCCGGCAGCCGGCGCCCCGGACGGCGACCTCCGTGCCCGCTCCGCCCCCGGCCCGGCATCCCGTGCCGCAGGCGACCTCCAGCAGGCCATCGCCCCCGACAACGCCTTCCACACCTTCCGCCGCCCCGTCCGGGCGCCGGTACCCGACCAGGAGCACCCCGCTCCGTCCGGGCCCGCCCGCGCACCCGAACCGGCCCCCGAACCGGCCCCCGAACCGGCCCCCGAACCGGCCCCCGCCTCCCAACCGACCCCCGCCCCCGCCCGACGGCGCAAGCGCCGCCGAGGCAGCGCCCGGTTCGCCGGGATGACCGAGGCCGAGGTCGCGCAGGTCGTCGTACCGCAGGCGCCGGTGCCACCACTCGCCGCCGACCCGGCGCCCCCGCCCGCGCCCCGGCGCACTCCGCGCGGTGCACGGTTCGCCGGAGCGGCCACGGGGGAGGTGCCGCGGCCGCGGCCGCGGACCGGGGCGAGCCCCGACCCGCAGGCGGAGCAGGCCGTCGGCGGGGCCGTGGAGAGCCTCGTACGGCTCCGGGCCGAGGGCCGCAGCGGCGAGGCGCACGCCCTGCTGGTCGAGGCTGCCTACTGGCCCGCCGCCCGCTTCCCGCTGCTCGCGGCGGAACTCGAGCGCGCCGGGCTCGGCGCGGACTGGGCGACCCTGCTGTGGGAGGCCGCCTCGCTGCCCGCCGACCGGCTGGTGGCCGCGGCCGACGCGCTGGAGGCGGCGGGCCGCTCCGCCGACGGGCGGCACATCCTGCGGCAGGGTGTCGCCCGGCCCGCCGCCGAGATCGGCGAGGCGGTGCTGGCACTGGACGCCGAGGGCCGCGAGCGCGAGGTGCACGTCCTGCTGGACGCCTACGTCCGGGTCCGCACCCCCGAGGAGGCCGCCCGCAGCGTCGCGGCCGACCCGCGGCGTCTGGTGCCGCTGCTGCTCCAGGCCGCGCGGGACGTCTCGCAGGAGCGGCACTGGGACGTGCTGCACGCCGTCCGGGTCGCCGGATTCGCCGCCTGAGCGCCATGGCGCCCGCCGATCGTCCACTGGAGTGTGAAACACGATCGACCCAGCGGGTTGACGACGATGGTCTTGGCAAGGCCGTCCGGGAGGCTTACGTTCGTCCCTCTACGGCTTGCATCTACGGGCGTAGAGGGATGAACGTCCCGTCCAAGGAGCAGCTCATGACGAACGTCGTCCGCGCCGCACTGGTCCAGGCCACCTGGACCGGTGACACCGCGTCCATGGTGGCCAAACACGAGGAGCACGCCCGCGAGGCCGCCCGGCAGGGCGCCAAGGTCATCGGGTTCCAGGAAGTGTTCAACGCGCCCTACTTCTGCCAGGTCCAGGAGCCTGAGCACTACCGCTGGGCCGAGCCGGTGCCCGACGGGCCGACGGTCAGCCGGATGCGGGAGCTGGCCCGCGAGACCGGCATGGTGATCGTCGTCCCGGTGTTCGAGATCGAGCAGTCGGGTTTCTACTACAACACCGCGGCGGTGATCGACGCCGACGGCAGCTACCTCGGCAAGTACCGCAAACATCACATCCCGCAGGTCAAGGGCTTCTGGGAGAAGTACTACTTCAAGCCGGGCAACCTCGGCTGGCCCGTCTTCGACACCGCCGTCGGCAAGGTCGGCGTGTACATCTGCTACGACCGGCACTTCCCGGAGGGCTGGCGGCAGCTCGGTCTGAACGGCGCCCAGCTCGTGTACAACCCGTCCGCCACCCACCGTGGCCTGTCCTCCCACCTCTGGCGGCTGGAGCAACCGGCGGCGGCCGTCGCCAACGAGTACTTCGTCGCCGCCATCAACCGGGTCGGCGTGGAGAGTTACGGCGACAACGACTTCTACGGCACCAGCTACTTCGTCGACCCGCGCGGACAGTTCGTGGGGGAACCCGCGAGCGACAGCAAGGAGGAACTCGTCGTCCGGGACCTCGACTTCGACCTCATCGAAGAGGTGCGGCAGACGTGGGCGTTCTACCGCGACCGCCGCCCCGACGCCTACGAAGGGCTGGTGCAGCCGTGACCAAGGACCTGCTGGGCCGCCACCGGGCCGTCCTGCCCGACTGGCTCGCCCTCTACTACGAGGACCCGATCGAGCTCACCCACGGCGAGGGCCGGTACGTCTGGGACGCCTCCGGCAAGCGCTACCTCGACTTCTTCGGCGGCATCCTCACCACCATGACCGCGCACGCGCTGCCCGAGGTGACGAAGGCGGTGAGCGAGCAGGCCGGACGGATCGTCCACTCCTCGACCCTCTACCTCAACCGGCCGATGGTCGAACTCGCCGAGCGCATCGCCCAGTTGTCCGGCATCCCGGACGCCCGGGTGTTCTTCACCACCTCCGGCACCGAGGCCAACGACACGGCCCTGCTGCTCGCCACCACCTACCGGCGCAGCAACACCATCCTCGCGATGCGCAACAGCTACCACGGCCGCTCCTTCAGCGCGGTCGGCATCACCGGCAACCGCGGCTGGTCCCCGACCTCCCTGTCCCCGCTGCAGACCCTGTACGTCCACGGCGGCGTCCGCACCCGGGGCCCGTACGCCGGCTTGAGCGACGAGGAGTTCACCGCCGCCTGCGTCGAGGACCTGAAGGACCTCCTCGGCCACACCCGCCCGCCCGCCGCGCTGATCGCCGAGCCCGTCCAAGGTGTCGGCGGCTTCACCTCCCCGCCCGACGGCCTGTACGCCGCCTTCCGCGAGGTCCTGCGCGAGCAGGGCATCCTGTGGATCGCCGACGAGGTGCAGACCGGCTGGGGCCGCACCGGCGGCCACTTCTGGGGCTGGCAGGCGCACGGCCGCAGCGGACCGCCGGACATCCTCACCTTCGCCAAGGGCATCGGCAACGGCATGTCCATCGGCGGGGTCGTCGCCCGCGCCGAGATCATGAACTGCCTGGACGCCAACAGCATCGCCACGTTCGGCGGTACCCAGATCACCATGGCGGCGGGTCTGGCCAACCTGACGTACCTGCTGGAACACGACCTGCAGGGCAACGCCCGGCGGGTCGGCGGCCTGCTGATCGAGCGGCTGCGGGCCGTCGCCGCCCAGCTCCCCGGCGTACGGGAGGTACGCGGACGCGGACTGATGATCGGCGTGGAACTGGTGAAGCCCGGGACCGACCGGGCCGACCCGCAGGCGGCCGCCGCGGTGCTGGAGGCGGCCCGCGCCGACGGGCTGCTCATCGGCAAGGGCGGCGGCCACAACACCAGCGCCCTGCGCATCGCACCCCCGCTGTCCCTGACCGTCGCGGAGGCCGAGGAGGGCGCCGCGATCCTCGAAAACGCTCTGAGGAGCATCTGGTAGCACCGGCTGAGCCGCGCCCGGCGGCACTCGAGCAAAGGGAAAGACGGCCATGGCCACCACCACCTTCGAGACCCTGCAGAGCCTGGAACCCGCCCTGTCGGTACGGCAGGTCCTCGGCCTGGAGCGGGTGCTCGCCGGGGAGCCCGAGGTGGTGGCCGGCGCCGACCGGCTCGACCGGCCGGTGCGCTGGGTGCACGTCGCCGAGGCCCCCGACGTCGGCGTGATGCTCAGCGGCGGCGAGATGGTGCTCACCACCGGTGTGCTGCTCGCCGGCGACGAGGGCAAGCAGACCGAGTACATCCAGTCGCTGCACCGCGCGGAGGCCGCGGCCGTCGTCCTCGGGCTCGGCCGGGCCTTCCCCGCCCCTCCGGAGGTGATGCGCCGGGCCGCCGAACGGTGCGGGCTTCCCCTGGTCGTGCTGCACCGCCCGTTCCCGTTCGCCGAACTGACCGAGGAGGTGCAGTCGCGGCTGGTGCGCCGGAAGTTCGCCGCCGTGAGCCTGTCGGAGGCGGTACGCACGGCCCTCACCGGGCTCATCACCGCGGGCGCCCCGCTGCAACGGCTCCTGGACGAGGTGGCCCAGCACAGCGGCTGCCCCGTCGTCGTCACCAATCTCGCCCACCGCGTCCTGGCCACGGCGGGGGAGCGGTCCGCCGTGGACGACGTACTGCGCGACTGGGAACGCATCGCCCGGCAGGCCGGCGGCGCCGCGGGGGACGGCTGGATCCGCGCCGACCTCGGCGGGCGCGGCGAGCGATGGGGCTGGATCGTGCTGTGCGGCCACCGGGGCGACACCGCCACCGGACGGCTGCTCGCCGACCGCGCCGCGGAGGCGCTCGTCCTGCACCGCATGCTCGGCGGCGGCTCGGCCCACACCTGGGAGGAGCAGTCCGCGCAGAGCCTGCTCACCGACCTGGTCTCCGGCGTCGTACCGGCCCGCCAGCTGCTGCCCCGGGCCCGCGCCGCCGGGCTGCCGGTCAACCGGCGCACCTTCGTGCCGCTCGTCGTACGGGACACGGAACCCGCGGGACTCGACCGCATGCTGCGGCTGCTGGGTCTGCCGGGGATCGTCGCCGAGCTCGCCGACGACGCCACCGCCGTGCTCCTCAGCCTCCCCCGGGACCAGGACGCCGAGGCCCTCGCGGCGCACTTCGCGGCCCGGCTGCGCACCGAGTCCGGTCAGGCCCGCACGGTGGTCGCCGCCGCCGATCCGCGGACCGCCTGGGACGACGTGCCCGCGGGGCTGCGCGAGGCCCAGCACGTCGCCGACGCCGTGGCCGACTCCTCGGCCGCCCTCGACCTCCCGGCCGTGGTCCGCCTCAGGGACGTCCATCTGCGCGGCCTCGTCCGGCTGCTCCGGGACGACCCGCACGTGCAGTCGTTCGCGGAGCGGGAGCTGGACGGGCTGCTGTGCCCGTCCGACGACGACCTGCTGTCCGTGCTGCGCACCTATCTGGCCACCGGGCGCAACAAGTCCCGCACCGCCCAGCTCCACCATGTCTCCCGGCCCGCGCTCTACCGCCGGCTGGAAGCGATACAGGGCCGGCTCGGTGTCGACCTCGACGACTTCGAGCAGGCCGCATCCGTGCACATCGCACTCCTCGCGCACGACGCGCAACAAGGCTGAAACCTACGACGACCTGCGAAAACGGCGGTGAAACATGGGCTCACGCAAGGGTGACACCGTGGCACGCCGCACGCCCGCAGACGTGACACCGTGCAACTCAAAGCCGGATTTCGGACTTCCTACTGTTCTCGCACACCGAGCTCTACACCGAGCGACCGGAGGTCCCGATGAGCAGAGTGATCCGTGCCGCCCTCTTCCAGACCGCGTGGACCGGCGACAAGGAGTCGATGATCCGGGTGCACGAGCAGGCGGCCCGCGACGCGGCCGCGCAGGGTGCTCAGGTGCTGTGCTTCCAGGAACTGTTCTACGGCCCCTACTTCTGCCAGGTCCAGGACAAGGCGTTCTACGAGTACGCCGAAGCGATCCCGGACGGCCCCATCGTCAAGCGCTTCCAGGCACTCGCCAAGGAACTGGGCATCGTCCTGATCCTGCCGATGTACGAGGAGGAGCAGCCCGGCGTCCTGTACAACACGGCGGCCGTGATCGACGCGGACGGCTCGTACCTCGGCAAGTACCGCAAGCACCACATTCCCCAAGTACCGGGGTTCTGGGAGAAGTTCTACTTCCGTCCCGGCAACCTCGGCTGGCCGGTCTTCGACACCAAGGTCGGGCGGATCGGGGTCTACATCTGCTACGACCGCCACTTCCCGGAGGGCTGGCGGGCCCTGGGCCTGGCCGGTGCCGAGATCGTCTTCAACCCGTCGGCCACCTCGCGCGGCCTGTCCGCCTACCTGTGGCAGCTGGAGCAGCCGGCCGCGGCCGTCGCCAACGAGTACTTCGTCGGCGCGATCAACCGGGTCGGGGTCGAGGAGCTGGGCGACAACGACTTCTACGGGACGACGTACTTCGTCGACCCGGAGGCGCAGTTCGTGGGCGAGGTGGCATCCGACAAGCAGACCGAACTCGTCGTCCGCGACCTGGACATGGCCAAACTGCGCGAGGTCCGCGACCGCTGGCAGTTCTACCGGGACCGCCGCCCCGACGCGTACCCCCCGCTGACCGCGCCCTGACCGAACCGTCGACTCTGGCAGGAGAGGGATCATGAGCAGCCGTACCGTCATCCGTGGCGGCCTCGTCATCACCGCGTCCGACGAGATCCACGCCGACGTCCTGATAGAGGACGGCCGCATCGCCGCCCTCGCCGCCTCCGGCACCCCGGCAGCCGAGGCCTTCACCGCCGAAACAGTCATCGACGCCACCGGGAAGTACGTCATCCCGGGCGGCGTCGACGCCCACACCCACATGGAGCTGCCCTTCGGCGGCACCTTCGCCTCCGACACCTTCGAGACCGGCACCCGGGCCGCCGCCTGGGGCGGCACCACCACGATCGTCGACTTCGCGGTGCAGAGCGTCGGCCATTCCCTGCGCGAGGGCCTGGACGCCTGGCACGCCAAGGCCGAGGGCAACTGCGCCGTCGACTACGGCTTCCACATGATCGTCTCCGACGTCAACCAGGAGACGCTGAAGGAGATGGACCTGCTGGTGGAGGAGGGCGTCACCTCCTTCAAGCAGTTCATGGCCTACCCGGGCGTCTTCTACAGCGACGACGGCCAGATCCTGCGCGCCATGCAGCGCTCCGCCGAGAACGGCGGCCTGATCATGATGCACGCGGAGAACGGCATCGCCATCGACGTGCTGGTGGAGCAGGCACTGGCACGCGGCGAGACGGACCCCAGGTACCACGGCGAGGTACGCAAGGCCCTCCTGGAGGCCGAGGCCACCCACCGGGCCATCAGGCTCGCCCAGGTCGCCGGCGCCCCGCTGTACGTCGTGCACGTCTCCGCGATGGAGGCGGTCGCCGAGCTGGCCCGGGCCCGCGACGAGGGTCTCAACGTGTTCGGCGAGACCTGCCCGCAGTACCTGTTCCTGTCCACCGACAACCTCGCCGAGCCCGGCTTCGAGGGCGCCAAGTACGTCTGCTCGACGCCCCTGCGGCCCCGGGAACACCAGGCCAGGCTCTGGCAGGGCCTGCGCACCAACGACCTGCAGGTGGTCTCGACCGACCACTGCCCGTTCTGCTTCACCGGCCAGAAGGAGCTCGGCCGCGGCGACTTCTCCAAGATCCCCAACGGTCTTCCGGGCGTGGAGAACCGTATGGACCTGCTCCACCAGGCCGTCGTCGACGGGCACATCAGCCGCCGCCGCTGGATCGAGATCGCCTGCGCCACCCCGGCCCGGATGTTCGGCATGTACCCGAAGAAGGGCACCATCGCCCCGGGCGCCGACGCCGACGTCGTCATCTACGACCCGCACGCCGAGCAGGTCATGTCCGCCGAGACCCACCACATGAACGTCGACTACTCGGCGTACGAGGGCAGGCACACCACCGGCCGGGTCGAGACCGTGCTCTCGCGCGGCGAACCCGTCATCACCGAGCGGGAGTACACCGGACGCGCCGGCCACGGCGTCTACACCCCGCGCTCCACCTGTCAGTACCTCACCTAGGAGTGGCGCTCATGGACTTCGGACTCGTCCTGCAGACCGACCCGCCGGCCTCCCGCGTCGTCAGCCTGATGCAGCGCGCCGAACGCAACGGCTTCACCCACGGCTGGACGTTCGACTCCGCCGTGCTCTGGCAGGAACCCTTTGTGATCTACAGTCAGATCCTGTCGAACACGGAGCGTCTGAAGGTCGGCCCCATGGTCACCAACCCGGGCACCCGCACCTGGGAGGTCACCGCCTCCACGTTCGCCACCCTCAACGACATGTTCGGCAACCGCACCGTCTGCGGTATCGGCCGCGGTGACTCCGCCATGCGCGTCGCGGGCCGCAAGCCCAACACCCTCGCCCGCATCAGCGAGGCCATGAAGGTCATCCGGGCGCTCGGCCGGGGCGAGGAGGCCGACCTCGGCGGCACGGTGGTCAGGTTCCCGTGGATCAAGCCGGGCGCCGAACTGCCCGTGTGGATGGCCGCGTACGGGCCCAAGGCGCTGAAGATGACCGGCGAGGAGGCCGACGGGTTCATCCTCCAGCTGGCCGACCTCTATCTGACCGAGTACATGGTCAGGGCCGTGAAGGACGCCGCCCGCGTCGCCGGCCGCGACCCGTTCGAGGTGAAAATCTGCGTCGCCGCCCCCGCGTACGTCACCGACGACGACTCGCCCGAGGCGCTCGCCCACGCCCGCGAGCAGTGCCGCTGGTTCGGCGGAATGGTCGGAAACCACGTCGCCGACCTGGTCGCCAAGTACGGCGAGCACTCCGCCGCCGTACCCGACGAACTCACCGACTACATCAAGGCCCGCCAGAGTTACGACTACGCCCACCACGGGCGCAGCGGCAACCCCGACACCCAGTTCGTGCCGGACGAGATCGTCGACCGGTTCTGCCTGATCGGCCCGGTCGGCAAACACATCGAGAAACTGAACGCGCTGCGCGAGCTGGGCGTCGACCAGTTCGCGGTGTACGACATGCACGATGCGCAGGAGAAGGTCATCGACGCCTACGGGGCGCAGGTGATCCCCGCCGTCAACTCCTGACCCGCAGCACCACCCCCGCCCAACCCCCCACTCCTGGTCACCCCTCCCCACCTCCCCGGGGAGGGGCGAGTGCCCGCACGGCCTCTCCCGTCCCACCTCGTTCGATTGGCCTGCCCATGACCGACACCGCTCCCACCGCCATACCGCCGACCGCCCAGGTCACCCTCGCCGACGGCCGGGTGGAGATCGCCCCCGGTGCGCCACAGCCCAGCGGCCCCTACGCCAACGAGGACCTGCTCCCGGTCCCGGTGGCCGGACGCACCTGGACCACCTACAACTTCTCCGCGCTGTGGGTCGGCATGGCCCACAACACGGCCTCCTGGACCCTCGCCTCCGGGCTCATCGCCGTGGGGATGGACTGGAAGCAGGCGGTGTTCACCATCGCCCTGGCCAACCTGATCGTGCTCGTGCCGATGCTGCTCACCGGGCACGCGGGACCGAAGTACGGCATCCCCTTCCCGGTCTTCGCCCGCGCCTCCTTCGGGGTGCGCGGCGCCAACCTGCCCGCCGTGGTGCGGGCGTTGGTGGCCTGCGGCTGGTTCGGCATCCAGACCTGGATCGGCGGCGAGGCCATCTACTTCCTCGCCGGCAAGCTGATCGGCGACAGCTGGTCGAACGCCTCGCACATCGGCGGGTACGCCTGGACCATGTGGCTGTCGTTCGCGCTCTTCTGGGCGATCCAGGTCGCGATCATCTACCGGGGCATGGAGACCATCCGCCGCTTCGAGAACTGGGCGGCGCCCTTCGTCCTCGTCGGCGCCTTCGTGATGCTGTGGTGGATGAGCAGCAAGGCCGGCGGCCTCGGCCCGCTGTTCGACCAGCCCTCCAAGCTGGGCTGGGGCGGCGACTTCTGGAAGCTCTTCTGGCCCTCCCTCATGGGCATGATCGGCTTCTGGTCCACGCTGTCGCTGAACATCCCGGACTTCACCCGGTACGGCAGGAGCCAGAAGGCGCAGACCCGGGGCCAGGCGCTCGGCCTGCCGACCACGATGACCCTCTTCGCCTTCCTCTCCGTGCTGGTGACATCCGGTTCGCAGGCGGTGTACGGCAAGCCGATCTGGGACCCGGTCCAACTGGCCGCGCAGACCGACAGCGTGGTGGGTCTGTTGTACGCGCTGGTGACGGTCCTGGTGGCGACCCTGTCGGTCAACATCGCGGCCAACCTGGTCTCACCGGCGTTCGACTTCTCCAACATCGCGCCCCGCCGGATCAGTTTCCGTACCGGCGCCCTCGCCACCTGTGTGCTCGGCGTACTGATCTTCCCCTGGAAGCTGTACTCCGACCCGCAGGGCTACATCTTCACCTGGCTCGGCCTGGTCGGCGGCCTGCTCGGCACGGTCGCCGGCATCCTCATCGCCGACTACTGGATCCTGCGCCGCACCCGCCTCGACCTCACCGACCTGTACCGCACGGGCGGCCGGTACTGGTACGAGGGCGGCTGGAACTGGCGGGCGGTCGCCGCCTTCCTGACCGGCGGCGTGCTGGCCGTCGGCGGCGCCAGTTTCAAACCCCTGATCGACGGCCGGCCGATCCCGGCGCTGTCCTCGCTCGCCGACTACGGCTGGGCGGTGGGCCTCGGCACGTCACTGGTGCTGTACCTGGCGCTGATGCTGTTGCCCGGACGGAAGGACACCGCGATCTGACGTCCCGTCGGCCCCGGAGGGCGTCAGCCGCTCCTGCTGCCCTCCAGGGCCGTCACCGCGTCCTTGGCCGCCTTGATGGCGCCCTTGTTGATCACATCCGTGCTCGGCGCCTTCTTCGTCTCGAAGTCGCTGCCGTTGTACGTCACCACCACCAGCGCGTTGGAGACCCGCACCAGCACCACGCCCTCGCGGGTCTGCTGCTTGTCCTCGGTGGTCAGGTTCACCACCGAGTACCCGGAGTCACCGACACCCGGAACATCCCCTCCGCCGCTTTTCTCGGTGACGCGCTCCTGGTACTCCTTCTCGGCCGCCTGGCTCGACTCCATGAGCTCGAAGGACACGTCGAGCCAGCGGTAGTCGAACCCCTTGAGGGCGTTCCAGGAGCAGGTGCGGCGCAGCTTGGTGTCGGTGGAGGGGATCTCCTTGCCCGTCGTCTTCGCCCCGGGCACCAGCGATGTGACGGTCTTGGGCGTGATGCTGCCGCAGGGCGCGGGCGCGGCGGTGTACGTCCTGGACGCCGTCGTGGCGGAGGGCGCCGAGGGCGCCTGGGTGGCCGTGTCGGCCACGGACGGCTGGTGCCCGGCGGCCGGCGTCGGGGCGAACGGACCGGACGTCAGCGCCCAGCCGGCCGTGGCCAGGACGACCACCGGGGACAGGCGCGCGGTCAGGGCGAGCGGCAGGGGAAGTGAGGGCACGGCGCACTTCTCGTGGGGGAGCGGTGAGCGGGGCGGAGGGGTCCGCACCGCCGGGGGGACGACAGTGTCACACGACTCCCTGTGGGGTGGAAGTGCGAACTCGCTCCGTGCCTGTGCGATCACTTCGGGACAGGTGCGCAGGGCAGTCGATAGCCTCCGGGTATGTTCACCACCCGGCCCACCCTGCAGGGGACCTTCGGCATAGTGTCGTCGACCCACTGGCTGGCCTCCCAGTCGGCGATGGCCGTGCTGGAGGACGGCGGCAACGCCTATGACGCGGCCGTCGCGGGCGCGTTCGTGCTTCATGTCGTCGAGCCGCACCTCAACGGGCCCGCCGGTGAGGTGCCGATGCTGCTCGCCCCGGCCGGCGGCGAGGCGCGCGTGCTGTGCGGGCAGGGCGTGGCGCCGGCGGGGGCGACGGCCGCGCACCACAGGGGGCTCGGGCTGGATCTCGTACCCGGCACCGGACCGCTCGCCGCGGCCGTGCCCGGGGCGTTCGACGCCTGGATGCTGCTGCTGCGCGATTACGGCACCAAGTCCCTCGACGACGTCCTGAAGTACGCCGTCGGATACGCCGAACACGGGCACGCGCCCGTGGAGAACGTCGGCGCCACCGTGGAGACGGTACGGGAGCTGTTCGAGACGGAATGGACCTCCTCGGCGGCGGTGTACCTCCCCGGCGGCCGTGCGCCCCGCACCGGGGAGCTGCTGCGCAACCCCGCCCTCGCCGCCACCTGGAAGCGGCTGCTCGCCGAGACCGCCGGGGCGGGGGACCGCGAGGCACGCATCGAGGCCGCCCGCGAGGTCTGGCGCACGGGCTTCATCGCCGAGGCGCTCGTCCGGCAGGCCGCCCGCCCCACCCTCGACTCCAGCGGCGAGCGGCACACCGGCACACTCACCGCCGCCGACCTCGCCGGGTGGTCCGCGACCTACGAGTCGCCGGTGACGTACGACTGGAACGGCTGGACCGTGTGCAAGGCCGGCCCCTGGAGCCAGGGCCCCGCCCTGCTCCAGCAGCTCGCCCTGCTCCCGCCGGAGCTGCCTCCCTACGGCTCGGCCGACTACGTCCACCTGCTCGTCGAGGGCTGCAAGCTCGCCATGGCCGACCGGGAGGCCTGGTACGGGGACGCGGCCGAGGTGCCGCTCGACGCGCTGCTGTCGGAAGGCTACAACGCCGGGCGGCGGCGGCTCGTCGGCGCGCAGGCCTCGTACGAGCTGCGGCCCGGCAGCCCGGGCGGGCGGGAGCCCCGGCTGCCCGTCCACGCGCGCGTGAGGACCGACGCGGAACCCGGCTTCGACCCGATGGGCGTCGGCGAGCCCACCGTGATGAAGATCCCGGGAGAGGCCGAGGTCTCCGCCCGTGGCGGCACCCGTGGCGACACCTGCCACCTCGACGTCGTCGACCGCTGGGGCAACATGATCGCCGCCACGCCCAGCGGCGGCTGGCTCCAGTCCAACCCGGTCGTCCCCGAGCTCGGCTTCCCCCTCGGCACCCGGCTGCAGATGGCCTGGCTGGAGGAGGGCCTGCCGAACACCCTCACCCCCGGCCGCCGCCCCCGCACCACCCTCACCCCGTCCCTGGCGCTGCGCGACGGCGTGCCCGTCATGGCCTTCGGCACCCCCGGCGGCGACCAGCAGGACCAGTGGCAGCTGCACTTCTTCCTGGCCGTCGCCCTGCACGCCCCCGTCCGCGGCGGTCTCGACCTCCAAGGCGCCATCGACGCACCGAACTGGCACAGTGACAGCTTCCCGAGCTCCTTCTACCCGCGCGGCAGCCGCCCCGGCAGCCTGACCGTCGAGTCACGTCTCGCCCCCCGGACCGTCGACGAACTCCGGCGCCGCGGCCACGATGTCACGGTCGGTCCGGCCTGGTCGGAGGGACGCCTGTGCGCGGTCGCCCGGGACCCGGAGAGCGGCATCCTGTCGGCGGCGGCCAATCCGCGCGGGATGCAGGGGTATGCGGTGGGACGGTGACCCGGCTTCTTCAACCCGATTCCACCCGGTGTCCACCACCCCGGCGGGGATTGTCAGTGCCACGTGCTCTCATGGAGGCATGATCGGACACAAGGAAACCACCGACGAGTTTCTCGACACGTTCCTCACCCGCCACGCGGCCGACGTGGAGGAGGCGATCCGCAAGGCGGCCGCCACCGAGATCCTGCCCCGCTTCCGCCGGCTCGCCGCGCACGACATCGACCAGAAGAGCGGCCCCCACGACCTGGTGACCGACGCCGACCGCCTGGCGGAGCTCCACCTCACCGACAAGCTCGGCGCGCTGCTGCCCGGCTCCCGCGTCGTCGGCGAGGAGGCGGTGCACGCCAACCCGGCGACCTACGAGGCGATCCAGGGCGACGCGCCCGTGTGGATCATCGACCCCGTCGACGGCACTCGGCAGTTCGTGCACGGCGACGAGGGCTTCTGCACGCTGGTGGCCCTCGCCCACCGCGGCGTCACGCTCGCCTCCTGGACCTACGCGCCCGCCCACGACCGACTGGCCACCGCCGTCCGGGGCAGGGGCGCCTTCCTGGACGGCGTACCGCTGCACGCCGGCACCCCCGACCCCGACCGGGACCTGCGCGTCGCCACCTCCCACCCGGACTTCACCACCGACGAGCAGAAGCAGGCCCTGCTCGGCCTGTGGACGCAGGGCGTCGAGCCCCGCCCCTGCGGGTCCGCGGGGCTCGAGTACCTGGCTGTCGCCCGCGGCGAGTTGGACGCGACCGCCTTCTCCTGGGAGGCGGCCTGGGACCACACGGCAGGGCTGCTGCTGGTCGAGGAGGCGGGCGGCGCCCACCTCACGCTCGCGGGCGAGCCGTTCCGGATCACCGGCGGCAACGCCCTGCCCTTCACCGCGGCCCGGGACGCGGCCACGGCCCGTCGCGTGGTGGAACTGCTGTCCCCGGCCTGACCCGTCCCCGCGCCACCCGGGTGAACCCACCCGCGCCGGGGACCGCCGGTTCCCCGGCATATGCTGAAGCCGAGTGGCCATCGGCTGACGAAGGGGTCCGAAGGTGCCGTCGATGCTCGATGCGGTCGTGGTGGGTGCGGGACCGAACGGCCTGACGGCCGCCGTGGAGCTGGCCCGCCGCGGCTTCTCCGTCGCCCTCTTCGAGGCCCGCGACACCGTCGGCGGGGGAGCCCGCACCGAAGAGCTCACCCTGCCCGGCTTCCGGCACGACCCCTGCTCCGCGGCCCACCCCCTCGGCATCAACTCGCCGGCCTTCCGCGCGATGCCCCTGGAACGGTACGGCCTTCAGTGGCTGCAGCCCGAGCTGCCCATGGCCCACCCCTTCCCCGACGGCACCGCCGCCGTGCTGGCCCGGTCCGTCGCCGAGACGGCGGCCTCCTTCGGGCCGCGTGACGCGGGGGCCTACCGCAGACTGGTCGCCCCGTTCCTCACCCGGTGGGACACCCTGGTCCGGGACTTCATGTCCCTGCCGCTCACCGCGCTCCCGCGCGACCCCCTGACCCTGGCCCGGTTCGGCCTGGCCGGGCTGCCGCCCTCCACCTGGCTGATGCGCCGCTTCCACGACGAGCGCGCCAAGGCCCTCTTCTCCGGTCTCGTCGCCCACGTCATCGCCCCCCTCGACGGCTTCGCCACCGGCGCCATCGGCCTGGTCTTCGCCCTGTCAGCGCACGCCCGCGGCTGGCCCGTGGCCCGCGGCGGCTCCCAGTCCGTCTCCGACGCCCTCGCCGCCTACCTGAAGGACCTCGGCGGCACCGTGCACACCGACTACGAGGTCAAGCGCCTCGACGACCTGCCGCCCGCGCGCGCCTACGTCTTCGACACCTCGCCCACCGCGCTGGCCCGCATCGCCGGCTTCGGCCGCACTTACGACGGCTACCGCTACGGCCCCGGTGTTTTCAAGATCGACTACGCTCTGGACGGCCCGGTGCCGTGGACCGCGCACGAGGCCCGCCGCGCGGGCACCGTCCAGATCGGCGCGGACAGCGCCGAGATCGGTGCCGCCCTGAACACGGTGTACCGGCAGGGCCGCGCACCGGACCCGCCCTTCCTCATCACCGTGCAGCCCGGCGTCGCCGACCCCACCCGGGCCCCCGAGGGCAAACAGGTCTTCTGGGCGTACGGCCATGTGCCGAACGGCTGGACCGGAGACCTCACGGACGCCATAGAGCGCCAGCTGGAGCGCTTCGCCCCCGGCTTCCGCGACCGGATCCTGGCCCGGGCCACCGCCGGCCCGCCCGAACTGGCCGCCCGCAACGCCAACTACGTCGGCGGCGACATCGCCACCGGCGCGGCCTCCGGACTGCAGCTCCTGATGCGCCCCAAGCTGTCCCTGTTCCCGTACCACACCCCCCACCCGGCCGTGTTCATCTGCTCCTCCGCCACCCCGCCGGGGCCCGGCGTGCACGGCATGTCGGGGCACAACGCGGCCAAGGCCGTGTGGAGGAGGCTCCGGCACAGATGACCGTCATCACCCTCGTGCGCGGTGACATCACCCGGCAGAGCGCCGACGCGATCGTCAACGCGGCCAACTCCTCCCTCCTCGGCGGCTCAGGCGTCGACGGCGCGATCCACCGCCGCGGCGGCCCGGCGATCCTCGAGGAGTGCCGCAGGCTCCGCGCCTCCAGCCTCGGCGAGGGCCTGCCCACCGGCCGCGCGGTCGCCACCACGGCCGGCGACCTGGACGCCCGCTGGGTGATCCACACCGTCGGCCCGGTGTACCGGGCGTCCGGCAGCGAGCCGTCGCTCCTGACCTCCTGCTACCGCGAGTCACTGAGGGTCGCGGACGAGCTGGGGGCGCGGACCGTCGCGTTCCCGGCCATCTCGACCGGCGTCTACGGGTGGCCGATGACGGACGCCGCCCGCATCGCCGTGGCGGCGGTCCGGGAGGCGGAGACCGAGGTGGAAGAGGTCAGGTTCGTCCTCTTCGACGAGCGGGCGTACGAGGCGTTCGCAGCACAGCTCGACTGAACGCCGGCCTCCCGCTTCGCCGCGGCGAGCCGCCCTGGGTGTGCTGTCCCGGGACGTTGGTGACACACGTGCTGGGTGCTTGAACAGGTGAGGACGTGGCCCGGGCAGACACCCCCTAGTGAGGCTCCCCGCCCTGCTCTGCGGCCGTCACGGACTCCCGGCGCCGCCGGACGACCGCCAGCACCGGCCCCAGCGCCAGCACCGCCGCCAGCGCCCCGTACCCGTACGTCAGCGTCGCCGCCGACGCCACTGCCGCCACCAGCAACGGGCCACCCGCGTCCCCGAGTTCGCGCCCCAGTTCCGCCGCCCCCATGGTCTGGCCCAAGCGCTCCGGGGGAGTGGCCGACGCCAGGGCGGCGAAGCCCAGCGGAGTGATCAGACCGGTGCCGACGCCGATGAGCGCGGCGGCGAGGAGGACACCGGCCGGCCCGGGCAGCATCGCCGCTGCCAGACCCGCCGCCGCGAGCAGCAGCCCGCACACCAGACCGGTGCCGGCCCGCAGCCGTCCCGCGTCCAGCGCCCGTCCGGCGCGGGGCTGCACGAGGGCCGCGCAGGCCGCCAGCAGCGACACCGCCGCACCGGTCGCCACCGTGCCGAACCCCGCCGCCTTTCCCGAGACGGGCAGGAAGCCCACCCCGGCCGACAACGCCGCCGTCGCGCCCGCGAGGGCCGCCGTCGGCACCCAGAACACCGGGTCGGACAGCCGCCGTCCGAGATCGAGCAGCGTCTGCCGGGCCCGGGGGAGCGGCGGCACATGGGGCACGGCGGCCAGCGCCCACACAGCCACCACCGAGGCCAGCACCGCCAGCACCCCGAACAGCAGCCGCAGCCCGCCCGCCCACACCAGCACCCCGCCCAGCAGCGGACCCAGCGTGTATCCCACGGACTTGAAGAAGCCGTAGCTCCCGAACGCCCGCCCCCGGCCGGCGGCCGGATGCAACCGGGCCACCAGCGCCGAGGCCGCCGGGGAGAACGCGGAGGCCGCCGCGCCCTGGCCCAGCCGGGCCGCCCACAGCCAGCCGGGGGATCCCGCGACGGCGTACAACGCGGACGCCGCGGCGAAGGCGGCGAGCCCACACAGGAGCACGGGGCGTGCCCCGACCCGGTCGGCCAGCGTGCCGAACACCGGCTTCAGCAGCACCTCGGCCCCGTCGTACAGGGCCAGCAGGCCACCCAGGACCCACAGGGAGGTGACCGCGTCGGCGGAGCGCGCACCCAGACTCGCGGCGACGCCGTGCGCGCCGAACGCGGTGGTGAAACCGGCGGCGTACAGCGGCCACACCCGACCTCGGTCCATGGCGAGCAGCGTACCGACCCCTCCACCCGAACAGGTGATCCGGGCAGGCGCAGGGCACACGAGGTCGATGTCGGATTTCCGCCAGCCCGGCCCGGTCCGGTGGGCGATCCTGGATGCATGCAGACAGGGATGCACACCGACCGGGAGCGCTGTGTACGCGCCGTGCAGTCGAAGGACGCCCGTTTCGACGGCTGGTTCTTCACCGCCGTACTCACCACCCGTATCTACTGCCGGCCCAGCTGCCCGGTGGTGCCGCCCAAGCCCGGGAACATGACCTTCTACCCGAGCGCGGCCGCCTGCCAGCAGGCCGGCTTCCGGGCCTGCAAGCGCTGCCGCCCCGACACCAGCCCCGGTTCCCCGGAGTGGAACCAGCGCGCCGACCTGGTGGCCCGCGCCATGCGGCTGATCGCCGACGGGGTCGTGGACCGCGACGGCGTACCCGGCCTCGCCGCCCGCCTCGGCTACAGCACCCGCCAGGTCGAACGCCAGCTCCTCGCCGAGCTGGGCGCCGGCCCCCTCGCGCTCGCCCGAGCCCAGCGCGCCCAGACCGCCCGCCTGCTCATCGAGACCACCCCGCTGCCCATGGCCGAGATCGCCTTCGCGGCCGGGTTCTCCTCGATCCGCACCTTCAACGACACCGTCCGCGAGGTCTTCGCCCTCGCGCCGAGCGAACTGCGGGCCCGGGTCCCGAAGAAGACCGGCACCGCCGCCACACCGGGCGCCCTGTCGCTGCGCCTGCCCTTCCGCGCCCCGCTCAACCCCGACAACCTCTTCGGCCACCTCGCGGCGACCGCCGTGCCCGGCGTGGAGGAGTGGCGGGACGGCGCCTACCGGCGCACCCTGCGGCTGCCGTACGGGCACGGCATCGTGGCACTGGCCCCCCGGCCGGACCACATCGCCTGCAAACTCACCCTCAGCGACCTGCGCGACCTGACCGTCGCCATCAGCCGCTGCCGCCGGCTGCTCGACCTGGACGCCGACCCGGTCGCCGTCGACGACCAGTTGCGTGCGGATCCGCTCCTCGCGCCCCTGGTCGACAAGGCCCCCGGCCGGCGTGTGCCGCGTACCGTCGACGAGGCGGAGTTCGCCGTCCGGGCCGTCCTCGGCCAGCAGGTCTCCACGGCCGCCGCCCGCACCCACGCCGCCCGTCTCGTCACCGCGCACGGCAAGCCCGTCGACGACCCCGAGGGCGGCCTCACCCACCTGTTCCCCCCACCCGAGGCGTTGGCCGCCCTCGACCCGGAGACACTGGCGATGCCCCGCACCCGGCGCACCACGTTCACCACCCTGGTGCGTCAACTGGCCGACGGCTCACTCCACCTGGGCGTCGAGAGCGACTGGGCCGAGACCCGCGCCCGGCTGCTCGGCCTCCCCGGTTTCGGCCCGTGGACGGTCGACGTCATCGCGATGCGCGCCCTCGGCGACCCGGACGCCTTCCTGCCCACCGACCTCGGAATCCGGCGCGCGGCCCAGGAGCTGGGGCTGCCCTCCACCCCGGCGGCGCTCACCGCCCGCGCGGCGGCCTGGCGCCCCTGGCGGGCGTACGCCGTCCAGTACCTGTGGGCGACCGACAGCCACCCGATCAACTTCCTGCCCGTATGACGTAGACCGTAGACCGTATGAGAACAGCCGAGGACCCTCCCGTGAAGCAGAACGTGAAGCAGAACGTGAAGCAGAAGCAGCACACCGTCATCGACAGCCCCTACGGCCCCCTCACCCTCGTCGCCGACGAGGACGGCGTCCTGTGCGGCCTCTACATGACCGACCAGCGTCACCGCCCACCCGAGGAGACCTTCGGCGACCGCGACGACACGCCCTTCGCCGAGGCGCAGGACCAGCTCGCGGCCTACTTCGCCGGGGAACTGAAGGAGTTCACCCTCGAACTGCGCCTGGACGGCACCGCGTTCCAGCGCAGCGTCTGGGACCAGCTGCGCCGCATCCCCTACGGCGAGACCCGCTCCTACGGCGAACTCGCCGCCGCCCTCGGCAACCCCGCCGCCTCCCGGGCCGTCGGCCTGGCCAACGGCCGGAACCCGGTCGGCATCATCGTCCCCTGTCACCGGGTGATCGGTTCCGGTGGCTCCCTCACCGGCTACGGCGGCGGCCTCGACCGCAAACAGCGCCTCCTGGACTTCGAGCGCGGCACGGCGTTGTTCTAGGACTCCGAGGGCCTGGCCCGCCCTCACGGCGGGTTCACCAGGCCACCACACCGTGTCGGTCACGGAAGGTCCCGGTCGGTCCGTCCGCCCCGACGGTGGCGAGTTCGACGATCGCGTCGGTCCCCTCGGTCACCGTCTGCGGGCCGCTGTGCCCGTTGAAGTCGGTCGCCGTGTAGCCCGGGTCGGCCGCGTTCACCTTCACGTCCGGCCAGGCCTTCGCGTACTGCGTGGTCAGCATGGTCACGGCGGCCTTCGACGCCGTGTAGAGCGGCGCGACGGGCCGTGACTCGACGCGCTCGGGATCGTGGGTCGCCGCGAACGACCCCATGCCGCTCGACACGTTGACGATGACCGGGTTCGCGGACCCCCGCAGCAGAGGCAGGAACGCGTGCGTCACCCGAACGATCCCCACGACATTGACCTCGAACACCGCGTGGGCGTCGGCGGCCGTGATCTGGTCGGCGGGGCTGTGCGTCCCGAGCACACCAGCGTTGTTGATCAGGACGTCGATGGCCCCCTCGCGAGCAGCGACATCGGCGGCGGCCGCGGCCACCGACGCGTCGTCGGTCACGTCGATCCGGACGAACCGGGCACCGAGCGCTTCGGCGGCTGCCTTACCACGCTCTGGATCGCGAGCGCCGACGAGGACGGTGTGGCCGGCCTCGATCAACCGGCGGGCGGTCTCGTACCCGAGGGACTTGTTGGCTCCTGTGATGAACGTTGTCGTCATGTGCCCACTCTCGGCCGGTGGCGAGAGCGGAACCAGTGCCCTCCGCGACGGTAGGACGGCCAGTACCAGGCACAGGCGCCGTCCGGCGGACACAATGGTCGGGTGGACGAGACCCTTGGCACGGCGTTGCGCCGCTGGCGCGACCGGCTTTCTCCCGTCGACGTCGGGCGGACCCCGCGGCCCGGACGACGTGCGGTGGGGTTGCGGCGCGAGGAACTCGCCGAGCTCGCGGGGCTGTCGGTCGACTATGTGGTGCGCCTGGAGCAGGGACGGGCCACGAGCCCTTCCGCCCAGGTCGTCGCGAGCCTGGCCAGGGCACTGCAACTGGAGCCCGTGGAGCGCGATCACGCCTACCGGCTGGCCGGCCTCCTCCCGCCACAGACGGGGACGATCTCCACGCACGTGCCGGCGGGGGTCCAGCGGATGCTCGCCCGCCTCGGCGAGTTCCCCGTGGGCGTGTTCAGCGCCGACTGGACCCTGCTGTCCTGGACTCCCGCATGGGCGGCGCTGCTGGGCGACCCCAGCGCCCGGACGCCCGTCGAGCGGAACCTGGTGCGGGCGGCCTTCGCCACGGGGCCCTCAGGACTCGCGGCCTGGCCCGTGCTCAAGGAAGGCGACGCCCTGAGCCCCGCCCTCGTCGCGGATCTGCGCACCGCCCTCGTCGACCACCCCCGCGACCAGGGACTGATCGACCTCGTCGCGGAGATGCGCTCCACCAGTGCGGAGTTCGCGCGGCTGTGGGACGGCGGTGCGGTCGGCCCGCACGTCTCGGCCCGCAAGACCATCGTGCACCCCCAGGTCGGCGAGGTGACGTGCGACTGCGACGTGCTCACCGTCCCGGGCAGCGACATCCGCCTCGTCGTCTACACGGTGGCCGCGGGTTCCGTCGACGCCGAGAAGCTGCAGTTCCTGCGGGTCACGAACGGCGTCGACGCGAGCGGCTCCTGAGGGCCGGCATCAACTCGATGCCGAGTGGCCGCGCGGCGTGCCGAGCTCCTGCAGCAGCCCGGGCAGCGCGACACCGATCGGCCGGCGCACGACCTCGTCGGCCATGTCGTCGTAGGGCGTCGGTTCGGCATTGACGATGATCAGCCGGGCGCCGTGGTCGGCGGCGAGGCCCGCGAGGCCGGCGGCGGGCTGGACCTGGAGGCTGGTGCCGACGGCGATGAACACCTGGCAGGCCTTGGTGATGGCCACGGCCTCGCCGAGCACCGCCGGGTCGAGGCGTTCACCGAACATCACGGTGGCGGACTTGAGGATGCCGCCGCATTCCAGGCACGAGGGATCGTCCTCGCCCGCCTCGACCCTGGCCAGGGCGTCCTCCATGGGGCCGCGCGCATGGCACCGCGTGCAGACGACGCTACGGGCGGTGCCGTGCAGTTCGAGGACCTTGCGGGCGGGCATCCCGGCGAGCTGGTGCAGCCCGTCCACGTTCTGGGTGATCACGCGGACCGGGACGCCGGACTTCTCCAGCTCGGCGACGGCCCGGTGCGCGGCGTTCGGTTCGGCCCTGAGCGTCCGGTTCTGGCGCCGCATCTGCCAGGAGCGCCGCCGGATCTCCGGATCGCCCATGTAGTACTCGTACGTCACCAGCTTCTCGGCCTCGGGATCCCGCCGCCACAGCCCGTTCGGACCGCGGTAGTCCGGGATTCCGGAATCGGTCGAGATGCCTGCGCCGCTGAGTATGGCTACGAGAGGGCCGTTCATGGGCCGAGAGTAGGACGCCCGCCCACCGGGAGGCGAGCGCATATCGCCCGGCCGCGGTGGACGCTCACGCCTCCTGCGGTCCCTCCGGCCGCCCCGACGCGCCGATCCCGGCGTACTGGGGCAGTGCCCGTACCAGGTCGGAGGGGAGGGCGATGCCGTCCTCGGTGGACGGGTCGACCGCCAGCCACAGATCGTCCTGGGGCCAGCTCACGGCCAGCTCGACGACCGGGACCCGGATCGCCGTGTCCGGGTCGGCCCCGGCCGCGGCCAGTGCGTCGTCCGACGTGAAGACGGGGACGTACCGATTGCCGTCCTGCTCGATCACGGGCAGGGCGAGCGCGCCCTCGGGCGGCTGCTCGCCCTCGGGCGGCACTGCCTGCGGGACCAGGGCGATGCTGTTGGCGAGATCGATCAGCGCGGCCTGGGTGTCCTCGGCCGCGGCGGTCGCGTCGACCGGTGCGTGGTCGTCGGGGTGCGGTGTGCTCATGGGATCGGCCTCCTCCACTTCGTGGCGCTCCTGGGTGTGCGCCTGGCGGCCCGAGTCCCTGCCCAGCATGCCCTTCAAACCGGCTTGGGTCGACAAATGGGATATATCACCTGCCCGGTCAGCCGACGCGACGGCCGTTCTCCAGCTCCGCCGTACCGGACCCCGACACCAGTACGTCCAGGGCGGCGAGGACGCGGCGCCCCAGGGCGCCGGGCAGGTGGGCGGTGAGTTCCTCGCGCGGGACGAGACGCCAGGACAGGAGCTCCTCCTCCTGCAGGCGGATCGCCTTGAAGTCGTCCTCGGCGAGGACACCGCCGTCGTAGAGGTACGCCACCAGCGGCGGGCGTTCCGCCGTCCCGTGCACCCAGTCCACCGCCAGCAGCCGGCCCGGTTCCACGTCGAGCCCGATCTCCTCCAGCGTCTCGCGGCGTGCGCCCTGGCGCGGTGTCTCCCCGTCGTCCGACTCGACGGTCCCGCCCGGCAGGGCCCAGCCCTCGCGGTAGTTCGGCTCGACGAGCAGTACCCGGCCCTCGGCGTCCCGGAAGAGGGCGGCGGCGCCGGAGAGGATGCGTGGCAGGCCGGCGATGTACGCGGCGAAGTCTTCGGTGCTGGTCATTCAGGCAGGGTAACCGGGCACCGGTTCCTCGAACCCCGCCGTCGCCAGGCGCAGGGTGCGTTCCGCCAGCGCACTGATACGTACACCGTCGAAGCCGAACACCGCACTGCGGACCGTGTCCCGGAGCGGGTCCTTCCACTGGGCCGGGATGGCCGCCGCTCCGTTCAGGACGCCGGCCACCGAGCCCGCGGTGGCGCCGTTGGAGTCGGTGTCCAGGCCGCCGCGGACGGTGAGGGCGATGGTGCGGGTGAAGTCGCCGTCGCCGTAGAGCAGGCCCGCGGTGAGTACGGCCGCGTTCGGAACAGTGTGGATCCAGCCGAGCCCGGCGGTCTCCTCGCACACCGTGGCGAGGGTGTCCTCCCACGTCATCCCGGTCTCGTGCAGCGTGGCGACCCGGCGGACGGTACGGGCCAGGCGGCAGCTCGCCGGGACGACGGTGAGCGCGGTGTCCAGGGCGTGGCGTACCGTCGGGGCGGCGAACGCGGCCGAGATCAGCGCCGCCGCGAACATCGCCCCGTACACGCCGTTGCCGGTGTGGGACAGCACCGCGTCCCGGCGGGCCAGGGCGGCGGCGCGGCGGGGCGCGCCCGGACTGGTCCAGCCGTAGACGTCGGCGCGGATCAGGGCGCCGATCCACTCCTGGTACGGGTTGTGGTGCGTGGCCGTCAGCGGGGGTTTCAGCCCGTCGGCGAGGTTGCGGTAGGCCGCCCGCTCCGCCGTGAACGTCTGCAGGTACGGCAGCCGCAGCAGCCACAGGTCGCCCACCTGCTCGGTACTGAAGTCGAAGCCGTGGGTCTCCAGCAGGTGCAGTCCGAGGATCGCGTAGTCGACGTCGTCGTCGCGGCAACTGCCGTCGATGCGGCCGCGCACGCACTGGCGCCACTCGGGGCGCAGCGCGAGGCCGTCGCTCTCGTCGGCCGGTTCGGGCAGATAGTCGGTGAGCGGCAGGGCGGCGGCCTGCCGCAGGTAGCGGTCGATGCGCTCGCGCGTCCACACCTCACCCTGCTCGACCGGCTTGCCCAGCATGTTGCCGGCGATCCGGCCCACCCAGCCGCCGAGGATGCGGTCGGCGAGTTCCGGCTCGGTGCGCACAGCGGTCATGGGTTCTGATGTACCCGGTTTCCGCCGCGGACACAGCAGGCTGCCAGGAGGTTGCCAGGCTTCGGGCGGTGCATGACGGCGGGGCCGCCCTGCGGTTATGGTCACAGCGGCGCGGCTGGCCCGACGTGCAACGGGCCCGGAAAGCAAGGGGATGCAAGGTGGCGGACGCTGCAGTGGACGGGACCCGAGGGGTGCTCGTCGCCGCGGACAAGTTCAAGGGCTCGCTGACGGCCGTGCAGGTCGCCGAGCGGGTGACGGCCGGGCTGCGCCGGGTCGTGCCGGGCCTTCGGGTGGAGGCGCTGCCCGTGGCCGACGGTGGCGACGGGACCGTGGACGCGGCGGTCGCCGCCGGGTTCGAACGGCGGGAGGTCCGGGTCGCCGGGCCGCTCGGGCGGGAGGTGACCGCCGCGTTCGCGCTGCGCGGCGGTACCGCGGTCGTGGAGATGGCCGAGGCGAGCGGGTTGCAGCGGCTGCCGGCCGGTGTCTTCGCCCCGCTCACGGCCTCCACGTACGGCTCCGGGGAACTGCTGCGGGCGGCGCTGGACGCCGGGGCGCGGACCATCGTGTTCGGCGTCGGCGGCAGCGCGACGACGGACGGCGGGGCGGGGATGCTGACGGCGCTGGGTGCGCGGTTCCTGGACGAGGACGGGGAGCCGGTGCCGCCGGGCGGGGGCGGGCTGGTCGGTCTCGCGAGCGCGGACCTCACCGGTCTCGACCCGCGGCTGTCCTCGGTCGAGCTGGTGCTGGCCAGCGATGTGGACAATCCGCTGACCGGGCCGAAGGGGGCGCCCGCGGTGTACGGGCCGCAGAAGGGGGCCTCGCCGGACGACGTGGAGGCCCTGGACGCGGCGCTGGCGCACTACGCGCGGGTGCTGGAGGCGGCGGTGGGACCCCGGGCGGTGGAGTACGCGGCCGCACCGGGCGCGGGCGCGGCCGGCGGCATCGGATACGGCGCCCTCCTCCTCGGCGCCGCGTTCCGTCCTGGCATCGAGGTGATGCTCGACGTCCTCGGCTTTGGCTCCGCGCTCGCGCGCGCCGACCTGGTGATCACCGGTGAGGGCTCCCTGGACGAGCAGACCCTGCACGGCAAGGCCCCCGCGGGTGTCGCAGCGGCGGCGCGTGCCGCGGGCAAGGACGTAGTCGCGGTGTGCGGGCGGCTGGCGCTGACGCCGGACGCGCTGGGACGGGCAGGGATCCGGCAGGCGTACCCGCTGACCGGGGTCGAACCGGACGTGGCGAAGTGCATCGCCGACGCGGGGCCCATCCTGGAGCGGGTGGCGGAGACGATCGCCCGGGCCCACCTGACCTGAGTCCGGGTTCCCTCGCGCCCCCGCCGCCCTTGCCCTTCCCACCCCCAGGGGCCCCGCCCCTTCAACCCCGCCCAGGGGCTGCGTCCCCTGCACTCCGGTCAAGGTGTGCGCCGGGACTGGGGCGGGGCTGGGTGCCTTCTCGGTCGGGCGAGACGGGTGGTGGGTGGGCACGGGCCGGGGGTCTGGGGACGGAGCCCCCAGCAGACGGCAGGCGCACGTCGGCACGCAAAAAGGCCCCGGACCAGAAAAAGATCCGGGGCCTACGTCAGCGCGAGCGCTACGGCAACTGTGCCGCCCGCGCCTCCCGCCGGTTGTCGCGGAAGTTGTTCACCCGGCGAGCCGTGGCGAACAGCGGGATCACCGCACCCGTGACGAGCTGCAGGGCGCAGCCGGTCTGGAGGAGGAGCTGGCCGCTGGGGGCGTCGAAGGCCCAGGCCGCCAGCAGGCCCATCGACACGACGATCCAGGACAGCATCGCCACCGCGAGGCGACCCCGCGGCTTCGGGTACTCGACCCGGCTCACCATCAGCCAGGCCGTGCCCAGGATCGCCAGGAGCGTCGCCACGAAGGGCAGCTCGAGGAGCACGATCGAGACCACGGTCAGCGCACCGAACGGGGAGGGCATGCCCTGGAACATGCCGTTCGGGACCGTCACGCACGAGAAACGCGCCAGCCGTAGCACCACGGCCAGCAGCACCACGATCGCCCCGACCGCCGCGACTCTCTGGTGCGCGTCGTCCGCGACCATGCCGTAGACGAGCACGAAGTACGCCGGCGCCAGCCCGAAGCTGATCAGGTCGGAGAGGTTGTCCAGCTCCGCACCCATCGGCGACGACCGCAGCTTGCGCGCCACCAGGCCGTCGAACAGGTCGAAGACCGCCGCGCACAGCATCAGGATGACGGCCGTGGCCGCGCTGTGGCGGGCCATGCCCGTCTCCTGGTCACCTGTGAGGTGCGGGATCAGGATGCCGGTGGTGGTGAAGTACACCGCCATGAACCCGCACGTGGCGTTGCCGAGGGTGAGGGTGTCCGCTATCGAGAGGCGGAGAGAGAGGGGCATCTCCTCCTCGTCGTCCACCTCGTCGGCGCCGGGCACCCAGCCCGCCTGTGTCTCCGGATCAATCACGGTCAATGCGAGTCACCCCAGCCACGGTCTTCTGGCCGACCTCGACCGCGACCTCCACGCCCTCGGGCAGGTAGAGGTCGACACGCGAGCCGAAGCGGATCAGACCGATGCGGTCGCCCTGCTCGACCTTCGTCCCCTGCGGGATGTACGGCACGATGCGGCGGGCCACCGCACCGGCGATCTGGATCATCTCGATGTCGCCGAGTTCGGTGTCGAAATGCCAGACTACGCGCTCGTTGTTCTCGCTCTCCTTGTTGAAGGCGGGAACGAAGCCACCGGGGATGTGTTCGACCGACGTCACGGTGCCCGAGAGGGGCGCGCGGTTGACGTGAACATTGAGCGGGCTCATGAAGATCGCGACGCGGGTGCGCCCGTCCTTCCACGGCATGATGCTCTGCACCACACCGTCTGCCGGCGAGATGACCCGGCCCTGGGCGATCTCGCGCTCGGGGTCGCGGAAGAACCACAGCATGCCCGCCGCGAGCGCGGTGGCGGGCACGGCGACGGCCTTGGCGGCGCCGGAGCGGCGCGCGCGGGCAAGGCTGAGGGCTGCGGTGGCGACGGTCGGGAGAAGCCACGGCGATGCTCCGCGCGCAAGGCGTACGCCGGCTCGGCTGTCGCGAGGTGCAGAGGTTTGGCTGTGGGGCATGGATGACCTTCGTAGCGGATGATGCCGCGCTGGAACGGGGGACGGCGGCTTTCCGGGATCGTACCGGTCGCGGGCCACAACTGGGCAAGCCAGGAAGCCGAGTCGGCGGCAGAACAGCGTCGACGGGGTGTGATCTTCTTCTCGAAGAAAACACCCCGCACCCGGACAATCAGCCTTGGAACCGATACTCCTCGAGCAGCCTGCGACCGATGATCATTTTCTGGATCTCGGCGGTACCTTCACCGATCAGCAGCATCGGGGCCTCACGGTAGAGGCGCTCGATCTCGTACTCCTTGGAGAAGCCGTAGCCGCCGTGGATCCGGAAGGCGTCCTCCACGACCTCCTTGCAGTACTCGGAGGCGAGGTACTTCGCCATCCCAGCCTCGAGGTCGTTACGCTCACCGGAGTCCTTTTTGCGTGCCGCGTTGACCATCATCGCATGCGCGGCCTCGACCTTGGTAGCCATCTCCGCGAGCTTGAACTGGATGGCCTGGTGCTGCGCGATGGGCTTGCCGAAAGTGTGCCGCTGCTGTGCGTACTGAACACCCAGCTCGAACGCACGCTGGGCGACACCGCAGCCACGCGCCGCCACGTTGACGCGGCCGACCTCCACGCCGTCCATCATTTGGTAAAAACCTCGGCCGGTGACGCCGCCGAGCACCCGGTCGGCCGGAATCCGCAGGCCGTCCATGATGAGCTCGGTCGTGTCGACGCCCTTGTAGCCCATCTTGTCGATCTTGCCCGGGATGGTGAGGCCGGGCCGGACCTCGCCGAAGCCGGGCTCCTTCTCCACCAGGAAGGTCGTCATCGACTTGTGCGGCGCCGTGCCCTCGGGGTGTCCTTCGTCACTCCGGACCAGGACGGCCACCAGGGAGGACGTACCGCCGTTCGTCAGCCACATCTTCTGGCCGTTCAGGACGTAGTCGTCGCCGTCCTTCACCGCCTTCGACGTGATCGCCGACACGTCGGAGCCGAGGCCCGGCTCCGACATCGAGAAGGCGCCCCGGATGTCGCCGGCCGCCATCCGGGGGAGGAAGTGGTCCTTCTGCTCCTGCGTGCCGTGCTGCTTGAGCATGTACGCCACGATGAAGTGCGTGTTGATGATGCCGGAGACCGACATCCAGCCGCGGGCGATCTCCTCCACGCACAGGGCGTACGTCAGCAGCGACTCGCCCAGGCCCCCGTACTCCTCGGGGATCATCAGACCGAACAGGCCGAGTTCCTTCAGCCCGTCGACGATCTGCTGCGGGTACTCGTCGCGGTGCTCCAGCTCGGTCGCGACAGGAATGATCTCCTTGTCGACAAAGTCCCGTACGGTGGACAGGATCTCCTGCTGAATGTCGGTCAGACCGGCGGTCTGGGCGAGACGGGCCATGCCTACTTCTCCTGCTGCTCGAGTTCCGGGCGGCCCGGCTGCTCGCCGCCGCGCTCCTTGATGTACGTCTCGGTCGGCACCATCACCTTGCGGCGGAAGACGCACACGAGGGTGCCGTCCTGCTTGTAGCCCTTGGTCTCGACATGGACGATGCCGCGGTCGCTCTTGGACTTCGACGGCCACTTGTCGAGCACGGTGGTCTCGCCGTAGATGGTGTCACCGTGGAAGGTCGGCGCCACGTGCCTGAGCGACTCGATCTCCAGGTTGGCGATCGCCTTGCCGGAGACGTCCGGGACGGACATGCCGAGCAGGAGGGAGTAGACGTAGTTCCCTACGACGACGTTCTTGCCGAAGTCCGTCGTCTTCTCCGCATAGTTCGTGTCCATGTGGAGGGGGTGGTGGTTCATGGTGAGGAGGCAGAACAGGTGGTCGTCGTACTCCGTGACCGTCTTTCCCGGCCAGTGCTTGTACGTCGCCCCGACCTCGAACTCCTCGTAGGTGCGTCCGAACTGCATGGCCGTCACGCCTCCGGGATCTCGAACTTGCCGGTGCGCTGCATACCCGCCGCCCGGCCCTTGCCCGCGATGACCAGCGCCATCTTGCGGCTGGCCTCGTCGATCATCTCGTCGCCGAGCATCGCGGAGCCCTTCTTGCCGCCGGCCTCGGACGTGTAGTAGTCGTACGCGTCCAGGATCAGCTCGGCGTGGTCGTAGTCCTCCTGCGACGGCGAGAAGATCTCGTTGGACGCCTCGACCTGGCCAGGGTGCAGCACCCACTTGCCGTCGAAGCCGAGGGCGGCGGCGCGCTGGGCGACCTCGCGGTAGCCGTCGACGTTGCGGATCTGCAGGTAGGGGCCGTCGATCGCCTGGAGGTTGTTGGCGCGGGCGGCCATCAGGATCTTCATCAGGATGTAGTGGTAGGCGTCCGCCGGGTAGCCGGGCGGCTGCTCGCCCACGACCAGCGACTTCATGTTGATGGAGGCCATGAAGTCGGCCGGGCCGAAGATGATCGTCTCGATGCGCGGGGAGGCCTGCGCGATCTCGTTGACGTTGTTCAGGCCCTGGGCGTTCTCGATCTGCGCCTCGATGCCGATCCGGCCGACCTCGAAGCCCATCGTCTTCTCGATCTGGGTCAGCAGCAGGTCCAGCGCGACGATCTGCTGGGCGTCCTGCACCTTCGGCAGCATGATGCAGTCGAGGTTCTGGCCGGCGCCCTCGACCACCGTGACGACGTCGCGGTAGGTCCACTCGGTCGTCCAGTCGTTGACGCGCACGACCCGCGTCTTGCCCGTCCAGTCGCCCTCGTTGAGGAACTTGACGATGGTGTGCCGTGCCTCCGGCTTGGCGAGCGGCGCACACGCGTCCTCCAGGTCGAGGAAGACCTGGTCCGCCGGGAGGCCCTGCGCCTTCTCCAGGAAGCGCGGGTTGCTTCCCGGTACCGCGAGACACGAGCGGCGGGGACGCAGACGGTTGACTGTCATGCGGGGACCTCCAGGGGGTCGAGCTTGTTCGCTTTCCGGATCTCGTCGACGATGCGGCCGATGATTCCGGTGATGTCGAAGTCCTTCGGGGTGAACACGGCGGCCACGCCCGCGGCCCTCAGCTGTTCGGCGTCACCGCCTGGGATGATGCCACCTGCGATCACCGGTATATCTGTGGCACCGGCCACACGGAGCCGCTCCAGGACGTCCGGCACCAGCTGGGCGTGCGAACCGGACAGGATCGACAGGCCGACCGCGTGCACGTCCTCGGCGAGGGCCGCGTCCACGATCTCCTCCGGCGTCAGCCGGATGCCCTGGTAGACCACCTCGAAGCCGGCGTCACGGGCCCGTACGGCGATCTGCTCGGCGCCGTTGGAGTGCCCGTCCAGGCCGGGCTTGCCGACCAGGAAGCGCAGCTTGCCCACGCCCAGGTCGCGGGCGGTGGCGTCCACCCGGGCGCGGACGTCGGCGAGGGCCGAGCCGGCCTCGGCGGTGACGGCCACCGGCGCGGAGGAGACCCCGGTCGGCGCCCGGAACTCCCCGAACACCTCGCGCAGCGCGCCCGCCCACTCACCTGTGGTGACCCCGGCACGGGCGCACTCCAGGGTGGCCTCCATCAGGTTCTCGGTGCCCTTGGCGGCCTCCTTCAGCTTCTCCAGCGCCTTGCAGGGGCGCGGGTGGTTGAAGGGCGGCTGGTAGCGGGTGTCGCGCCACTGCTGGAGCGAGGCGACGACCCGGGCCTCGACCGCCGGGTCGACCGTCTGGATCGCGGTGTCCAGGTCGGCCGTCAGCGGGTTCGGCTCGGTCGTCTCGAAGACGTTGACGCCGACGATCTTCTCCTGCCCGGACTCGATCCGGGCCCGGCGCTCGGCGTGCGAGGCGACCAGCTGCGACTTGAGGTAGCCGGACTCCACGGCGGCCATCGCACCGCCCATCTCCTGGATCCGCTCGATCTCCGCGAGGGACTCCTCGACGAGCTCGCCGACCTTCGCCTCGATCACGGTCGAGCCCTCGAAGATGTCGTCGTACTCCAGCAGGTCGCTCTCGTGGGCGAGCACCTGCTGGATGCGCAGGCTCCACTGCTGGTCCCAGGGCCGGGGCAGACCCAGCGCCTCGTTCCAGGCGGGAAGCTGTACGGCACGCGCGCGTGCGTCCTTGGAGAGGGTCACGGCCAGCATCTCGAGGACGATCCGCTGGACGTTGTTCTCGGGCTGCGCCTCGGTCAGCCCGAGGGAGTTCACCTGGACGCCGTAGCGGAAGCGGCGGTGTTTGGGGTTCTCGATGCCGTACCGCTCACGGGTGATCCGGTCCCAGATGCGTCCGAAGGCCCGCATCTTGCACATCTCCTCGACGAAGCGCACGCCCGCGTTCACGAAGAAGGAGATACGGCCGACGACGTCGCCCATGCGCTCCTGCGGCACCTGCCCGGAGTCGCGCACGGCGTCCAGCACCGCGATCGCCGTCGACATCGCGTACGCGATCTCCTGGACCGGCGTGGCGCCCGCCTCCTGCAGGTGGTAGCTGCAGATGTTGATCGGGTTCCACTTCGGCATGTGGGAGACCGTGTACGCGATCATGTCGGTCGTCAGGCGGAGCGACGGCCCCGGCGGGAACACATGGGTGCCCCGGGACAGGTACTCCTTGACGATGTCGTTCTGGGTCGTGCCCTGGAGCTTGGTGATGTCCGCGCCCTGCTCCTCGGCGACGACCTGGTAGAGCGCCAGGAGCCACATGGCCGTGGCGTTGATCGTCATCGAGGTGTTCATCTGCTCCAGGGGGATGTCCTGGAACAGCCGGCGCATGTCACCGAGGTGCGCGACCGGCACGCCGACCCGGCCGACCTCGCCGCGGGCGAGGATGTGGTCGGAGTCGTAGCCGGTCTGCGTGGGCAGGTCGAACGCGACCGACAGGCCGGTCTGCCCCTTGGCGAGGTTGCGCCGGTACAGCTCGTTGGACGCCTCGGCGGTGGAGTGACCGGCGTACGTGCGCATCAGCCACGGCCGGTCCTTCTGACGCTCAGTCATCTATGGCCTCCGCGGTCCTCAGATGTTCCGGAAGCGGTTGATGGCGTCGATGTGCTGCGCGCGCTTCTCCGCGTCGCGCACGCCCAGGCCCTCCTCGGGCGCCATGCACAGGACGCCGACCTTGCCCTGGTGGAGGTTGCGGTGCACGTCGTAGGCGGCCTGCCCGGTCTCCTCCAGGGAGTAGACCTTGGACAGCGTCGGGTGGATCTTGGCCTTGGCGATGAGGCGGTTGGCCTCCCAGGCCTCGCGGTAGTTGGCGAAGTGGGAGCCGATGATCCGCTTCAGGGACATCCACAGGTAGCGGTTGTCGTACTCGTGCATGTAGCCCGAGGTCGAGGCGCAGGTGGTGATGGTGCCGCCCTTGCGGGTGACGTACACCGAGGCGCCGAAGGTCTCACGGCCGGGGTGCTCGAAGACGATGTCGATGTCCTCGCCGCCGGTGAGTTCACGGATGCGCTTGCCGAAACGCTTCCACTCCTTGGGGTCCTGGGTGTTCTCGTCCTTCCAGAACTTGTACCCCTCGGCGTTGCGGTCGATGATCGCCTCGGCGCCCATCGAGCGGCAGATCTCCGCCTTCTGCGGGCTGGAGACGACACAGATCGGGTTGGCGCCGCCGGCCAGCGCGAACTGGGTGGCGTAGCTGCCGAGGCCGCCGCTCGCGCCCCAGATGAGCACGTTGTCGCCCTGCTTCATGCCGGCGCCGTTGCGGGAGACCAGCTGCCGGTAGGCGGTGGAGTTGACCAGGCCCGGGGCGGCGGCCTCCTCCCAGCTGAGGTGGTCGGGCTTCGGCATCAGCTGGTTGGACTTCACCAGCGCGATCTCCGCGAGGCCGCCGAAGTTGGTCTCGAAGCCCCAGATGCGCTGCTCGGGGTCGAGCATGGTGTCGTTGTGGCCGTCGCTCGACTCCAGCTCCACGCTCAGGCAGTGCGCGACGACCTCGTCACCGGGCTTCCAGGCGTTGACGCCGGGACCGGTGCGCAGGACGACGCCCGCGAGGTCGGAGCCGATGATGTGGTACGGCAGGTCGTGGCGCTTGGCCAGCTCGTTGGTGCGGCCGTAGCGCTCCAGGAAGCCGAACGTCGACAGCGGCTCGAAGATCGACGTCCACACGGAGTTGTAGTTGACCGAGGAGGCCATGACGGCCACCAGGGCCTCGCCCGGGCCGAGCTCGGGCAGCGGCACCTCGTCGAGGTGGATCGACTTGCGCGGGTCCTTGTCGCGGGTGGTGAGGCCCGCGAACATCTCCGTCTCGTCCTTGTGCACGGTGATCGCGCGGTACGACTCGGGGAGCGGCAGAGCGGCGAAGTCGGCGGACGTGGCGTCCTTCGACTGGATCGCGTCCAGGATGTCCTTCACGGTCACGGTGTTGCCTCCGGCGGTGAGCGCCCTGAGGGAGGGGCGCTGAGGGTTCGTCGGTGCTGCGATGAGTGCTGCTGAGGGTTGGGTGAGGTTGCCGTCGGTTCGGCGATGGTGCTTCGGCAGCGCTTTGTGGCGCGGGAGGTTGCCTGTGACGCAGGCGTCCGGGCGCGCAGGCCGTCCGGCTTGCGGGGACAGCCGACGCGCGAAAGGTCGCTGCGCGCCGGCCGCCCGGACTCCCTTCAACGTATGACACCCCGTGTCAGGTCGCAAGGCACTGAGTGCCAGAACTTGCTCTCACCTGAAATCTTTACGTAACAAATGAGCGATGATCGATCGAACAGCCTCTGAAATGCGCGCGAAAACATGCCCTGACATGCCAAAACGGCCACCCCGTGGGGTGGCCGTCATCACAGGACCAAAGGAGAGTCCGGAGGGCGCTCAGCGCTCCTTGAGGGCCTCCTCGATGGTCCGCATGACCTCGTCCAGCGGGGCGTCGGTCCGGGCGACCGTCACCAGCACCTCGCCGTGCGGGGACACCGTGGCCGGGACCGCCGCCGGCTGCGGGGCGGCACCGCGCCCGGCCCCGATGCCCGTGCCGAAGGTCTTCCGCACGATCGCGAAGGCGTGGTCGAGCTGCGCCTCGACATCGCCCTGGCCGCCGGCCCTGAGCCAGCGGCGCAGCACATGGTTGTGGGCGGTCACCACGGCAGAGGCGGCGACCTCCGCGAGCAGCGGGTCGTCGTTGGCGTCGTCGTCGTGCGCGTGCTCGTCGAAGTGGCCGAGGAGGTAGCGGGTGAACAGGCGCTCGTAGCGGGCCACCGACGCGATCTCCGCCTCGCGCAGGGTGGGCACCTCACGGGTGAGCTTGTAGCGGGCGACCGAGATGTCCGGCCGGGCCGCGTACATCTTCATGACTTCCTTGATGCCGCGGCACACGGTGTCGAGCGGGTGCTCGTGCGCGGGAGCGGCATTGAGGACCGCCTCGGCGCGGATCAGCGTGTCGTCGTGATCGGGGAAGATCGCCTCTTCCTTGGAGCGGAAGTGGCGGAAGAAGGTGCGGCGCGCGACCCCGGCCGCGGCGGCGATCTCGTCGACGGTGGTCGCCTCGTACCCCTTGGTCGCGAACAACTCCATCGCGGCTGCCGCCAGTTCTCGGCGCATCTTGAGCCGCTGGGCGGCGGCGCGGCCGCCTGCGGCACTTTCCGGCGCGTCGGGCGTAGCTGGTGTACGGGAGGACTTGGCGGGCTGGGACATGACCCGAACGTACTGCATGTGCGCAGCTCGGTGCGTGGATCCCGGGTTTCCCCCGCCCTGGAGGGGAGGGGGAAACCCGGGCGCGGCGGGCGGGGGCGACGCAGCCGAGTCGAGGAGTCCGCCCCAGTCGCCGGGACGGTCAGCGGCGGGCATGTTCGCGGAAGCCCCGGCCGGTCTTGCGGCCGAGGCAGCCCGCGGCCACCAGGTGCTCCAGGAGGGGCGCCGGGGCCAGTCCCGGGTCGCGGAACTCCCGGTGCAGCACCTTCTCGATCGCCAGGGAGACGTCGAGCCCGACCACGTCCAGCAGTTCGAAGGGGCCCATCGGATAGCCGCCGCCCAGCTTCATCGCCGCGTCGATGTCGTCCAGCGACGCGTAGTGCTCCTGGACCATCTTGACCGCGTTGTTGAGGTACGGGAACAGCAGCGCGTTCACGATGAAGCCCGCACGGTCGCCGCAGTCCACCGCGTGCTTCCCGACCTTCGCGCAGACCTCGCGGACCGTGGCGTGCACGTCCTCGGCCGTCAGCACCGTACGGACGACCTCCACCAGCTTCATCGCCGGAGCCGGGTTGAAGAAGTGCATGCCGATCACGTCCTGCGGGCGTGAGGTGGCCCGTGCGCAGGCGACGACCGGCAGGGAGGACGTCGTGGTCGCCAGGACCGCGCCCGGCTTGCACACCTTGTCCAGCGTCGCGAACAGCTGCCGCTTGACCTCCAGGTCCTCGGCGACGGCCTCGACGGCCAGGTCCACGTCGGCGAACGCGTCGTAGGAGCCCGCGGGGGTGATCCGGTCCAGGGTCCCGGCGGCCGCCTCGGCGGTCAGCCGGCCCTTGTCGACCGAGCGGGCCAGGGACTTGCCGATACGGGCCTTCGCGGCCTGGGCCTTCTCCTCGCTGCGGGCGGCCAGGACGACGTCGTACCCGGCCTTGGCGAAGACCTCGGCGATACCGGACGCCATGGTGCCGGAGCCCGCCACGCCGACGGAGCGGACCGGACGGCCGGGGGTCCCGGAGCCGGCGGCGCCGGGCGTCAGCGCGTCCGGCACGACGGTCGCGCTGCCCGGCGTCTCGTACGTGTAGAAACCGCGCCCCGACTTCCGGCCGGTCAGGCCCGCCTCGGCGAGCTGCTTCAGAATCGGGGCGGGGGCGTGCAGCCGGTCACGGGACTCGGCGTACATGGCGTCCAGGACGGTCCGCGCGGTGTCGATGCCGACCAGGTCCAGCAGGGCCAGGGGGCCCATCGGCAGCCCGCAGCCGAGCCGCATCGCCGCGTCGATGTCCTCGCGGGAGGCGTACTTCGCCTCGTACATCGCGGCGGCCTGGTTGAGGTAGCCGAACAGCAGGCCGTCGGCGACGAAACCGGGGCGGTCGCCGACCGCGACGGGCTCCTTGCCGAGGTCGAGGGCGAGGTCGGTGACCGCGGTGACGGCCGCCGGCGCGGTCAGCACGGAGGAGACGACCTCGACCAGCTTCATCGCCGGGGCCGGGTTGAAGAAGTGCAGGCCCAGCACGCGCTCGGGGCGGGCGGAGTCGGCGGCCAGGCGGGTCACCGACAGGGCGTTGGTGCCGGTCGCCAGGATCGTCTCCGGCCGCACTATGCCGTCGAGTGCCCGGAAGATCTGGTGCTTGACCTCGTACGACTCGGGGGCCACCTCGATGACCAGGTCGGCGTCCGCGGCGACTGTGAGGTCGGTGCCGGTGCGCACCCGGCCGAGGAGGTCCGCGCGCTCCTGCTCGGTGAGCTTGCCGCGCTGCACGGCGCGGGCGGTGGAGGACTCCAGCGCGGCGAGGGACCTGGCGGCCTGGGCCTCGCTGATGTCGATGCCGATCACCTCGCGGCCGGCCTTGGCGAGGACCTCGGCGATGCCGGTGCCCATGGTGCCGAGGCCGACGACGGCAATGGTCTTGAGCTGGGACAGAGGGGTGTCGGACAGGGGAGTGGCCATCGCGGACTCCAGGAATGAGGGTGACGACGAAAGCGCGCCGGGTGCGCCGAGGGGCGCACACCGGGGCGTGCAGAGCTGCGTGAGTGCGGGTGCCGACCGGGCTGCTGAGCGCACACGCCCGGTGCCGTCGCGGCGGGCGCGAGCGCCCGGGGAAACGGCGGATCCGACCGGCTCTGTCCCGAAGCCGGGTCGTACTGCGGTACACGACGTACCGAACCGATCAGCGCTCACGACGGCCGCGTCACCAAACCGCCGCAAACGGATGTGCGAGTGGGTAACTCGCTCGTCTGAGCTTAACCGGCGGGTAACGAGCGCGCCAGCCCCCTGAGTTTGTGATGTAGGTCCCTCCGGTCCGCTCACGCCTCTACCCTGGGCTTCGTGGACGAAGAGTTGCGATCGCTCACGGAGCGTCTACGACAGGAGTCCGGGGGCTCGGCGGCGTACGAGCACCTCGTGGCCACCGACGACCTCGACGAACTGGCCGAGGTGCTCACCGCGGCCGGGCAGCCGCTGTGGGCCAGGGAGCTGGCCGCGTTCCGGCTGGGGCTGGCCGGAGACCGGCGGGCCTTCGAGTCCCTCGTGCTGCTCCTCAACCACCGAGACCCGCCGCGCTGCGCCTCCGCCGCCCACGCCCTGGCCCGCCTGGGCGACCCACGCACCGCACGCGCCGCCGCCGCGCTGGCCACGAACGAGCTGCGCGTCGCCTACGCGCTGCATCCCGTGCGGCTCCTGGTCGAACTGCGCGCCCCCGAGTCCGTGCCCGCGCTGATCACCACCCTGGAGCGGCGGCTGCGCCCGCACGACCCCTACCGCCGGGTGGCCCTCGCCTGCGTGGAGGGGCTCGGCGTGCTGGGGGACGCCCGGGCCAGGCGCGTGCTGAACGAGTCCCTGGCGCATCCCGCGCTCGCCGAGGCGGCGGTGCACGCGCTGGCGCGGATCCCGCAGCAGCGGTGAGCCCGGATCAGCCGGCCGGCTCCCGCACGTACCGCACCTCCGGTACGGCGACCCCGTCCACCTGGAAGGGCTCCTCGGCGCCGTCCGCGCGGAACCCCGCCCGCTCGTAGAAACGGCGGGCGGGGGCGTTCTCCTTCAGGACCCAGAGGAACATCCGCGGGTGCCCGGCGGCGACGCACCGCCGCAGCGACTCCTGGAGCAGCGCTCGGCCGATGCCGGTGCCGGAGTGCCGACTGTCGACGTAGATCGCATACAGTTCACCGTCGCCGGTGTACGTGTCCCCCTCCCGGTACGGGCCGAGCGCGGCCCACCCGAGGACCTCGCCGTCCCGCTCGGCGACGAGGTTCACGTGTCTCCCGTCCCCCTGCCCGAAACGCGCCCGGCGCCGCGCCGCGTCCTCGGCCACGCTGAGCGCGTCGAGATACGACTGCGGCATCAACCCCCGGTAGGCGGTCCGCCAGCCCCCGATACGGATCTCGGAGACACGGTCGCAGTCGGCGAGGGTCATCGGGCGCAGGTGGGGGAGGGCGTGGTCCATGACGGCACTCTAGGGAGCGCCCTGCCGTGCCGCCCGCGAATATCCGGGCACCACCGGCTGGGCCTCTCAGCGCCTGAACCCCAGCAGCGCGTGCAGGCCGGCGCCGGGGGAGGAGACGGATGCCGTCCGGGCGGCGGGCGGTTCGGGGTCGGGCAGGGCCGGGCACACCGCGTCGGCCGCGCCGGAGCCGCGCGGCACCGTGCCGTCCGCCAGATAGGCGGACAGGTACGTGTCCAGGCAGCGGTTCCCGCTCAGCGTGATGCCGTGGTTGCCGCCGCCCTGCTCGACCACCAGGCTGGAGCCGGCGAGCAGGCGATGGACCGTCAGACCGCCCTGATACGGGGTGGCCGCGTCGTTCGTCGCCTGGAACAGCAGCGCCGGCGGCAGACGGTCGTTGGCGACGCTCGTCCGGTGGAGGGAAGCCGTCGGCCAGAACGCGCAGGGTGCGTTGTACCAGGCGTTGCTCCAGGCCATGAACGGGGCCCGTTCGTACACCGCCCAGTTGTCCTTGCTCCACTGCCGCCAGTCACGGGGCCACGACGCGTCCCGGCACTGCACCGCGGAGTACACGCCGTAACCGTTCTCGTCCGAAGCGCTGACGGCACCGAGGTCCCGGTACGCGTCGAGCAGTGGGCCGGAGTCGTCACGGTTGACGTAGGCGGCGAGGGCCTCGGCGAGGTGGGGCCAGTAGCCGTTGTAGTAGCCGCCGGGGATGTAGGTGTCCTCCAGTTCGGAGGCGCCCACCTTGCCGCCCGCGGGCCTGCGGGCGAGTGCCGCCCGCATCGCGTACCACTTGGCCTCGACCTGCCGCGGATCGGTGCCGAGCCGGTACTTCGAGTCGTGTCCGGCGATCCACGCCATCAGGGCGCGGTGACGGCCGTCGAAGGCGTAGTCCTGGGCGATGTTCGCCTCGTACCAGACGCCCTCCGGGTCGACGACCGAGTCCAGGACCAGGCGGCGCACCCGCTGCGGGTGCAGCTTCGCGTAGACCGCGCCGAGGTAGGTGCCGTAGGAGTAGCCGAGGTAGCTGATCCGCTCGGCGCCGAGGGCCCGGCGGACGGCGTCCATGTCCTGGGCGGCGCTGACCGTGTCGAGGTACGGCAGCACGCTCGCGTACTTCTTGCCGCAGGCCGCGGCGAAGGACCGCACGCGGGTCAGGCCCGCCTTCTCCAGCGCGGGGGTGGCGGGGACCGTGTCGGGGCGTACGGGGGCGAAGTAGCCGGGGTCGCAGTTCAGCGCGGGGGTGCTTTTGCCGACACCGCGCGGATCGAAGCCGATCACGTCGTACTGGGCGGCCACGGACCTGGGCAGCGCGGAGGCGACGAAGCCGGCCAGCGCCAGACCGCTGCCGCCGGGGCCGCCTGGGTTGACCAGCAGCGGGCCCTGGTAGGTCCCCGCGGTGTGCGGGACGCGGGACAGGGCGAGCGTGATCTGCCGTCCGGACGGGTTCGCGTGGTCGAGCGGCACGTCCAGGGACCCGCACTGCAGCGTCGGGGAGGAGGCGGTGCCGCACTGCTTCCAGGCGATCCGGACGGCGGACGCGGGCGAGGGTGTGCGCGCGTCGGCGGGAGCGGCCGTGACCGACCCGGCCAGGACGACGGCGGCGGCGCACAGCCCGGCTGCGCGTGTTCTCATGGGTCCTCCCGGGACGGAGGGCGGCGGTGACCGCGAGGTTCACGGTCCTTGCCGCATCGTCCCGGGATGCCGGGTCCGAAGAACGTCCGGCGCCGATTGTTGACCCGATTGGGCCGAGGGTTCCCCTCGGACGCTCTCAGAGCAGGGTGAGTTGGACCGGCCCGGTCGTCTCCGGCTCCGACGTGTCCGGCTCCGAGGTGTCCGTTGCCGACTCCGGTGGAGAGGGCCGGCGGTGGGCGCCCGCGCGCGTGGGGCCGATCCCGAACTCCCGGGCCAGCTCGTGCACCTGACGGGTCACCATGCGCTGATACCACTTCGGCGCGTAGGCGCCCTCCGCGTACAGCCGCTCGTAACGGCGCACCAGGTGCGGATGGTGGTCGGTCAGCCAGGCCATGAACCACTCACGGGCCCCGGGCCGCAGATGCAGCGCCAGCGGGGTGACGGAGGTGGCCCCGGCGGCCGCGATCGCCCGTACGGTGGCCCGCAGCTGGTCGGGGTGGTCGCCGAGGAACGGGATCACCGGGGCCATCAGCACTCCGCAGCCGATGCCGTGCTCGCCGAGGGTCCGTACGACGTCCAGGCGGCGCTCCGGCGCGGGTGTACCCGGCTCCACGGTCCGCCACAGGTCGTGGTCGGTGAAGCCCACGGAGACCGAGATGCCGACGTCCGTGACCTCGGCGGCCCGGATGAGCAGGTCGAGGTCGCGCAGGATCAGCGTGCCCTTGGTCAGGATCGAGAAGGGGTTCGCGCGCTCGGTGAGGGCGGAGATGATGCCCGGCATCAGCCGGTAGCGGCCCTCGGCGCGCTGGTAGCAGTCGACGTTCGTGCCCATGGCGACGTGCTCGCCCTGCCAGCGGGGCGAGGCGAGCTGGCGGCGCAGCAGCTCGGGCGCGTTCACCTTGACCACGATCTGCGTGTCGAAGCCGATGCCGGTGTCGAGGTCCAGGTAGCTGTGCGTCTTGCGGGCGAAGCAGTACACGCACGCGTGCGTGCAGCCGCGGTACGGGTTGACCGTCCACTCGAAGGGCATGCGCGAGGCGCCCGGCACCCGGTTGAGGATCGAGCGGGCCCGGACCTCGTGGAAGGTGATCCCGCGGAACTCGGGGGTGTCGAAGGTTCGCGTCGTGACCGCGTCGGCGTCGAACAGTGCGGTGTCGGCCCGGCCGTGCTCGGACTCGGCTGTGAGGTTCTCCCAGCGCATCAGGCCTCCTCGGTAGCGCTGGCACCCACAATAGAACAGACGTTCGCATGATCGTGCGAAGGTGGTTTCCGATCGCATCGGACAGCTCGGGGCACCCCGATTTGGGCGGCCCGGGACAGGGGTGGTTGGCTTGACCCAACCCCGAGAACACAGGTCCTGGAGGAACGCAATGGCGCAGGTCGAGGCCACTACGGAGCGGGTCGTCGCGGCGGACGCGGAGAAGGTGTTCGACGCCCTCGCCGACTACACCGGCACGCGCGCGAGGCTGCTTCCCGAGCAGTTCAGCGAGTACGAGGTCCGTGAGGGCGGGGACGGCGAGGGCACCCTCGTCCACTGGAAGCTCCAGGCCACCAGCAAGCGCGTCCGCGACTGCCTCCTCGAGGTCAGCGAGCTCACCGACGGCGAGCTCGTGGAGAAGGACCGCAACTCCTCCATGGTCACCACCTGGCGTGTCACCCCGGCCGGCGAGGGCAGCTCCCGGGTCGTCGTCACCACCGCCTGGAACGGGGCCGGCGGCATCGGCGGCTTCTTCGAGCGGACCTTCGCCCCCAAGGGCCTCGCCCGCATCTACGACGCCGTCCTCGCCAGGCTCGCCACCGAGGTCGAGAAGTAGACCAACCGCCAAGCCGCTCAAGAGGTTTCGCCCCGCCTCACCGGTTCGAGTGGATCCCCACGGAAACCGGTCCGGTGCCGTAACTCGTCGTGCTTGCCCGTAGTTGTCGCAGCCGGCGGCAACGCGGGAACCGCGCGGCAGCGCGACGAGGGGAGCGGTACGTGGGCGGGACGACTCTGGCGCAGGACGAACCGGCCGTGGCACCCGGCCGGCCTTCCGCCCCGCCGTCCGCACCGGCCGCCGCGCTCAGCCCCCGCCGCGTACGGCTGGTCTTCGCCGGGCTGATGCTCGCCCTGCTCCTCGCCGCCCTGGAGCAGATGGTCGTCGCCACCGCGCTGCCGAGGATCGTCGGCGAACTGCACGGCCTGGACCGCATGACCTGGGCGATCACCGCCTATCTGCTCACCTCCACCGTGGGCCTGCCCGTCTACGGCAAGCTCGGCGACCTCCTCGGCCGCAAGGGCGTCTTCCAGTGCGCGATCCTCGTCTTCGTCGCCGGCTCCGCGCTCGCCGGGCGGGCGCAGACCATGGACCAGCTGATCGCCTTCCGCGCGGTGCAGGGCGTCGGCGCCGGCGGGCTCATGACCGGTGTGCAGGCGATCATCGCGGACATCGTGCCGCCCCGCCGGCGCGGCCGCTTCCTCGGCCTGGTCGGCGCCGCCTTCGGCCTCGCGTCCGTGGCCGGGCCCCTGCTCGGCGGCTACTTCACCGACCACCTCTCCTGGCGCTGGTGCTTCTACGTCAACGTGCCCTTCGGCCTGCTCACCCTGGCCGTCGTCACCGCCGTGCTGAAGCTGCCGAAGCCGCCCTCCCGGGGCCGGTTCGACCTGCTCGGCGCGGTTCTGCTCGCGGCGGCATCCGTCTGCCTGGTGCTCCTCACCAGCTGGGGCGGCACCCGGTACGCCTGGGACTCGCGTGTCGTCCTCGGCCTCGGCGCCGGCGCGGTGGCCGCCACCGCCCTCTTCGTCCTCGCCGAGCACCGCGCCGCCGAACCCCTCGTCCCGCTGAGACTGTTCCGCGACCCCGTCTTCACCGTCAGCGCCCTGATCGGACTCGTCGTCGGCGTCGCCCTGTTCGCCGCCGCCGGCTATCTGCCGACCTACGTGCAGATGGTGTACGGAACCTCCGCCACCGAGTCCGGCCTGCTCATGCTGCCCATGACGGGCGGCATCGTCGCCGGCTCCGTCGTCGCCGGACAGCTCATCAGCCGCACCGGCCGCTACAAGGCCTACCCCGTGCTCGGCGGCGTGCTCGGCGTGACCGGCATGTGGCTGCTGTCCCGGCTCCAGACGGACACGCCCCGGCTGCACTGCGGCATCTGGATGGCCGTCCTCGGCGCCGGACTCGGCCTGGTGATGCCCGTACTCGTCCTCGCCGTCCAGAACTCCGTGCTCCCCGCCGACCTCGGCGCGGCCACCAGCGCCGGCAACTACTTCCGGCAGATCGGCGGCAGCGTCGGCGCCGCCGTCTTCGGCACCCTCTTCACCGCCCGGCTCGCCGACGCCCTGCACCGGCGCCTTCCCGCGCACGCCGGCACCCGCCCCGCCGCCCCGGAGTCGCTCACCCCGCAGCTCGTGCACGCGCTGCCGCCCGCGCTGCGCGACGCATGCGTCGCCGCCTACGCCGACGCGATGCCCCGGATCTTCCTCCACCTGGTCCCGGTGCTCGTCGCCGGCCTGCTGCTCGCCTTCTTCCTCAAGGAGAAACCACTGGTGTCCCACAACGCCGCCGCCACCGACCAGGAGACCGTGCCGGTGAGCACCCCGATCCCACAGGCCCGCCCCCAGCCTTCGGCCGTGGGGACCCCCACCTCGCTTCGCTCGCCGTACACCGCCTCGGTCCCCGTCTGCGGCACGGTGCAGCATTCCGACGGGACAGTGGTGCCCCGCGCCGCGCTCACCCTGATCGACGTCGCCGGGCGACAGGTCGGGCGGGGCGCCAGCGGCGAGGACGGACGGTACGCGCTGGCCACGCCCGGCCCGGGCCCGTACGTGATGATCGCCGCGGCCGGCGGTCATCAGCCGCAGGCCGTCTCCGTCACCGTCGGTGAACGTCCTGTCGACCTCGACGTCGTCCTCGGCGGCGCCGGACGCCTCTCCGGCAGCGTGCTCACCGCCGACGGCACCCCCGTGCGGGGCGCCACCGTCACCCTCACCAACGTGCACGGCGAGGTCGTCGCCAGCACCCGCAGCGGGCGCGAAGGCGGTTACCTCATCACCGAGCTGGTGGCCGGCGAATACACCCTCGCCGCCAGCGCGCCCGCCTTCCGGCCCGTGGCGCTTCCCGTCACCGTCCAGGCCGCCCGGGAGACCCGCCAGGACATCGAACTCGCCGGCGGAGCCGTACTGCGCGGCACCGTGCGGGCCGGCGGCGGGCGCCCCGTCGAGGACGCCCGCGTCACCCTGCTCGACGCCGCGGGCAACGTCGTCGACACGCTCACCACGGGTGCCGACGGAACGTTCCGGTTCGTCGACCTCGCCTCCGGCGAGTACACCGTCATCGCCGCCGGGTACCCGCCCGTGGCCACGGTGCTGCAGGTGGCCGGCGGCGGCAGGACGGAACGGGACCTGCAACTGGGTCACGAAGACAGGCCGACCTGGCCGGCCTGACCGGCTCCGGCCGCCACCGAGGGGCTCATAGCGTGCGCCGGAGCGCCGCGCACGGCAATTCACCAATTGCCGCACACGCGACGTACGGCGGCCGTACCGTGGAGTAGGCAGCACAGATCATGACGTGGATCGTGCGGTGCCGACGGGGAGCCCGCGCATCTAGGGGGAGAGAGGGTCGGGGCCATGGACCGTGGCACGGAAATGGGCGCAGGCCCCGGGGACGGCGCCGCGCCGCGGCATGCCGGGGCCGGCCGGATTCCGCTGGCCGTGGTCGTCGTCGACCGCGACGGCCTGGTGTCGCACTGGAGCACCGGCGCCCGGCGGTTGTTCGGCGTCGAGCGGGAGGTTGCCGTGGGGCACCCGGCCGCCGATCTGCTGCCGGTCTCCGGTGCCCTGCCCGACGGCCTCGACACCGAACCGCTGCTGGACGCCTACGGGCCCTACGAGACGTACGACGAGCTGGGCCCCGACCTGGAGGACTCGCTCGGCGGCCGGACCGCCTACCCGACGGCGGGCCGCGCCCGCATCTCCGCACGGCACGACGACGGGCCCGGACCGGCGGAGTCCGGCGGCGACCGGCTCGACGTCCTGTGGTGGGCCTACCCGCTCGTCGGCCCGGGCCCCGCCCGGCTCCTGGTGCTCGCCGCCGACGCCGCCCGGCTGCACCTCGAGCACGGCTACGACGACGGGACCGCCGAGCGCATCTCGCCCGGCTTCGCCCGCCACACGGAACTCCCCGCCTCCGACGACCTGGCCCGGCGGCTGCCCGAGATCCTCCCCAACATGGGCCCCGGCCTCAGCGGCCGCATCGTCTCCCAGGTCCTCGAACTGGGCTATCCCGTCCTGGAGTTCAGCCAGTTCGACCGGGTGCCGGTGACGCCGGACTGGGGTGTGCCGCGCCGCGCGGGGCGCCGTCCGGTCCAAGCCGCCCCGCAGGAGCGTACGGTGGCCGTCGTCCCGGCCGGCGCCGAGGACGACCTGGAGTACGCGGCCGTCCGCGAGCGGCTGGAGTTCCTCAACGAGGTCAGCTCCGGCATCGGCACCTCCCTCGATCTGGGCGAGACCATCCGGGAGGTCACGAGCGCCGCCGTACCCCGCTTCACCGACTTCGCCGGCACCCATCTGCGCGCCGCCGTCCTCGCCGGCGAGGGTTTCCCCGACGGCCCGCCGGACGCGCACACCGTGATGCACCGGGTCTGGGTGGAGCACAACGACGAACCCGGCCGCTGGGACGACACCGTGCCGGTCGGCGAGACCTTCGCCTTCCCCGAACACACCCCGTTCTACCAGTGCATGGTCACGGGCGAACCGGTCCTGATCCCGCGGGTCACCGAGGAACTCGCGGCCCGCATCTCCGGCGAGTTCGAGAAGCGCGACCTCAGGCCGCTGATCACCGGCCGCTCCCTGCTGATCGTGCCGCTCAAGGCGCGCAACGTCGTCCTCGGCTTCATGGTGCTGATGCGCCGCCCCGACCGCCCCGCGTTCGACGACATGGACCGCACCACGGGCGCCGAACTCGCCGCCCGCGCGGGCCTCGTACTCGACAACGCCCGCATGTACACCTATCAGGAGAACGTCGCCGACACCCTCCAGGACAGCATGCTGCCCCAGGTCGCCCCGCGGATGGCCGGATGCGACGTGGCCACCCGCTATCTGCCCGGCACCCGGCTCGGCCGGATCGGCGGCGACTGGTTCGACACCATCAAGCTGCCCGGCTCGCGCACCGCCCTCGTCGTCGGCGACGTCATGGGACACGGTCTCAACTCCGCGGCGATGATGGGCCAGTTGCGTACGGCCGTACAGACCATGGCCGCCATGGAGACCCCGCCCGCCCAGCTGCTGCGCAACCTCGACGACCTGGCCCGCAGGCTCGGCGAGAACTACCTCGCCACCTGCCTGTACGCGGTCTACGACCCGATCCGCGGCGAACTGCAGCTCTCCAACGCGGGACACATCCCGCCCGTCCTGGTGCGGGCGGAGGACGGCCGCAGCGAACTGCTCGACCTGCCCACCGGTGCCCCGATCGGCGTGGGCGGTGTCCCCTTCGAGTCCACCGTCGTCCGGGTCTCGCCCGGCGACCGGCTGGTGCTGTGCACGGACGGCCTGGTCGAGGTGCGCGGGGCCGACATCGGCGACGGACTCGCCGCGCTCTGCGAGTCGGCCGCACACCCCGCGGCCTCCATGGACGACGCCTGCGACACGATCATCCGCGCCCTCAACACCCGCGGCGGACGCAAGGACGACGTCGCGCTGCTCATGGCCCGGCTCAACGGCGTTCCCGCCGAGCACGTCGCCGAATGGCAGCTCGCCCGGGAGGCGCGCGAGGTGGCCCGCGCCCGTCGGCTGGTCCGCGGTCAACTGCTCGAATGGGGCCTCGCCGACGCGGTGGACACAGCGGAGCTGCTGGTCAGCGAGGTCGTCACCAACGCGGTACGGCACGGGGACGGTCAGCGGATCGGGCTGCGGCTGGTCCGCACCGACGCGTTGCTGTGCGAGGTCACCGACGACGAACCCGCGCTGCCCGCCCTGCTGGGCGCCGGCATCCACGACGAGTCGGGCCGCGGCCTGCGCGTGGTCAGCCGGCTGGCCCGCGAATGGGGCGCCAGCGCAGCGGGCCACCGCAAGACGGTGTGGTTCGAACAAGCCCTGACGACAGCTCGGCACCGGGGCTGAGGCGTCGTCAGTGGCGCACGATGCGCCGGTGTGTACCACCGGTGTGCGCCGGCTCGAACATCCGGTGAAAGATGGGTACCCGCCCCTTGCCGGTCAGACCGTGAACGCGATACTTCGATCACGGAACCGACCCTGGGGAGGGCGCATGAAGGTCTCGGAGAACTACCGTGAGAACTGGGAGAGTTACTGGCGGGAGACGTCCGACGCGCGGGGCGAGGCCATCTGGGACGCCGATCCGTCACTGACCTCCGCGCCGCACAGCGAGCTGTTCCTGCCGTACGCGGACACCACGCGCCCTATAGTCGACCTCGGCTGCGGCAACGGCACCCAGACGCGGTACCTGGCCACCCGATTCGCCCGCGCCGTCGGCGTCGACCTCTCGCACGCCGCCATCGAACACGCGCGCCGCGCCACGGACGGCGACACCCCCGAGTTCCAGCAGCTCGACCTGACCGACACCGAGGCCGTGCGCGCCCTGCACGGCCGGCTGGGGGACAGCAACGTGTACATGCGGGCCGTCATCCACCAGAGCGAGCCGGCGGCGCGCCCGTCAGTGGCCGGGGCCGTCGCGGAGATCATCGGTTTCCGGGGGCGGGCTTTCGTCGTGGAACTGACCTCCGACTCCCGGCAGGTGCTGAGCCGTGCCGCCGCCGACCCGGACGGCCCGCCGCCCAAGCTGCGCCGGGTCTTCCAGCACGGGCTCAAGCCCGCCGACGCCGACGACGAGGAGATCCCGGAGCTGCTGCGCAAGACCGGGCTGGAGATCCTCGCCGACGGCGAGACGACCCTGCCGCAGACCGAGTACCTGGCCGACGGCACGCGCATCGACCTCCCCGCGCGCTGGTTCGTCCTCGCGCGCGCCGCGGCAGGCTGAGCGCCGTACGTCAGGGTGTGCCGGGTCCTGGCCCGGGGGGCCTTCGGCGCGTAGCGTGACGATGTATGAAGATCCTCATCAGCGCGGACATGGAGGGCGCCACAGGGGTCACCTGGCCGGCCGACGTGCTGCCGGGGACGCCCCAGTGGGAACGCTGCCGCACGATGTTCACCTCCGACGTGGCCGCCGCCGCCCTGGGATTTCTGGACGGCGGGGCAGAGCGGGTGCTTGTCAACGAGGCCCACTGGACCATGCGCAACCTGCTCCTGGAAGAGCTCGACGAGCGGGTGGAGATGCTCACCGGGCGGCACAAGGCGCTGTCCATGGTGGAGGGCGTGCAGCACGGCGACGTCGACGGCATCGCGTTCGTCGGCTACCACGCGGGCGCCGGCATGGAGGGCGTCCTCGCGCACACCTACCTGGCCAACTCCATCACCGGGGTGTGGCTGAACGGCGTACGGGCGAGCGAGGGCCTGCTCAACGCGCACGTCGTCGCCGAGTTCGGGGTGCCCGTCGTCCTCGTCACCGGCGACGACGTGGCCTGCGAGGACGCGCTCGGGTATGCGCCGGGGGCGCTGAAGGTCGCGGTCAAGGACCATGTGTCCCGGTACGCGGCCGTGTGCCGGACCCCCGCCAGGACGGCCGCCGACATCCGTGCCGCGGCAAAGGACGCTACAGCCCTGGCGGTCCGTCACGAGCCGGTGCGCGGGGGGCCGTTCACGGTCGCCCTCGAGTTCGACGCCGAGCACCTGGCGCTCGCCGCGACCGTCGTGCCGGGAGTGGACCGCACGGGGGAACGGAAGGTGTCGTACACCAGCGACACCATGTACGAGGGGATCCGTACCTTCAAGGCGGTCACCACGATCGTCTCGGCCGCGGTGGAGGAGCAGTATGGCTGACGAGCGGGCGCTGGACGAGGTCGTCGGGTTCACCTCCGACCTGATCCGGATCGACACCACCAACAGGGGCGGCGGCGACTGCCGGGAACGCCCGGCCGCCGAGTACGCCGCCGAGCGGCTCGCCGGGGCGGGACTGGAACCGGTGCTGCTGGAACGGACCCCGGGGCGCGCGAACGTCGTCGCCCGGATCGAGGGCACCGACCCGTCCGCCGACGCGCTGCTCGTGCACGGTCACCTGGACGTGGTGCCCGCCGAGGCCCGCGACTGGAGCGTCCATCCCTTCTCCGGAGAGATCCGTGACGGCGTCGTGTGGGGACGCGGGGCCGTCGACATGAAGAACATGGACGCGATGATCCTCGCGGTGGTGCGCTACTGGGCCCGGGCGGGCGTACGGCCCCGGCGTGACGTCGTGGTGGCCTTCACCGCCGACGAGGAGGCCAGCGCGGAGGACGGCGCAGGGTTCCTCGCCGACCGGCACGCGGGACTGTTCGAGGGCTGCACGGAGGCCATCGGCGAGGCCGGCGCGTTCACCTTCCACGACGGCGGCGGGCGGCAGTTGTACCCGATCGCCGCCGGCGAGCGCGGCACCGCCTGGCTGAAGCTCACCGCGCGCGGGCGGGCCGGGCACGGCTCCAGGGTCAACGGGGAGAACGCCGTGACCCGGCTCGCCGCCGCCGTCACCCGGATCGGCGAGCACAGGTGGCCGCTGCGTCTCACCCCGACCGTGCGCGCGGCCCTGACCGAACTCGCCGCCCTGTACGGGGTCGACGCCGGCCTGGGGGACGTGGACGGGCTGCTGGACAAGCTCGGCCCGGCCGCGAAACTCGTGAACGCCACCGTCCGGTGCAGCGCCAACCCGACGGTGCTGGAGGCCGGTTACAAGATCAACGTCATTCCGGGCGAGGCGGTCGCCCATGTGGACGGCCGATACCTGCCTGGCTGCGAGGACGAGTTTGCAGCCACGCTGGACCGACTGACCGGACCGGACGTGGACTGGGAGTACCACCACCGGGAGGTCGCCCTGCAGGCGCCGGTGGACTCCCCGACCTACGCCCGGATGCGGGCCGCCGTCGAGGAGTTCGCACCCGAGGGCCACGTGGTGCCGTACTGCATGCCCGGCGGCACCGACGCCAAGCAGTTCTCGCGGCTGGGCATCACCGGCTACGGGTTCGCGCCGCTGAAACTCCCCGAGGGATTCGACTACCAGGCGCTCTTCCACGGCGTCGACGAGCGGGTCCCCGTCGAGGCGCTGCACTTCGGTGTCCGTGTCCTCGACCGCTTCCTGCGGTCGGCCTAGGCGATGGGGGACGGTGTGCGCACGCTGGCCCACGGTTCCTGGCCCTCGCCCATCGACGCGGCACTGGCCGCCGCGCACGACGGGCAGCCCGAATGGGTGGGCTTCGTCGGCGACGAGACGTGGTGGACGGAGCCCCGGCCCGCCGAGGGCGGCCGCCGCACGCTGGTGAGGCGCGCGGGCCGGGAGGAGGAGCCGGTGCTGCCCGCGCCGTGGGACGTGCGCAGCAGGGTGATCGAATACGGTGGCCGGCCGTGGGCCGCGGTGGCCGTCGACGGACACCCCCTCCTGGTGTTCGCGCACTTCGCCGACCAGCGGCTCTACCGGTACGAGCCGGGCGGTGAGCCGCGCCCGCTGACCCCGGTGTCGCCGGTGGGCGGCGGGTTGCGCTGGGCGGAGCCGCTGATGCTGCCGGAGCGGGGCGAGGTCTGGTGCGTACTGGAGGAGTCCACCGGGGAGGGGCCCGGTGACGTGCGCCGCGTCCTGGCCGCCGTGCCGCTGGACGGCTCCGCCGCCTCGGACCGGGGCGGCGTCCGTGAACTCACCGACGCCCGGCACCGGTTCGTGACCGGGCCGCGCCTGTCCCCGGACGGGCGCCGGGCCGCCTGGCTGGCGTGGGACCATCCGCGGATGCCTTGGGACGGTACGGAGCTGGTGTGTGCCGAGGTGGGCGACGACGGCATGCTGCATACCGTACGCACGGTGGCCGGCGGGCCGCGGGAATCCGTCGCGCAGTGCGAATGGTCGGCGGACGGCGGTCTGCTGTATGCGAGCGACCGCAGCGGCTGGTGGAACCTTTACCGCGACGGCGTCCCGCTCTGCCCGCGCGAGGAGGAGTTCGCCGGTCCGCTGTGGAAACTCGGGCAGCGCTGGTTCGCACCGCTGGCGAGCGGGCTGATCGCCGTTCTCCACGGACGCGGGTCGACCGCACTCGGGATACTGGATCCCGAGACCGGTGAGATCGTCGACGCGGCCGGCCCCTGGACCGAGTTCGCGCCCACCCTCGCCGTACGGGGGGACCGGGTGGTGGGCGTGGCGGCGGGCCCGCGCAGCGGCTACGAGGTCGTCGAACTGGACGCGGACACGGGACACGCCCGGGTGATCGGCGCCCGGCACACCGACCCGGTGGACCCCGCCCACTACCCCGAACCGCGGATCCGCACCTTCACCGGCCCCGGCGGCCGGGAGGTGCACGCCCACGTCTACCCGCCGCACCACCCCGGCTGCGTCGGGCCCGACGGCGAGCTGCCGCCGTACGTCGTACGGGCGCACGGCGGGCCCACCAGCAGGGCGCCACTCGTGCTGGACCTGGGCATCGCCTACTTCACCTCCCGTGGCATCGGGGTCGCCGAGGTGAACTACGGCGGCTCCACCGGGTACGGCCGCGCCTACCGGGACCGGCTGCGAGAGCAGTGGGGCGTCGTCGACGTCGAGGACTGCGCGGCCGTCGCCCTCGCCCTCGCCGCGGAGGGCGCCGCGGACCGCCGGCGGCTGGCGATCCGGGGCGGCAGCGCGGGCGGCTGGACGGCCGCGGCATCCCTGACCACGACCGACGTCTACGCCTGCGGCACGATCGCCTATCCCGTCCTGGACCTCACGAACTGGGCGTCGGGGGAGACCCACGACTTCGAGTCGCACTACCTCCACACCCTGGTCGGGCCGCTCGCCGAGGTCCCCGGACGGTACGCCGAACGGTCCCCGACCGAGCACGCCGACCGGATCACCGCGCCGTTCCTGCTGCTCCAGGGCCTCGACGACGTCATCTGCCCGCCCGCGCAGTGCGAACGCCTCCTCGCCCGGATCCAGGGACGGGGCGTGCCGCACGCCTACCTCGCCTTCGAGGGCGAGGGACACGGCTTCCGGCGGACGGACACCCTGGTCAGGGCGCTGGAGGCGGAGCTGTCTCTGTACGCTCAGGTGTTCGGCCTGCACCCGGCAGGCATTCCCACCCTGGAGCTGGTCACATGAAGCAGCTGGTCCGCCCCGCCCGTCTCGCCCCGGGCGCCCGGGTGGCCGTCGTCGCCACCAGCGGCCCGGTGCCCGAGGAGCGGCTGCAGGCCGGGCTGGACGTGCTGCGCGGCTGGGACCTCGATCCGGTGGTCGCGCCGCACGTGCTCGACCGGCATCCGGAGTTCGGCTACCTGGCCGGCACGGACGCGGACCGTGCCGCCGACCTGCAGAACGCCTGGTGCGACCCGGCCGTGGACGCGGTGCTGTGCGCCCGGGGCGGGTACGGCGCACAGCGGATGGCCGACCTGCTCGACTGGGAGGCGATGCGGGCCGCCGGCCCGAAGGTGTTCGTCGGCTTCAGCGACATCACCGCCCTGCACGAGGCCTTCGCCACCCGCCTGGGGCTCGTCACGCTGCACGGCCCGATGGCGGCCGGCGTCGACTTCATCAAGAACGCGCGGGCACAGGAGCATCTGAAGGCCACCCTCTTCGCCCCGGAGACCGTCCGCACGATCCGCTCCGACGGCCGCGCCCTGGTCCCCGGCCGAGCCAGGGGTGTCACCCTCGGCGGCTGCCTCTGCCTGCTCGCCGCGGAGTGCGGCACCCCGCACGCCCGGCCCTCGGCACGCGGCGGGCTGCTGTGCCTGGAGGACGTGGGCGAGGAGACGTACCGCCTGGACCGCTACCTCACCCAGCTCCTCCGCGCGGGCTGGCTCGACGGAGTGCGGGGCGTGCTGCTGGGGTCCTGGGAGAGCTGCGAGGACTACGACCGGGTACGCACCCTGCTCGCCGACCGGCTCGGCGCCCTCGGCGACGTCCCCGTCGTCGAGCGGTTCGGGTTCGGCCACTGCGAGGGGGCGCTGACGATCCCGTTCGGGACCGTCGCGGAACTCGACGCGGAGGCGGGCACCCTGACGCTCGACGAACCCGCCCTCGGCTGACCGCGCGCGGCCTTCCCGCATCCACGGGACTCCGGGCCGACGACGCCGTAGGCTGGCCGGATGCCGCATGCCGCGTCCCGATACCTCGCTGAAGGCCCCCGCGTGGGGATACGTCACTTCACCTACGAGGACGGTCCGGAGTTCGCCGCCCGTGCCCGGGAGAGCAAGGACCTGCACCACCCGTGGCTGTTCCCGCCGACCACCGAAGAGGCGTACACCGCGTACGCGGGACGGCTCATCGAGGACCCGACGAAGGCCGGGTTCCTGGTCTGCGCGAAGGACGACGGGGCCATCGCCGGGTACATCAACATCAACAACATCGTCGGCGGCGGCTTCCAGTGCGGTGCCCTGGGCTACGGCGCCTTCGCGCACGCGGCCGGGCGCGGGCTGATGCGCGAGGGGCTCGGCCTGGTGGTGGACCACGCGTTCGGGCCCATGCGGCTGCACCGGCTGGAGATCAACGCGCAGCCCGGCAACGCCGCGTCCATCGCCCTCGCCCGCGGCGCCGGGTTCCGTCTGGAGGGCTTCTCCCCGAAGATGATCTACGTCGACGGGGACTGGCGGGATCACGAGCGGTGGGCGATCACCGCCGAGATGCGGGCTTGAAGTTGACCTTCATCGTGTCGAGATCCGTGACCGTCGACCGCAGCCCGGTGAAGCCGTACCCCAGTCCGCGCAGCGCGGTCTCCGCCCGGTCCTCCGCGATCGCCGCCGCCATCTCCTCGCCGTCCGCCGCGTCCGAGACCACCACGTACCGCATGGAGAAGTGCTTCAGCGGCGACGGCTCGTACGACAGGGAGCCCTCGTCGGTGAACCGCATGCTCGTCATCCCGTGATCGGCCGCCTCCGCCAGCAGCCGTACCCGCGCCTCCTCGGTCAGCCCGTCCCAGGTGCCCCGGACGATGACCCGGTACGTGTGCTGCTCGCTCATGCGCTCTTCGTGCCCTCCGCAGAAAACGGTTGAGGGCCGACTGTACGTCGTGAACGATGTGCCGCATGCGGAATATCGTCGTGCTCGACGCGCCCTCCAACTTGGGCCTGCGCCCGCCCGCCCCCGGCACCGTGCCCGGCTGCTACAAGCTCGCCGGTGCCCTGCGGGAGCAGGGGATCCTCTGGGGGTACCTCCCACGTCTTTAAGGCAGTGGGGGAGGCTGGGTGCCGCGGAGGGCGGGGTGGTGGTCCCGCCGCGCTACGACCGGGGCGACTGGCAGGAGGGCGACGGCGTGTTCAACGCCGCCGCGCTCGCCGCGTACACCGTGAAGCTCGCCGACCGGCTCGAACCACATGTGCGCGCCGGTGACTTCCCGGTGGTCCTCGGCGGCGACTGCTCCGTCCAGCTCGGCGCGTCCCTCGCGCTGCGCCGCATCGGACGGTACGGGCTCGCCGCCGATGGGGGTACCTCCCACGCCCTTTAGGCAGTGGGGGAGCCTCGCCCGACTTCCGGCACCCGGGGAACTCCGACCGGATCGGCGCGGCCGGCGGCGAGGAGGTCGCCCTGGGCACCGGGCGCGGACAGGAGGACCTGACGAACCTGGAGGGGCTCGGGCCCTACCTCAGGGACGAGGACGTACGGTTCTTCGGCATCCGCGACTGCTTCGAGGAGGACCGCACCGAACTGGCCGCCCTGAAGATGCCGGTGGCCACCGTCGGCGATCTCCGCGAGCAGGGCGCGGACACCCTGGCCCAGGCGGCCGTACAGGGCTTCGAGGCGCCGCAACTCGACGGTTTCTGGGTGCACTTGGACGCGGACGTCCTGGACCCGGCCGTGATGCCCGCCGTGGACAGCCCCGACCCGGACGGCCTCGTGCCCGAGGAACTCGTCGCGCTGCTGCGCCCGTTGCTCGCCTCCCCGCACTGCGTCGGCCTCAACGTGACCATCTACGAACCCGACCTCGACCCCGACGGCACGGCGGCCGCCCTGCTCACCGACACCGTCGTGGCCGCCTTCGCGGAGACGTGAGAAGAGCCCCGGGAGGGGAGCGGAGGGGGAGGGGAGCGGGAGAGGGAGCGGCTCAGCCCGCCTGGTCCACGTACTCGAACACCGCGCCATCCGGATGCATCGCGATCAGATTGTGGCCCACCGGCGTCGCCACCGGGCCGGCGATGATCCGGGCGCCGAGGTCGGTGAGGACCCGGTGGGCCTCCTCGACGTCCTTCACGGCGATGGTCGCGGTCACCTTGCGCAGCACCTCCAGTTCCGCCTCGGGGCCGCTCATCAGCAGGAACGAGCCGACGGCGGCGACCTGCACCCCGCCGCGGGCGAAACTCATCGCCCGAGCGCCGGTCAGGTGCTCGTAGAACGGGATCGCGGTCTCGAGGTCGTCGACGTAGATGCGCAGTGCGGCTCCCTGGATATCCATACGGGCGAGCCTAGTTGCGACGGCCGGGGGAGGGAGAGCCCTTCACCCGATCCCCTCCGCCCGGCCGAAGGGATCACGCGCGGGCGCTACGCCATCACGGAACGCGTTATGCGTACGTGTGTGCGGGTACCCGCAGGGCATGGACCGCTTGGATCATCTGGAGCACCTGGACAAGCATCTGGTCGACGAGCTGGCGCAGGTGGCGCGCGAGACCGTGCGCGACGAACTGCGCGAGCAGACCCGCAAGCAGCGCCGCACGGCGACGCTGTACGCGGCATCCGGAGCCGTCGCCCTGTACGCGGGCGGCGCGCTCGCGGTCGCGCTGGGCCTGGCCCTGGCCACCGGTCTGCCCGGCTGGGCGGCCGCGCTGATCACCGCCGTCATCCTGGGAGTCGCGGCCTACGCGCTGCGCAACGCCGCCCGGCCGGGGCACACCCACCACTCCGCGGCCCCCGCTCACGTGGTCGGCGGCACCCCGCCCGCCGGACCTCCCGGCGGCCTCGGCACGCCGTACCCGCCCATGCCGAACACGGCGCCGGGCACGGGCGTGGACCTGGACGGACCGCACCACCGGACCTGACCCGCGTACGCGGATCCGCGTAGGACCTTCCCGGCCCCGCCGGCCCGCAGGCCGGCGGGGCCGGCTCAGCTGCCGCCGCCCGTCAGCTGCGGCAGCACCTTCGTGCGGTAGAAGTCGAAGAAGCCACGCTGGTCGGGGCCGATCTGGTTGACGTAGACACGGTCGAAACCGGCGTCGGCGAAGGCGGACAGTGCGGAGACGTGCTCGTCGACGTCGTCGCCGCAGACCCGGCTCTCGCGGACCTTGTCCTCGGTGATCAGGGGCTGCAGCTGCTCGAAGTGCCGGGGCGTGGGCAGGATCTGCCCCATCTCGCCGGGCAGCAGTTCGTTGGCCCACAGTTCACGCACCCGGCGGACGGCCTCGTCCCGGTCGGTGCCGTAGCAGACCTTCGTGCCGCCGCTGACGAGTTTGGTGCCCCCGCCGCCCTTGCGGAACTGGGTGACCATCTCCTCCTCCGGCATCATCGTGATGTAGCCGTCGCCCACCCGTGCGGCGAGCTGGGTGGCCTTGGGGCCGAACCCGGAGATGTCGATGGGCACCGGTTCGTCGGGGACGGTGTAGAGGCGGGCGTTCTCCACGGTGTAGTGCGTGCCGTGGTGGTTGACCTCCTCGCCGGTGAACAGCCGGCGCATCACCTGGATGGATTCCTCCAGCATCTCCAGCCGGATGTGCAGCGGCGGCCAGCCGTCGCCGAGGATGTGCTCGTTGAGAGCCTCGCCGGTGCCGACGCCGAGCCGGAAGCGCCCGCCGGTCATCACCGCACTGGTCGCCGCCGCCTGCGCCACCACCGCCGGGTGCATCCGCACGGTGGGGCAGGTCACCGCCGTCTCGATCGGCAGCGAGACCGCCTCCGACAGCGCGCCGATGACCGACCAGACGAATGGAGCGTTGCCCTGGGCGTCGTTCCACGGGTGGTAGTGGTCCGAGATCCACAGAGCCTGGAACCCGGCCTGTTCGGCCATGCGGGCCTGCTCCACGAGCTCGGCGGGACCGTGTTCCTCGGTCGACAGGAAATAGCCGTATTCGGGCATGGGGGTGTACCTCCGCGACACGGGTGGGCCGTGTCTGGTCGGGCGGATCGGTGGGATCCCGGCCCGGGTAACCGGACGGGGTCGGGGCGAAACGCCCGGCCTCCCCGGCGTTTGGGGGCCTTTGCCAAGGGGACGCGGTAGGCCTCGGACGAGCAGCACCGCCGGAGGCGCACCGTGAGTCGACCCCGCATCGTGATCGTCGGCGCCGGCTTCGCCGGATACCGGGCCGCCCGCACCCTCTCCCGGCTGACCCGGCGCCGGGCCCACATCACCCTGCTGAACCCGACCGACTACTTCCTGTACCTGCCCCTGATGCCGCAGGTCGCCGCCGGGATCCTGGAACCGCGCCGGGTCGCCGTCTCCCTCTCCGGCACCCTGCCGCGGGTGCGGCTGGTGCTCGGCGAGGCCGACGGCCTCGACCTGGACGGCCGCACCGTGCGCTACACCGACCCCGAGGGCGGCACGGGCGAGCTGGCCTACGACCGCCTCGTACTGGCCGTCGGCAGCGTCAACAAGCTGCTGCCCATCCCCGGTGTCGCCGAGCACGCACACGGCTTCCGCGGCCTTCCCGAAGCGCTGTACCTGCGTGACCACGTCACCCGGCAGGTGGAACTCGCCGCAGGATCGGACGACCCGAAGAGCTGCGCCGCACGGTGCACCTTCGTGGTGGTCGGGGCGGGCTACACCGGCACCGAGGTGGCCGCGCACATGCAGATCCTCACCGACCGACTGGCACGCCGGCAGCCACGCCGGCCGGTCATGCGGCCCCGCTGGATGCTGCTGGACATCGCGCCGCGCGTCCTGCCGGAGATGGATGAACGTCTTTCGCAGACAGCCGACCGTGTACTGCGTGAGCGCGGTGTCGACGTCCGGATGGGCACCTCCGTGAAGGAGGCGACCCATGACGGTGTCCTGCTCACCGACGGCGACTTCGTCGAGACCCGCACCCTCGTCTGGTGCGTCGGCGTGCGGCCCGACCCGCTCGTGGAGAGCACCGGGCAGCCCCTGGAGAAAGGGCGCCTTGTCGTCGACCCGTACCTCCAGGTGCCGGGTCGGCCCGAGGTGTTCGCGTGTGGTGACGCGGCCGCCGTACCCGACCTCGGCAACCCGGGGAAGTTCACGCCGATGACGGCCCAGCACGCCTGGCGGCACGGCGACACGGCGGCACACAACGTGGCAGCGTCGCTCGGGATGGGCGAGCGACGCCCCTACCGCCACCGCGACCTCGGCTTCGTCGTCGACCTGGGCGGCGTCAAGGCCGCCGCCAACCCGTTCGGCGTACCGCTGTCCGGGCCGGCCGCCGGTGCGGTCACCCGCGGCTACCACCTCGCGGCCATGCCCGGCAACCGCGTCCGGGTCGCCGCCGACTGGCTCCTGGACGCCGTACTGCCGCGTCAGGGCGTCCAGTTGGGCCTGGTGCGCTCCTGGTCGGTGCCACTGGACACGGCCTCACCGGAACTCGCGCGCGTCCCCGGCGGGCGGCCGAGCGGAACAGGGCCGGGCGCGGCCCTGGCCGCGGACACCGGCGACGAGCCCGCCGAGAACCCGCCCGGCGACGAGCCGGCGGAGCGACGGCCGGGCTCCGAGCCCGCCAAGAACCAACCCGGCGGCGAGCCCGCCAAGAACCAACCTGGCGGCGAACCCGCCAAAAACCGACCCGGCGGCGAACCCGCCAAGAACCAGCCGGGCGGTGAGCCCGCGAAGGACCAGCCGGGCGACCATCCCGCTCCGGGCCCGGTCAGGCGCCCGGACACCCCTGCGGAAGGAGACTCATGAACAGCGCCGAACTCGTCGAACTCGGGCAGCAGCTGCGCGTGGACAGCGTGCGGGCCGCCGCGGCGGCGGGCTCCGGGCATCCGACGTCCTCGATGTCCGCGGCGGACCTGGTGGCGGTACTGCTCGCCCGCCACTTCCGCTACGACTTCGAACGCCCCGACCACCCCGGCAACGACCGCTTCGTACTCTCCAAGGGCCACGCCTCACCGCTGCTGTACGCCGCCTACAAGGCGGTCGGAGCGATCGAGGACGGCGAACTGCTGACCTTCCGCAAGCTGGGCAGCAGGTTGGAGGGCCACCCCACCCCGCGGCGGCTGCCGTGGGTGGAGACCGCCACCGGCTCCCTCGGCCAGGGCCTGCCGGTGAGTGTCGGTATCGCCCTGGCCGGCAAGCGGCTGGAGCGCACCGACTACCGGGTGTGGGTGCTGTGCGGAGACAGCGAACTCGCCGAGGGATCGATCTGGGAGGCCGCCGAGCACGCCGGGTACGAGCACCTCGACAATCTGACGGCGGTCGTGGACGTCAACCGCCTCGGCCAGCGCGGTCCCACCCGGCACGGCCACGACCTGGAGGCCTACGCCCGCCGCTTCCAGGCGTTCGGCTGGCACACCGTGGAGATCGACGGCCACGACGTGGACGCCATCGACCGTGCCTACGGCGAGGCGGCCTCGACGACCGGGCAGCCGACCGTGATCCTCGCCCGCACCCTCAAGGGCAAGGGCGTCGCCGCCGTCCAGGACCGCGAGGGCCTGCACGGCAAGCCGCTGCCCGAGGCGGAGGAGGCGATCGCCGAGCTGGGCGGGGAGCGCGACCTCACCCCCGTGCGAGTGCGGGAGCCGCAGGCTGCCCGCATGCTGCACGCCGTGCACGACACCTCCCTCGAGCTGCCGACGTACGACAAGGGAGAGAAGGTGGCCACCCGCAACGCCTTCGGCGCGGCCCTCGCGGCGCTGGGCACGGCGCGTGGCCAGGTCGTCGCCCTGGACGGCGAGGTCGGCGACTCCACCCGCACCGAGCAGTTCGCCAAGGAGCACCCCGACCGCTTCTTCGAGTGCTACATCGCCGAGCAGCAGCTCGTCGCCTCCGCCGTCGGGATGGCGGCGCGCGGCTGGGTGCCGTACGCCGCGACCTTCGCGGCCTTCCTGACGCGCGCCTACGATTTCGTGCGCATGGCCTCGATCAGCGGTTCAGGCATCAACCTCGTCGGCTCCCACGCCGGCGTCGCCATCGGCCAGGACGGGCCGTCGCAGATGGGCCTGGAGGACCTGGCCATGTTCCGGGCGGTCCACGGCTCGACCGTGCTGTACCCGTGCGACGCCAACCAGACCGCCAAGCTCGTCGCGGCGATGGAAGGCCTGGACGGCATCCGCTACCTGCGTACCTCGCGCGGGGAGAGCCCGGTGATCTACGGGCCCGACGAGGAGTTCCCCGTCGGCGGCAGCAAGGTGCTGCGTTCCAGTGACGAGGACCGGCTGACCCTCGTCGCGGCCGGCGTGACCGTGCACGAGGCGCTGGCCGCCGCCGACGCCCTGGAGGGCGAGGGCATCCGGGTACGGGTCGTCGACCTGTACTCCGTCAAGCCTGTCGACCGGGACACCCTCAGGCGGGCCGCCGAGGAGACCGGCTGCCTGCTCACCGTCGAGGACCACCACGAGGAGGGCGGGCTCGGCGACGCCGTCCTGGACGCCTTCACCGACGGCAGGCCCGTGCCCCGGCTGGTCCGGCTCGCGGTGCGGAACATGCCGGGTTCGGCGGCCCCCGACGAGCAGCTGCACGCCGCGGGCATCGACGCCGCGGCCATCGCCGCCGCCGGGCGGCTGCTGGTGGGGGAGGCGGTGGTGGGGTGACCGACGACGTGCGGACGGTACGGGCGGGCCGGCGCACGGTCGACGTGCACCGGCCCGGCAAGGCGCTCTTCCCCAGCGACAGCGACAGCGACACTGCCGGTGACAGCGGCGCGAAGGAGTACGCCCGGAAGGAGTACACGAAGGGTGACCTCGTCGAGTACTACCGGTCCGTGGCGCCGTTCATGCTGCCGCATCTGCGCGGCCGCCCGCTGATGCTGGAGCGGTACCCGGACGGTCTGGACGGCCCCAGGTTCATGCAGAAGAACACCCCGGACCACTACCCCGACTGGATCACCCGGGCCGAGGTCGCCAAGGAGGGCGGGAGGGTCACGCACGCCGTCTGCGACGACACCGCCACCCTGGTCTTCCTCGCCGACCAGGCCTGCCTCACACTGCACCGGTGGCTGTCGCGGACCGATCGCGGCCACGGCGTCGACCGTCCGGACCGGATGGTCTTCGACCTCGACCCCCCGGGCGACTCGGCCGACGACTTCGAGGCCGTACGGGAGGCTGCCCGGCTGCTGGGCGGAGTGCTGGACGACCTGCGGCTCCCTTCGGCGCTGATGACCACCGGCTCGCGCGGTTTGCACGTGGTCGTGCCACTGGACGGCCGTCACGACTTCGAGGAGGTCCACGTCTTCGCCCGGGGCGTCGCCGGTCTGCTCGCCCAGGGGCATCCCGACCGGCTGACCACCGCCGCCCGCAAGAAGGACCGGGGCGACCGGCTCTACCTCGACGTGCAGCGCAACGGCTACGCCCAGACCGCCGTCGCCCCCTTCACCGTCCGTGCGCGGCCCGGCGCTCCCGTCGCCGTCCCCGTCTCCTGGGACCAGCTCGACGACCCGGACCTCGGCCCCCGTCGCTGGACCATCGAGGACGCCGTCGACCAGGCCCGCAGCGATCCCTGGGCGGGTCTGCTCGGCCGCGGCCGCTCGCTGGGCCCGGCCAGACGCCGGCTCGACAAACTGGTTGGCTGATGCACATACCCTTTCTGCGCAGGTCCGACGGCCCGCGCCGCCGAAGCATGCGCTCCAAAGGTTTGGCCAACGTCCTTCCGGCCACACGGAGGGGAGAGGTGGCCATGTCGAACACAAAAAACACATCTGATTCGCAGAGCTCACAGAAAGCTCAAGAATCACAGGAAGCCGACAACTCGCAGGACTCACAGGAGCCACAGAAGGACACCGACCGGCGCACGGCGGCCAAGCACCGGCCGAGCCCGATGGAGGTGCTGCGCGGGGCACGCGCCCAGCTCGCGGAGCTCACCGGCCTCACCCCCGAGTCGGTCTCGTCCTTCGAACAGACCGAGGACGGCTGGTCGTTGGAGGTGGAGGTCCTCGAACTCGCCAGGGTTCCGGACACGATGAGCCTGATGGCGAGCTACCAGGTCGAACTCGACCCGGAGGGCCAGCTCACCGGCTACCGGCGTGCCCGCCGTTACGAACGCGGGCGGGCCGACGCACGCGGCCGCTAGGCCGCCCGCAGTCAGCACGTCCGTACACCATCACACAGACAAGGAGGCGCGGTCGGCATGACCGTAGTCCCGGCACAGCAGACCGGCGGCGGAGGCGGCAGCAGCGGCCTCTACGACGTACTGGAACTCGTCCTCGACCGGGGTCTCGTCATCGACGCGTTCGTGCGGGTCTCCCTGGTCGGCATCGAGATCCTCAAGATCGACGTGCGTGTCGTCGTGGCCAGCGTCGACACGTACCTGCGCTTCGCCGAGGCGTGCAACCGGCTCGACCTCGAGTCCGGCCCGCGCAAGGACCCGGGCCTGCCCGACCTGGTCGGCGAGCTCACCGAGTCCGGCGCCAAGGGCAAGTCAAAGGGGGCGCTGTCCGGAGCCGCCGAGACCGTCTCGGACGCCTTCAAGCAGGCGCGCGGCGAAGGTGAGCAGCAGGAATCCAGGCCGCGGCCCCGCAAGACCACGGCACGCAGGAAGGAGGAGCAGGAGTGAGCACCTACGTCTACGCCATCACCGCCGGCTCGCACCCCGCGCTTCCCGAGGGCATGGGCGGTGTCGGTGAGCCGCCCATGCCGGTGCGGATCCTGAAGGAGGGCGACCTCGCCGCGATCGTCAGCGACGCCCCCGAGGGACTGCGCCCCAAGCGCAGGGACCTGCTCGCGCACCAGAACGTGCTGGCCGAGTCCGGCGCGGCCGCCTGCGTGCTGCCCATGCGGTTCGGCAGCGTCGCCCCGGACGACGCCACGGTCACCGGTGTGCTCGCCGAGCGGGCCGACCACTACAAGGAGCGCCTGCGGGCGCTGGACGGCAAGGTCGAGTACAACGTAAAGGCCAGCCACGTGGAAGAGGCCGTACTGCACCGCGTGATGGCCGAGAGCCCGGAGCTGCGTGCCCTCGCCGAGGCCAACCGCAAGTCGGGCGGCGGCAGTTACGACGACAAGATCCGCCTGGGCGAGATGGTGGCCTCCGCCGTCAAGGCCAAGGAGGCGGAGGACGCCGCCGAGGTGCAGCGCGCGCTGGCGCCGCTCACGGACGCCGTGAGCGTGGGCCCCGAGTCCACGGGCTGGCTGGTCAACGTGTCGTTCCTGGTGGACCGCGGCTCGGCCGAGGACTTCCTGGCCGCCGTCGAGGAGGCCCGCCGGTCCCTCGCCCACGTCGAACTGCGTGTCAACGGACCGCTGCCGCCGTACAGCTTCGTCGAGCCCGGCCCCGCCGAGCCGGCGGGCACCACGGCCGGCGCGGACGCGGGAGCGGAATAGCGCTCCGCGGGAAGCGGAGGGAGTAGCGGATGGGACTGATCGGTGAGGTGCTGCTGCTGCCGTTCGCGCCGGTGCGCGGCAGTGCGTGGGTCATCGGACAGGTGCTCCGAGAGGCGGAGCGCATCTACTACGACCCCTCCACCGTACGGGCCGAACTCGCCCGCCTCGAGGAACAGCTGGAGGCGGGCGAGATCACCGAGGAGGAGTTCGACCGGCGCGAGGACGAGCTTCTCGACCGGCTGGAGACCGCCATGGGATCCGGCGAGACGACGGGCAACGGGACGGGAATATGAACCGAACGGCTCTTGGCCTCGCGATAGGGGCCGGGTACGTCCTCGGACGTACCAAGAAGATGAAGATGGCCGTCGCGGTCGGCTCGCTGGTGGCCGGCAAGAAGCTGAACCTCACTCCGCGGGGTATCGCGGACCTCGTGAACCAGCAACTGCAGAACAATCCGCAGTTCAAGGAGATCGGCGACCAGCTCCGCGAGGACCTGCGCGGCGTCGGCAAGGCCGCGACGAGCGGCATGGCCGAGCGGCAGATGAACTCCCTCGCCGACCGGCTGCACGGCCGCACCGCCCAGGTCCGCGACCAGCTCTCGGGCGCGGTGCCCGGCACGGGGCCCGAGGAGTCCGAGACCGCGGAAGACGCCGAGGACACCGAGGACACCGAGGACACCGAGGAGGCGGACACGCAGCAGGGGCAGGACGAGCAGGAAAAGTCCGGGAAGCCGGCCGCCAAGAAGGCGCCGGCCAAGAAGGCCCCGGCCAAGAAGGCGGCGGCGAAGACGGCACCCGCCAAGAAGGCACCCGCCAAGAAGGCACCCGCCAAGAAGACGGCGAAGAAGACCCAGAGCGCGGCCGGGAAGCCGGCCGCGAAGAAGACGGCCGCGGCCGGCAACGCCACCCGGTCCCGGCAGCCGAAGGGTGGCGATGAAGGATGACCGAGACCCTCGGATCCGCGACCTCAGCGGCAGGCAAGGCGGCGGGCGGGGCCACCGGCACGGCGAAGGACAACCCGCTCACCGGCCTGGCCCACAGCGAGGCCGCCGACCGTCTGAAGGCGGAGGCCCAGGAATACCTCGCGGCGCAGGCCCAGCGACTGCTGGCCGGCTTCGGCCGCAAGCTCGGCGAGACCACGGGCAAGCTCACCGACATCGCGGAGGGCAACAGCCCCGGCTTCGCCAAGCTGGCTCTCGAAGGCGGTCGCAAGATCGCCCAGGGCAAGGGTCCGCTGCGGTCGGCGCTGGAGCTCGGAGCCTCCAGAGCGAAGGACACCGTCATGGACAAGCTGAAGGGCCTGGGGGGCGGCGGCAAGGGGGGCAAGCGCAAGGGCGGGGGCAACAAGCCCATCGTCATCATCGAGTCCGTCGATGTCGGCGTGCCGGTGCGCACCGCTTATGACCAGTGGACCCAGTACCAGGACTTCAGCACCTTCGCCAAGGGCGTCAAGAGCGCGAGCCGCGCCGACGACACCCACTCCGACTGGCAGGCGAAGATCTGGTGGTCCAGCCGCAGCTGGAAGGGCAGCACGGTCGAGCAGGTGCCCGACTACAAGATCCAGTGGTCGACGGAGGGTGCCAAGGGCACCCACAAGGGCGTCGTCTCCTTCCACCGGCTCGACGACAACCTCACCCGCGTCCTGCTGGTCATCGAGTACTACCCGAGCGGCTTCTTCGAGAAGACCGGCAACATCTGGCGCGCCCAGGGGCGCCGTGTCCGGCTCGACCTGAAGAACTACGCACGGTTCATCACCCTCAAGGGCGAGGCGCAGGACTCCTGGCGCGGCGAGATCCAGGATGGCGAGGTCGTCAAGAGCCACGAGGACGCGGTCGCCGAGGAGGAGGAACAGAAGCAGGCCGACGAGGGCGGCGAGGAGCAGGAAGGCGAAGAGGAGTACGAGGACGAGGCCGAGGGCGGGGAGGAAGAGCCCGAGGAGGAAGAGCCCGAGGCGGAAGAGCCCGAGGCGGAGTACGAGGGCGACGAGGAAGAACCCGAGGGCGAGGAAGAGGAACCCGAGGAGGAAGAAGAGGGCGAAGAGGCTCCGTCCGCCGAGGAAGACAGCGGTGAGTACGAGGAGGAGCCCGAGGAGGAGGCGTACGAGGAGGAAGAGGAACCCGAGTACGCTGAGCGCGGGAGCCGTCGATGACGACGCCCAACCGGCTCCCCGAGCCCTATGGCCAGGGCGGGGGAGCCAACCTCGCGGACATCCTCGAGCGGGTGCTCGACAAGGGGATCGTCATCGCGGGCGACATCAGGATCAACCTGCTCGACATCGAACTGCTCACCGTGAAACTGCGGCTCATCGTCGCCTCCGTCGACAAGGCGAAGGAGATGGGCATCGACTGGTGGGAGAGCGATCCCGCCCTGTCCTCCAAGGCCCGCCGGGACGAACTCGCGCGCGAGAACACCGAGCTGCGCGAACGGCTGGCGCGGCTGGAGGAACTGCAACTGGAGCCCCGCCGCGCGCAGAGGGAGGAATCATGACCGGACTGCGGTACGTCTACGCCGTCTGCCGCCCCTTCGGCGCGCCCCTGCAGGTCCAGCTGACGGGCATCGGGGGCGCCCCGCCGGCGCTGCTGCACCACCACGGGCTGGTCGCGGTCCTCAGTACGGTCTCCGAGGCCGACTTCGCCGAGGACGCCCTGCGCGCCCGCCTGGAGGACCTGGACTGGCTGACCGCGACCGCCCGCGCCCACCAGGGCGTGATCGACGCGCTCACCACCGTCACCACCCCGCTCCCGCTGCGCCTGGCCACCGTCTTCCGCGACGACAGCGGCGTACGGACGATGATCGAGGCTCGGGAGGAGGAGTTCCGGCGCACGCTCGACCGGCTCGACGGCCGGGTGGAATGGGGAGTGAAGGTGTACGCCGACATCGCGCCGGCCCAGCCGGAAAGCTCTTCGTCGAAGCCTGTGTCGGGCCGGGACTATCTGCGGCAGCGGCGCGCGCAGACCCGGTCGCACGAGGACATGTGGCAGAAGGCCGAGGCATTCGCGGACCGTCTGCACCGGGAGCTTTCCGAAAAGGCCGAGGACTCCCGGCTGCATGCCCCGCAGAATCCAGAGCTTTCCGGGGCCTCGGGGCGGAACGTGCTCAACGCGGCCTATCTCGTGCCCCGTGCGCATTCCGAGGAATTCGTGGAAATGGTGGACAGCGCGAAAGACGACACCCCTGGGCTGCGCGTGGAACTCACCGGCCCGTGGGCGCCTTACTCCTTCGCCGGTGACGCCGGTGACGCCGGTGACGCCGGTGACGCCGGTGACGCCGTGACGCGTGCTCCGGGTGAGGGAGAGGGCGGGGAGGACACGTGACCGTCATAGAACGCCGCGAGATCGCCCTGGTGGACCTGCTGGACCGGCTGCTGGCCGGCGGGGTGGTGATCACCGGGGACATCACGTTGCGCATCGCGGACGTGGACCTCGTCCGTATCGACCTGAACGCGCTGATCAGCTCGGTGAACGCGCAGGTCCCGTCACCCTTCGAGTGAGGAGCCGTCATGACCCCGCGCAACCGTCTGGACCTGGAGCCCGACACGGTCGAGCGCGACCTGGTGAAACTCGTCCTGACCGTTGTGGAGCTGCTGCGGCAGCTCATGGAGCGGCAGGCGCTGCGCCGCTTCGACACGGGCGACCTCACCGAGGAGCAGGAGGAGCGGATCGGGCTCACCCTGATGCTCCTGGAGGACCGCATGGCCGAGCTGCGCGACCGCTACGGACTGCGGCCCGAGGACCTGAACCTGGACCTCGGGCCGCTCGGACCACTGCTGCCCCGGGAATGACGTCGGCGCCGTTCCCCCAGGGTCAATTCACCACCTGTACCAGCGGCTCCTGCCGCCGCCCGCGGCGGTTCCGCGAACCAGGAAACCCAGCAGCCAGACCACGAGAACTGCCAGGGCGATCCACCAGAGCAACTTCACCGCGAATCCGGCGCCGAAGAGAATGAGCACCAGAAGCAGTACCAGCAGGATGGGAACCATGATGTGAACCTCCTGCATTCCGGGTTTCCCGGAATTTCGTGATCAGGCTCACTTACGGCACAGAATTTCTCCGTGCAGGACGGCGAACCAGCCGTCCTGCCGCTCGCCCCACTCCCGCCACGCCCGTGCCACCTCCGCGAGCTGCCCGGCCGTCGCGTGACCGCCCTCGGTGGCACGGGCGGCGTAGGAGGAGGCGACGGTGCGGTCCGCCCACAGCCCGCTCCACCAGGCCCGCTCCTCGGCGGTGGCGAAGGTCCAGGTGGCGGAGGAGGCCGTGATGTCGGTGAGCCCGGCGGCCAGTGCCCAGGACTTCAGCCGGCGTCCGGCGTCCGGCTCGCCGCCGTTCGCCCGGGCCACCCGCAGGTACAGCTCGAGCCAGTCCTCCAGACCGGGCACCGCCGGATACCAGGTCATCGCCGAGTAGTCCGAGTCACGGACGGCGATGATGCCGCCCGGCTTCGTCACCCGGCGCATCTCGCGCAGCGCCTGCACCGGGTCGCCGACGTGCTGCAGCACCTGGTGGGCGTGCACGACGCAGAAGGTGTCGTCCGGGTGGTCCAGGGCGTGCACGTCGGCGACGGCGAAGTCGACGTTCGTCAGGCCCCGCTCGGCCGCCGTGGCCCGCGCCTGCTCCAGGATCCCCGGCGCGTGGTCGACCCCGGTGACATGCCCGTCGGGGACAAGCGCCGCCAGGTCGGCGGTGATGGTCCCCGGTCCGCAGCCGATGTCCAGGATCCGCATGTGCGGCTTGAGCGAGCCGAGCAGGTAGGCCGCGGAGTTGGCGGCGGTCCGCCAGGTGTGCGAACGCAGCACCGACTCGTGGTGTCCGTGCGTGTAGACGGCGGTCTCCTGCGGCTTGGGCATCGCTGCACCCCATTCGGTCGTCGGTGAGCACCACCGTACGCGTCTCGGCCGAATGATGAGACTCTATATCTCGTTATGTGGACAACCCGTGCCGGCAGCCGGTGCGGACAGACCTGCGCGGACAGGCGGTTCATCGTGTCTGCGGGAGCGGGCGGTAGACCGTCAGCGCCTCGGGCAGCTTCTCCAGCGTCACCTCGCCCGACACCTCCGTGACCTCACCGTCGTACGCCAGCGGTGTGCCGGGCTCCACCCCGGCCAGACGCAGCCGGCCCACCTGCACCGCCGCGTGCGCCGGGGAACGGGTCAGCGGTCCCGCCGCGGCCGCCGCGAGCAGACGCAGCGCCGGCCTGCGGCTGCCGTGCACCACGCGGACGTCCAGCAGCCCGTCCGCCAGGTCGGCACGGCGGCCCGGCGCCAGCCCCATGCGGTGGTAGATCCCGTTGCCCACGAACAGCAGCCACAGCGGGCGGGTCTCGCCGCCGACCTCGACCGCCAGCGGGTGCCGGTCGGCACGCAGCACGCGCAACGCGCCGAGCACCCCGGCGGACCAGCCGCCGATCCGGCCCGACCAGCGCTCCCGCTCGCGCACCAGTTCCGGATACACACCCAGACTGAGCGTGTTGAGGAAGACGCCCTCACGGTCAGCGGCGCTGAACCGGCCGACGTCCACCCGCACGCCCTCTCCGCGCTCGACGGCCCCGGCAAGGTCCCGCGCGTCCTCCACGCCGATGTCCAGGGCGAAGTGGTTGAGCGTCCCGCCGGGCAGCACCGCGAGGGGGAGGCCGTGGCGCAGGGCGATCCCGGCGGCGGCGTTCACCGTGCCGTCGCCGCCGCACACCCCGAGCACCCTGGCCCGCGCCGCCGCCTTCTCCAGCTCGGTGCGCACCTCGTCCGGCGCGCACTCGACGACCTCCGCCCTCGGCAGGGCGTCGCGCAGCGCGCGCACCCGGTCGGAGGTCCCCGAGGCCGTGTTGGCGACGACCACCAGACCGTCGCCCTCCTCCAGTGCCGGCACCTCGGCACGCGGCCGGGCCGGTGGACTGGCCTGCGCCCGGGTCGGCACCAGACCCCGGACCGCGTACGCGGCGCCCACGCCGAGAGCGGCGCCCGCCAGGACGTCGCTGGGGAAGTGCACGCCGGTGTACACGCGGGACATGGCGACGGAGAACGCCACCGGGGCCACCACCGCCCCCCAGCCCGGCGACTCCAGGGCGACACCGGCCGCGAAGGCGGCCGCCGACGCGGAGTGGCCGGAAGGGAAGGAGGTGGTGATCGGCTGCCGCTTCAGCCGCCGCGCCAGCGGCACCGGGTCCAGCACCGGACGCGGGCGGCGCACCGAGCGCTTGCCGAGGGTGTTGATGGTCAGGGAGGCCAGGCTCAGCGATGCCAGGCCCCGGACGGCGGCCCTGCGGGCGCGTGGGGTGCGGACGGCGGCCATGGCGGCGGCGGTCGCGAACCACAGCACCCCGTGGTTGGCGCTGCGGCTCAGCCGCGGCAGCACCCGCTCGGCGCCGGGCCAGCTCCGCTCGGCGGCCACCTCGAACAGTCGGCAGTCGAGGCCGAGCAGCTTGTCGCGCAGGGCGTGCGGGCCGGGCCGGGGGACGGTGAGGTCGACGTCTGGGCTCATGTGGGTGCGGATACCCTGAAGTGCCCGTTTCTTGTCGGCGGACATCTGTCCGACGCTGTCCGTGGTGGAAGGACCCCGCATGCGCCTGCTCCTCGTCCGGCACGGTCAGACCCCGTCCAACGTCGACTTCCTGCTGGACACCGCCGTGCCCGGCCCGGGCCTGACCGAGCTCGGCGAGCGGCAGGCCGCCGCCCTCCCGGCGGCCCTCGCCGGCGAGGACATCGAGGCCCTGTACGCGTCCACTCTCGTCCGCACCCAGCTCACGGCGGCCCCGCTGGCCGCCGCCCGGGGCCTCGAGGTGACCGTCCGGGACGGCATACGCGAGGTTGCGGCGGGGGATCTGGAGATGCTGCCCGGCGACTCGGGCCCGGGCGAGCTGTACATGCGCACGGTGTTCGCCTGGGCGGCAGGGGACACCGCGCTGCGCATGCCCGGCGGGGAGAGCGGCAGTGAGGCGCTGGCCCGGTACGACGCCGTCGTCGCCGAGGCCGCCGAAAGCGGTGCCGGCACCGTCGCCCTGGTCAGCCACGGCGCGGCCATCCGCATGTGGACCGCCGCCCGCGCCGACAACGTCGACGTGGCTTTCGCCGCCGCCCGGCCCCTCGACAACACCGGGGTGGTGGCGCTGGAGGGCTCCCCGGCCGACGGCTGGAAGGCACTCACCTGGCAGGGCACGGTCGTGGCCCCGGCGGGGGAGAGCGGACCGGCCGGGCGGCCGGTCGACGCGGCCGGATAAGCGTTTGCCCCCGGTCCCGGGTGCCCCGGAGAATGCCTCCCCATGGGACACCTGGAAGCCGCGCACCTCGAGTACCACCTCCCCGACGGGAGGACCCTGCTCGGTGACGTGTCCTTCCGGGTCGGCGAAGGCGCCGTCGTCGCCCTGGTCGGCCCCAACGGTGCCGGCAAGACCACCCTGCTCCGTCTGATCGCCGGCGAGCTCAAGCCGCACGGCGGCACGGTCACCGTCAGCGGCGGGCTCGGCGTGATGCGGCAGTTCGTGGGGTCCGTACGGGACGAGACGACCGTACGGGACCTGCTCGTCTCCGTCGCACCACCCCGTGTCCGCGAGGCCGCGCGAGCCGTCGACAAGGCCGAGCACGCCGTCATGACCGTCGACGACGAGGCCGCCCAGATGGCGTACGCGCAGGCGCTCGCGGACTGGGCCGAAGCGCGCGGCTACGAGGCGGAGACACTGTGGGACATGTGCACCACGGCCGCGCTCGGCGTCCCCTACGAACGGGCGCAGTGGCGGCAGGTGCGCACCCTCTCCGGCGGCGAGCAGAAGCGACTGGTACTGGAGGCGCTGCTGCGCGGCACCGACGAGGTGCTGCTGCTGGACGAGCCGGACAACTACCTCGACGTGCCCGGCAAGCGCTGGCTGGAGGAGCGCCTCGGGGAGACCCGCAAGACGGTCCTGTTCGTCTCCCACGACCGTGAACTGCTCTCGCGCGCCGCCGACAAGATCGTCTCCGTGGAACCCGGGCCCGCCGGCGCGGACGCCTGGGTGCACGGCGGCGGCTTCGCCACCTACCACGAGGCCCGCCGGGAACGCTTCGCCCGCTTCGAGGAGCTGCGCCGCCGTTGGGACGAGAAGCACGCCCAGCTCAAGAAGCTCGTGCTCAGTCTCCGCCAGGCGGCCTCCGTCAGCCACGAGATGGCCTCCCGCTACCAGGCGGCCCAGACCAGGCTGCGCAAGTTCGAGGAGGCCGGACCGCCGCCCGAGCCGCCGCGCGAGCAGGACATCAGGATGCGCCTCAAGGGCGGCCGCACCGGCGTACGGGCCGTCACCTGCGAAGGCCTCGAACTGACCGGCTTGATGAAACCGTTCGACCTGGAGGTCTTCTACGGCGAGCGGGTCGCCGTCCTCGGCTCCAACGGCTCGGGCAAGTCGCACTTCCTGCGCCTGCTGGCCGGGGACGACGTCGCGCACACGGGGGAGTGGAGGCTCGGGGCACGGGTCGTGCCCGGGCACTTCGCGCAGACGCACGCGCACCCGGAGCTGGAGGGCCGCACCCTGCTCGACATCCTGTGGAAGGAGCACTCCCAGGACCGCGGCGCGGCCATGTCACGGCTGCGCCGCTACGAGCTCACCCAGCAGGCCGAGCAGCCCTTCGACCGGCTCTCCGGCGGCCAGCAGGCCCGTTTCCAGATCCTGCTGCTGGAACTGGCCGGCGCCACCGCCCTGCTGCTGGACGAACCGACCGACAACCTCGACCTGGAGTCCGCCGAAGCCCTCCAGGAGGGCCTGGAGGCCTTCGACGGCACGGTCCTCGCGGTCACCCACGACCGCTGGTTCGCCCGTTCCTTCGACCGCTTCCTCGTCTTCGGCAGCGACGGCCGGGTGCGCGAGACGGCCGAGCCGGTGTGGGACGAGCGCAGGGTGGAGCGGGCCCGGTAGTCGCACCGGACCCGCTCCGCACGCTCTTCCGCCCGTCACTTCCAGCGCAGCAGCGCGCCCAGGCCGCCCGCCGGAGTGTCGTCACCGGTGCCTTCCAGCACCGGTGCCAGGGACAGCGCGGCGGCGTCCGTCACCACGGCGGAGCGCAGCAGCGCGTCATCGGCACGTGCCGACCAGGAGTTCTGCTCACCGAGGACCTGCAGCTCCGTCCTGCGCACCGCCACCTGGTCCGGGTCCTCCCCTATCCACACCTCGCGGTGCAGGTCGGGCCCGTCCGGCCGCAGCAGCAGCTCCTGAAGACGGTGCTCCCGGGCGGCCTCCACCAGCGCGGGCACGCCCTCGGCGGCGCCGGCGCGGCCCTCGTCGTCCGGGGTGCGCGAGGCCCGGAACCGGTCCAGCTCCGCCGCGACCCGGGAGCGCACCCGCTCGGCGCGCACCTGCTCCACCTCGGTGTCCAGCAGCCTGCTGCCGGTGCCGTGCGAGGCCTCCACGACGCGTTCCTCCAGCCGCTTGGGCAGCCGGTCGTGCACCTCGCGCCGCTCCCGGTCGTCACCGACCAGGATCAGCAGGTCCGCCCGTGTCTCGTCCTGGCAGACGGCGAGCGCGTCGGCGATCTCCGCCGCGTTGTGCTCCCAGGTGTTCTCCACCTTCAGCTGGAAGTGCCGCTCCGACCAGTCGGCACTGCTGGTCCGGTGGATCGGATGCTGCCGGCCGACGACCGCGCCCGCCTTCTGCCGGCCCAGCGCGCTGCGCAGCTCGAAGTCGGCGCCGCGCCGGTCGATGTACGCCACGATCGCCACCGGATCCTCACCGGCCAGGTCCAGCAGCGGGGCCACCCGCGGCAGCGGTGCCCACACGGCGAGGCTGCCCTGCGGCGGGGGCGCCGCCAGCAGTGGGTCGAGCACGACCTCGCCGGATCGCGCGAACACGGCCCTGCCGTGCGGGTCGGGGGAGTGACGCAGCGCCTCGATCGCCTCCTCCACCGCCCGGCACGTGGCGTCGTCCGCGCCCTGCTCCTTGAGGTCCCGCGCCGTCGCCTGGGCGGTCAGGTGCAGCTCGTGCGGCGTGTCCTCCGCGTGCTGGGAGGTGTCGACGTACACGGAGGCCCAGGGGCCGGACTGTTCGTACAGTGGGTTGAGAAAGGCGAGATCCATTGATTCCCTCCCGGATGCCGCTCGGGGGTAGTGCGTCCGGGGCGGGTACCCGTACCGCATGAACGCACACGACGAGCGGGACATCACGATGACCGGAGTCGACCCCAGCCGCCTGGACGACCAGCAGCTCATGAAAGAGCTCGAGACGATCCACCGCACGCGCCACGACACGCTGCTGTACGCCTCCAACGACGCGCTGCGGGCCCACAACGAGCGCATGGCCCAGCTGGAGGGCGAGTACCTGCGCCGCAACCCGCGCCGACTGGTGGCCGCGGGCCGCACCCGGGAAGGGGCCAGGGAGCGCAGCTGCGCGGAGTCGGCCTCGCCCGACGGCTCCGGGACATGACGATGCGGGGCTCCCCGGGAAGGGGAGCCCCGCGAAACGGCACTGGTCTCGGCAGCTCTCAGCGGCGCGTCTCAGCAACGCAGTGGCGGCCGGCCCCAGTGCCGGTGCCCCGCGATCGCGGACACGAACGCCCGGACGAAGTCCGTGTGCGCGGCCCCCGGCGCGGTGTCCGTGACCACGCCCCGGTCGCTGATCATGTGGTGGAACTCCGTCGACAGCCTCAGGCCCTCCGGTTCCAGCGCCGAGAGGATCCCGACCCCCGAACCCAGCGCCCCGATGGGCTTGCCGTGCCGGTACGCGGAGCGCACGAAGCGCATGGCGTCCGGATCGCCGGTGATCGCGGGGGTGCCGGTGGGGCCGCCGGGAAGCAGGACGGCGTCATACAGCACAGAGGCGACCGTGGGCAGTGCGCGGTCGACCGTATACGATCGCCCGTCGACCCCCGTCACCGGTTCCTCCGTCGCCGCCAGCGCCTCGACGATCGCCCCCTCGGCCGCCAGCGCCTCCCGCACGGACCCCAGCTGCTCGGCGTCCACACCATCGGTGACCAGCACCGCGACCTGCCGGGTCCGGATGGAGCCGGCACCGCGCAGCGATTCGAGGCTCAGCGCGGGCGAGACCTGCTTGACCGTCGCCGCCTGAGCGGCCGACGGCTCGGGCACCCCGACGCCGCGCGCCACCTGCGCCGCCAGCTCGCCGTCCACTTGGGCGAGCTGCTCGACCGTCCGCGCCCGCACGGCCCGTGCGTCGACCTTGCCCAGCTCGAACCGGAAGGCCGCCACGATGTGCTGCTTCTCCCAGTCGGCCATGCTGTGCCAGAACAGCGCGGCCTGGCTGTAGTGGTCCTGGAAGCTGGGGCTGCGGCGGCGGATCTTCGCCCCGTCCACCCGCTCCGTGTAGTGCGTGAACGCCGAACCGCCCGCCCCGGCGTGCGCAGGGCAGCCGCCGCCGAGGGAGTTCGGGAAATAGTTCGTACCCCGGTGGACGGTGCCCTGGTGGTAGCCGTCCCGATGGTTGTTGCGCACCGGTGCCACCGGCCGGTTCACCGGGATCTGGGTGAAGTTGGGGCCGCCCAGCCGGATCAGCTGCGTGTCCAGGTAGGAGAAGTTCCTCGCCTGCAGCAGCGGGTCGTTGGTGAAGTCGATGCCGGGCACGACGTTGGCCGTGTGGAAGGCGACCTGTTCGGTCTCCGCGAAGAAGTTCTCCGGGTTGCGGTTCAGCACCATCCGGCCGATCGGCCGGACCGGCACCTGCTCCTCCGGGATGAGCTTCGTGGCGTCCAGCAGATCGAAGTCGAACGCGAACTCGTCCTCCTCGGGCACCAGTTGGACACCGAGCTCCCATTCCGGGTACTCGCCGGCCTCGATCGCCTGCCACAGGTCCCGCCGGTTGAAGTCCGGGTCACGGCCCTGGCACTCCTGCGCCTCGTCCCAGACCAGTGAGTGCACGCCCGGCTTCGGCGTCCAGTGGAACTTCACGAACGTCCCACGCCCCTCGGCGTCGACGAACCGGAAGGTGTGCACGCCGAAGCCCTGCATCATCCGGTAGCTGCGCGGGATCGCCCGGTCCGACATCAGCCACATGATCGCGTGCAGGGTCTCCGGCTGCAGCGATACGAAGTCCCACAGGGTGTCGTGCGCGGACGCCCCCGTGGGGATGTCGTTGTGCGGCTCGGGCTTGACCGCGTGCACGAAGTCCGGGAACTTGATGCCGTCCTGGATGAAGAAGACCGGGAAGTTGTTCCCCACCAGGTCGTAGTTGCCCTCGGACGTGTAGAACTTCGTGGCGAAGCCCCGCACGTCCCGCACCGTGTCCGCCGACCCCTTCGGTCCCTGCACGGTGGAGAACCGCACGAACACCGGCGTCCGCACGGACGGGTCCTGCAGGAACGCCGCCCGGGTGAACTCCGCGCAGGACTCGTACGGTTCGAAGTATCCGTACGCGCCCGCGCCGCGCGCGTGCACCACCCGTTCCGGGATCCGCTCGTGGTCGAAGTGGGTGAGCTTCTCCCGGAAGTGGAAGTCCTCCATCAGGGTCGGCCCGCGCTCGCCGGCCGTCAGCGAGTCGTCGGTGTGGTCGACGTCCACGCCCTGGTCGGTGGTGAGCGGACCCTCCGCGGGGTCGTCGGCGTAGTGCCTCTCGCGCTGTTGCTGTTTCCGGTCGGCCGGGACGCCCATCAACCGGCCTCTCCCGCGAACACATGCACGAACGCGTCGCAGAACGCCTTCAGGTCGTCCGGCTTGCGACTGGTGATGAGCTGGTTGGAACCGGCGTCACAGATCTTCACCTCTTCGTCCACCCAGGTGCCGCCCGCGTTGCGGATGTCCGTCCGCAGGCTGGGCCACGAGGTCAGCGTCCGGCCGCGTAGGACGTCCGCCTCGACCAGCGTCCACGGAGCGTGGCAGATAGCGGCGACCGGACGACTCTGGTCGAAGAAGTCCTTCACGAACGCGACGGCCTTCTCGTCCATCCTGAGGAAGTCCGGATTAGCCACCCCGCCGGGCAGGACCAGCGCCCCGAACGAGCCGGCCGACGTCTCGCCCACCACCTCGTCCACGGGGAACGTGTCCGCCTTGTCCAGATGGTTAAAGGCCTGAATCCTTCCGGATTTCGTCGACACCAGCACCGGCTCGTGGCCGGCGTCCGAGGCCGCCTTCCACGGCTCGGTCAGCTCGACCTGCTCGACCCCCTCGGGAGCCACCAGAAACGCGATGCGCATGATGCTCAGCATCCTTTCCGTATACGCAACTGCAACGTCTATTGTTCGTCCGTCGCGCGCCACCGGGCTTGGTCGTCCCGGCCACGCTTCTTCCTCGTCCTGGCCGCCCGCCGGCAGCGCAGTAGCTCCTCGCCGTACGGCAGGAGCACGCACGCGCCGATGGCGGCGCCGATCGCCGCCAGATAACCGGGCGACAGCGGCCGCCGGCGGGGCACCAGACGCCACGCGTCCGGATCGCCCCGCCCGCCGCGCAGCAACGACCGCACCTGGTCGGCGTGCAGGCACATCAGCGCGCTCAGCCCGGCGAACGGCAACGACTCCAGGAAGCTGTGGATGTGCTGCTCGAGCGGCTTCACCTCCCGGTCGCTGTCCACCGCCGTGCGCACGTCCCACAGCGCCGTCGCCTCGTGCACCGCCGCCGCCCCGAGCTGCACCGTCAGCAGCAGCGGGTTGACCTCGTACCGCAGGGTCAGCGCCATGGGCAGGCCCACCTCGGCCATCATCAGGGAGTGGATCAGGGACTCCTTGGTCCCGGCCGTCTCCTCGATACGGGTGCGCCGGTGCATGGCCCAGTCGGCCAGGCCCGGCACGAACCAGCCCGGCAGCAGCCCGTAGAGGAGGTACCGGGTGGTGGCGTCACCGACGTCGACGGTGACGCCCGTGGCCGCGATCTCCGCGGCCTGGTCCCGGCTCACCCGCGGCCCACCAGCACCTCGGCCAGCTCCTGCACCGTGCCGTAGCGGTCCTGGTGCGGTAGCCGGGCCACCGCCTCGATCAGGGCGTCCGGCGCGTTCTTGCGACGCAGGGCCCGGGCCAGGTCGGCCGGTCCCGCCGGGAACGCGTTGCGCCCGAGATTGCGGGCCAGCTCGAACCGGACCGTCTCCAGCGTGGCCCCGGAGCGTCCCGGCGCGACCGGGCCGCCCCAGACCTCGGGGTCGTCCTCGGCGGTCGGCTCCGGGTCGTGCCATTCCTCCGTGCGCGTGGGGTGCCCGGACCGGAGCAGGCCCTGGAGCTCGTGCTTCATCTCGTCGTCCCGGTGGACGCTCAGCCGGTCACTGCCTCGCTGCATGTCTCCCTCCAGATCTTCAGGGTCCGCACCGCGTACCCGGCGACCGCACGCCGACACGGGATCAAGGGGGTGAAAACCCGCCGGAAAACGCAGCCCGCGCCCACAGCCGGCCGTGCCCGGTCTAATCCCGGTCGTGCCCCGGCAGGAACTCCTGCACCTTCGCCTTGAGGCCCTGCTTGATCATGGACCCGCGGTCCGCGTCGCCCTTGAGGATCGATGCGGCCGTCGCCTCCATCTGCTCCCAGCTGGCGTGCGGCGGGATCGGCGGGACCGCCGGGTCGGTGAGGAACTCCACCACCGCGGGCCCGTCGGCCTCCAGCGCCGCGCGCCAGCCCGCCTCCACGTCCTCCGGCTTCTCCACCCGGATCCCGGTCAGCCCCAGGGAACGGGCGAACGCCGCGTACTGCACGTCCGGCAGCGACTGAGAGGGCAGGAAGGACGGAGCGCCCTCCATCGCCCGCATCTCCCAGGTGACCTGGTTGAGGTCCTGGTTGTTCCACACCGCGAACACCAGCCGCGGATCCGACCACCGGTCCCGGTACTTCGCCGCGGTGATCACCTCGGCCAGCCCGTTCATCTGCATCGCACCGTCACCGACCAGCGCGAACACCGGCCGGTCCGGATGCGCGAACTTGGCGCCGATCGCGTACGGCACCCCGGCGCCCATCGTCGCCAGCGTCCCGGACAGCGAGCCGCGCATGCCCGGCCGCATGGTGATGTGCCGCGCGTACCAGTTGGCCACCGAACCGGAGTCGGAGGTGATGATCGCGTTCTGCGGCAGCAACGGATCCAGCGCCTTGGCCACGAACTCCGGGTTGATCGGGTCGGCCGACTGGTGCGCCCGGCGTTCCATCGTCTCGTGCCAGCGCCGCACGTTCGCGCGGATCGTGTCGAACCACTCCCGGTCCGTCGGGCGCCCATCGCGGTCGGCCCGCAGCAGCGTGATCAGCCGGCGCAGGGTCGCCTTCGAGTCGCCGACGAGGTTCACCTCGTACGGGTAGCGCATCCCTACCATGTGCGGATCGATGTCGATCTGCACACCCCTGGCCTTGCCGAACTCCGGCATGAACTGCGTGTACGGGAACGAGGAGCCGATGGTCAGCAGCGTGTCGCAGTCACGCATCAGCTCGTACGACGGGCGCGTGCCCAGCAGGCCGATGGAACCGGTCACGTACGGCAGTTCGTCGCTGAGCACGTCCTTGCCGAGCAGTGCCTTGGCGACGCCCGCGCCGAGCAGCTCAGCGATCTCCTGCACCTCCTCGACCGCACCGGCGGCGCCCTGGCCGATCAGGATGGCCGGCTTGTCACCGGCGTTAAGGATCTCCACGGCCTTCCGCAGCGCGTCGTCCGTCGGGGTGGCGGTCGACTCGCTCATCCCCAGGCTGGAGGGGACCATCTTGAACTCGTGCGTGGGCGCCGAGTAGTCCAGTTCCTGCACATCACCGGGGATGATGACGGCCGTGGGGCAGCGGCGGGCGTACGCGGTGCGGATCGCCCGGTCGAGTACGTTCGGGAGCTGCTCGGGAACGGTCACCGTCTCCACGAACTCGGAGGCGACGTCCTTGAACAGTGTGTGGAGGTCGACCTCCTGCTGGTAGGAGCCGCCCATCGCGGTCCGGTGCGTCTGTCCGACGATCGCCAGCACCGGCACATGGTCCAGCTTGGCGTCGTACAGGCCGTTGAGCAGGTGGATCGCTCCCGGGCCCGAGGTCGCCGCGCACACCCCGAGCCGACCGGAGAACTTCGCGTAGCCCACTGCCTGGAAGGCGGACATCTCCTCGTGCCGGGACTGGATGAACCGCGGCTGGTCGTCGGCCCGTCCCCAGGCCGCGAGCAGGCCGTTGATGCCGTCGCCGGGATAGCCGAAGACCTGCTCCACACCCCATTCGCGTAGCCGCGCGAGGATGTGGTCGGCAACCTTGGTGCTCATGGAGACAACCTCCTGGTGGTGAGGAAGCGGACGATCCGGTCAGCGGTATCCGAGTCACCCCGGGGGCAGTCGGAAAACCTGTGCGGACCCCCGCGGGCCCGCCGGGAAAAAGGGGTGTTTGCTCCCGGGGCCCGGGGGCAGGCGCACGAGAACAGTGCTTCGGACAGGAGGCACAACTCCGTGGGAGCGGCGAATCGTCGCCACGGGGGCGCCTGTCCGGACCGGATGCGCTCCCACGGTGACCGTCGAACCCAGCACTCCAGGGGAGTTGCGACGCACCATGCCGAACCGAGCGCGCACGAAGCACCACCCCCACGACGACGCCCCCGACACCGCGGACGCCTTCCGCCGACTCGCCGCCCTCCCGCCCTGCGCCGAGCGCGACGCCCTGCGCGACGAGATCGTCGAGGCCTGGCTGCCCATGGCCGAACGGCTCGCCGGACGCTTCCGCAACCGCGGCGAGAGCTACGAGGACCTGCGGCAGGTGGCCTCCCTCGGCCTGGTCAAGGCCGTCGACCGGTACGATCCCGAGCTCGGCAACGCCTTCGAGAGCTACGCCGTACCGACCGTCACCGGCGAGATCAAGCGGCACTTCCGCGACCACATGTGGACCCTGCACGTGCCCCGCCGCGTCCAGGACCTGCGCAACCGGGTCCGGTTCGCCTGTCAGGACCTCTCCCAGACGATCGTGGGCCGCCGGCCCACCGTCGCGGAGATCGCCCGGCACGCGAACATGAGCGAGGACGACGTCCGCGCCGGACTGGAGGCGCTGGAGAGCTTCACCGCACTGTCCCTGGACGCGGAGATACCGGGCAGCGACGACGGCTACTCGCTCAGCGACGCGCTCGGCGCCCCCGACCCCGCGCTCGACACCGTCGTCGACCGCGAGGCCGTCAAGCTCCGGCTGGCCGCCCTGCCCGAGCGCGAGCGGGCCATCCTCTACATGCGGTTCTTCGACGACATGACCCAGAGCCGGATCGCCGAGCAGATGGGCATCTCGCAGATGCACGTCTCCCGGCTGATCAGCCGCTGCTGCGAACGGCTGCGCGAGCAGGTGATGAGGGACGTGGCATAGCCCCGCGGCAAACCCGGCCGGCCGCCGGATCACCCGATAGGCCCCCGGGTGTCCCGCCAATGGGCTTCGGCCGCGCGCGGCGCGCGGTACGGCGGGCTGTGATGGCAGAGGACGGCGCACAGTCCGCGCCCGTCGCAGCCGTCGCCCCGAGGAGCCCGCCCCATGCGCCGCACCACACGCGCCCTGGCCGTCGCCGCTCTGACCGCCGCCGCGTTCGCCACCGCCCCTCAGGCGCACGCGAAGCCCGCCGCACAGAGCGGCCCGGGCCCTGCCCGGACCGGCGGCACCGTCACGGTCTCCGCGTCCTGCGACACGGTCGTCGGCGCCGTACCCGGCCCCGTCGACGCCTCGCCCCCGGCCCTGGACGAGACGGCCGCGGGCGGCGCCTGCACCGCGGACCGCGGCGGCAAGGACGAGGGCGCGTGGGACGAGGCCGGAGGGGGATGCGCCGGGCTCCAGCCCTGCGACAGCGCCAAGCCGCCGGAACCCGCGAGCCCCGACTGCACGGGGGCGCAGCCGTGCGCGGGCGGGACCATCCCCGGCGTCCCGGACGACGGCGGGAAGACCAAGGGCGGCTCGGACAGCGGGAAGTCCGACGGCGGCCTGGGTGAGAGCGGGAAGACCGAGGGCGGCTCGAGCGGCAGGGGGAACACTCCGGGCGGCGGGGACGACACCGGGAAGACCGAGGGCGGCTCGAGCGGCAGGGGGGACACTCGTGGCAGCGGAGACGGGACCGGAAAGACCGACGGTGGATGGGACGGCAGCGGGCAGACCGACGGTGGTTGGGACGGCAGCGGGCAGACCGACGGGGGCTGGGAGGCCGGCGGGCAGACCGATGGCGGCTGGGACGCCGGCGGCCACGACTGCGCCGAGCCCGCCGGCGACCCCTCCTGCGCCCCGCCCACCATCGGGCACGGAGTGAACGCGGGGGAGGGCGGCGCCTTCGCCGGATCCCTGCCCGCCCTGGTCGCCGGCGCGGTGCTGAGCGCGGCATCGGGCGTGGGCGCGTTGTACCGGATGCGCCGGCGCACCTCCGGGTACCCGGGGCTCTGAACAGACGGCGACACGGACTGCGCGGAGGCGGACATGCAACGGACGGACCCGGAACACAACGGCTCCGCCCGTCCCGGCCCCCACGACCACCGCCCGGCCCGCCCGGGCCACCCGCGCCCCGCGGACGGCCCCGAAGGCCACGGTCCCGTCCGCTACGGCCCGGCCCTGCCCGGCGACGGACTGCCCGTCCTGCCCGAACTCGCCGCGGTGCTCGCCGCCGCCGCGAGCCACGCGGAGCCCCGGCCCGTCGGCGGCGGTCCGGCGCTGCTGGAGGCGGCGAGCGGATACTGGACGCGGCGCGGCCTGCCCACCCAGCCCCATCAGGTCGTGGCCGGCCCCGGTGCCCCGCCGCTGCTGCTCGCGCTGACCGCCGCGCAGGGCGGCGACGTCCTGGTGCCCCGCCCCTGCGCCGCCTGGTGGGCCCCGTACGCACGCCTGTTGGGCAGACCCGCCTTCCACGTCGCCACGCCCGCCGAATCCGGCGGCGTCCCCGACCCGTACGCGCTGCTGGAGACCGTACGCCGCGTCCGCGCCGAAGGCGGCGATCCGCGACTGCTCGTGCTCTCCGTCGCCGACGACCCGACCGCCACCGTCGCACCGCCCGAACTGCTCCACGAGACCCTCGAGGCCGCCGCCGGCGAGGGACTGCACCTGGTCAGCGACGAGACCTGGCGCGACACCCTGCACGCCCCGCACGAGACGGTGCTGATCGGCCCGGCCGAGATGGTGCCCGACCACGTCACCGTCGTCACCGATCTCGCCGGCTCCCTGCTGCCGCCCGGCTGGCCCGCCGCCGTCGCCCGCCTCCCCGCCACGGACGCCGGGGAAGCGCTCCACGCGCGCGTGCTCGACGTCCTCACCGCGCTGGGCGCGAGCGTCGCCGGGCCCGTCGCGGCCGCCGCCGGGTACGCGCTGGACGAACCCGAGCCCGTCACCGCACGCCGCGACGCCACCATACGGCTGCACGCGCGCATGGCCGCGGCCGCGCACGCCGCAGTCACCGCAGCCGGCGCGCTGGCCCGGCCGCCACAGGTGGGCCGGCACCTGTACGCCGACCTCGAACCGCTGCGCACCGCGCTCGGCGCCCACGGCGTCGGCGACGCGCAGGAACTGGAGGACTTCCTCACCGCCCGGCTCGGCATGCCCGCGCCCGGCGGCCACCGTTTCGGCGACGACCTGGCGGCGCTGCGCGTGCGGCTAGCCACCGGTCCACTGCTGGGCGGCACGGACGAGGAACGCACGGAATGCCTCACCTCACCCACACCGTTGGAACTGCCACACGTGCAACGCGCTTTGATCTCCTTGCGGTCGGTCTTCGACGATCTCCGCGACGACGCTCAGCGATGGGAGCCTCCTCGATGACGCAGCAGTCCGAGTCGACCACCACCCAGACCACCCCGGAAGCCGACATTCCGGAAGCCGACATCCTGGAAGCCGACATCCTGGAAGCCCACGACCCGACGGCCACGTCATCCCCCGCGCCCCCCGGCCTCCCGCTCACGGAACCCCGCCCCCTCGGCGAGACGAGAGTGTGGCCGCGGACCTTCCACCACCGGCTGACCGCCCCGCTGCCCGGCCTGAAGGCCATGGCCCGCTTCGCCCGTGAAGGCGCCGTACGCCCCGGCCGCGAGGGACTCGCCGACATCCCCCGGCTGCCCTACGCCCCCGGCCCGCTGCCCCGCGTGGACGCCCGCACCATCGCCGTCACCTGGGCGGGGCACGCCAGTTGGGTGGTGCGCATCGGCGGGCTGACCGTCCTGACCGACCCGGTCTGGTCCCGCCGCATCCTCGGCACCCCCGCCCGCATCACGCCCGTGGGCGTCGACTGGGACGAGCTGCCGCGCGTCGACGCGGTCGTCATCAGCCACAACCACTACGACCACCTGGACGCCCCGACCCTGCGCCGACTCCCGCGCGAGACCCCGGTGTTCGTGCCCGCGGGCCTCGGCCGCTGGTTCCGGCGCCGCAAGTTCACCGCCATCACCGAACTGGACTGGTGGGAGGCGGCCGAACTGTCGGGTGTCCGCTTCGACTTCGTGCCCGCCCACCACTGGTCCAAGCGCACCCTCACCGACACGTGCCACAGCCTGTGGGGCGGCTGGGTCCTCACCGCCCCCGACGGACAGCGCGTCTACTTCGCCGGCGACACCGGGTACGGCCACTGGTTCTCCCGCATCGGCCGCCGCTACCCCGGCATCGACCTCGCCCTGCTGCCCATCGGCGCCTACGACCCGCGCTGGTGGCTCAGCGACGTCCACTGCGACCCGGAGGAGGCCGTGCAGGCCGCCCTGGACCTGGGTGCGCGCCGTATGGCGCCCATGCACTGGGGCACGTTCGTCCTGTCGGCGGAGCCGGTCCTGGAACCGCTCACCCGCGTCCGCGCGGCCTGGGAGAAGGCGGGCCTGGACCGGGAGGACCTGTGGGACCTGCCGGTGGGGGGCTCACGGATACTGCCCCAGGGCCTCTGAACCCCCACTCCGTCAAGGCCCCTAGGCCTTGACGGCCCGGCGGGCCCTTCGCCAGACGCTCGGTGCGGCGCTGACCAGCACGGTCAGCGCCACCGCCGCCACCACGCCCTCCCAGGGGCGGGGGAACAACGACCCGCCGAGGATCCCGATCACCTGATACGTCGCCGCCCACGCCAGGCACGCGGGCAGGTTGCCCCGCGCGAACCGTCCGAGCGGCCACTCGGCCATCAGACAGGCCAGCATCACCGGGATCCGTCCCGCCGGCACCAGCCGCGACAGGACCAGCACCGCCACGTTGTGCTCGGCGAGCTTCTCCTGCGCCTGCGCCAGCCGGTCCTCCGGCGCCCGCGCCCGGATCGCCCCGAGCCACCGCGACCCGTTCTTCGATCCCATACCGCGCCGCCCCAGCCAGTACAGCGCCGCGTCCCCGAGGAACGCCGCCAGCGACGCCGTCACGAACACCAGCGCCAGCGAGAACGGCGCGGTCTGGTGGACCGCCACCACAGCCGCCGAACTCACCAGCGCCCCGGTCGGAATCACCGGCAGCAGTGCCCCGAGCAGCACCAGCAGGAACAGCGACGGATATCCGATCGCCCGCTGGGTGGATTCGGTGGGCAGCACCGACACCACGGCGGCCAGCCGTATCACCGGGCGACCTCCAGGCGCACGCTCTCCCCGTGCCCGAGCCGGTGCACCGCCACCTCCGGCGCGTGCACCGCCGCCAGCCGCACGAACTCCTCGCCCGGCGCGTGGAACTCGTGCGGGCGGACCGCGTCCATGCCGATCGGCCAGTACGTCCCGTAGTGCACCGGCACCGCACTGCGCGGCGCCAGCCGGCCCAGCGCCCGCGCCGCCCGCCCCGCGTCCAGATGCCCCTCCCCGAGGTACGGGCCCCAGCCGCCCACCGGCAGCAGCGCGACGTCCGCCGGCCCGACCTCCTCGGCCATCGACTCGAACAGCCCCGTGTCCCCGGCGAAGTACGTCCGCGCCTCGCCCTCGACGACGTACCCGAGCGCGGGGGAGCGCTGCGGGCCCACCGGCAGCCGCCGCCCGTCGTGCCGCGCGCTCACCGCCCGTACCACCAGCGGCCCCACCTCCACACGGTCACCGGGCACCACCTCGGTGACCCGCAGCCCGGCGAGCCGGCGCAGCCCCGGCACAGCCCGGGGCGCACCCCGGGGCACGAGCAGGCGCGTGCCCGGCGCGAGCCGCGCCAGCGAGGGCAGATGCAGATGGTCCGCGTGCAGATGCGACACCAGCACCACATCCGCGTGCCAGGCCCCGGGCGGGGGAAGCGCGCCCCTGCGCCGGCGCAGATGCGCGAGCCGGCGAGCGAACAGGGGATCGGTCAGCACCCGTGTGTTCGAGTCCTCGACCGTGCAGGTGGCGTGACCCCACCAGGTGATCTCCACCGGCACCTCTTTGCCTCCTTCGCGCGACTCCCCCGAAGCCTACGGGCAGGAGTAGGGTCGGCGGCGAAACCCGGAGGTGAGGGGGACGCCATGGGACAGGTACGGGGTGCCTCCGGCAGGGCCGCGCTGGTAAGGGTGACCGCGATCGCCAGTCTGACTCCTCTGGAGGAGCTGGAGATCGACCCGTTCCTCGTGGACTCCCGCAGCCAGCACGCCATGTGCGCCCGCTGGGCCGCCGAGCACGGCTACGTCGTCGCCCGCGAACTCCTCGTACGACGGCTGCGTCCCGACCACAGCGCGCTGTGGGACGGCGTCCGCCCCGGACTCGACGTGTTCGTCGCCCCCAGCCGCCGCGTCCTGGAGTCCGCGCTGTCCTCCGTCGAGGAGTTCGCCGCGGAGTGCGCACGGCGCGGAGTACGGGTGGAGACCGTCGGACGGGCCGAACCCCGCTACGACGCACAGATGAAGGCGCGTGTCCACCGCAGACTCTCCATGCCCACCGCCGGATACGACGGCCGGTAGCCACGGCCGGCCTCCGTCGTCATGCCGCCCGTGTGACAGGGTGGGGGCCGTCAACGCCCGCGGTGGCCGCGGGCCGGGGACGTCGAAAGGGTACGGGGCGTGCGTGGCGGGCGGTGGCGGCGGATCGCCGGTCAGATCGGACGGAGCATCGCGGTGTGGGCGGTCTCCACCCTCACCATGCTCATCCTCGCCGGCCTCCTGCCCGACTTCCACCTGCAGTCGTCCGGCAGCGACAGTGCCACCACGATCGCCGTCACCGCCGCCCTCGGCGCCGGCGCCTTCGGCGTCCTCTCGGCCGTCGTGTGGCCCCTCCTCGTCCGGCTGCTGCTCCTCGTGCCCGCCCTCGTCCTCGGCCTGCTGGTGTTCTTCCTCAACGGCTCGCTGCTGCTGCTCGCTCTGCGGATCAACCCCTCCGGCGACAGCGAGGCCGCACCCGAGACCGCCGTCATCGTCGCCGCCGTGATGTCCGCCGTCGCCTCCGCCACAGGCGCCGCCCTCACGGTCCGCGACGACGACGCCTACCGGCGCAGGCTCTCCCGGCTCGCCCTGCGCCGCCGCAGATCCCGCCCCCGCTGCCCTCAGACGCCCGGCACCGTCTTCGTCCAGCTCGACGGGGTCGGCCACGACATACTCCGCGACGCCGTCGCCAAGGGGGTCATGCCCACCATCGGCCGCTGGCTGGCCGCGGGCGACGGTGAACGGCCCACGCACCGGGTCACCCCCTGGCGCACCGACTGGTCCAGCCAGACCGGCGCCAGCCAGCTCGGCATCCTGCACGGCAGCACCTTCGACATCCCCGCCTTCCGCTGGTACGAGAAGGACAGGGGCGAGGTGATGGTGTGCAATCGCCCGACGAGCGCCGTCGAACTGCAGCGCCGCGCCATATCGCATACAGGCGACGGCGGACTGCTCACCGACGACGGAGCGAGCCGCGGCAACCTCTTCAGCGGCGGCGCCGGCGAACAGGCCCTCGTCCTGTCCATAGCCGCCCGTCGCCGTGGCCGCGAGAACCGCTCCCGGGCCGGTTACTTCGCCTACTTCTCCGACCCCGCCAACGCCGTCCGCACCGCCCTGTCCTTCATCGCCGACGTCGGCCGTGAGATAGGCGAGTCGACCCGCGCCCGGATACGAAGACAGCGCCCGCGCGTGGGACGCGGCGGCCTCTACCCGTTCATCCGGGCCTTCGCGACCGTCGTCGAACGGGACGTCGTCGTCGCCGCCGTCATGGGCGACATGCTCGCCGGCCGCACCGCCGTCTACGCCGACCTGGTCGCCTACGACGAGGTCGCCCACCACTCCGGGCCGCGCAGCCGGGACGCCGAGAAGGTGCTGGCCCGGCTGGACCGGTCCCTCGCCCTGATCGCGAACGTCGCCGAGCACGCCCCACGCCCCTACCGGATCGTCGTCCTGTCCGACCACGGACAGAGCCCCGGCGAGACCTTCCGCGCCCGCTACGGCCTCACCCTCGCCGACCTCGTCCGCGCCGGCTGCGGCCTGCCCGTCCCGCGCAAGGCCGAACGCACCCACAGCGGAGCCGAGGCCCGCGCCGCCGTACGCGCCGCCCTGCGCCGCCCGGACGAGACCCGCGGTGAACGGCACAGACCCGCGCCCCACTCGGAGCCGATCGTGCTCGCCTCCGGCAACCTCGGCCTGATCTCGTTCCCGGACGTCCACCACCGCATGACCAAGGAGGAGATCGACGCCCGCCACCCCGCTCTCCTCGCCACCCTCGCCAACCACCCCGGCATCGGCTTCCTGCTGGTGCGCAGCGACCGGCACGACGGCGTGGTGCTCGGCCCGTACGGCGCCGAGATCCCCCTCGACCGGCTCGACGACGAACCCGGCCCGCTCGCCGCCTTCGGGCCCGGCGCAGCCGACGCCGTCCGCCGCACCCACTCCTTCCCGCACGCCGCCGACATCATGGTCAACTCCTTCCACGACCCCGCCGACGGTGAAGTCCTGGCCTTCGAGGAGCAGATCGGCTCCCACGGCGGCCTCGGCGGCCCCCAGGCCCACCCCTTCCTGCTGTCCCCCCTCACCCTGTCGCCGCCCGTCGACGACGGAGCGGAACTCACCGGGGCCGAGCAGGTGCACCACGTCCTGCGCCGCTGGCTGCGCGAGCCGGGCGAACCGGAGACACCGGCCGACGACGCCGAGGCCGTGACGGGCCGGGACACGAAGCGCCGTCTGGGCGCCCCCCGCCGTTCACCGCGGGTGAACCGGGTACTGCGGGTGCCACGGGCCGGAATGTGATCGGATGGGAACGACGGAACCACCCGCGAAAGGACACACCGTGGCAACCACGCGCACCGCACACACCGTCTGGGAGGGCAACCTGCTCGAGGGCAACGGCGTCGTCACGTTCGACTCCTCCGGCATCGGCGAGCAGCCGGTGTCGTGGCCGTCGCGCGCCGAGCAGGCGAACGGCAAGACCAGCCCCGAAGAGCTGATCGCCGCCGCCCACTCCAGCTGCTTCTCGATGGCGCTGTCGCACGGCCTGGCCGGCGCCGGTACCCCGCCCACCAAGCTCACCACCTCGGCCGACGTCACCTTCCAGCCGGGCGAGGGCATCACGGGCATCCACCTGACCGTCGAGGGCACCGTCCCCGGTCTCGACAACGACGCCTTCGTCGCCGCCGCCGAGGACGCCAAGAAGAACTGCCCCGTCAGTCAGGCCCTCGCCGGCACCACCATCACCCTGTCGGCGAAACTCGCCTGACCTGCCGCGCCCGGACCGGTGCCGCGCCCTTCGACCAAGGGCGCGGCACCGTCTTTTCCGGTCCCAGGGGCTACCCGGGATTGACAACGGCCCACCCGGGTTCTGTGCTGGGAGTGCGGCGGGCACCGGCACCCTGGCGGAAGGGGACGACAGATGGCACGCGCGGTCGGGATCGATCTGGGAACCACCAACTCGGTGGTGGCCGTCCTCGAAGGGGGCGAGCCCACTGTCGTCGCCAACGCCGAGGGGGCGCGGACCACCCCGTCGGTCGTCGCCTTCGCCAAGAACGGCGAGGTACTGGTCGGCGAGGTCGCCAAACGGCAGGCCGTCACCAACGTCGAGCGCACCGCCCGCTCCGTGAAACGGCACATGGGCGACGCGCAGTGGCGCTTCCCCGAACAGGGCTCCGTCGACGGCACCCGCTACCGGGCCCAGGAGCTGTCGGCGCGTGTGCTGCAGAAACTGAAGCGGGACGCGGAGGCCTACCTCGGCGAGGACGTCACCGACGCGGTGATCACCGTACCGGCGTACTTCGACGACGCCCAGCGCCAGGCCACCAAGGAGGCCGGCGAGATCGCGGGCCTGAAGGTCCTCAGGATCATCAACGAGCCGACGGCCGCCGCCCTCGCCTACGGCCTCGACCGGGGCGAGGAGCAGACCGTCCTCGTCTTCGACCTCGGCGGCGGCACCTTCGATGTCTCCCTCCTGGAGATCGGCGACGGCGTCATCGAGGTGAAGGCCACCAACGGCGACACCCACCTCGGCGGCGACGACTGGGACCAGCGGATCCTCGAGCACCTCGCGAGCCGCTTCAAGGGGCAGTACGGCATCGACCTCACCGGCGACAAGATGGCCGTGCAGCGACTGCGCGAAGCCGCCGAGAAGGCCAAGATCGAGCTGTCGTCGTCGTCCGAGACCAGCATCAACCTGCCCTACATCACCGCCTCCGCGCAGGGCCCGATGCACCTCGAGGAGAAACTGACCCGGGCCCAGTTCCAGGAACTCACCGCCGACCTGCTCGACCGGTGCAAGACCCCCTTCCACCAGGCGGTCCGGGACGCGGGCGTCCAGCTCTCCGCCATCGACCACGTCATCCTCGTCGGCGGCTCCACCCGCATGCCCGCGGTCACCGACCTCGTCAAGGAGCTCACCGGCAAGGACCCGCACAAGGGCGTCAACCCGGACGAGGTGGTCGCGGTCGGCGCCGCCCTCCAGGCAGGCGTCATCCGCGGCGACGTCAAGGACGTCCTCCTCCTCGACGTCACCCCGCTGTCCCTGGGCATCGAGACCAAGGGCGGCATCATGACCAAGCTGATCGAACGCAACACCACGATCCCCACCCGCCGCTCGGAGATCTTCACCACCGCCGCCGACAACCAGCCCTCGGTCGGCATCCAGGTCTACCAGGGGGAACGCGAGATCGCCGCCTACAACAAGAAGCTCGGCGTCTTCGACCTCACCGGCCTGCCACCCGCCCCGCGCGGCGTCCCGCAGATCGAGGTCGCGTTCGACATCGACGCCAACGGGATCATGCACGTCTCCGCCAAGGACCTCGCGACCGGCCGCGAACAGAAGATGACCGTCACCGGCGGCTCGGCCCTGCCCAAGGACGACATCGACCGCATGATGCGGGAGGCCGAACAGTACGCCGAGGAGGACCGGGGGCGCCGTGAGGCCGCCGAGACCCGCAACCAGGCCGAGCAACTCGTCTACCAGACCGAGAAGTTCCTCCGCGACAACGGCGACAGGATCCCGGCCGACACCAGGACCGAAGTCGAGTCGGCGTGCACGGAGGTCAAGAGCCTGCTGGAACAGAACGCCGAGACCGGTGCCCTGCGCACCGGCGTCGAGAAACTCGCCACCGTCAGCCAGAAAATGGGCCAGGCGATGTACGCCCAGGCCCAGCAGACCCCCACGGACACCGCCGGGCAGCACACCACACCCCGGGACGGCGAGGGCGACGACGGCGTGGTCGACGCGGAGATCGTCGACGACGACAAGGACACCAAGGGCGGAGCGGCCTAGCCTCACGGCCGCTCCGGCCCGAACCGGACCTCACGGCTCGCTCAGGACTTGCGGGCCACCCCCGCGTACACGGGCACGATGCCCTCCGCCTGGGCCGCCACGTCCTCGGGGTCCGGCCGCCAGCCGGTGACCGGGATGACCCCGGGGCCCAGCAGGTCCAGCCCCTCAAAGAACCGGGAGAACTCGGCGAGGGAGCGCGGGTGGAACGGCGTGCCGCTGCGGCGGAAGAGGCCCGCCGCCTTCTCGATGGCCTCCGGGTTCAGGTCCGGTGTGACCTGGGAGAGGACCAGGTAGCTGCCAGGGGCGAGGGCGTCGACGTACCGCTTGAGCAGGCCGTGCACGTCGTCCCCGTCGGCCGCGTCACCGAGGTAGTGCGTCAGCGCGACCAGCGACAGCGCGACCGGCCGGGAGAAGTCCAGCAGGTCGCCGGCCAGCCGGAGGATGGTGTCCGGATCACGGACGTCGGCGTGCACGTAGTCGGTGCTGCCCTCGGCGGAGCCGTGCAGCAGCGCCTCGGCGTGTCGCAGCACGATCGGATCGTTGTCGGCATACACGATCCTGGATTCCGGGGCCACCCGCTGCGCCACCTGGTGCAGGTTCGGCTCGGTGGGGATACCGGTACCGATGTCCAGGAACTGCCGCACCCCCGCCTCGGCGACCACACGGGTCGCCCGGTGCATGAACCGGCGGTTGGCGCGTGCCCCACGCACCGCGGCCGGGTCCACGGCGAGAATCCTCCGAGCCAGTTCCTCGTCCACCGGGTAGTTGTCCTTGCCACCCAGCCACCAGTCGTACACACGCGCCGGATGGGGCCGGCTGGTGTCTATGCGGGGGGACGCGGCGTCGGATCCGGTCATGCGGTGTGTGCTCCTCGGCGTTAAGTCGGTGTCGGTCGGCGTGAGCCGCCGCGGTCCGCGTGGTCGGCGCGGACCGGAGGGTCGAGCGATGAAGGCGCCCGGTCAGTAGGTCTCGCGGCACTCCCGCAGGATCTTCCGGGTGCGCTGCGCCGAAGCGGCGCGCGCCGTCATGTGGTCGAGGACCTCCAGGTGCGCGGAGACCTCCTTGCGGGAATCCAGGTACAGGGCACCGGTCAGATACTCGGTGTAGACCATGTCCGGCAGTTCGGGTTCGGCGAAACGGAACAGCGAGAACGGCGCGTACGTCCCCGGGTGCGGCCCGTCCGCGAACTCGGCGACCTGGATGGTGACGCGGTCGCGCTCGGCGTACTCCAGCAGCTTGTCCAACTGGTCGCGCATCACCTCGCCGCGGACGCTCACCGGCCGCCGCAGCACCGTCTCGTCCATGATCACCCACAGGTGGGGCGGGTCCTCCCGGTCCAGCAGCCGCTGCCGGGCCATCCGCAGCGACACATGGCGCTCGATCGTCTCCGACCCCGTCTGCCCGATCGTGCCCGCCTCCATCACCGCCCGCGCGTACTCCTCCGTCTGCAGCAGACCGGGCACGAAGTGCGGCTCGTAGGAACGGATGACGCGGGCGGCGCCCTCCAGACTCACGTACATGCTGAACCAGTCGGGCAGCACATCGTGGAACCGCTGCCACCAGCCCGGCTCGTTGGCCTCCTCGGCGAGCGTCACGAACGCGGCCGCCTCCTCCTCGGGCACGCCGTACGTGGAGAGCAGCACTTGCACGTAGGGGATCTTCAACGCGACCTCGGCCGTCTCCATCCGCCGCACGGTCGCGGACGCCACCCGCAGCACCCGGGCGGCCTCGTCACGCCCCAGCCCGGCCGCCTCCCGCAACTCCTGCAGCCGCTTGCCGAGCACCACCTGCCCCACGGTGGGCGCAGCCCGCCGCTCACTCACGCCACGCCCTCCCCATACGCGCCGAAGTACGCGAGCAGTGTGACACGCGAGGCCGGACAACGCACCTGGCCGGCGCCGATCCGGATCTCGTGACTCCGGTCAACCCGCCATGGAGTGAAGATACTTGGCCGTCGCCGGGTCCGCCGGCAGGAACGTCTCGATCGCCAGCTCCGCGACCGTGACGTCCATCGGTGTGTTGAAGGTGGAGATCGAGGACACGAAGGAGAGGATCCGGCCCTCGTGCTCGATCCGCATCGGCAGCGCGAAGTACGCGACCGGGTCCGCCGGTTCGTCCGTGGGACCCTCCTCGGGAACCGGGTACGCGGCCACCTCCTCGTAGAGCGCACGCAGCGCCTGCGAGCGGTGCAGGGCGATCTGCCGCTCCATCTGCGCCAGCAGATGCCCGCGCCACTCCCGCAGGTTGCGGATGCGCGGCGCCAGACCCTCGGGGTGCAGTGTCAGCCGCATCGCGTTGAGCGGCGGCGCGAGCAGCGACTCCGGGACACCTTCCAGCAGCATCGTGATGCCCCGGTTCGCGGTCACCACGTCGTACGTCGCGTCGACCACCAGTGCCGGGTAGGGCTCGTACCCCTGCAGGAGACGCTCCAGGCCCTCGCGCAGCGCGTCCAGCGCCGGGTCGTCCAACGGAGTCTTCGGGTAGCGCGGGGCGTAACCGGCCGCCAGCAGCAGCGCGTTGCGCTCCCGCACCGGCACGTCCAGATGCTCGGCCAGCCGCAGCACCATCTCCTCGCTCGGCCGGGAACGGCCCGTCTCGACGAAACTGATGTGCCGGGCCGAGGAGTCGGCACGCAGCGCCAGTTCCAGCTGGCTGACCTTCCGGCGCTCCCGCCAGGCCCGCAGCAGCGGGCCGACGCCCCCATCCGCTGGGCCGGCGGAGGATCCCGCGGTACCGGACGCAACAATGACCATGCGCACGACCGTAGTCGAGGAGGGGGCACATGAACGAGCCGATAGAACCGTGCTGGGAAGCGACGGCGGTCTACCGCGCCAGAGTGCGCGGCTGCCTCCTCGGCGGCGCGCTCGGCGACGCCCTGGGCTATCCGATCGAGTTCCTCTCCCTGGACCGCATCCGCGCCTCCCACGGCCCGCGCGGTGTCACCGGCCTGGTGCCCGACGCCGACGGCGTGCTGGGCCGGGTCAGCGACGACACCCAGATGACCCTGTTCTCGGCCGAGGGCATCCGCCAGTCCCACCAGCGGGAACGGCTGAAGGGCATCGGCGGCGGCTGGTCGCGCCTGCTGCGCTGGGCCTACGAACGCTGGCTGGAGACACAGCGCCGGCCGGGCCCCGAGGCGAGCGACATGGCCAAGCCTTCCGGCGGCCCCTACGAGGGCCCGCGCGGCGGCCTGATCGAGGAACCCTGGCTCTACGCCCGCCGCGCCCCCGGAAACGCCTGCCTGTCCGGGCTCGCCCAGGACTTCGTCCCCGAGCCGTGGGCCGAACTGGGCCCGCCCGGACCGGTCAACCCCGACTCCAAGGGCTGTGGCGCGGTGATGCGCTCGGCGCCCTTCGGCCTCACCCGCACCGACCCCGGCCAGGCCTTCGGCATCGCCGCCCGCTGCGCCCAGATGACCCACGGCCACCCCACCGGCTACTACGCGGCCGGCGCCCTCGCCGCGATCGTGGCCCACATCCTCTCCGGGGACTCGGTCGAAGGCGCCGTCCTGCGCACCCTGCGCCTGCTGGCCCGCCACCCCGGCCACGAGGAGACCAGCGCCGCCCTCAACCAGGCCCTCGACCTCGCCGCCGACGGGGACGGCACCCCCGAGAGGCTGGAGACGCTCGGCGCCGGCTGGATCGCCGAGGAGGCCCTCGCCATCGGCGTCTACAGCGCCCTCGCCGCACAGCGCGTCGAGGACGCCCTGCTGCTCGCCGTCAACCACTCGGGCGACAGCGACTCCACCGGCTCGATCTGCGGCAACATCCTCGGCGCCCGGTTCGGCGACCACGGGTTGCCGCACCCGTGGGTGGAGCGGGTGGAGGGCCGGGAGCGGATCGCCGCGCTGGCGGACGACCTGGCGGCGGAGTGCGTGCGCGGCTGACGCCGACACCACCCCGGGGCACCTGACCGACCAGCGCTCCGACGGCCCGCCTGTGGCAGGCTGAAGAGGTACCCGACACCCAGGAAGGGAGCCAGGGATGGCCGTCGAACCGCTGTCGCAGAAGGAGATCGAGGACCGGCTGGCCGAACTGCCCGGCTGGTCCCTCGACGGCGACCGCATCGCCCGCTCCTACCGGCTCGGCTCGCACTTCGCGGCGACGGCGATGGTGGTGCACATCGCCCAGGTCCAGGACGAACTCGATCACCACTCGGACCTCACGCTCGGCTACAACACGGTCTCCCTCACCGTGAACACCCACAGCGCCGGCGGCGTCGTCACCGAGAAGGACTTCGAACTCGCCCGCCGGGTGGAGGGCCTCGCCGCAGGTCACGGGGCACACTGACCCCCGTGATCGACTACGACGAGGAAGCCGGCGCGTACGACGCGACGCGCGGCGGCGAAGCCCGCGCCGCCGCGGCGGCCGACGCCGTCCTGGGCCTGATACCCGAGACCACCGGCCGTCTGCTCGACATCGCCTGCGGCACCGGCATCGTCACCCGGCGGCTGGCCGCGGCCCGGCCCGGCACGCGGGTCACCGGCGCCGACCTGGCCCAGGGCATGACCCGGCTGGCCGCCGCCCGGCTGCCCGGCGCGGTCGTCCGGGCCGACAGCCGCCGACTGCCCTTCCCCGACGGTACCTTCGACGCCGTGACCAGCGTGTGGCTGCTGCACCTGCTGCGGGACGCCGCCGACGCCGACCGGGTCGTCGCCGAGTGCGCCCGGGTCCTCAGACCCGGCGGTGTCTACGTCACCACCGTCGACAAGGCCGCCGCACACGACGTCGGCAGCGACATCGACGCCGTCCTCGCTCCGCGTCCGCGCCGTCCCGCCCGGGACGCCGCCGACGTCGTCGCCGCGCACGCCGCCCGGCACGGCCTGCACCCGGCCGGGCGGGCGTCCTTCCCCAGCCTCGGACAGGGCCGCAGCCCCCGCGGCACCATCGCCGACCTCCGCCGCGGCTGGTTCACCCTGCTGCCGCCCGGCGACCCGCTGACCGAACGGTTCGCCGAGCGGCTGGCGGCCCTCCCGGACCAGGAGCGGCCCCGCGCCGACCCGTGTTTCAGCGTGCGGGCGTTCCGTAAGCCGCCGGCCGGGTGAACTCCATGGTCCAGTTGGTCACCCAGGTCTCCCCGCCGTCCAGCGAGAACGCCTGCTCCCAGTGGGCGGTGGTGGGGGAGACCCCCGACCACACGAACCGCACGCGCACGTCCTTCCCGTCATGCGTGTCGTCGCCGTGGAACTCGCCCCGGCCGCCCTCGAAACGGCCGACGACGGGAGGGAACAGCTTCCCGCTCCGGCTGGAGGACCAGTTCAGCGACCACTGACGGCTCTCCTGGTCGAAGAGCCGCAGGGTCAGTCCCTTCGAGCCCAGGTGCGGCATGTCGATCTCGTCGACGTTCGCGGCCCCGTCGAACAGCGGCAGACAGCGGCTGGTCGCCGGGAACTGCTCCCAACCGCTGTCCGGATCGAGGAAGTCGGTGCGGCGGTGGTTGCGGACGGTCCATTCGCCGTGGAGGAAGTCGAAGTCGTGCGGGCTGCTCATGAGCGGTCTCCTGTGGTGCCTTCGGGCAGGGAGTCGGCCAGATAAGCCGCCAGGTCCGGTAGTTCGGGTGCGAGCATGTGGCGCACCCACGCGTCGCGTTCGTGCAGGATCGGCGGCAGTTCCCAGACACAGCCGATCCACGAACGCTCCTGCCTGACGAAGTGCGTCGGGTCGCCGTCGGGGCAGCCGAGCACCGGCTGACCGGACGCCGCGCCACCGAAGTGCAGCACGTTGTCCCACACCCAGCTGTAGACGTTCAGATAGGCGCCGTCATCGCCGCCCCGGTGCAGTACGACGAACGTCGCCGGGGGTGTGCCGTCCGGCTCGGGCAGCAGTTCCGGCAGGATCGCGTACGCCGCCTTCTCCACCTCGGGTGCGATGCCCGCCGGGTCGGCGGTGACGTGGTAGCGCTTGACGTGCCGCCCGGCCACCTCGATCGGCGGGGGCACGGTCAGCGTTTTCTCCTTGAAGACCATGCCCGCACGTTAGGACCGCTTCCCTGACATCCTGTGTCAGTGAAGTCCAGCCGTCTCGTCTCGATCCTCCTGCTGCTCCAGACACGCGGCCGCATGACCGCCGCCCAGCTCGCCGCGGAGCTGGAGGTGTCGGTGCGCACGGTCTACCGGGACGTCGAGGCGCTGAACGCGGCAGGCGTCCCGTTGTACGGGGACGCGGGCCACGCCGGCGGCTACCGCCTCCTCGACGGCTACCGCACCCGCCTCACCGGCCTGACCACCGGCGAGACCGAGGCACTCTTCCTCGCCGGGGCGCCCGGCCCGGCCGCTGAACTAGGTTTCGGCGCCGTCCTGGCCGCCGCCCAGCTCAAGGTCCGTGCCGCTCTGCCGCCGGAGCTGCGCGCCCACGCCGACCGGATCAGCGGCCGCTTCCACCTCGACGCGCCCGGCTGGTACGCGGCCGCGGACGACACGCCGTATCTGCCCGCGGTGGCGGACGCCGTGTGGAACAGCCGCGTACTGCACGTCCTGTACCGCCGCTGGGCCGAACCGACCGACGTGGAGCGCCGCCTGGAGCCGTACGGACTCGTGCTGAAGGCCGGCCGTTGGTATGTCGTGGCAGGCCCCGGACCGCGCACCTTCCGCGTCGACCAGATACTCGAACTGATCGGAACCGACGAGGAGTTCACCCGGCCCGGCGACTTCGACCTGGCCGCGTACTGGGCGGCGTACCAACGCGACTTCCACAAGCGTCTGTACCGTGGCGAGGCGTTCGTCCGGCTGGCACCGGGTGTGAGGCTGCCGAGAGCCGTCGACGGGCCTACGGACGAGCACGGTTGGACCCTCGCCAGGGTCCCCGTCGAGTCCGTCGAGCACGCCCACGGGGAGTTCCTGCGTCTGGGGACCGACATCGAGGTGCTGGAGCCGGCCGAGCTGCGCGAGAAGATCGCTCGGACGGTCGCCGGACTGGCCGCGAGATACGGCGACGTGGCGGAGGACAGCGGCGATTGAGGGGGGCGCGTGCCCGCTCCGGGCACGCGCCCCAGAAGGCCCGCTCAGGCGACCGTACAGCTCTGGTCACCCAGCTTGAACGCCGCCGGTTTGGTGTTCGTCCCCGACCAGCTGCCGGTGAATCCGAAGCTCACCGAGGACCCGGCCGCCACGTTGGCGTTCCAGCCCAGGTTCTTCGCCGTCACCGTCGCCCCCGACTGGGACTGGTCGGCGTTCCAGATCTGCGTGACCCTCTGACCGTCGGGGAAGGACCAGCCGAGCGACCAGCCGCTCCAGGCACTCGAGCCCGTGTTGGTCAGCTGCACGTCCGCCTGGAAACCGCCCGACCACTGGTTGGTGATCTTGTAGGTCACCGAGCAGGCGCCCGTCGGCGTCGGATCCGTACCGCCGCCCCCTCCGTCTCCACCGCTTCCGCCTCCGCTCGTGTCGGAGGTGTCGCCGTAGACCACCCCGCGGCCGTTCGTCGACACGTACACCCGGCCGTACACCCGCGGGTCACCCGTGATCGCCGCACCGGTCCAGCCCCACTGGTGGGCGTCGTCGTTGATCCGGGTCCAGCTCGCGCCCTTGTCCGTCGACCGGAAGATGCCCCGCACCCCGCCGATCTTCGCGCTCGTGTACAGCGTCTGGTACGACGCCCCGCTCGCCGCCTTCCCGAAGCCGATCGTGTCGGCCTGCTCCACGTTCGACAGCTTGGTGAAGGTCGCCCCGCCGTCGGTCGAGTGCCACAGACCGTACGCGCCGTCCGTCGCGCCACCGGCCAGCCAGATGTCGCCCTTCGTGCCGGGCAGCGCCTTGAAGCGCACGCTGTCCCCGCTGGGCAGGCCGGTCGCGGAAGACGCCGTGAAGGTCGCGCCGCCGTCCGAACTGACGTAGAACTTACCGGACTTGAAGCCGTAGAACGTCTTGGGATCCACCCGGTCCGACTCGACCGCGGCTCCGGCCGGGATCCCGGTTGACGCCGACCAGGACGAGCCGAAGCCCGTCGTGTACTGCACTCCCGTGCCTGCCGGACTCCACACGAACCGACTGCCGTCCGCCGCGGCCGCCACCGTGCCGCCGCCGCTGACGCCCGAAGGATCCGTGCCGGCGAACCAGTTGGCGCCGTTGTCGGTGGAGAAGGCCACGTGCGGACCCGAGTCCAGGTTGCCGACCCGCACCACCGTGTTCGGGTTGGTCTCGGCGAAGTCGAGGCTCGTGGTCGTGGTGAAGGTGGGGGAGGTGTACATCATCGACGGGACCTTCGTCAGGTCCGTGTGCCGGAAGCCACCGATGTCACCCAGGGCACTGAAGAGCTGGGCACCACCGGACGGGGGAGAGGCGAGGTCGTTGACGGCCGTCTCCTCAAGGCCCCGCACCATCGGCTTGACGGTGAACTTATCCCCGCTGTCCCAGTTCGTCAGGTTCTCGGTCCCGTAGACCGTCGCACCCGTTCCGTACATCATGCGGGCCGAGTTGAAAGGATCGATCTCCAGCGACTCCGTCATCCAGCCGAGCTTCGGGGTCTGTTCGGGCGGTGACGGGTTGGCACCGAAGGTCAGCCAGGGGGACGACGACACGTCGATGGTGTAACGGTTGGAGCGGTTGGGATACGACGTGTAGTCCCAGGCCTTCGTCCAGGTGCCGCCGCTGTCCGTGGAGCGGAAGATCTGGGTGTCCGGCCACCAGGAACTGTATGCAGTAGCCATGATGGTGCCCGGATGCTGCCGGTCGACCGTCAGCCCGCTGAAACCGTAGTACCTGTCGGCCTCGGCGACCGGACTGATGTCGGTCCAGGTGCCGGTGGCGGTCGCATACCGCCACAGCTGGCCCTTGCCGCCGTCGTACGGACCGCCCTTGTCGCTGTATGCGATGTACAGATAGCCGTTCTTCGCATCCAGCACACCCTTGTGCGCCAGATAGCCGGTCGGCTGCCCCGCCAGCCGCGACCACGTCGCCCCGGCGTCCGTGGACCGGTACACCGCGTTGTCCTTGTCCGCCACCCCGACGTAGATCGTCTTCGTGGCACTGCCCGGTGTGCCCGTGGACTCGTCGAAGGTGACCCAGACGACCCCCTGGTTGTCGCTGGCGTAACCGGTCGTGTCGCTCGGATCCTGCGCGTAGTTGCCGGGGTTGGGGAAGCTCGTGACCTGCGACCAGGTCGCCCCGGAGTCCGTCGACCGCCACAGTCCCTTGCCGCTGGGCGCCCCCAGGTACAGGACGCTGTCCTTGCCGGGGTCGATCGCCAGGCGCTCGCCCATGCCCCGGCCGGGCATGTTGCCGCCCAGTTTGAACGGCAGGTCGGTCCTCCGCCAGCTCGCGCCCCGGTCGCTGGAGCGCAGCACCGCACCGTTCCCGGGATCCCAGCTGTTGGTGTACGTGCCGACGGCCGCGTACACCTTGTTCGGATCCACCGAGTCCGAGGCGAGGCTGACCACCCCCGTGTGGCCCCAGTCGTTCCAGCCGACCGAGTCGAGCAGCGGGGTCCAGGTCTTCGTCGACTCCTGCCAGCGGTAGGCGCCGCCGATGTCGGTGCGGGCGTAGACCAGGTTCTTCTCGGAGCGGTTGAACACGATGCCCGGAACGAAGCCACCGCCGTCGATCCGGGCGTTCTTCCAGGTGTAGGTGTCGGCCGCGAGCGCCACCTTCGGTGTGCTCGCGGCCAGCGCCGGCGCGCTGCCCGCCAGCAGGCCGGCGGCCAGCGCGAGGACGGCCGTGAGGATACGGGTTCTTCGCACGGTGGGGTCCTTCCTTCGGGCGGAGGGTATGAGAACCGGGCGGCCCCCCGTGCGGGTGGGGGCCGCCCGGTCCGGCGTACACGGAGCGGTAGCGGGGACTTATTCGAGGAGCTCCGCGTACGAACCCATGGCCATGGCGATGTCCGCCTGGGCCCAGAAGCGGTGGTACGTGAAGACGGGCGCGGCACCGCCCTTGAGGTAGGCCTCGATCTTCGACCAGGCCGGGTCGTTCTTGTAGAAGGACCGCAGCGAGAGGAAGGTCGAGGACGAGCTGATCGCGTCGCCGTTCGGCATCTTGCCGCTGAAGCCGCTCGGCACGTACACGCTGTCACCGAAGCGGCTGTAGTCGGTCCGTGTCTCCGGGACGGCGATGCCCAGGCTGTCCTGGTAGTTGTTCCACATGCCGTCCAGCAGCGCCTTCGCCGTCGACTTCGCCGTCGCGTCACCGGACTTGGCGGCGTAGTACGTCAGGGTCTTGGCGTACGCGGCCGCCACGCCGACGTCGTTGGTGTAGTCGGCGACGGTGACGTGCAGGCCGCTGTTGGAGCCGGGGGAGGAGGCGTTCCAGGTGTCGGGCTGACCCGACCACTGGAGGGTGGAGGGAATCTGGTAGGTGCCGTCCGGGTTGATCGTGGTCTTGGACAGCGCCCACTTGACCCACTTGTCGAGGATCGCCTTCGCGGTGGTGTTCCCCGTCTGCTGGTAGTACTCGGCGACCCGCTCCATCGACCACGCCTGGAAGCCGAACCACTGGTTGGACGGCGGGTCGTGGTAGACGGGCTCCCAGTCGTAGTACATGCCGTAGAAGGTCGACGTGCCCGACGGCGGGGTCGCGTACCGGCCCTGCCAGCTGTTGGTCGCACCGCCCGCGATGGCGCCCTCGGACGACTGCAGCCACTGGTAGAACTCAAGCTGCCGCTGCAGCGACTTGCTCCAGTCCGCCGCGCCCGTCGCCGACTTCGGCTTCAGGTCGGCGAAGGAGCTGAGCGCGTACGCCGCGAGGGGGTTCTGGTAGCCGCCGTGCACATGGCTGGAGCCGATGCGCCAGGCCCAGCCCGCGCTGGTGTCGGTCGCGCCGCCCCACGCGTAGTACCAGGACAACAGGTAGTCCGAGGCGTCCTTCCCGGTGCCGGCCGGGCAGGAGGAGGCCCCCACACAGTTGCCGATCTTCTTGAAGTACTTGTCGTACATCGCATACCGCAGGTAGTCGCCCATCTTCGCCGCCTTGCCGACGGTGGCCGACACATCGCTGCCCTTGCCCTGCGCCTTCGCCCAGACGTCCGCCCAGTACGCGGCCTGGACCGCACGCGCGTCGGCGTCCGGGGCGTCCGTGAACTTCCACTGCTTGGCGTAGGACGAGTCGCCGGTGAACAGGTCCAGGTACCCGTTCTTGCCGCCGTACTTGAAGGCGTCGCAGGTCGGCTGCGGGACCGTCTCCCAGACCGACTCCTGCGGACCGCGCTGGAAGGTGTTGATGTACGACGGTCCGGTCGCCGTGGGACCGGCCTCGCACTTGCCGGGCTCGTTGCCGTAGCCGTAGACGTTGTCGACGTCCTGCAGCCAGTGCATACCGTAGACGTCGTCCGTACCGTATGCGGTCTTCAGCTCACCGGCGATCGGATCCGACCCGACCGGCACCGACGTGTCCAGCTTCGCCGGATACTCGTTCGGCGTGTCGAGCTCGGGCGCGTACGTCGCCGGCTTCGAGGCGTTGTAGAAGGAGCTGGTCGGCTGGTCGGCGTGGGTGGGGATCATGTACTTCTCCATCAGATCCCAGGCGCCGTTGAACTTCGACCAGTCACCGGTGACCTTGCCGTACATCGCCTGCAGCCACAGAAGGTAGCTGTAGGCCTCCGACGTGGTCTCGTGCCCCTGGTCCGGGGCTTCGACGATCAGCGTCTCGACCGAGTGGTAAGGGATGCCCTCGGGGGAGAAGTAACCGTTCGCCGGGTTGGTGATCTTCCCGTACAGATCCAGGAAGCGGGCGTCGTACGCCTTCGACCCCGCCAGTTCGGTCACGGTCACCGTCGCCTTGGCGTGGCCGGTCGCCGAGGCGGTGAAGGTGGCCGCCCCGGTGCCCGAGGAGTCGGCGGTGACGGTCACCGTCTGCGCGGTGTTCCAGTTGGACGGCGTGAACGTCAGCGACGATCCGCCGGACACGCTGAGGCCGGTGTTGCCGGCCGTGCGGGCCACGCTCACCGTCACGTCGGCGCTCGGCTGGGTCGACAGCTTCACCGAGAAGGTACCCGTCTTGCCCTGCTGGACGCCCAGTTGCGTGGGCGAGGCCACCACGGCGGGACCGGAGGCGACCGTGATGCCGACCGGCGTGGACTCGGCGGAGGCGCCCAGACTGTCGTACGCCTTGGCGATCAGCGAATGACTGCCCACGGTCAAACTATCGGCCGAGAGGGAGTACGGCGCGCTGGTGTCGGTGCCGAGCAGGGTCGTGTCGTCGTAGAACTCGACCTTGCTGATCGTCGCGTTGTCGGCCGCCGCCGCGGTCGCCGCCAGCGGCACCGCGTCACCCTGCGTGTAGACCGCGCCGGGCTTGGGGCTGGTCAGCACGGTGACCGGCGGCTGGTGGGCGCCGGCGCAGGTGGTGCCGTTCACCGCGAAAGAGGTGGGAGCGGTGTTGGTGCCGCTGTAGCTGAACTGGGCGCCGGTGGAGACCGCGGCGCCCGCGGCGATCTTCGCGTTGTACCCGGCGTCCTTCACGCTGATCGACTGACCCGACTGTGACCAGGTGCCGTTCCAGCCGTTGCTGAGCTTCTGGTTGCCCGAGTAGGCGTACGCCAGGGTCCAGCCGTTGATGGTGTCCGTGCCGCGGTTGGTGATGGTCAGGTCGGCGGTGAAGCCGGAGCCCCAGTCATTGGTCTTGTAGTCGACGCTGCACTGAAGTGCCGCCGCGTGCGCGGGAGCCGTCCCCGTGGCGAGCATCGACACAGGAAGGGCGAGCGCCGCGACAACGGCCGTCCACAACCGTCGCGCGGTTCTGCGCCTGCGTCCGGGATGCATGTGCTGGTTCCTCCTTGCGGCTCGGAAGTCAAGGCTTGAACCAGTGGGAGCGCTCCCATAGTGGGGAGGGGGGTGAGGGCGGTCAAGACGCTTGAAGAGTCGAAAAGATTCGATGCACCGGTCGAAGAAAAGTGAAGCGACCCCCCTGTCCTTTGCCGACGCTTGGCGCTACCTTCCTTCGCACCAGTGGGAGCGGTTCCGGTCAGTCGACGCGTCCGTCATGATGCGCCCGAGCTGCAAGGAGTCGCTCATGCGACACCCCTCGCGTTCAGTACTTTTAAGTATGGCCGGTGCGGTCGCGCTCGCCGGGAGCGTGCTCGTGCCGGTGGTCACGGCACAGGGAGCCACACCCGCCTGCACGGTGGAGTATTCCGTCACCGGCCAGTGGGACAACGGCTTCCAGGGCGCTGTGACGATCACCAACAACAAGGCCGGCTTGAGCAGTTGGAATCTCACCTTCGACTTCGCGAACGGCCAGAAGGTCACCCAGGGCTGGAACGCCAAGTGGTCCCAGTCCGGCACCACCGTGACCGCCACCGGCGAGAGCTGGAACGGTTCGCTCGGCACCGGAGCCAGCGTCAGCGCCGGGTTCCTCGCCTCCCGGTCGGGGAGCAACGCCGTACCGACGGCCTTCAAGCTCAACGGGACGACCTGCAACGTCGACACGGAGCCGACACCACCACCGACGGACCCGCCCCCGGCGGCCGGCAAGGCGCCGGCCCTGCACGTCTCGGGCAACAAGCTCGTCGACGCCGACGGCAAGGCGCGCCGGCTGCTCGGCGTGAACCGCTCCGGTGGTGAGTTCATGTGCGTCCAGGGTCGAGGCATCTGGGACGGTCCCGTCGACGACGCGGCGATCAAGGCGATCGCCGACTGGAAGGCCAACACGGTCCGCATCCCGCTGAACGAGGAGTGCTGGCTGGGCCTTTCGAACGTCAAGCCGGAGTACGCGGGCACCAACTACGTCAACGCCGTCAAGGACCTGGTGGCCCGCGTCGAGGCGCACGGAATCACTCCGATCGTGGAACTGCACTGGACCTACGGTCAGTACACGGGCAACTCGGCCGGCTGCTCCGACGTGCACGCCACCTGCCAGAAGCCGATGCCCGACATGCAGTACACCCCGTCGTTCTGGTCCTCCGTGGCCGGCACCTTCAAGGACGATCCGGCGGTGGCGTTCGACCTGTTCAACGAGCCCTATCCGGACCGGGCGACATCCACCACCACCCAGGCGTGGCAGTGCTGGCGGGACGGCGGCACCTGCTCCGGCATCTCGTACGAGGTCGCCGGTATGCAGGACCTCGTGGATTCCATACGGTCGACCGGCGCCAAGAACGTGATCCTCGCCGGCGGGCTCGCCTACTCCAACGATCTCAGCCAGTGGCTGACGTACAAGCCCACCGACCCCACCGGCAATCTCGCCGCCGCCTACCACGTCTACAACTTCAACACCTGCGCCAGTGCGAGCTGCTGGAACTCCACCCTCGCCCCCGTGGCGCAGCAGGTGCCGCTGGTGGCAGGCGAGATCGGTGAGAACACCTGCTCGCACGGGTTCGTCGACCAGGTCATGAAGTGGTTCGACGACCGCAATCTGTCCTATCTGGGCTGGACCTGGAACACCTGGGACTGCTCCTCCGGGCCGTCCCTGATCTCCAGCTACGACGGCACGCCCACCGCCTACGGCGCCGGCCTGCGCGACCACCTGCGCGCCGTCAACCCGTAAGTCCGCAAGTCCGCAAGTCCGTAAGTCCGCACTCCCGTGAGTCCGTAAGTCCGCCAACGCAGGCACGACCTCCGCAACTCCCGTGACGTCAGAAGGAAACCCGCACTCATGAGTCGTACCAGAACAGCGATGTTCGCCGCCCTGGCGTTCCTCGCCGGCACCTCCGGGACGGCGTACGCGTCCGTCCCGTCCACGGACGCCGGTATCTCCGCCATCCCCTGCACCGTCGACTACAAGGTGCAGAACCAGTGGGACACCGGCTTCACCGCCGCCGTGACGGTCACCAACAACGGTGCCGCCAAGTCCAGCTGGGCCGTCAAGTGGTCCTACGCCGGCAACCAGAAGGTCACCAGCGGCTGGAACGCCAAGATCACCCAGAGCGGCACCGCGGTCACCGCCGACAACGAGACGTACAACGGCAGCCTGGCGACCGGCGGTTCGGTCAGCTTCGGCTTCAACGGCTCCTACAGCGGCACGAACGCCGTCCCGACCGCCTTCACCCTCAACGGAGTGACCTGCAACGTCGACGACGGCGGCGGCGGGGGCGACAACGGGGGCGGTGGCAACAACGGGGGCGGCGGAACCGGCAGCCGTGTCGACAACCCGTACGCCGGTGCCAAGGTGTACGTGAACCCGGAGTGGTCGGCCAACGCAGCCGCCGAACCGGGCGGCAGCCGCGTCTCAAACCAGCCCACCGGCGTCTGGCTGGACCGCATCGCCGCGATCGCGGGCGCGAACGGTCACATGGGCCTGCGTGCCCACCTGGACGCCGCCCTCGCCCAGAAGGGCAGCAACGAAGAGGTCATCCAGCTCGTCATCTACGACCTGCCCGGCCGTGACTGCTCCGCCCTCGCTTCCAACGGCGAACTCGGCCCGACCGACATCGACAAGTACAAGACGCAGTTCATCGACCCGATCGCCGCGATCCTCGCCGATCCCAAGTACGCCTCGCTCAGGATCGTCAACACCATCGAGCTCGACTCGTTGCCCAACCTCATCACCAACACCGGCAGCAAGGCCACCGCCACCCCCGCCTGCGACACCATGCTCGCCAACGGCAACTACCAGAAGGGCGTCAGCTACGCCCTGGCCAAGCTCGGCGCCATCCCCAACGTCTACAACTACCTCGACGCCGGCCACCACGGCTGGCTCGGCTGGGACGACAACTTCGGCCCGACAGCGACCCTGTTCAAGCAGGTGGCGACCAGCAACGGGGCGACTGTCGACGATGTACAGGGCTTCATCACCAACACGGCCAACTACAGCGCCCTGAAGGAGAACAACTTCACCATCAACGACACGGTGAACGGCACCTCCGTACGCCAGTCCAAGTGGGTCGACTGGAACCGCTACGTCGACGAGTTGTCCTACGCCCAGGCCTTCCGCAACCAGGCGGTGTCCGTCGGCTTCAACTCCAACATCGGCATGCTCATCGACACCTCCCGCAACGGTTGGGGCGGAACCGCCCGCCCGGCCGGTCCGGGCCCGCAGACCAGCGTGGACGCCTACGTCAACGGCGGCCGATACGACCGGCGCATCCACGTCGGCAACTGGTGCAACCAGTCCGGCGCCGGACTCGGCGAGCGTCCGCAGGCCAACCCGGCCCCCGGGATCGACGCCTACGTGTGGATGAAGCCCCCGGGTGAGTCCGACGGCGCCAGCAGCGCCATCGCCAACGACGAGGGCAAGGGCTTCGACCGCATGTGCGACCCGACGTACACGGGCAACCCCCGCAACAACAACAACATGTCGGGCGCTCTGCCGAACGCCCCGCTGTCCGGGCACTGGTTCTCCGCCGAATTCCAGCAGCTGATGCAGAACGCCTACCCGCCGCTGTAGTGATCCCTGCGTGAGCGGTGATCCGCCGGGGCCGGTCCCGTTCGGGGGCAGGCCCCGGCGGATCGCGTATTCCACCGCCTCGGTGATCCGCCGCTCGCGCCGCACTCCGTTTTTGCCGCCGCGGCAACATCACTGGCCCGGCGGCGGTGCGTCGGCGCACTCTTGCCGCATCCGGAAGAGAGAGGCTGACCACCATGGCCCACCACCAGCACAGCCACCAGCACGGCCACCAGCACGGCCACGAGACGACCGACATCGACTGGGCCGAGATGGCCGTGCAGCTGGAGACCCAGGCGGAGCTGTTCACTCCCGTCCATGAGCGGGCCATGGCCTGGCTGGCCAAGGAAGTGACGGAGCCGGGCCTGATCGTCGACGCGGGCAGCGGGCCCGGAGTCGTGTCGTGTCTGTTCGCCGAGACGTTCCCGGGCGCGCGGGTCCTGGCCGCGGACGCCAGCGAGCCGCTCCTGGAACGGGCTCGCGCCCGGGCCGCCCGGCAGGGCGTCGCCGACCGTTTCGCCACCCTGACCGGTGAACTTCCCGGTGTGCTCGATCAGTTGGAGTACCCGGCCGACCTGTTGTGGGCGAGTCGGAGCCTGCATCACCTCGGCGACCAGCGCGCCGCCCTCGCCGCGTTCGCGGACCGGCTGGCCCCCGGCGGCACCCTGGCCCTGCTCGAGGGCGGACTGCCCTCCCGTTTCCTGCCGCGGGACATCGGCATCGGCCGGCCGGGACTGCAGGCACGCCTCGACGTCGTGGAGGCGGAGTGGTTCACGCGTATGCGGGCCGACCTGCCCGGCTCCGTCACCGAGACCGAGGACTGGCCGGCCCTGCTGACCGCGGCGGGCCTGAAGCACACCCGCACCCGCAGCTTCCTGCTCGACCTGCCGGCGCCGGTGTCCGACCGGGCCCGCGCCTACGTCGCCGCGTACCTCACCCGGATCCGCGACGCGGCGACCGACGGTTTGGACGCCGACGACCGCGTCACGCTGGACCGGCTCCTCGACCCGGCGGACCCGGCGAGCGTGCACCGGCGCGCGGATGTCTTCGTGCTGGGGGCGTACACCGTGCACACGGCCGTGCGGCCCGTCTAGGCGACGCCTGACCGCGCGGGCTTGACTTCGAGAGCGCTCCAAATGATGGACTCCCCGGTGTCCACAAAACACAGGGGGTAACCATGACCGACTCTCCGGTCGCGCTCATCACCGGCGGCGGCAGCGGCATCGGCGCCGCCGTCGCCCGGCAGCTGCTGGACGCCGGACACCGGGTCGTCGTCACCGGGCGCGGCGAGCGCAGGCTGCGGGAGTTCGCCGAGGCCCTCGGCAACCCCGAGGGCCTGCTGACCTTCACCGGCAACGCGGCAGTGTACGAAGACATACAGTCGGCGGTCGACCGCACAGTCAAGGCATACGGACGACTGGATACAGTCGTCGCCAACGCCGGCCTCGCCACCCACGACTCCGTGGCCGAGGGCGACCCCGCGGGCTGGACCGAGATGGTGCTCACCAACGTCCTCGGCCCCGCCCTGCTCATCCGTGCCTCCATCGACGCCCTGAAGGAGACCCGCGGACGGATCGTCCTCGTCGGCAGCGTCGCCGGATTCGTGCACGGACCCGGCAACCTCTACGGGGCGACCAAGTGGGCGGTGACCGGCCTCGCCGAGAACACCCGCCGACAGGTCACCGAGTTCGGGGTCGGCGTCACCCTGATCGCCCCGGGCCGGGTGGAGACGCCTTTCTGGGACGGCAACGGCAGCCTTCCGCCGGGTCATCTCCTCACCGCCGACCAGATCGCCGACTCGGTGGTCTGGGCGATCCGGCAGCCCGCCGGTGTCGACGTCAACACCGTGGTCGTACGGCCGATGGGGCAGCCCAACTGATGTCGTGCCGGGTCCCGGTGCCGCGAGCAGGCCGCGGCACCGGGACCACCTCCCCTCCCCGGCTCAGTTGTTGGCGAGGAACTGCTTGGCCAACTGGTCCCCCAGAGTCACCGCCGCGCTGTGGCTCTCGATGGGGGAGACCTTGGAGTTCTTGAACAGGATGTACGTCACGCCGGAGTCGGTGCCGCCGGTCTCGGGATCGGGGTCGATGCCGAGGGCCTTGGCGGTGGCGTACGAGGCCTCACCGATGATCTTCGTGGGGCCGGTGTCGCCGACGACCGCGTACTCGACCTTGTTGTTGTAGACGACGGCTACCACGCCGCCGCCCTTGATGCCGGCACCGGAGTAGTTCCAGATGCTGCTGGAGCTGGGCACGACGACGTACGGCAGTGTCTCGGCCTTGAGCGGCTTGCCGTCGGACTGGTGGAACGCGGTGTCGTCCTGGTACCAGGGGTCGCGGTCCTCGTTGCAGTTGGTCGTGCGCTGGCCGTCGCAGTCGACGTCCATGTCGGCCTTCCAGAACACCGCGCCGTTCTTGCCGCACACGGGGATCGTCGCCGACGTCTCGTCGTCGGTCTTGTACTTGCCGTTGGAGATCTGCGAACAGGACTTCACCTTGGCGAGCAGGTCGGCCGCGCTGACCGAGCCCTCCTGGGCGGACGTCGGGGCGGTGGTGGTGCCGGTGGCGTTCGCGGGAAGCACTCCGGCGGCCAGCAGGGCGACGCCGGAGGCCGCGGCGAGGGTCAGTGTTCGAAGGCGCACTGTGGGGGACCCTTCTGTTAGGAAAGTTTCCTTACTCGGGTGCCGTACAAAGTGGACCCGGCTGCATGCCCCCGTCAACCCCTGTGGGTGTGAAGTCGGACGCGACCCTCTGATTGCGGCCCCGTGCCACCGGGACAAGACTGGCATTGTCCGCAATCCCGGACGCGTGTACGACTCCTGGAGGCGACGGGCCATGTTCGTGCGCAGCATCTACGCGACCGGCGATCCCGCGAGGACCGACACGGCGATCAGGGCTCTGAACACGCAGGGCCGGGACCTGCTGCAAGAACGGCCGGGATACCGTGGGGCTGGCGTCTTCGTGGACCGCGAGCTGGGCAAGCTGCTGGCGGTGAGCTGGTGGGAGTCCGAGGAGGCCCGCCGGAACAGCGACGAAGTGATGCGTGAGCGGCGCGGCGCCCTGCTCGGGCCGTTCGCCGGGACGCTCGCCGTCGACAACTACGAGGTGGCGGGCTTCCACGAGGTGCGACAGCCGCGAGTGGGCGGCGGACTGCGCATCACCAGGCTGGAGTTCGACCCCGCCGACGCGGACCTGCTCGCCGACACGTTCCGGACGTCGGTCGTGCCCCGGCTGGAGACCATGGCGGGGCTGGCCAGGGCGGCTCTGTTCATCGACCGTGAGCGCGGACGGGGCATGACGGGGGTCCTGTTCACCGACCGTGAGTCACTTGCCGCCTCCCGCGCGGGCCAGGCCGCGGCGCGGCACGAGGGAGCGGCCAAGTCGCACGTGACCGTGACCGGACTGGAGGAGTTCGAGGTCGTCCACGCGGACGCCCGGTTCGGCTGACACTTCGCCGCGAGGCCCCGACACACGCCCGCCCCGCCGGTTGGTGGGGCGGGCTGTCGTGACAAGGGGGGTGGACGTCAGCCGAAGTCCGCGGTGGCCGGGTCGGGGCCCAGGCGCAGGTCCTCGTTCAGCGCGCTGATCGCCGCCAGGTCCTCGGTGTCCAGGCTGAAGTCGAACACCTCGATGTTCTCCTTGATCCGCGACGGCGTCACGGACTTGGGGATCACCACGTTGCCGAGCTGGAGATGCCAGCGCAGCACGACCTGGGCCGGGGTGCGGTTGTGCTTGCGGGCGATGGCCACGATCGCCGGAACCTCCAGCAGGCCCTTGCCCTGCCCCAGTGGCGACCAGGCCTCGGTGGCGATGCCCTGCTCGGCGTGGTACTCACGGGCCGCCCGCTGCTGCAGGTGCGGGTGCAGCTCGATCTGGTTCACGGCCGGGACGACCGACGTCTGGGCGAGCAGGTGGTCGAGGTGCTCCGGCAGGAAGTTGGAGACACCGATGGCGCGGACACGGCCGTCGGTCAGCAACTTCTCGAACGCCTTGTAGGTGTCCACGTACTGGCCGCGGGCCGGGCGCGGCCAGTGGATCAGGTACAGGTCGACGTACTCCAGCCCCAGCTTGGCCAACGAGGTGTCGAAGGCGCGGAGAGTGGCGTCGTACCCCTGGTCGCTGTTCCAGAGCTTGGTGGTGACGAAGATGTCCTCGCGGGGCAGGCCGGAGGCGGCGATCGCCTTGCCGGTGCCCTCTTCGTTGCCGTAGATCGCCGCTGTGTCGATGCTGCGGTACCCGGCCTCGAGCGCCGTGCCGACTGCCGTCTCGGCCTCGTCGTCCGGCACCTGCCAGACGCCGAAGCCCAGCTGGGGCATCTCGACGCCGTTGTTGAGGATGATCGGGGGGACCTTGCTGCTCACGAGCTCTTGATCCTTCGGTTGTCGACAGGTGGTACTTCCCATGGTCAACGATCACGGGCCGCGATGTATTCCTGACCGCCGAATCGGCCGGCACTGACCGACGAGTCAGCCACGGCGGCCGGAGAATGGCCGGAAATGCATCCGACCTCATGGGTCCGGACCATTGACCAGAACCAGTCCTCCCGGGAATCTGGTTCGCGCTACCGAACGCGTCGATGAACCCGGTGCGTCTATGTGAACTACCGCCCCCTTATTGGGCTCACCTGCGCTCGGAAGACGCCCCGCCCACGGGAAAGCAGGTACGCAGCCATGAACGAGCCCCTGCCGAAGACCCCCCAGACGGAAGCGCCGATTCTACAGACATCGGATGAAAAGGTCTGGCAAAGCCCTGGTCACCACATTGTGGAGACCTCCCTGGAAGTCGATGACCGCAGCACCCGGCCCCCCATGAGACGCCGACGCCTCAGGACGGCGATCACAGTCGCCGCGGCCGCCACCGTCACCCTGGCCGCACTTCCGGCGGCCGCACCGAGCTCCGCGGCCGCGCGGAACCCCGCGGCGGTCGCGAGCCGCCCGTCCATCGTCCGTGACTGGTCCACGGCCGTCGTCGACTCGACCATGGCCCGCTACACCCCGAGCACGATCGGTGGTTGGTCGTACCCGGTCGGGCTGTACCTCTACGGCCAGTACCTCACCTACCGACGCACGCACGACGCCCGCTACCTCGCCTACATCAAGGAGTACGTCGACCGGTTCGTGAAGAGCGACGGCTCGATCAGCCAGTCGTTCAACAGCCTGGACAGCATGCAGGCCGGCCGTCTGCTGGTGATCCTCCATCACGAGACGGGCCAGGACCGCTACCGCAAGGCCGCCCAGAAGATCCGCGACCGGCTGAACACCTATCCGCGTACGAGCGACGGCGGCTTCTGGCATGCCGACACCGACTCACGGGCTCACCAGCTCTGGGCGGACGGCGTCTACATGGTGAACCCGTTCCTTGTCGAGTACGGCAAGGAATTCCAGGACAGCGCGTATGCGAACGACGAGGCCGCCAAGCAGTTGTCCGTATACGGAAGCCATCTGCAGGTGCCGAACGGACTGCTCAGGCACGCCTACGACGAGTCGAAGAGCGCGAGTTGGGCGGACGCGCAGTCGGGGCTCGCTCCCGAGCACTGGTGCCGTGCGGTCGGCTGGTACTCGATGGCGATCGTCAACGTGCTGGACGCGATCCCTGCCGGCCATCCGCGCCGTGCGCAACTCCTGGGCGTCTTCCAGCGGTTGGCCGCCGGGCTGGAGAAGTACCAGGACCCGGGGACCGGACGCTGGTTCCAGGTGATCGACAAGGGCGGCCGCGGCGACAACTGGACCGAGACGTCCTGTTCCAGCATGTTCACCTACGCCCTCTCGCGCGGTGCTCAGCGGGGATACATCGATCCGCACTACGCGGCCGTGGCCCGGCGCGGCTACGAGGGAGTACTGGCGAAACTCTCGGTCGGAGCCGACGGCCGGACCGATCTCGCCGACATCTCCATCGGCACGAACGTCGGCGACTACGCGTACTACGTGGCGCGCGACCGGGCCACCAACGACTTCCACGGCCTCGGGGCCTTCTTGATCATGAACGAACAACTGCGAGGTGATTAGTGTCATGAGCACATCTAGAAGGGCGTTGCTGGGTGCCGCTCTCGGCGGCGCGGCGGGCGCGGCCGTGGGACTGCCCGCCGCGGGCACCGCGCACGCGGCCTCGTGGCAGCAGAAATGGGCACCTTCGGCGAGCAAGGACGGACTCGGCGCCTTCGAGACCATCGAGGACGACCGTGCGGACTCGCACCCCGCCGGTCACCCGCACATCTTCGCCACCGGCGACAACTGGCGCTTCAACATGCATACGGTCGACCGCGACACGTCGACCGACCGGCAGCGACAGGAAGTCACCGGCCTGCGCACCGGCAGCAGCAGCTACCTCAAGTGGACCGAGGGCCAGACCTGGCGAGTCACGTACTCCATGTACATCCCCGCCTCGCTCAAGGCCACGACGACCTTCACCCACATCATGCAGATGAAGCAGCCCGGCAGCGGATCCTCGCCGATCGTCGTCCAGTCGCTGCGCCGGGTGAACGGTGTGCAGACCATCGAGCTGAGGCTGGCGATCGACGACATCCTGGTCGGCCGCACGGACCTGGAACCGCTGCACGACAAATGGACCGACGTCGACTTCCAGATCAAGGTGGGCAACGGCTCGGCCGGCTCGGTCCGCTGGATCCTCAAGTCCGGCTCCACCACGGTCATCGACAAGTCGAAGACCGGTGTCGACACCTTCCTCGCCGACCGCGTGCGCCCCAAGTGGGGCATTTACCGCTCCCTCGGCGACACCTCCGGGTCCCTGCAGAACACCTACCTCCTGCTGACCAACCTCCGCGGCTACCAACTCGTCTGAGGACCGTCCCATGCGACCCATCACTGCTCACCGGCACGGGGCGGCGGCGATCGTGTTCTTCGTCCTCGCCGTTGTCCTCGGGCTCGCCCACCCATCGGCCCTCGCGGCCCAGCAGCGCGGTCCTCACCCGGTCGCCGTCTTCGACGTGCGTGACTACGGCGCCAAGGGTGACGGCTCCACCAACGACTCCCCGGCCATCGACAAGGCCATCACGGCCGCGAACTCGGCGGGCGGTGGCACGGTCCGCTTCCCGGCCGGCAACTACAAGTCCAAGAACACCGTCCACATGAAGAGCAACGTGACGCTCCAGGTCGACAAGGGCGCCACGATCCAGGGCTCCAGCGCCGACACCTACGACAAGGCCGAGTCGAACCCGTACGACGACTACCAGGACTACGGGCACAGCCACTTCCACGACGCGATGATCTACGGCGACCGGCTGAACAACATCGGCTTCGTCGGCGAAGGCGTCATCGACGGCCTCGGCAACCTCATCACCGGCAACCCCAAATCCGGCGAGGCCGACAAGATCATCTCGCTCACCCGATGCAACGGGCTCAGGATCGGTGACGGACTCACGCTGCGCCGGGGCGGCCACTTCGCGGCCCTCATCAACGGCTGCACCAACGTGACCTCCGACCATCTGACCATCGACACGGCGAGCGACCGCGACGGCTGGAACGTCATCTCCACCACCAACGCCACGATCACCGACGCCACGATCCACGCGAACGACGACGCGCTGGTGTTCAAGAGCGACTACGCGCTCGGCGCCAAGCTGCCCAACGGGCATGTGCGGGTCAGTGGTTCGACCCTCGGAGCCAAGTGCTGCAACGCCCTGATGTTCGGTTCGGAGACCTGCGGCGACTTCTCGGACTACCAGTTCGAGAACATCCGTATCGACGGCGCCGACAAGTCCGGCCTCGGCATGGTCTCGATGGACGGCTCGAAGATCTCCGACGTCCACTACCGCGACATCACGATGACGAACGTCCACTCGCCGATCATGCAGAAGATCGGCACCCGCAAGCGCTGCGGCAACAGCCCCGGCGTCGGATCGATCAGCGACGTCACGTACGACGACATCACCGCCACCGGCAACAGCCCCTCCTTCAGTCCGACCCTGTGGGGCGAGTCCGGGCACCGTATCAACGGTGTGACCTTCACCGACGTCAACATCACGGTCCCCGGCGGCAACGGCACCATGTCCACCGGCGTGCCGAACAACGACTCGACCGACTACAACCCGAAGAGCATCGGCACCCGGCCCGCCTACGGCTGGTACCTGCACAACGCCGACAATGTCCGGTTCACCGACAGCTCGGTGAAGTTCGCCTCGAACGACGGCCGGCCCGCGTTCATCGCCAACGCGGCCAGCGGCATCCGGCTCACCCGGTTCACCGCGCAGAAGGGCGGCGACTCGCCCTTCGACGTGGGCTTCCAGGACGTCACCGGTGGCTGCCTGACGGACAGTCACAACACGTCCGGCGGCGCCCTGCGGGTCTCGGGAAGCCAGGACTGCGGTACGGCGGCGAAGCCGCTCGACCTGGAGAACTCCCGCCAGGACTTTCTCCGCGCCTCCGTGGGTGGCTTGTTCCTGCACTGGGGCCTGCGCACCGCACCGGCCCACACCAACTGCACGGCCTGGGAGAACGACGTCACGAACGGCGGTTGGAGCCCGGACTACTGGGTGAACGAGGCGCAGAAACTGCACACGCAGTACCTCGTTCTCGCCACCTTCCACAGCCGTCTCGGCTACGCCCGCCCCTGGCCGTCGAAGATCCCCGGCTCCTGCTCCACCAAGCGGGACTTCCTCGGTGAGCTGATCACCGCCGCCAAGGCCAAGGGCATGAAGGTCATCCTCTACATGACCAACGACCCGCAGTGGCACGACGAGGGCGGCCACGAGTGGCTCGACTCGGCCGCGTACTCCGCCTACAAGGGCAAGAACGTCGACCTGACCACGAACGACGGCTTCGGCCAGTTCAGTTACGACAACTTCTTCGAGGTCATGGACCGCTATCCCGACCTCGGCGGGTTCTGGATCGACAACGACAACTCCTACTGGGAGAGCCACAACCTCTACCAGCAGATCTACGACAAGCGCCCGAACTACACACTCAGCAACAACAACGAAGACACGCCGATCATGGACATGATCAGCAATGAGCAGAAGACGGGTATGTCGCCTGCATACGATTACCCGCAGGCCGTATACACCGCACAACCCCGACTGACCGAGGCCGACTTCAAACTGCCCTCCTCGGGCGCCTGGTGGTACGACGGATCCAACCCCACCGTCGACCGTATGCTCACTCTCGGCCGGCTGATCACCAACGCCGGTTCCTCGGTGAAGGCCCTGATGGCCGAGACCGCTCAGGTGAGCGGCAGGTTCCCGGCCAATCAGGAAGCGTTCAACAACTACGCCAACACCTACCTCGCCCCCATCTGGGAGTCCCTGCACGGCACCGAGGGCGGAGGCTACATGTACGGCGGCCTCAAACCCGGCTTCTGGAACGACGGCGCGCACGGTGTGACGACCATCGCCAAGGACGACCCGAACCGGCAGTACATCCACGTCCTCACCCCGCCCAGCACCAGCACCCTGCGGATCCGCGACAACGGCTACCGCATCGCGTCCGTCACCAACCTCCGTACGGGCAAGGCGGTCTCCTGGTCGCAGTCCGGCGGCGTGCTCACCCTGACCGGGCTCGGCGACTGGGACCCGTACGACACGGTCTTCAAGGTCACCGCGGCCGGCCGCCAGGGCATCCTCTCGGGCGTCAAGGTCACCGCGAGCGCGTCCGCGAGCGGACACGCCGGCTCGGCGGCCGGGGACGGTGACTACCTCACCTACTGGGACAGCAACAAGACCCTGCCGGTCACCCTCACCTTCGACCTGGGCTCGGCGAAGAAGGTGCAGTACATCGGGCTCAACCAGCGGGAGGACTCCGTCGCCTACGCCCGCTCGGACACCGAGCAGTCCGCCCGGATCAAGGGCTACAAGGTGTTCCTCAGCAACGACGGCACGACCTGGGGCAGCGCGGTGAAGACGGGACAGCTCCAAAGCCGCCGAGGCGTCCAGGGCATCGACCTGACCGCCGCGGACGCCCGCTACGTACGCCTGGAGGTCGACAGCACCTGGGCCGCGTCGACCGACACCACCCGCTACAAGCGGCTGCGGATCGACGAGGCATGGATCGGCACCGCATACGCCACACCCGCGAACGGGGGACAGTCATGACCCGCATCAGAGCACTGGTGGCCGCGGCCGCCACCCTGTTGATCGCCCCGGCGATACCGCTGCTCACCACCGCCCACCCGGCGGCCGCGTCCGACAACGGCCAGTCGGCCCGCCCCGCGATGGGCTGGAGCAGCTGGAGCTTCGTACGCCGCACTCCGACGGCGGCGAAGATCAAGGCCCAGGCCGACGCGCTGGTCTCCAGCGGCCTGAAGGACCACGGCTTCGTCTACGTCAACCTCGACGACTTCTGGCAGAAGTGCGACTCGAACGGCTTCGTGGTGGACGACTACGGCCGCTGGACCGCCGACACCTCCAAGTTCCCGGACGGCATCAAAGCGGTGGCGGACTACGTCCACTCCAAGGGGCTGAAGTTCGGCTTCTACGTGACGCCCGGCATCGCCAAGAACGCCGTGACCAAGAACACGCCCATCGAGGGCACGCCGTATCACGCGCAGGACATCGCGGACACGTCCAGGACCGAGAAGAACTACAACTGCAAGAACATGTACTACATCGACTACTCCAAGCCGGGCGCCCAGGAGTTCACGAACTCCTGGGCGAAGCAGTTCGCTTCCTGGGGAGTCGACTACCTGAAGATCGACGGCGTGGGCAGCGCGGACATCCCCGACGTCCAGGCCTGGGACAAGGCGCTGCGGGCCACGGGACGGCCCATCAACTTCGCGCTGTCCAACAACCTTCCCATCGCCAACGCCGCCACCTGGAAGCAACTGGCCAACAGCTGGCGCACCCAGGGTGACGTCGAGTGCTACTGCGGGCCCGGCGACAACGGCAGTGGCTACCCGCTGACCGACTGGTCGCACGTCTCCAAGCGTTTCGACTCCGCCGCGTCCTGGCAGCCGTACGCCGGACCGGGCGGCTGGAACGACCTGGACTCGCTGGAGATCGGCAACGGCGACCAGGTGGGCCTCACGGCCGACCAGCGCCGCTCGCACTTCACGCTGTGGGCGATGGCGGCGGCCCCGCTGCTGCTCGGCACCGACCTCACCCACCTCGACTCGGTCGACAAGGCCATGCTGACCAACGACCGGCTGATCGGTGTCGACCAGGACGGGGTCGCTGCCAAGCGGATCGTGAACAGCGGCGTCCAGCAGGTCTGGAGCAAGAAGGAGAAGGACGGGAACTACGTCGTCGCGCTCTTCAACACCGGTACGTCCGGCAACAGCACGGTCAGTGTGAACTGGTCGCAGGTCGGCTTCAGCGGGTCCGGCGACGTCACGGACCTCTGGTCCGGCTCCCACAAGGGCGTCGTCGAGGACTCCTACAGCGCGACACTGCGACCGGGTGAGACACGGCTGATCCGGGTGAAGCCGGTGAGCTCCCTCAAGGCCGTGGCCGCCTCGCCGGGCATGGCGGTCGCCCCCTACGAGTACCTCGGCTGGGGCAATCCGCCGAGCCCCACGTCCGTGATGTCCGCGACCGGCGTCGAGTGGTTCACGCTCGCCTTCGTCCTCTCCGACGGCACCTGCAACCCCAAGTGGGACGGCACGCGCGCGCTGACCGGCGGCAGCGACCAGTCCACGATCAACGCCATCAGATCGGCCGGCGGGGACGTGGTCGTCTCCGTCGGCGGCTGGAGCGGGAACAAACTCGGGGAGAAGTGTTCCAGCGCCTCCGCGCTGGCGGGCGCCTACCAGAAGGTGATCAACGCCTACAAGCTGAAGGCACTCGACATCGACATCGAGAACACCGAGTGGTCGAACGCCACCGTGCGGCAGCGGGTGGTCGACGCGCTGAAGACGGTGAAGGCCGACAACCCCGGCCTGAAGACCATCATCACCTTCGGCACGACGACCAGCGGACCCGACTCCACCGGGGCCGACATGATCAAGCGGGCCGCGAACTCGGGCCTGGCGAACGACGTCTGGTGCATCATGCCGTTCGACTTCGGCGGCGGCACCAGCAACATGGGCACCCTGACCACCCAGGCGATGGAAGGCCTCAAGGCGAAGGTCAAGTCGGCGTACGGCTACAGCGACGCCACCGCCTACGCCCACATCGGGCTGTCGTCGATGAACGGCAAGACCGACGACTCCGGGGAGCGCGTCCGCACCGCCGACTTCAAGACGATGCTCACCTACGCCCAGCAGCACCACATCGGGCGCCTCACCTACTGGTCCGTCAACCGGGACCGCGCCTGCGGCTCGGGCGGCGACGGGGACGCCTGCAGCGGCGTGTCGCAGCAGCCGTACGACTACCTCAAGGTCTTCGCCCAGTACACGGGCTGAGGGGAACCACCATGCGACTGAAGAGAATTCTGCCGTGGGGCCTTTCCCTGGCCCTCGCGCTGCCCCTGGCCGGCCTCGCCGCGGGCACCGCGCAGGCGGCGACCGACTACCAGGCCGAGGACGCCCTGATCTCCCAGGGCACCGTGGCCACCAACCACACCGGCTACACGGGCACCGGCTTCGTCGACTACACCAACATCACGGGCTCCTACGTGGAGTTCACCGTGAGCGCGGCCTCCGCCGGCACCTCGGCGGTGACGTTCCGGTACGCCAACGGCACCTCCGCCGACCGGCCGATGGACATCTCCGTGGGCGGCACGGTCGTCCGCTCCGGCGTCTCCTTCCCGGCCACCGCCGACTGGAACACCTGGGCCACCAAGACCGTCGACGTCCCGCTGACCGCGGGCACCAACAAGATCCGCGCGACCGCGACCACCGACAACGGCGGCCCGAACCTGGACCGCGTCGGCGTGGACGCGGCCGCCGACACCCAAGCGCCCACCCGTCCCGGCCAGCCCGGCTGCTCGGACGTCGGCGAGAACGGCCTCACCCTGTCCTGGGGCGCCTCGACGGACAACCTGGGCGTGACGGCCTACGACATCTACGAGCACGGCAACAAGATCAGTGAGGCTCCGGGGACCTCCACGTCCAAGACGCTGACCGGCCTCACGCCCGGCACCACCTACAACCTCACCGTCATCGCGCGCGACGCGGCCGGGAACACCTCCTCGGCGAGCCCGGTCGTCGACTGCACCACCAAGCCGAGCTCGGACACCACCCCGCCGACCAAGCCGGGCACCCTGTCGGCGTCCGGCGTCACGGCGAACAGCGCCGACCTGAGCTGGGGCGCCTCGACCGACGACAAGGCGGTCGTGGCCTACGACGTGCGCAGCGACACCACCGTCTACAAGTCGGTCACCAGCGGTACGTCGACCACGCTGACCGGGCTCGCCTGCGACAGCCCGTACAGCCTGAACGTGGTCGCCCGGGACGCGGCCGGCAACGTCTCCGCGGCGAGCAACACGGTCACCTTCACCACCAAGGCCTGCGCCACGGACGGCGGCGTCCCGTCCTCGATCTCCACCCTCTCCACCGGCTGGACCATCCCGTGGGGCACCTACTGGATGCCCGACGGCAAGACAGCGCTGGTGACCGAACGGGACGACTTCCGGGTCTGGAAGGTCGCCAAGGACGGCACGAAGACACAGGTCGGCTCGGTTCCGAACGCGGTGACGACGAACGGTGAGGGCGGTCTCCTCGGCGTGGCCGTCGACCCCAAGTGGGAGAGCAACCACTACGTCTACTTCATGCACACCGCGTCCGAGGGCAACCGCGTCGTCCGCATGACCTACGACGGCACGAAGCTCAGCGACTACAAGGTCCTGCTGCAGGGCATCAAGAAGAACCGCTACCACAACGGCGGGCGCCTCGCCTTCGGTCCCGACGGATACCTCTACGTCTCCACCGGCGAGGCCCAGACACCCGACCTGGCGCAGGACAAGGACTCACTGGGCGGCAAGATCCTTCGGATGACGGCGGACGGCAAACCGGCTCCCGGCAACCCGTTCGGCAACTACGTCTACTCCTACGGCCACCGCAATCCGCAGGGCCTCGCCTTCGACCGGAGCGGACGGCTGTGGGAGGCGGAGTTCGGCAACAGCTCCAAGGACGAACTGAACCTGATCAAGCCGGGCGCCAACTACGGCTGGCCGACCTGCGAGGGCAGTTGCAGTGTCTCCGGCATGACCAACCCCAAGGCGACCTGGAACGTCTCGGAAGCCTCCCCGAGCGGCATCGCCATCGTCCGCAACGTGATCTACATGGCGTCCTTGCGCGGCGAACGGCTGTGGCGCATCCCGATCAACGGCGACAACGAGAGCGTCGGCACGCCGACCGCCTACTACGTCGGCACCTACGGTCGTCTGCGTACGGTCACCAAGGTGCCGGGGACGGACCAGTTGTGGCTGTCGACCACCAACTGCGACAACAACGGAGGGGAGGCGGACGGCTCCGACAAGCTGTTCCGCGTGACGATCGGCTGACCGCCATCGGGTGACCGGCCGTCAGGCCCGGTACAGCGCCTCGACCTCGCCCGCGTACGCGCTCTCGATCGCCTTCCGCTTCAGCTTCAGCGAAGGCGTGAGCAGCCCGTGCTCCTCGGTGAAGGGCTGGGCGAGGATACGGAACGTACGGATCGACTCGGCCTGGGAGACGAGGGTGTTGGCGGCGACTACCGCCCGTCGCACCTCCGTCTCCAGGTCGGGGTCGCGCACCAGCTCGGCGGGCGACATCTTCGGCTTGCCGCGCATCTGCAGCCAGTGCTCGACCGCCTCCTGGTCGAGGGTGACGAGAGCCGCGATGTACGGGCGGTCGTTGCCGACCACGATGCACTGGTTGACCAGCGGATGGTCGCGGACCCGCTCCTCCAGCACACCGGGGGACACGCTCTTGCCGCCGGAGGTCACCAGGATCTCCTTCTTGCGGCCGGTGATGGTGAGGTAGCCGTCCTCGTCGAGGCTGCCCAGGTCACCGGTGGCCAGCCAGCCGTCGTGCAGGGTCTCGTCCGTGGCCTTCTGGTTGTTGAGATAGCCCTGGAAGACGTTGGCGCCGTGCAGCCATACCTCGCCGTCGTCGGCTATGTGCACGGTGACGCCCGGGATGGCCTGACCGACCGTGCCGTAGCGGGTGCGCTCGGGCGGGTTGGCGGTGGCGGCCGCGGTCGACTCCGTCAGGCCGTACCCCTCGTAGATCTGGACGCCGGCGCCGGCGAAGAACAGTCCGAGCCTGCGGTCCATCGCCGAACCACCGGACATCGCGTTTCGTATGCGACCACCCATCGCGGCACGGACTTTCGCGTACACGAGCTTGTCGTACAGCTGGTGCTGCACACGCATACCAGCGGAAGGGCCGGGCCCGACACCCCAGGCCTTCGCCTCCAGTGCGTCCGCGTATCTCACCGCGAGGTCGATGGCCTTCTCGAACGGTCCGGCCTTGCCCTCCTTCTCCGCCTTGCGGCGGGCGGCGTTGAAGACCTTCTCGAAGATGTACGGCACCGCCAGGATGAACGTCGGCTTGAACGCCTGCAGGTCGGGCAGCAGGGCGGCGGCGTTGAGCTGCGGCTGGTGGCCGAAACGGACCTTGCCGCGGATCGCGGCCACCTCGACCATCCGCCCGAAGACGTGCGCGAGCGGCAGGAACAGCAGTGTCGCCGCCTCGTCGCCCCTCCTGGAGTGGAACACCGGCTCCCAGCGCTGGATGACGGTGTCCGCCTCGAACATGAAGTTGCCGTGCGAGATGACGCAGCCCTTGGGGCGGCCGGTGGTGCCGGAGGTGTAGATGATGGTGGCGACCGAGTCGGGGGTGACCGCCTGCCGGTGCCGGTGCACCGTCTCGTCGTCGATGTGGGCGCCCGCGTCGTACAGCTCCTGCAGGGCACCCGCGTCCAGTTGCCACAGCTGGCGCAGGTGCGGCAGCCGGTCGATGACGGTGGCGATGGTCATCGCGTGGTCCTCGTGTTCCACGATCGCCGCTGAGACCTCCGCGTCGTAGAGCATCCAGAAGATCTGTTCGGCCGAGGACGTGGGGTAGACGGGCACGACCTGCGCACCGATCGTCCACAGCGCGAAGTCGAAGAGAGTCCACTCGTAGCGGGTGCGGGAGACGATCGCGACCCGGTCACCGAAACGGACGCCTCGGGCCAGCAACCCTTTGGCGAGGGCGAGGACCTCGTCGCGGAACTCGGCGGCGGTCACGTCCCGCCACCGCCCGAGCTCGTCCTTGCGGCCGAGGGCGACGTGCAGCGGGTCCTCGAGGGCATGCTCGAAGACGACGTCGGCCAGACCTCCCACCGGTGGCGCCGACGCCAACGGAGGGTTGGTGAACTCGCGCAAACCCGCTCCCCGCTCCTCGTGACGCTCGCCCAGCGCCGTGAAAGCTACCCCACCCGCACACCGGGCGGGAGGGGGGTGGAAACCGATCAAAGTTCACGTTTGTGCAGACCGACGACCGGAAAATGCCCGCACATGGGGAAGCGTCGGACAGAACCCTTACGGTTCCGTAAGTTTCGCTGCCGTAATCTCCACCGAATCTGTACGTCCCGACTACGACGCTCCTCTTTTGCCGCCGGGCCCGCCCCTCTTTCTGCCGCCGGGACCGCCGTCAGGCGCCCCGGCCCCCGCGATGCAGACGGTCGCCACTCGCCAGGATCGCCCCGGCCAGAGCGCGCGCCGCGTCCCGTGCCGCTGCCCGGGCGCGTCCGTGCACCAGGACGAAGTCGACTTTCCCGAGCTCTGGGAGTCCCGCCCGGTCGGGCACCCGGGACAGCCCGGGCGGGATCAGACCCCGGGAATGTGCCATCACGCCGAGACCGGCCCGGGCCGCGGCGACGAGTCCGTTGAGACTGCCGCTGGTGCACACGATCCGCCACGGCCGGCCATGTCGCTGCAGCGCTTCGAGTGCGAGCGCGCGGGTGATCCCCGGCGGGGGGTACACGATCAGCGGCACCGGCCGGTCGGGATCCAGGCGGAGCCGTTCGGCGCCGATCCATACCAGGCTGTCGTGCCACACCAGCTCGCCGCGCGGGTCCTGCGGGCGGCGCTTGGCCAGCACGAGGTCCAGTTTGCCGGCGGCCAACTGCTCGTGCAGGGTGCCCGACAGCTCCACCGTCAGCTCGAGGTCCACCTCGGGGTGGTCGTACCGGAAGTTCTCGAGGATCTCCGGCAGCCGGGTGAGGACGAAGTCCTCCGAAGCGCCGAACCGCAGCCGGCCGCGCACCCGGGTGCCGGTGAAGAAGGCCGCCGCCTGCTCGTGCACCGTGAGGATGCGGCGGGCGAAGCCGAGCATGGCCTCGCCGTCCTCGGTCAGTTCCACGGAATGCGTGTCCCGCAGGAACAGCTGACGCCCTACGGCGTCCTCGAGGCGGCGCACGTGCTGGCTGACGGTGGACTGCCGCACTCCGAGCCGCCGGGCGGCCCGGGTGAAGCTGAGCGTCTGGGCCACGGCGAGGAAAGTGCGCAGCTGCACGGGGTCGTACACACCATCCACCGTATATCGCGGAACGTGATGGCAGTGAGAGTGGTGTGCGTGTTTCCCGATCGGCCTGCTGGGAGGACCATGGAGAACGCTGGGAGGACCATGGAGAACGGAGAAGGTCCTCCGGTTCGGGTACCCCTCGAACGCAGCGGACGAGCATGGATGGAGCACTGTGAAACGCCTGCACCGGCCGAGTCGGATGCCGATCGACCCGTACGTCCTGCTGCTGCTCGCGACGGTGGGTGTCGCCGCCCTGCTGCCGGCGCGGGGCGTGGCCGCCGATGTCGCCTCCGGTGCCTCCACGGCCGCGATCGCCTTTCTCTTCTTCCTCTACGGCGCCCGGCTGTCCACTCGTGAGGCGGTGGACGGACTCAAGCACTGGCGGCTCCACGTCACCGTTCTGGCCTGCACCTTCGTCGTCTTCCCGGTGTTCGGACTGGCAGCGCGCGCCCTGGTGCCGGCGCTGCTGACCCAGCCGCTCTACCAAGGGCTGCTCTTCCTCACGCTCGTTCCGTCGACGATCCAGTCGTCGATCGCGTTCACCTCCATGGCCCGCGGGAACGTGCCGGCGGCGATCTGCGCGGGCTCCTTCTCCTCGCTGGTGGGGATCGTGCTCACGCCGCTGCTGGCGGCCGGTCTGCTCGGCGGGGACGGCGGAGGGTTCTCCGCCGACTCGTTGCTGAAGATCGTGCTGCAGTTGCTCGTGCCGTTCGTCGCCGGGCAGTTGCTCAGGCCCCGTATCGGCGGCTTCGTCACGCGGCACAAGAAGGTCCTCGGCCTGGTCGACCGCGGATCCATCCTGCTGGTCGTCTACACCGCGTTCAGTGAAGGCATGGTGCGCGGCATCTGGCACCAGGTGAGCGCGGTCCGGCTGGTCGAACTGCTGGCCGTCGAGGCCGTTCTGCTGGCCGTGATGCTCGTCCTGACCTGGTACGGCGCCCGTGCCCTGCGCTTCGGTCGCGAGGACCGGATCGCCATCCAGTTCGCCGGGTCGAAGAAGTCCCTGGCCTCCGGGCTGCCCATGGCGAGCGTGCTGTTCGGTGCGCACGCATCGCTTGCCGTGCTGCCCCTGATGCTCTTCCACCAGATGCAGCTCATGGTGTGCGCGGTCATCGCCCGGCGCCGGGCACACGATCCCGAGGCGTCCGTGACGCCCCCGTCGGCGCCGGGCTCGGCGTCACGGGCCACCGCCGGCACCGGGCCGAAGCGGTGAGGAAGGCCCGGCTGCCCACTTCGGCGGCGGGACGGGTCAGGGGCGCAGCACCACCTTGCCGAGATTGCTCCGCGACTCGATGACCTCGTGGGCGCGGGCAGCGTCCGTCAGCGCGAACTCCCCGTGCACCGCGGGCTTCAAGACACCCTCGGTGAACAACCGCCACAGCTCGAGCCGCAGGCGCTCGTAAAGGTCCGGCTGTCCGCGGGCGATCCGCGCCATCTGGAACCCGATCACGGACTTGGCGCCCACCAGGAGGTCGTACGCCTGGACGGTGCCGCCGCCCGAGCTGTACGCCACCAGCCGGCCGCCGGGGGAGAGGGCGGCGATCGCGGGTGTGAGCAGGTCGCCGCCGACTGCATCCAATATGTAGTCGACGGGATCGCCCCAGCTGTCGTCCGCATACGAAATGACGTCGTCGGCACCGAGGGAGCGGACGAAGCCCGCCTTTGCCGGGTCCGAGACGGCGCCCACCACCCGGGCGGCTCCGCGCACCCGCGCCAGCTGGACGGCGAGGTGACCGACCCCGCTCGCCGCCGCCGTGACGAGTACCGCCTCGCCGCGCTCGGGCCGCGCCGCCTCCAGGGCGCCGAGCGCGACCAGCCCGCTGCGCACCAGCGTGACCGCGTCGACGGCGGAGGCGGTCTCGGGCACGGGGGAGGCCATCGCCTCGTGCAGGACCGCGAAGTCGGCGTACCCGTGCCCGAAGCACAGCCCCGTCACGCGCCGGCCGACCTCGAACCGGGTGACCCCGTCGCCTACGGCCACGACCTCGCCGGCGATCTCACCGCCCAGCGGGATCGGTTCGGCGGCCTCGGCGACCTTGCGCACTACCGGCAGGGTGACGCCGACGGCCTCGGTACGGACAAGGAGTTCTCCCCGGCCGGGCCTGGGAACGGGGGCGTCCTCCAGGAACAGGGGGCCGCCTGGGAACTCGTACCGGACGCGACGCATCGCACCTCCACGGAAAGCGAACAGAGCACGGGAGCACCTGTCGAGGGCCCGAAATCGTTGGGAGGACCAACGGTATAGGTCATTCGTTGGGAAGTCCAATGATCCTTGGGTAGGCTGTTCCCATGCCCGAAGCCCCTCTCCACGCGATCCGGTCCCTTCCCAGCTGGCTCCTGGGCCGGGCGGCGGCCCGCGGCCGCGCCCTGGTCGCCGAGGCGCTGGCGACGCAGGGCATGAAGATGTGGCACCACGTCGTGCTCTCCGCCGTCCGCGATCTCGGTCCCGTCGCCCAGGCCGAGCTCGGCCGCAGTATCGGACTCGATCCCAAGGACCTGGTGGGCGTCCTGAACGACCTGCAGACCCAAGGGCTCGTCGTCCGTGCACCGGACCCCGCGGACCGCCGCAAGAACGCGGTCTCCCTCACCGGTGGCGGGGCCGCACTGCTCACCCGCTGCGAGCAGGTTTCCCGAGAGGCGAACGACGCGTTGCTCGCCCCGCTCTCGGCGGCCGAACGGGACCAGTTCATGGCCCTGTTGGTCCGGATCTCCGGCACCGAGAACTGACGGCGGCCAGTGCGCGCGCAGCAGGTGCGGTTCGTCTCCTGACCCGCCCGGCCTTTCCGGTCAGCGCCGGGCGGCCGGGGCCTCCAGGGCGATGCGGTCCTCGCCCGCGTACACGTTCATGGAACTCCCGCGCAGGAACCCCACCAGGGTCAACCCGGTCTCGGCCGCCAGGTCCACCGCCAGCGAGGACGGCGCCGAGACCGCGGCCAGCACCGGGATGCCCGCCATCACCGCCTTCTGGGCCAGCTCGAAGGAAGCCCGGCCGGAAACCAGCAGAATGGTGCGGGACAGGGGCAGGTCCCCGTTCTGCAGGGCACGGCCCACCAGCTTGTCGACCGCGTTGTGCCGGCCCACGTCCTCCCGGACGTCCAGCAGTTCCCCGCCCTCGTCGAAGAGGGCCGCCGCGTGGAGGCCGCCGGTACGGTCGAACACCCGCTGGGCCGCCCGCAGCCGGTCGGGGAGGCTCGCGAGCAGTTCGGGCGCGACACGCACCGGGGGAGTGTCGGCTATGGGCCAGCGGGCCGTCGTACGGACCGCGTCCAGGCTGGCCTTGCCGCACAGCCCGCACGAGGAGGTGGTGTAGACGTTCCGTTCCAGAGTGAAGTCGGGGAGCGCGACGCCCGGCGCGGTCTTCACGTCCACGACGTTGTAGGTGTTGGAACCGTCGGCCGTCGCCCCCGCACAGTAGACGATGTTCAGCAGATCGTCCGTGGTGGCCAGGACGCCCTCGCTCACCAGGAAGCCCGCGGCCAACGCGAAGTCGTCACCGGGCGTGCGCATGGTGATCGCGAGCGAGCTGCCGTTGAGCCTGATCTCCAGGGGCTCCTCGGCGACCAGGGTGTCCGGACGGCTGGAAACCGCCCCGTCCCGGATGCGGATCACCTTGCGTCGTTCCGTGACTCGTCCCATGCCCCTCATTGTCCTGCACGTACGTCGCAAGGACGCAGCCCGTTGCGCAGCACGCCTGCGCTCCGCGGGTTGCTCGTGCTCGGACGCCGACCGTTCACCGCATTCTGCATACCGCTCATCGCATACGGCCGACCCGTCCGCTTGATCAACCACCTTCCCGCACCTACCGTCCGGCAGCATGAGCAGTCCCCCTGTCGCGCCCCCGGGCTGGAGCCGTTGGCTCGTTCCGCCCGCCGCTCTCGCCGTCCATCTCTCCATCGGTCAGGCCTACGCCTGGAGCGTGTTCAAGCCGCCGCTCGAAGCCGCGCTCCACCTCGACGGCACCGAGAGCGCCCTGCCCTTCCAGCTGGCCATCGTGATGCTCGGTCTGTCGGCCGCGTTCGGCGGCACGCTCGTCGAACGAAACGGCCCGCGCTGGGCGATGACCGTGGCCCTCGTCTGTTTCTCCTCCGGCTTCCTGCTCTCCGCGCTCGGCGCGCAGACGGAGCAGTACTGGCTGATCGTCCTCGGCTACGGGTTCGTCGGCGGAATCGGTCTCGGCATCGGCTACATCTCGCCCGTGTCCACTCTGATCAAGTGGTTCCCGGATCGCCCCGGCATGGCCACCGGTATCGCCATCATGGGCTTCGGCGGCGGTGCGCTGATCGCCTCACCGTGGTCGGCCCAGATGCTCGACTCCTTCGGCGCCGACCATTCCGGGATCGCGCTCGCGTTCCTGGTGCACGGTCTTTCGTATGCGGTCTTCATGTCGCTGGGCGTCCTCCTCGTTCGGGTGCCACGCACCGACAAACCCGAGGGCGCCGGCGTGCAGTCCCTCACCGGCGTTCAGGTGTCGGCCCGCAGTGCGGTGCGCACTCCCCAGTTCTGGTGCCTGTGGATCGTGCTCTGCACCAATGTCACCGCCGGCATCGGCATCCTGGAGAAGGCCGCCCCGATGATCTCGGACTTCTTCGCCGGCACCTCCACGCCCGTGTCGGCCTCCGCGGCCGCCGGATTCGTCGCCCTGCTGTCGGCTGCCAACATGGCCGGCCGGATCGGCTGGTCCTCGGCCTCGGACCTGATCGGGCGCAAGAACGTCTACCGCGTCTACCTGGGCGTCGGAGCGCTGACGTATCTGCTCCTCGCGCTGGCCGGCGACGCGGCCAAGCCCCTGTTCGTCCTGTGCGCACTGGTGATCCTCTCCTTCTACGGCGGCGGCTTCGCGACGATCCCGGCCTATCTGAAGGACCTCTTCGGCACCTACCAGGTCGGTGCGATCCACGGTCGGCTGCTCACCGCCTGGTCGACCGCGGGTGTGCTCGGCCCGCTGATCGTGAACTGGATCGCCGACCGGCAGGAAGCGGCCGGCAAGCACGGATCCGCGCTCTACGGGCTGTCGTTCGCGATCATGATCGGACTGCTCGTCGTCGGCTTCGTCGCCAACGAGTTCGTCCGCCCCGTCCACGCCCGTCACCACATCCCCGCACCGAGGGAGGCCGCCGATGTCGAGCGACACCAGTCCGCCTAGCCGACGGGGGCTGATCGCGTTCGCCTGGCTGTGGGTCGCGGCGCCGCTCGGGTACGGGCTCTACGAACTCGTGCAGAAGGCGACCCAGCTGTTCACCGGGTGAATGCTTGGGCGTCCGAGAGTCTGACGGAAGCCGACAACAGGGGGGCCCGATTCCTGTGGCTTCACCTGCCGTCGTACCCGTGAGTCACTGCCCAGACTGGTGGATCCCGCCGCCCACGCCGAACGAGGGGGATTCCAGTTGAACGGCTCGCGCATCACCGCCATCGGTCACCACCAGCCCGCCAAGGTGCTCACCAACGAGGACCTGGCGGGCATGGTCGACACCAGCGACGAGTGGATCCGCAGCCGGGTGGGCATCCGCACCCGGCATCTCGCCGGCCCCGACGAGCCGGTCGACGAACTGGCGTCGCACGCCGCCGCCAAGGCCCTCGCGGCGGCGGGCCTGGCCCCCGCGGACATCGACCTCGTCCTGGTGGCCACCTCCACGGCGATCGACCGTTCCCCGAACACCGCGGCCCGGGTCGCCGCCCGGCTCGGCATCCCGGAGCCCGCGGCCATGGACGTCAACGTGGTGTGCGCCGGGTTCACCCATGCCCTGGCCACCGCCGACCACACGGTCCGCGCCGGCGCGGCGAGCCGCGCCCTGGTCATCGGCGCCGACAAGATGTCCGCGGTGACCGACTGGGCCGACCGCAGCACGTGTGTGCTCGTCGGGGACGGAGCCGGGGCCGTCGTCGTCGAGGCGTGCGGCGCGGGGGAGGAGCCCGGGATCGGGCCGGTGCTGTGGGGCTCCGTGCCGGAGATGGGCCACGCGGTACGGATCGAGGGCACGCCGCCGCGGTTCGCGCAGGAAGGACAGAGCGTCTACCGCTGGGCCACCACCCGTCTGCCGGCGATCGCCCGCCGGGCGTGCGAGCGTGCCGGAGTCGCCCCCGAGGAACTCGCCGGGGTCGTCCTGCACCAGGCCAACCTTCGCATCATCGAACCCCTGGCCGAGAAGATCGGTGCCGTCAACGCGGTGGTCGCGCGCGATGTCACCGAATCGGGCAACACCTCCGCCGCCAGCATTCCGCTGGCCCTCTCCAAACTGACCGAGCAGGGCGCACTCTTCAGCGGGGACCGGGTGCTGCTGTTCGGCTTCGGCGGCAATCTGTCCTATGCCGGGCAGGTCGTACGGTGCCCTTGAGATCACCAGTCACGCGCCCGGTTCACGGCCTACGGTCGGTTGTGCGCCGTAGATCGTAGACAAAACGCAATCGATACTGGGCGTCCACTGCATACAAGCGTGCCGTCAACGGCGGACGGTATGCCCAGAAGGGGGACCCGCGATGTTGTCGACCGGACTGCCGCAGGGAGCAGTGCCCAAGCTCGAACGCCCCGGCCCGCTGCGCGACCGCGTCTACGAGGCGCTGCTCGAACTCATCACCACCCGTGCGCTGCAGCCCGGCCAGCACCTCGTCGAGAGCGAGCTCGCCGGGCACCTCGGGGTGTCCCGGCAGCCGGTGCGTGAGGCGCTGCAACGGCTGAACACCGAGGGCTGGGTCGATCTGCGGCCCGCACAGGGAGCCTTCGTGCACGAGCCGACCGAGGCGGAGGCCGACCAGCTCCTGACCGTCCGTACGCTTCTGGAGGCCGAGGCGGCCCGGCTAGCCGCCGCCAACGCGGACGACGGGATCCTCGAGGCCTTCGAAGAGCTGTTGCTACGGGGCAGGTCGGCCGTCGCGAACCAGGACATCGCCGGCGCCGTGGCCCTGAACAGCGTGTTCCACGCCAAGATCATGGAGCTGTCGGGCAACGCGGTGCTCGCCGAACTGGGGCGGCAGGTCGAGAGCAGGGTGCGCTGGCTCTACACACCGGTGGCCCGAACGCGCGGCGAACTGTCCTGGAAGGAGCACGAGCAACTGGTCGAAGCCATCGCCGACCGCGACGAGGAGCGCGCCGCCTGGCTCATGCGGATGCACACCGAGCACACCAGGCACTCCTATCACGAGCGCGACAGGTCCTGACCACAGCCGGCGCCTTCTTCCTCACCCGGGCGGCGAGATATCTGCACCGTGCACTACCGGACCATCGCAGAGTGAGACCGCGTTCACCTGATGTGAAGGTGCGGGGCCATGGGCGCAGCGGCCCCCGTGGTCCTGCCCACACGCCGGATACGCAGGTGAAACGCACTCCGAAAGCTTGGTATTGTTGTCCATGTCGCCGCGGGGAACTCCCCCGGTAAGGCGGCAGACACCTTGTCCGGGTGGCGGAATGGCAGACGCGCTAGCTTGAGGTGCTAGTGCCCTTTATCGGGCGTGGGGGTTCAAGTCCCCCCTCGGACACTTCACGGAAGGGTGCCGACCGGTAGCGGTCGGCGCCCTTCCGCGTTGGCCGTGTTCTCCACGGTGTCCGCGCTGTCGGCATGCCCGTCCCGTCAGCCCGACGCCTCGCCGATCTTGGCCGGGGACTCGCCGAGGAACGGCTGGCCCCGGCGGACCAGGCCGAGCATCGCCCACAGGGCGAAGGCCAGCGGGACGGCACCCGAGATGATCACCTGGCCTCTGCTGGACACGAGGGAGTTCGGGGTGCCGAGGACGTAGCCCAGGCCGATGCAGATCCGTGACAGCGCCTGATAGCAGGCCCACGCGCTGCCGTGCACCTGAGCCGGCACCTGACTGTGCACCGCATTTCGCAGACCGACATTGCATATACCGTTGCCGAATCCGCCCAGCAGGAACAACGGGAAGATCACCGCGGCCACAGGCAGCAGCCCGGCGGACAGCAGCGCGACGGAGATCCCCAGCACGCCGCCCAGGATGAGCGCGGTGTGCCGCGCCGACCAGCCGGCGCGTCCGGCCAGGAGGGCGCCGGGGACGCTGCCCAGCGCCCAGGTGGCCAGGAAGAACCCGAAGAGGGTCTCGTTGCCGTCGGCCACGCCCCGCAGATAGAAGACGCCGGCGACCCCCTCGACACTGGTGGCCAGCATCGCCGCCGCGAGCGTGGGCAACAGCATGCCCACCACCGGCGCGTCGCGCAGGGCGCGGTAGCCGTCGGAGATCTTGGTGGCGGGCCGACGGCCGACGGCCACGTCCGTACGGCGCGGGACGGCCACCGCCGTGCACCCGGCGAGCACCAGGAAGGACACCGCGTCGGCGGCGAGCAGGAACGCCGTGCCCCGCGCGGAGTGCAGGAAACCCGCCAACGGCGGGCCGATCAGCCCGGCCGTCGACAGCCCCGCGGTGAGGAAGCTGTTCGCCCGCCCGGTGTGCTCCGAGCCGGCGACCACCGGCAGCATCTTGAAACCGGCCGTCACCGACGCCACGCCGGCGAGCCCGGACAGAGAGATCAGCGCCACCCGCACGTGGAAGCCGTCCACGGCGGCGGCGGTGCCGAAGGACGTCGCCTGTACGGCCAGCGCCGACAGGCACACCGTACGGGCGCTGAGCCGGTCCACCAGTGCCCCGACGAGTGGCGCGGCGAGGACGGTGGGGATCAGCTCGGCGAGGAACACCTCGGTGACCCCCCAGCGGATACCTCGGTCAGCCGCGTCCAGCACCATGCCGAGGGAGGCGAGGGAGTCGCCCACGCGGGAGAGGAGCGTTCCCGCGATGAGTACCAGCGCGGGTGCCGGGATCATCAGGCCGCGGCGCAGCGTGGTGAACCTCGTCCTCCGCGTTTTGTGCGTGTCCAATCGAGTCCAATCCATCTGCTTGCCGTGATCATTTCAAGGCTGCTGCCGGAACAGGTTAGGCCTGCTCGAGGAGCGGGAGGGTGTCCACCGGCCACCCCTCGAGCACTGCCCCGGTGGTGGCGTGGCACCCCGGTCGGGCCCCCGGAATCCTGGCTTCTCGGCCATGTCCGGTACGAGCAGCAGGTCCGCACCAGGCGTTCCGGTGCCGCGGAAGACCGTCCCTCGACGGCGGCCGAGGCCGCCCACCCATGGGCGGGCGCGGCACAACGGCCGTGCGCCGGGCGGTGTGATCGCCACCCTGACGAAGGGCGGCCGGGTTTCCGGCCACCGCCGACCGGTGTTCTGCGAGCGATCCGCGACCATCGTTTTTCGGCCAGACGCGGATACGGAGCAACCCTCCCCTTGTGGCGGAATCGGGCGGCGTGCCGGGCGGGACAACGCTCTACCCGCGTCGCGAAGTTGGCCGATGTCTGTCGGGTGGATGTCCGGAAAATGTCGGGGACGGTGGAAGGAATTCCTGGAAGAGCAAGAAGAAACGGTGCGGAAAGGGAATCTCGGGGATTTCTCCGCCCGTTCGGGAGCTTCGGCCAAACCGGCGACGGAGAAAAAACTCCGTGCCCCGGGCCGGTCGCCGTCCCTACACTCACGATGCGTCGCGCGCCGCAACCGCCGGACCGCGCCGTCCATGACGAGTCGACAAGTGAGGGGAGCCGCGCCGTGCGTGACCATGCCGCCGCCGCTCCCCGTTCCCGGTACGAGGTGATCCTCGTGTCCTCGTCCGCCCGGTGCCCGCTGCGCGGCCGGCACCGGAACCCCCTGGCACACGGCTGACATATCTCGCATTCGCCCGCCGCGTCCGTCACCTCGGTGACCACCGAGGAATCTGTCGGCGGTCGGTCGGCTATTGACTGCCCGGGAATCGCGCCGCCCATTCCATATCCCTGCGAAAGGCATCGGGCCATGCGCACCGCACCCCGTCCTCACCCCACCGGCCGGTCGGCCGCCGTCCGCAATCTCGGCATCCTCGCTCACGTAGACGCCGGCAAGACCACCGTCACGGAACGGATCCTGTATGCGACCGGCACCACGCACCGGCGCGGCGAGGTCCACGACGGCACGACCGTCACCGACTTCGACCCCCAGGAACGCGACCGCGGCATAACGATCTTCGCCGCCGCGGTGAGCTGTGCCTGGGACGGCCACCGCATCAACCTGATCGACACGCCGGGCCACGTCGACTTCGCCGACGAGGTCGAGCGCTCGCTGCGCGTGCTCGACGGGGCGGTGGCGGTGTTCGACGCCGTGGCGGGGGTCGAGCCGCAGAGCGAGTCCGTGTGGCGGCAGGCCGACCGGCACGGCGTACCGCGGATCGCCTTCGTCAACAAGCTGGACCGGGCGGGCGCCGACCTCGACGCGGCCGTGGCGTCGATCCGGGAGCGTCTGCACCCGGCCCCGCTCGTCGTGCAGTTGCCGATCGGAGCGGAGGACGCCTTCATCGGCGTGGTCGACCTGGTGAGGATGCGTGCGCTGGTGTGGCCCGACGGAGGAGACACGGTCGAGGAGGGGCCGGTGCCCGAGGCGCTGCGGGAGGCGGCGTGGCGGCGGCGCCGGGCGCTGGAGGAGGCGGTGGCCGAACTGCATCCGGCGGCGATGGAGGAATTCTGTATGCAACCGACCGTCGACACGGCGACGTGCCCGTCGACGGTATCCACGCCCACCCTCGTCACCGCCCTGCGCGACCTGACCCGCACCGGAGAAGGCCTGGTCGTCCTCTGCGGCTCGGCCTACCGCAACCGTGGCGTCGAACCGCTCCTGGACGCGGTGGTGGCCTATCTGCCGTCCCCGCTGGACGTCCCGCCCGTACGCGGGACCCATCACGGGGCGGACCAATGGCGCCCCGCCGACCCCGAAGCCCCCTTCGCCGCGCTGGCCTTCAAGGTCAACGCGACCGCCACCGGGCGGCTGACGTACCTCCGTGTCTACTCGGGCACGGTCGAGAAGGGAGACACCGTGTGGGACCCGGGCACCCTGCGCACCGAGCGGGTCGCGCGGATCCTGCGGGTGACGGCCGACCGGCACGCCCAGCTGGACCGGGCGGTCGCCGGGGACATCGTCGCCGTGGCCGGACTGAAGTCCGCCCGGGCCGGCTCCACCCTGTGCGATCCTGCCGCTCCGCTCGTCCTGGAGCCACCGGTGGCCGCCGACCCGGTGGTGTCGGTGGCGGTCGAGGCCCGCCGCGGCTCCGACACCGGCCGTCTCGCCTCGGCACTGGCACGGCTCGCCGAGGAGGATCCGTCACTGGTGGTGCGTACGGACCCCGAGACCGGTCAGACGGTGCTGTCGGGCATGGGAGAGCTGCACCTGGAGGTCGCGGTGGAGAAGATCCGCCGTGAGTCGGGACCGGAGGTCACGGTCGGCCGTCCCCGGGTGACGTACCGGGAGACCGTGGTCGGCGGGGTTTCCGGGCTGGTCTTCCGGCACGTCAAGCAGGACGGAGGCGCGGGGCAGTTCGCGCATGTGGTCCTCGACGTCGAGCCGCTGGCGGCCGAACCCGGCGGCCTCGGCTTCGAGTTCCGCTCGGCCGTCGTCGGCGGCCGGGTGCCGCAGGAGTACGTGCGTGCGGTGGAGGCCGGCTGCCGGGACGCCCTGGCCGAGGGACCGCTCGGCGGTCACCCGGTGACCGGACTGCGGGTGACGCTGACGGACGGGTCGACGCATGTGAAGGACTCGTCGGAGACGGCGTTCCGCACGGCGGGCCGGCTGGGACTCCGCGACGCGCTGCGCGCGTGCGCGATGGCCCTGCTGGAGCCGGTCGCCGAGGTCACGGTCACCGTGCCCGAAGCCGCCGTCGGCGGTGTGCTCGGCGACCTCGCGGCACGACGAGGCCGGGTCACCGGCTCCGAGTCCCGCGCCGGCGCGGCGGTACTCACCGCCACCGTGCCACTGGCCGAACTCTTCGGCTACGCCACCCGCCTGCGCAGCCGGACCCAGGGCCGAGGCACCTTCACCGCCCGCCCCACCGGCTACGCACCGGCCCCGACGGCGACACCTGCTCGGTAGCCGGCCGAACCGCGGGGGGGGGGCCCCCCCCCCCCCCCCCGCGGGCCCCCCCCCCCCCCCCCCCCCCCCCCCCCCCCCCCCCCCCCCCGCCACCCGGCCGTCCGGCATCCACGCGCGGTCACGCCTTCGAGTGGCGCTTGTACGAGGACGCCGGGTGGGAGTACGTACCTCCGCCGCCTCCCGTCCCTGCCGGGCACCATCGGTTCGCCCTGACGGACGATGCGTTCGGCACCGGCGGCTTCGACGCCCCTCGCTGTGCGGCGCTTCGCGCGCATCCGCCCGAGGGGTGTGTCCCCGAGGACTTGGGCCGCTTCGCCCTGAAGTGCGAGCGGCCTGGAGCCACGCTTCTCGACGCGGTGGCGGACACCGTCGCCGAGATCCGTCGCGAACACGGTGTGGTCCTGAACAGCCTCGGCATCGAGAAACCCGAAGAGTGGTTCGGCGAGGGGAAGGACGGATTCAAGGGGCAGGTCGTCGCTCACCTGCTGCTGAGGGCCGTTCACCGGGCCGCTCTCGTCGGCTGCCGCCGCGCCGACCTGCTGCGACTGATCGACGTCACGGAGATCGAGTAGTCGCCGGTCCGCATGGTGACCTGAAGCCGCGACTGAACGGGGCAGCGGCGAGCCACGTATCAGCCGGGCGTGGGAGGATCCCTCACCATGAGCGCGTCCCCGGCCGTACGGAGTCTGCGTGCCGCGGTGTTCGCCGCGGTGTGCGTGCTGCTGGCTGCCGCCGGGCACGGGCTCGCCATGGGGCACATGCCGCCGGTGCGGATCGACGCCGCCGGGTTCCTCGGCGTGTTCGCGCTCGGCTGGCTGCTCGGTGGGCGGGAGCGGACGCTGCCGGGGATCGGTGTGGCCATGCTCGCCACTCAGGCGGGGCTGCACTTCGCCTTCGACGCGGCCCATCGTCCGGCGGTGATGTCCGGGCACGCCATGGCCGCCATGCGCGGCCACGTCATGGCCGGCATGGCCGGTCCGCACGCGGTGACCGAGCACGCCACCGCCGCCCACATCCTCGCGGCCCTCGTCGCGTCCTGGTGGCTCAGGCGCGGCGAGGCCGCGCTGTTCTCGCTGCTGCGCCGGGCGGTCGCCCTGGTGCCCTGCCTGGTGGCCTGGTGGCGGGACGTCCCGCTGCCCGCGCTCCTCGACGGACCCTTGCGTGCCCAGACCGACCCCGGCGCGCCCCGGCTGCTCCCGCTGCGGCACGCGGTGCACCGTCGAGGGCCCCCGGCCCGGATCCCGTACCCGATCTGACCAGCGACATTTCCCAGTACGTACGGAGATCCACTCACCCATGTCCATCAGCATGTCCAACAACGCGCGTCGCGCCGGGCTCGTCACCGTTCTCGCCGCCGCCGGCGTCCTCGCCGCGGCGGGCGCCGCCTCAGCGCACGTCACCGTCCACCCCGAGAGCTACGCCAAGGGGGCCACGGACGGGGTGCTGACCTTCCGCGTCCCCAACGAGGAGGACAGCGCCGCCACCACCAAGGTGCAGGTCTTCCTGCCCACCGACCACCCGGTCCTCGGCGTGCTGGTCTCCCCGCGGGACGGCTGGAGCGCCAAGGTGACGACCACCAAGCTCAAGAAGCCGGTGAAGACCGACGACGGCACCATCACCGAGGCCGCCTCCCAGGTCACCTTCACCGGCGGGAAGATCACCGCCGGGCACTACGAGGACTTCGACATCGCCTTCGGTCAACTGCCTGACGACACCGACGAGTTGACGTTCAAGACTCTGCAGACCTACTCCGACGGCAAGACGGTCCGCTGGATCGAGCAGCCCGAGGAGGGTGCCGACGAGCCGGAGGACCCGGCGCCCGTGCTCAAGCTCACCGCGAAGTCCGCCGAGGGCGGCGAGAGCGGCGACAGCGCCACGACGAGTTCGCCCACCGGCCTCACGAGCCCCGGCAGCACCAAGGCGGTCACCGCCTCCAGCAGCGACTCGACCGCGCGCGGTCTCGGTGTCGCCGGCCTCGTCGTCGGATTGCTCGGCCTCGCGGCGGCGGCCTTCGCCCTCGTACGGGGACGGTCCGCACGCTCGTAGGCCCACGCACGAAGAAGGCCCCGGACTAGTGACAACTGGTCCGGGGCCTTCTTCCGTGTGCCCGACGGGTTCACGGCAGTGCGGGCTCGAACAGTTCCTCCGCCGGCATCACCGGGCTGGTCCGGGAAGACCGGTACAGCCACCGCACGTCCCGCCCGAACGACCACAGCAGCGACCCCAGCGCCAGCAGCGCTATCCCCAGGTTGACGGCGTACGGCAGCAGTTGCGCGCCGGCCAGCAGCAGGCAGATGCCCTGCAGCGCGGCGACCGTCTTGCGGGCGAACGACGGCGGGAGCGGCGCGTTCAGCCAGGGCAGGACACGGGCCGCGGCGACGAACGCATAACGCATACCGCCGATCAGCAGCACCCACGGGCCGAGCTGCGTCGACACGTACACACTCAGCACCAGGATCAGGAAGGCGTCGACCTCCATGTCGAAGCGGGCGCCCAGCGCCGTCGACGTGCCCGTGCGGCGGGCCACCTTGCCGTCAACGCCGTCCAGGATCAGGGCCACCGCGGTCAGGCCGACCAGCAGCGTGACCGGCGGGGAGCTCTCGAAGGAGTCCGCGACCAGTGCGGTCACCCCGCCGACCAGGGTGGCCCGGCCGAGGGTGACGCGGTTGGCGGGCCCGAAGGAACTGAGCCGGGAGCGGTGCAGCGCGCGGGAGAGCACCGCCCAGGTGGCGATCGCGAACACCAGGCCCGTCAGCCAGCCGGCCGGCCCCATGCCGATCGCGGAGCCCAGCAGGGCCAGCAGCAGGATCTGGACGCCCGCTCCCACAGCGGTCTCCTGCTGGACCAGCCTCGCTTCGTACGTGTTGTTCAGGGCCACCGCACATCCTCCGGCCGAGTGACAGAGTCGATCAACGCCGCGTACTGTGCGCGGCCTGTGCACATCTCCCTGTGCACACCTCGGTACGTGAACAACTTCCCGATCGTTCAGGAGGACGCCGATGAACCACTCGGCCCGCGCGTTTTGGCTTCGCTCGCCGGGGTACGGCGAGATCCGCGACACGACCCTCGCGGCGCCGGCCGAGGGGGAGGTCCTGGTCCGCGCGCTGTACTCCGGGGTGAGCCGGGGCACCGAGACGCTCGTGTTCCGTGGGGGCGTTCCCGTAAACCAGTACGACGTGATGCGGGCGCCGTTCCAGGAGGGCGACTTCCCGGGGCCGGTGAAGTACGGCTACCTCAGCGTCGGCGTCGTGGAGGAGGGGCCGGACGAGCTGGCCGGCCGCACGGTGTTCTGCCTGTATCCGCACCAGACCCGTTACGTCGTCCCGGCGAGCGCCGTGACCGTGGTGCCCGAGCACGTGCCCGCCGAACGGGCCGTCCTCGCCGGAACCGTGGAGACGGCCGTGAACGCCCTGTGGGACGCGGCGCCCCTGGTCGGCGACCGTATCGCCGTGGTCGGCGGCGGCATGGTCGGCTGCTCGGTCGCCGCCCTGCTGGCACGCTTCCCCGGCGTACGGCTGCAACTCGTCGACGCCGACCCCGCGCGCGCCACGACCGCCGAGGCCCTGGGCGTCGGCTTCGCCTCGCCCGAGGACGCCCTCGGCGACTGCGACCTGGTCGTCCACGCCAGCGCCACCGAAGCCGGCCTGACCCGGTCGCTGGAACTCCTCGCCGCCGAGGGCACCGTCGTCGAACTGAGCTGGTACGGCGACCGGCGGATCGCCCTCCCGCTCGGCGAGGCCTTCCACTCCCGGCGGCTGACCGTGCGCAGCAGCCAGGTCGGCACCGTCTCCCCGGCCCGCCCCGGCCGCACCTACGCCGACCGGCTCGCCCTCGCCCTGGACCTGCTCGCCGACCCCGCCCTGGACGCGCTCATCACCGGAGAGTCGGCGTTCGAGGAGCTCCCCGACGTGCTGCCCGAGCTGGCCTCCGGCCGTGTTCCGGCGCTGTGCCACCGGGTGCGGTACACCGACCACGGCTGACGAAACGATCAATCAGGTAGGACCGGCGGACCGGCAAGAGCGCCTGACCTGAGAAAAGAGTGAGGAACGGCTGAACGCGGGGAAGCGAAGAGCCGTAATACACGGCATCCCCCGGCAGGGAATGGCTGGGGACCGGACGCGCCGCACCTGGAGGGTCGTCAGTTGTTCAGCATCACCGTCCGCGATCACATCATGATCGCTCACAGCTTCCACGGCGAGGTGTTCGGGCCCGCCCAGCGGCTTCACGGCGCCACCTTCCTGGTGGACGCCACCTTCCGGCGCGAGCAGCTGGACGACGACAACATAGTCGTCGACATCGGCCTGGCCACCCAGGAACTGGGCGCCGTGGTGAGCGAGCTGAACTACCGCAACCTCGACAACGAGCCCGACTTCGCCGGCATCAACACCTCCACCGAGTTCCTGGCCAAGGTCATCGCCGACCGGCTCGCCGAACGCGTCCACAAGGGCGCCCTCGGCGAGGGCGCCAGGGGACTCGCGGGTATCACGGTCACCCTGCACGAGTCGCACATCGCCTGGGCGAGTTACGAGCGTGCCCTGTGACCGACACGACCATCGACCGGCCGCCCGCCGACGGCGCGTCGCCGCTCGCCTACGTGCCCGCCCAGCGCGCGGCCTCGAACCACGTCGGGATCATCCCCATGTCCCTGCGCACCGTGCACTTCGTCCTGCCGGGCGGCATCGACGACCCGGCCAACCCCAGCGGCGGCAACGCCTACGACCGGCGGGTCTGCCTGGACCTGCCCGGCTTCGGCTGGCAGGCCACCAAGCACCCCGTGGACGGCAGCTGGCCCCGCCCCGGCGCCGCCGCCCGCGAGGCGCTCGCCCGTACCCTGCGGGAGCTGCCCGACGGCTCGGTCGTCCTGCTGGACGGGCTGGTCGCCTGCGGTGTGCCCGAGATCGTCGTCCCCGAGGCCGAACGGCTGCGCCTCGCCGTCCTCGTCCACCTGCCGCTCGGCGACGAGACGGGCCTCGAACCGTCCGTCGCCGCCGACCTCGACGCCCGTGAGCGCGCGGTGCTGCGGGCGGTGCCCGCCGTGATCGCCACCAGCGACTGGGCGGTGCGCCGTCTGGTCTCCCACCACGGGCTCGCTCCCGAGCGGGTGCACGTCGCCGCCCCCGGCGCCGACATCGCCCCCCTCGCCGCCGGCACCGACGGTGTCTCCCACCTGTTGTGCGTGGCCGCGGTGACACCGCGCAAGGGCCAGCACCGGCTGGTGGAGGCCCTGGCCGCGGTACGGGACCTGCCGTGGACCTGCACCTGTGTGGGCGGCCTCAACCAGGACCCCGAGTACGTCGCCCACCTGCGCGCCCTCATCGAGAAGCACGGCCTGAGCGACCGCCTGCACCTGGCGGGCCCGCGCGCCGGCGCCGACCTCGACGCCAGCTACGCCGCCGCCGACCTGATGGTCCTCACCTCCTACGCCGAGACCTACGGCATGGCGGTCACCGAGGCCCTCGCGCGCGGCATCCCGGTAATGGCCACCGACGTCGGCGGGCTGCCCGAAGCGGTCGGCCGTGCCCCCGACGGCGGCGTGCCCGGCATCCTCGTACCGCCGGAGGACCCCGCCGCCCTCGCCGCCGAACTGCGCGGCTGGTTCGGCGAAGCCGACGTACGCCGCCGCCTGAAGGCCGCCGCGCGCAGCCGCCGCGCGGCCCTCGGCGGCTGGGCGGCCACCGCCCGCAGCCTGGCCGGAGTCCTGCTCCGGCTCCCCGACGAACCCCGGAGGGCGGCATGAGCCGGACGACCACGACCACCGACGGAATCCCGGCCCAGCCCGGCCCCCGCGAGGTGCCGGACACGGCAGTGAAGGCGGCGACGGACATGACCGAACCCGCACCGCGGCACGACATCGCCCCCGGCGAGACTGACCCGTACGGCGTGATCGCCGGGGCGGGCCCCGTCGCCCGCCCCGGTGAGCGGGCCACCGTACGACTGCGGGACGCCGAACCCGAGGAACCGCCCCGGTACGCGCCCGAGTGGCTCCAGCTGCGCGAGGGGGCCGACGCGCTCGCCCGGGCGCTTGACCTGCTCGACCCGCTGCGGATCCGGCTGGCCAACCTGCCGGGCCGGTGCGGCGGTCTGGCCGTGCACGACCTGGGCTGCGGCACCGGCTCGATGGGCCGCTGGCTCGCGCCCCGGCTGGACGGCGCCCAGCACTGGATCCTGCACGACCGCGACCCCTACCTGCTGCACTTCGCCGCCGTCGCCTCTCCCCGCGCGGCCGCCGACGGCAGCCGGGTCACCGTGGAGACCCGACGCGCCGACGTCGCCCGGCTCACCCCGGACGCCCTGGCCGGTGCCTCCCTGGTGACCGCCTCCGCACTGCTCGACGTCCTCACCCGCGCAGAGGTCGAGGCCCTCGCCGAGGCCTGCGTGGGCGCCGGATGCCCGGCACTGCTGACCCTGTCCGTCGCCGGACGCGTCGAACTCGGCCCGTCCCACCCGCTGGACGCCGAGATCGCCGAGGCGTTCAACGCCCACCAGCGGCGCGGCGGCCTGCTCGGCCCCGACGCCGTCACCGTGGCCTGCGAGGCCTTCGGCGAGCGCGGCGCGACCGTGCGGGTGCACCCGAGCCCCTGGCGCCTCGGCCCCGACGACGCCGAACTGACCGCCCAGTGGCTGCGCGGCTGGGTCGGCGCGGCCGTGGAGGAGCGACCCGAACTGGCCGAGCGCGCCGAGGGCTACCTGCAGGACCGCCTGGCCGCCTGCGCCGCCGGCGAGCTGCGCGTCACCGTCCACCACAGCGACCTGCTGGCGCTGCCCAGGCCGACGGGCGGCGCGGCGTGAGCGCGGGGGCCCCGCAGACGGGGAGCGGCGCGGCCGTGCGGCCGGCCGGCGTGCGCACGACGCTCGCGGCCAGCGCCCGGACCACCCGGCCGGGCACCGCGCGGACCGCGCGGGCCGGCGCACCCCGCACCTTTCAGGCGCCCGGTGCCACGAAGCCGCGCACGGCCCGAGCGGCCACCCGCGCGCGTGTGCAGCCCACGGCGGGCGGACGGCCTCGCGTGCGCAGGACCGCGAGCTTGCCCGCGGGCACCGCGGCCGCACGGGATGCGGTGGCGATGCCCGCGCCCGTACCGGATGCGGCGGAGGCCCACCACATGCCCGGCTCCGTGGCAGCGCCCCCCACCTCCCCCCGCAAGGGCCCCCGTTCATTCCTCGGCCGCATCAACACCCCCGCCGTGCGCAGCCACTTCGGCACGGTCGCCGGAGTCGTCATCCTCGCCGTGCTGCTGTGGCGGCTGGGTACGGGCGTGTTCCTCGACGGGCTGCGGCGGATCGACACGGGCTCGCTCCTCGCCGCGGTGGTGATCGGCGTCGTCACCACGGTGTTCAGCGCCTGGCGCTGGCAGTTGGTGGCCCGTGGTCTCGGGATGCGGCTGCCCCTGGGGGCGGCCGTGGCCGACTACTACCGGGCGCTGTTCCTGAACGCGGCCCTGCCCGGTGGTGTCCTCGGTGATGTGCACCGGGCGGTGCGGCACGGGCAGAGCGCCGGTGACATGGGGCGCGGTGTCCGAGCGGTCGTGCTGGAGCGGGTCGCGGGTCAGATCGCGCTGGTCCTGATCGGCGGGGCGGCGCTGCTGACACTGCCCTCGCCGGTGCGGGACGACGCCCGCAGCTTCGCCGCGCCGGTCGCCTTCGTCGTGGCGGGCGCGCTCGCCGTCGTCCTCGCCGTCCGCATGAACCGCGCCCCCTCCCGCCGGGGAGCCCTGCGGACGAACCTCGACGAGGCCCGCCGCGCGCTGCTGTCGCGCCGGAGCGGGCCGGGCGTCGCACTGTCCTCCGTCGTCGTCCTCGCCGGACACCTCGCGATGTTCGTCGTGGCGGCCCGCGTCGCCGGATCCGCGGCATCCGTGCCGGTGCTGCTGCCGCTCGCGGTGCTCGCCCTGCTCGCCATGGGCCTGCCGCTGAACGTCGGCGGCTTCGGCCCCCGGGAGGGCGTCACCGCCTGGGCGTTCGCCGCCGCCGGGCTGGGCGCGAGCAGCGGCCTGGCCGTCGCCGTGGTGTACGGGGTGCTCAGCTTCGTGGCCGCCCTGCCCGGCGCGCTGGTCCTCGTCGCCCGCTGGTGGACCGCACTGCGCGGAACCTACGCGCGAGAGGAATCCGTTTCCCCCGAGGTGACCAACTCCAGGTACGCGCCGAAGGATTCGACCAGGCTCGCCAGCAGTTCCCTGCCCTTCTCCGCCGAACCGAGGGAAGGACGGCCGATGACGCCCGATTCGGTATAGGCGGACATTCCCACGGTGAGCAGATGACGGCGGTCGTCCGCGGTGAAATCGGCGGACTCGTAACCAGGACGGACATATTCGGGATGAGCGTGCAGCAGAATGGAGGTCTCGATTTCTCCGGCGTGCATGTCGGTGAGCAGCGAGGTGGCCACCCCGGCCCGCACCCGCGCCTCCTCCCAGTCCTCCGCGGCCGGGAAGAGCGCCATCCGCTCCCCGCGCGCGGAGGCCTCCTGGACCACGTTGCCCAGCACGTAGTTGCCACCGTGGCCGTTCACCACGACGAGCGCCTCGACGCCCGAACGGCGCAGCGACGCCGCGATGTCCCGCACCACCGCATGCAGGGTCACGGAGGAGATGCTGACGGTTCCCGGCCAGGCCGCGTGCTCGTGCGAGCAGGACACCGTCACGGGAGGAAGGAGGTGCACGGGGTGCGCCGCGGCGATCTCCCGGGCGATGGCACAGGCGACCAGGGTGTCGGTCGCGAGCGGAAGGTAGGCACCGTGCTGCTCGAAACTCCCGACGGGAAGGACGGCCACCTGTGGTGAGACGCCCGCTCCCCGCGCCCGTACATCTTCCGTGGTGTCCGCCGGCAGCAGGCCCCATGTACCGTACATCGTCCCACCCGCGCCCGAACCACTCATTTCCCTACGGCCTTTCGTCTCTGCTTTAGGAATCAGATCATGACAGAAAACATCGGCGTACTCGGCAAGAAGGCCCCGCAGCGTACGGGTGTGGAACGCGTCGTCAATGCGCCACTGCCCACGGTGTACGGGAAATTCCAGGCGGTCGGCTACCTGGACCACGACCGCGGTGACGAGCAAGTGGCCCTGGTCTACGGCGAGATCGGTTCCGAGGGAGTACTCACCCGGCTGCACTCCGAGTGCCTGACCGGTGACGCGTTCGGCTCCCAGCACTGCGAGTGCGGCGACCAGCTGGACGCCGCGCTGCGCTCGGTCGTCGCCGAAGGCAGCGGTATCGTCGTCTACTTGAGAGGGCACGAGGGCCGGGGCATCGGCCTGCTCGCCAAGCTGCGTGCGATGGCCCTGCAGGCGGAGGGACTGGACACCGTCGAGGCGAACCTCGCCCTCGGACTGCCCGTCGACGCCCGCGACTACGGCGTCGCCGCCGGGATGCTGCAGGACCTCGGTGTGAAGTCGGTCCGCCTGATGTCCAACAACCCGCGCAAGCGGGAGGCGTTGGTCCGGCACGGCATACAGGTCGCCGAGACGGTGCCGCTGCTGATCCAGCCGTGCGAGAGCAACATCACCTACTTGCGGACGAAGCGGGAGCGGCTGGACCACCACCTGCCCCATCTGGACGCCGTCGCGCACCTGTCCTGAATGGGAGCCCGGAGATCCGGACAGGAAGAGGTCATGACCGAGGGCGTCCTCTTCCTCTCCGGGACCCGGGCGCCGCAGTGCGGGGGAGGAGCCAGTGATCATGCAGGCCGACGTCGTGATCATCGGTGGCGGGGTGATCGGCACGAGCATCGCCTGCCATCTGGCCCGGGCGGGCGTTCGTGACGTCCTGCTCGTCGAACGCGACGAGCTCGCCGCCGGGTCCACCTCGAAGGCGGCGGGCGGGGTGCGGGCGCAGTTCTCCGACGAGCTCAACATCCAGCTCGGAGCCCGCAGCCTCGAGGCGTTCGCCCGCTTCCAGCAGGACACCGGGCACGACATCGGACTGCACCGGGTCGGGTATCTCTTCCTGCTGTCGACGCCCGAGGACGTGGCCTCCTTCGAGGCGAGTGTGCGCCTGCAGAACTCCCTCGGTGTGCCCAGCCGCGTCATCGCGCCCGAGGAGGCCCGGCGTCTGTCGCCGCTGATCGGCACCGACGGACTGCTGGCCGCCGCCTGGTCGCCGGACGACGGCCACTGCACGCCCGAGGCCGTCGTCCACGGCTACGCCGCCGTCGCCCGTGCCCACGGCGCCCGGATCCTGCGCCACACCGAGGTCACCGGGATCGAACGGCGCGGCGACAGCATCACCGCGGTGACCACGACCCTGGGCCGGATCGCCACCGACACCGTGATCTGCGCGGCGGGCGCCTGGTCGCGGGCGGTCGGCGCGATGGCCGGCGTGGACCTGCCGGTGCAGCCGCTGCGCCGCCAGATCGCCGTCACGCAAGCCGTACCCGGTCTGCCGCCCGCGCTGCCGATGACGATCGACTTCACGACCAGCCTCTACTTCCACGCCGAAGGCCCTGGGCTGCTGGTCGGCATGTCCGACCCCGAGGAGGCACCCGGCTTCGCCACCGACACCCACGACCGCTGGATCCCCCGGCTGACCGAGGCCATGGCACGGCGCGCCCCCGCCCTGCTCGACCTGCGCCGCACCGGCGGCTGGGCGGGGCTGTACGAGAACACGCCCGACCACAACGCCCTGATCGGGGAGGCGTCGTCGGTATCCCGGTTCTTGTATGCGACCGGCTTCTCCGGTCACGGCTTCCTGCAGGCACCTGCCGTCGGCGAGGTGATCCGCGACCTCTATCTGGGCCGCGTACCCTTCCTGGACGTCCGTCCCCTGAGCGCCGGCCGTTTCGCGGCCGACGCCCCGCGCCCGGAGGCCAACCTGGTATGACCGAGCTCCATCTGTGGCTGCGCCACGAGGACCGTACGACGGAACGCCGCACGCCCGTCGTTCCCTCCGACGCCCGGCGGCTGACCGAGGCGGGGGTGACGCTGACCGTCGAGGAGTCCGAGCAGCGGATCTTCCCGGCCGGACAGTACGCGGCGGTGGGCGCCCGTATCGTCCCCGCGAGCTCCTGGGTGTCGGCGCCCCGGGACGCCGTGATCCTCGGCCTGAAGGAACTCCCCGACGAGCCAGGCGAGCTCGTCCACCGGCACATCTTCTTCGGGCACGCCTACAAACGGCAGCCCGGCGCCACCGCTCTGCTGCGCCGCTTCGTGTCCGGGGCGGGAGCGCTCCTCGACCTGGAGTACCTGGTGGACGACTACGGGCGCCGGCTGGCCGCCTTCGGCTACTGGGCGGGATACCTCGGCGCGGCCCTCGCCGTGCTCAGGCAGCGCGGCAGACTGCCGGTGCCGCTCACGCCCACGTCCAGGGAGGAACTGGACGAGCTGCTGCGGCCCGCCGCCGGTGACACCCGGTTCACGGCCCTGGTGATCGGCGCCCTGGGCCGCAGTGGCCGGGGGGCGCGGGACGCCTTCGCCGCCGCGGGAACCGAGCCGACCTGCTGGGACCTGGCCGAGACCCGTGACCTCGACCGCGATGCCCTGCTGGCGCACGACGTCATGGTCAACGCGGTGCTCGCCACGAGCCCCGTCCCGCCTTTCCTGCGCGAGGAGGACCTCGACGCCCCGGACCGCCGGCTGCGCACCGTGTGCGACGTCACCTGCGACGTCGGCTCGCCCCTGAACGTCCTGCCGGTGTACGACCGCACCACGGACTGGACGGACCCCGCGCGCCGCCTGCGGAAGGAACCGCCCCTGGACCTGATCGCCATCGACAACCTGCCGTCCCTGCTGCCCCGGGAGTCCAGCGCCGACTTCTCCGCCGCACTGCTGCCCCACCTGCTGGAGTTCGACACCGCCTCCGGTCCGTGGCGCCGCTGCCTCGACACCTTCCACCGCGCCTGCCGTGAACTGGACCTGACCGAAGGGGACTGACGACGATGTCCGACCTGCCCGACCTGCAAGCCGCGAGCGGCACGGTGCACTGGATCGGCGCGGGACTGTCCACGGGCAGCGGCCTGGCCGCGCTGTGCGACAGCGCGGACCGGGTACGGCTCTGGCACCGCACCGAGGAACGAGCGGCCCGGGCGCTGGCCGGGCTGGGGCTGACCGGGGAGGCCGAACCCCGCGCGTTCACGCTCCCGTCGCTCGACGACGAACTGGCTCCGGGAGACGTCGTCGTGTCCATGCTCCCAGCGTCCGAGCACGCCGGACTGCTGGCCGTGTGCGTACGGCGGCGGGCCCACTTCGCCTGTTCCAGCTACGTCTCCCCGGCGGTACTGGACGAGGTGCCGGCGGCCGCGCGGGCGGGGCTCGTCGTCCTCACCGAGGCGGGGCTGGACCCGGGCATCGACCACCTCTTCGCACACAGCCTGATCGGCAGGGCACGGGCGGCGATCGGGGACGGCACCCCTGCGACGTACCATCTCACCTCCTACTGCGGTGGCGTCCCGGCCGTCCCCAACGACTTCCGCTACCGCTTCAGCTGGGCCCCCGCCGGGGTGCTCAACGCCCTGCGCTCGCCCGCCCGTTACATGGAGGACGGCGCCGACACCACGGCCGAGCGCCCCTGGGAGGCGACCCGACCGCACGACGTCGACGGGGAGTCCTTCGAGGCCTACCCCAACCGGGACAGCCTGCCGTTCATCGAGCAGTACGACCTGCCGCCCGCCTGGACACCGCACACCTTCGTCCGCGGCACCCTGCGCCTGGCCGGATGGCAGCGGGCCTGGACGTCCGTCTTCGAGGAGCTGAAGCGCGGCGACGACGCGAGGATCGCGGCCCTCGCGCAGGAACTGGCGGCGGCTCATCCGACGACGGAGGCCGACCGCGACCGCGTCGTCCTCGCCGTCACTCTGCGGGTGGACGCCGGCGCCGGCCGCACCTGGTCCGGCAGTTACCTCCTCGACCAGGTGGGCGACGCCGAGGAGAGCGCCATGGCCCGCTGCGTCTCCCGGCCCCTGGCACTGGGCGTCCGCCACATCCTGAACGGCAGCCTGCCTCCGGGCCTGAACCGGGCGGCCGGGACACCGACGCGTTCCCAGGAATGGCTCGACGAACTCGCCGCGGACGGCGTGGACTTCAGTCTCCGGCTCGGTCAATAGACCACAACCGGGGCCGCCCTGGCCGCGGAAGGTGCCGAAGCGGGCCGCCGTCCGCCCGGCATCGTATGCAGGATTCGGTGTTCAGCCGACGACGGCCTCATGGACGAGGCGCTTCAGCTCCGGGAAGATCTTCAGGGTCTTCGGACGCACCTGGGTCATGAACTGCACGGTCAGATCGCGCCCCGGATCGACCCAGAAGGTCGTCGTAGCCACGCCGCTCCAGCCGAAGGTGCCCAGGCCCACGGGGGCCACCGTGCGGGCAGGATCGGTGACCACGGAGACGTTGAAGCCGAAGCCGACGCCCGCGTTGTAGGGCTCCCGGTGGGTGGGGGCGCCGAAGGACTGCAGGTCCGCGCCGCCGGGGAGCCGGTTGCCGGTCATCATGGCCACCGACGCACGGGAGAGCAGGCGGGTGCCGTCCAGTTCACCGCCGCGACGCAGCATCTCCATGAACCGGTGGTAGTCGTGGGCCGAGGCGACCATGCCGCCGCTGCCGGACAGGAAGCGGGGCCGGCCGTGCAGCGGCAGCCCGGGGATCGGCTCGATGCCACCGGCGTCTGTCTCGCCGTACAACTCGGCGAGCCTGCCGGACTGTTCGGGCGTGACCTCGAAGCCCGCGTCCGTCATGCCGAGCGGCCGGAAGATCCGGTCGGCGAAGAACCGGTCGAGCGGCTGCCCGGAGACCACCTCGATCACCCGCCCGAGCACGTTGGAGGCGACCGAGTAGTTCCACTGCGTGCCCGGCTCGAACTGCAGGGGAAGCCGCGCGTACACGTCCATCGTCCCGGCCAGGTCCGCGCCCGGCGGTACCGAAGACTCCAGACCGGCCTCCCGGTACAGCGCGTCGACGGGATGGGAGTAGTAGAAGCCGAAGGTGAGGCCGGCGGTGTGCGTCAGCAGATGGCGCAGGAGTACGGGGCCGTCGGCCGGGCGGGTCTCCACGTCGGGGCCGGAGCCGCCGACGTACACCCGGGGGCCGGCGAAGACGGGGAGGTACCGCTCGAGCGGGTCGTCCAGCGACAGCCTGCCCTCCTCCACCAGCAGCAGCACGGCGACCGCGGTGACCGGCTTGGTCATGGAGTAGATCCGCCACAGCGTGTCCGCCTCGACCGGCAGCCCCGCCGCCACGTCGCGGTGCCCGTGCACGGTCAGGTGGGCGACGCGGCCGCCGCGCGAGAGAGCCACCAGGAAGCCGGGCAGACGTCCTTCGGCGACGTGGTCGGCGACGTACTGGTCGAGGCGGTCCAGCGCCTTCCCGTCCAGCCCGCCCTCGCCCGGGTCGACTTCCTGTCGCAGCTGTGCCATCGCTCTCCTCCGGTCGTGACCGACCCGGTGTGTTCCGTCCTACCCCTGGGGGACGGCCTCAGACCTCATCGGACGGTCTCAGGCCTCTTCGAACGTCGTCGGAGATCATCTTCGCAGGGACTCCGGCACGCTCCCGCGGTTCCGGGCGGGGTGTGATCGACACGACGCGGCGTCCCGGCAGCGCCAGGGAGGCCACCGCGCCGAGCGCGGCCACGGCCGCCAGGACGGTCGGCGCCGCCGTAGTCCCCACGCCCATCAGCGAGGTCGCCGCGGCCACGCCCAGCGCCGGCCCGGCGTTCAGCGCGGTCTGCTGCAGCCCGCCCGCCACCCCGGCCGTACCGGTGTCCGCCTGCCGCACGACGACGTGCGTGGCCGCCACCATGACCGTGCCGAACCCGGCGCCCAGCAGCGTGAAACCGACGTCCCGTGCGAGTGTGCCCGGGGCTCGGGCCATCACCAGTAGCCAGCCGTGCGGAGAGCCATCGCTGCTCTGGTGGTGAGACGGGCGCTCGCCCGGCGCAGCGGCATCGCGCACCCGAGGGCGGACAGGATGCCGAACAGCGACGCCGACGCGGCCATCAGGATGCCCAACGCCGTCCCCACCGCCCGCGAGCAGATCCGGTGCTGTTGGAGGAATGCGGGAATGTGTCGGCGCGCGAGCCGGGTTGAACCCGGTATGACTCAGGACGCGACGCAGGACGCACTGCTCGGGCTGCTCTCCGCAAGCCACGGGGGAGTGCTGGTGACCCTCAAGCGGGACGGCCGGCCCCAGTTGTCGAACGTCAGCCACGCCTACTACCCCGAGGAGCGGGTCATCCGGGTCTCGCTCACGGACGACCGTGCCAAGACCCGCAATCTGCGCCGGGATCCTCGGGCCTCCTACCACGTGACCACCGCCGACCGCTGGGCGTACACGGTCGCCGAGGGTGCCGCCGACCTGTCCCCCGTCGCCGGGGACCCGGACGACGAGACGGTGGAGGAGCTGATCCGCCTCTACCGCGACGTCCAGGGCGAGCATCCCGACTGGGACGACTACCGGGCCGCCATGGTCCGCGACCGACGACTGGTGCTGCGGCTGCGTGTGGAGCGTGTGTACGGTATCCCGCGACGGTAGGCGACATACCGTATGCAGTCCACGAGGGGCCGCCCCGTGTCGGTGTCGCCCTGGCCGATCAGTACCGGTTCCCGGGGGTCAAGGGCTGCGGCTGTATGGCCGGCCGGCCCGCGTGCCCCGCCGTCAGGTAGGCGATCACCATGTCACCGAGCATGGTGCGGTAATGATCGCGCTGTGCCGGGTCCACCAGGTCCCGTCCGAACAGGGCCCCGAAGGTGTGCCGGTTGGCGACCCGGAAGAAGCAGAACGAGCTGATCATCGCGTACAGGTCGACCGCGTCCACGTCGGCCGTGAACAGGCCGGACTCCTGGCCCGACGCCAGGATGCGGCGGATGACCTCGAGGGCGGCCGAACCGGTCTCCCCGAGCTTCTCGGAGGCGGCGATGTGCTCGGCGCCGTGGATGTTCTCGATGCTGACCAGGCGGATGAAGTCGGGGTGCCGCTCGTGCTGGTCGAAGGTGAGCTCGGCCAGACGCCGGATGGCCGCGACCGGATCGAGGTGCTCGACGTCGAGTCGCTGCTCGGCGTGGCGGATCACGCCGTACGCCCGTTCCAGCACGGCCGTGAAGAGCTGTTCCTTGCCGCCGAAGTAGTAGTAGATCATCCGCTTGGTGGTGCGGGTGCGTGCGGCGATCTCGTCGACGCGGGCGCCGTCGTAGCCGGCCCGGGCGAACTCCTGGGTGGCCACGTCGAGGATCTCGGCCCGGGTGCGGGCGGCGTCACGGATGCGCCCGTTTTCGCGTGCCGGTTCGTCGACGGTGGTCATCGGGCTTCCTTCGGGCGTAGGGCCGGTGCCCGTGATTGTAGAAGCAGCCGGGAAAGACCCAAGGAGTCCGGCACCGCCACACCGCCACCGTAGGCCGGGTCTTCTTCGAACTGGTCCAGCGGGATCCCGGCCACCGGGACTACGGCGCAGCGAACGCGTCGGTGCGCCTGGCGGCGCGGCACGCGCAGCGCTGACGCGTGCCGCGCCGGGCGGTCAGGGTCTGCTGTTCCACTCCGCGATCACCGGCCGGCCGTGTTCGGTCGAGAGCCGGCTGACCGTGCCGGTGGCCAGCTGGAACAGGCGGCCTTCGGCCGGCGGCAGGCCCAGCCGGCGGGCGGTCAGGACACGGAGGAAGTGGCCGTGGGCGACGAGCAGTACGTCGCCGTCGTCGCGGGCGAGTACCGGGTCCAGGCGTGACAGCACCCGGTCGGCGCGCCGGCCCACGTTGGCGGGTGACTCACCAGGTGTCCCCCCGGAGCCGGGCGGCACGCCGTCCGTCCACAGGTCCCAGTCGGGGCGGGTGCGGTGGATGTCGACGGTGGTGATGCCCTCGTAGCCGCCGTAGTCCCATTCGTGCAGGTCGGGGTCCGGGACGGCCCCCGTCAGGCCGATGAGTTCGGCGGTGCGTGTCGCGCGTCGGAGCGGGCTGGTGAGTGTCAGGGCGTAGGTCCGGCCGGTGAGGAGCGGAGCCAGGGACTTGGCCTGTTCCTCGCCGTGCTGGGTGAGGGGCAGGTCGGTGAAGCTGGTGTGCTGTCCCGAAACGCTCCACTCCGTCTCGCCATGGCGGACCAGCAGAAGGTCCCCCATGACCGGCTACTCCTTCACCGACTCGACGGAGTGGCCGCCGAACTGGTTGCGCAGCGCCGCGACCATCTTCATCTGCGGGGAGTCGTCCTGCCGGGAGGCGAACCGGGAGAACAGGGAGGCGGTGATCGCCGGGAGCGGCACCGCGTGGTCGATGGCCGCCTCGACGGTCCAGCGGCCCTCGCCGGAATCCTCGGCGTAGCCGCGCAGCTTCTCCAGGTGCTCGTCGTCGTCGAGGGCGTTGACCGCGAGGTCGAGCAGCCAGGAGCGGATGACCGTGCCCTCCTGCCAGGAACGGAACACCTCCCGGACGTTGTCCACCGAACGGACCTTCTCCAGGAGTTCCCAGCCCTCGGCGTAGGCCTGCATCATGGCGTACTCGATGCCGTTGTGGACCATCTTCGAGAAGTGGCCGGCACCGACCCTGCCCGCGTGGACGTAGCCGTACGGACCCTCGGGCTTGAGCGCGTCGAAGATCGGCTCCAGCCGCTCCACATGGGCCTTGTCGCCGCCGACCATCAGGGCGTAGCCGTTCTGCAGGCCCCAGACCCCGCCGGAGACGCCCGCGTCGACGAAGCCGATGCCCTTGACGCCGAGTTCCGCCGCGTGCTTCTCGTCGTCCGTCCAGCGTGAGTTGCCGCCGTCGACGACCGTGTCGCCCTCGGACAGCAGCTGCTTCAGTTCGTCGATGACGGACTGGGTGGCGTGGCCGGCCGGGACCATCACCCACACCGTGCGCGGGGCGTCGAGCTTCTCGACCAGTTCGGCGAGGTTCTTGACGTCGGAGAGTTCGGGGTTGCGGTCGTAGCCGATGACGGTGTGGCCGGCGCGGCGGATCCGCTCGCGCATGTTGCCGCCCATCTTGCCGAGGCCGATGAGTCCAAGCTGCATGGTCAGTTCACTTCTTCCTTAAGCGTTCGGGACGTTCTTCAGCGAGCGGTAGGCGGCCACGAGGGCGGAGGTGGACGGATCGAGACCGGGCACGTCGGCGCCTTCGGTCAGAGCCGGTTCGACGCGCTTTGCGAGGACCTTGCCGAGCTCCACGCCCCACTGGTCGAAGGAGTCGATGTCCCACACCGCGCCCTGCACGAACACCTTGTGCTCGTAGAGGGCGACGAGCTGACCGAGGACCGACGGGGTCAGTTCACCGGCGAGGATCGTCGTGGTGGGGTGGTTGCCGCGGAAGGTGCGGTGCGGCACCTGCTCCTCGGGCACGCCCTCGGCGCGCACCTCGTCGGCGGTCTTGCCGAAGGCGAGGGCCTGGGTCTGGGCGAAGAAGTTCGCCATCAACAGGTCGTGCTGTGCCTTCAGTTCGTCGCTGAGCTCGGCCACCGGCCGCGCGAAGCCGATGAAGTCGGCCGGGATGAGCTTCGTACCCTGGTGGATCAGCTGGTAGTACGCGTGCTGCCCGTTGGTGCCGGGCGTGCCCCACACCACCGGACCCGTCTGCCACTCGACCGGGCGGCCCTGACGGTCCACCGACTTGCCGTTGGACTCCATGTCCAGCTGCTGCAGGTAGGCGGTGAACTTCGACAGGTAGTGGCTGTACGGCAGCACCGCGTGCGACTGGGCGTCGAAGAAGTTGTTGTACCAGATGCCCAGCAGGCCGAGGATCAACGGTGCGTTGGACTCCGGGGACGCGGTGCGGAAGTGCTCGTCGACGATCCGGAAGCCGTCCAGCATCTCCCGGAAGCGGTCCGGGCCGATGGCGATCATCAGGGACAGGCCGATCGCCGAGTCGTACGAGTACCGGCCGCCGACCCAGTCCCAGAAGGCGAACATGTTGTCCGGGTCGATGCCGAACTCGGTGACCTTCCCGGCGTTCGTCGACAGTGCGACGAAGTGCCTGGCCACCGCCTTCTCGTCCCCTTCGAAGGCATCCAGCAGCCAGGAGCGGGCCGAGGTGGCGTTCGTGATCGTCTCGATGGTGGTGAAGGTCTTCGACGCGACGATGAACAGGGTCTCCGCCGGATCCAGGTCGCGGGTCGCCTCGTGCAGATCGGCGCCGTCCACGTTCGACACGAACCGGAACGTCAACTCCCGTGCCGTGAAGGGCCGAAGCGCCTCGTAGGCCATCGCCGGGCCCAGGTCGGAGCCGCCGATGCCGATGTTGACGACGTTGCGGATCCGCCGGCCCGTGTGGCCGGTCCACTCACCGGAGCGGACCCGCTCGGCGAAGCCGGCCATCTTGTCCAGGACCGCGTGGACCTCGGGGACGACGTTCTCCCCGTCGACCTCGACCACCGCCTCCCGCGGGGCGCGCAGCGCGGTGTGCAGCACGGCACGGTTCTCGGTGACGTTGATCCGCTCGCCGCGGAACATCGCGTCGCGCAGTCCGGACACGCCGGTGGCGGCGGCCAGTTCCTGGAGCAGGGCGAGGGTCTCGTCGGTGATCAGGTGCTTGGAGTAGTCGATGCGCAGGTCGCCGACGGTGACGACGTACCGCTCGGCGCGGCCGGGATCCGCCGCGAACAGCTCCCTGAGGCTCGGGTGCGGCATCGTGTCCGCGCGGTGGTCCTCCAGGGCGGCCCACTCCGGCCGCCGCGTGGGCTTCGGGGCGTCAGACATGGGCGGGGATCTCCTCCTTGCCGCGCAGGGCGATGGCGTACATCTCGTCGGCGTCGAGGCGGCGCAGTTCCTCGGCGATGAGCTCGGACATGGACCGGACCTTGAGCGCCAGGGTGCGCGGCGGCTGCCCCGGGAGGGTCAGCGTGGCCAGCGGGCCCTCGGGACGGTCGATGACGATCTCGCCGTTGGCGGTGCCCAGGCGGACGGCCGTGACGACCGGGCCCGCGGTGACGACGCGGTCGACGTTCACCCCGAGCCGTGCCTCCAGCCAGCGGGCGAGCAGCTCGGCGGCGGGGTTGTCGGCCTCGGCCTCGACCGCGGCCGAGGTCACCGTCGTACGGGCCTGGTCCAGGGCGGCGGCCAGCATCGAGCGCCACGGGGTGAGCCGGGTCCAGGCGAGGTCGGTGTCACCGGGTGCGTAGGAGCGGACCCGGCGCTGAAGGACCTCCAGCGGGTTCTCGACGGCGTACAGGTCGGTGATCCTGCGCTGTGCCAGCGCGCCCAGCGGATCCTTGGCGGGGTTCTCCGGCGCCTCCACCGGCCACCACACGACCACCGGAGCGTCCGGCAGCAGCAGCGGCAGGACCACCGAGTCGGCGTGGTCGGACACGTCGCCGTAGGTGCGCAGCACGACCGTCTCCCCGGTGCCGGCCTCGGACCCGACCCGGACCTCCGCGTCCAGCCGGGACCGCGTGCGTTCACGCGGGTTGCGGGCCTGCCGCTTGATGACGACCAGGGTCCGCGAGGGATGCTCGTGCGAGGCTTCCTCGGCGGCCTTGATCGCGTCGTAGGCGTTCTCCTCGTCCGTGACGATGACCATCGTCAGGACCATGCCCACGGCAGGGGTCCCGATGGCGCGGCGGCCCTGCACCAACGCCTTGTTGATCTTGCTTGCCGTGGTGTCGGTCAGGTCGATCTTCATGGCCTGCGCCAGCTCCGTCCGTCTCGTGCGAGCATCTCGTCGGCTTCCTCGGGTCCCCAGCTGCCCGACGCGTACTGCGCCGGCCTGCCGTGTCCCGCCCAGTACTCCTCGATCGGGTCGAGGATCTTCCAGGACTCTTCCACTTCCTGGTGACGGGGGAACAGGTTGGCGTCGCCCAGCAGCACGTCCAGGATGAGCCGTTCGTACGCCTCCGGGCTCGACTCGGTGAACGACTCGCCGTAGGCGAAGTCCATCGACACGTCCCGGATCTCCATCGAGGTGCCCGGCACCTTGGAGCCGAACCGGACGGTCATGCCCTCGTCGGGCTGGACGCGTATGACGATGGCGTTCTGCCCGAGTTCCTCGGTGGCCGTGCGGTCGAAGGGGGAGTGCGGGGCCCGCTGGAAGACCACCGCGATCTCGGTGACCCGGCGGCCCAGCCGCTTGCCGGCACGCAGGTAGAACGGGACGCCCGCCCAGCGGCGGTTGCAGACCTCCAGCTTCACCGCAGCGTAGGTGTCGGTCTTCGACCGCGGGTCGATGCCCTCCTCCTGGAGGTACCCGGGCACCTGCTCGCCCCCCTGCCAGCCCTCGGCGTACTGCCCGCGGACGGTGCTCAGGCCCAGGTGCTCCGGCAGCCGCACCGACTTCAGCACCTTCAGCTTCTCGGTGAGCAGCGCCTCCGCGTCGAAGGCGATGGGTTCCTCCATCGCGGTGAGGGCCATGAGCTGCAGCAGGTGGTTCTGGATGACGTCACGGGCGGCGCCGATGCCGTCGTAGTAGCCGGCCCGGCCGCCGATGCCGATGTCCTCGGCCATGGTGATCTGCACATGGTCGACGAAGGACCGGTTCCAGATCGGCTCGTACATCTGGTTGGCGAAGCGGAGGGCCAGGATGTTCTGGACGGTCTCCTTGCCGAGGTAGTGGTCGATGCGGAAGACCTGGTCCGGGTCGAACACGTCGTGCACGATCGCGTTCAGCTCCCGGGCGCTCGCCAGATCGTGCCCGAACGGCTTTTCGATGACCGCCCGGCGCCAGGCGCCCTCCGGGGGACTCGCCAGGCCGTGCTTCTTCAGCTGCCGCACGACCTTCGGGAAGAACTTCGGCGGTACGGAGAGGTAGAAGGCGAAGTTGCCGCCCGTGCCCCGGGAGGCGTCCAGCTCCTCGACGGCCTCGCGCAGCTGCTTGAACGCGGTGTCGTCGTCGAAGTCGCCGGGGATGAACCGCATGCCCTCGGCGAGCTGCTGCCAGACCTCCTCACGGAACGGGGTGCGCGCGTGCTCGCGGACGGCGTCGTGCACCACCTGGGCGAAGTCCTGGTCCTCCCAGTCGCGGCGGGCGAAACCCACCAGGGAGAAGCCCGGCGGAAGCAGCCCGCGGTTGGCGAGGTCGTAGACGGCCGGCATCAGCTTCTTGCGGGACAGGTCACCGGTCACCCCGAAGATGACCAGCCCCGACGGGCCCGCGATGCGGGGCAGGCGGCGGTCGCGCGGATCGCGCAGGGGATTGTCCCAGTCGGCCGCCGGTTCGACGGGCACCAGCACCTGCTCCGGTGCCGCGCCCTGCTCTTCGTTGGTGGTCATTACGCGTCAACTCCCTTGCTGTTCAGGGACTTCGTGACCGCGTCCAGCAGGTCATGCCAGGCCGCCTCGAACTTGGCGACACCCTCGTCCTCGAGCTGCCGGACAACCTCCTCGTAGGAGATTCCGAGCCGTTCGACGGCCGCGAGGTCGGCGCGGGCCTGCGCGTAGCCGCCGGTGACCGTGTCGCCGGTGACGGTGCCATGGTCGGCGACCGCGTTCAGGGTGGCCTCGGGCATGGTGTTGACCGTGCCGGGCGCGACCAGATCGTCCACGTACAGCGTGTCCTTGTATGCCGGATCCTTCACACCGGTGGACGCCCACAGCGGACGCTGCCTGTTCGGCCGGTCCCCGGCCAGGGCGAGCCAGCGTGCGCCGGAGAAGACGTCCTCGTACGCCTCGTAGGCCAGTCGCGCGTTGGCCAGCGCGGCCCGGCCCTTGAGTGCGAGGGCCTCCTGGGTGCCCAGGACCGTCAGCCGCTTGTCGATCTCGGTGTCGACGCGGGAGACGAAGAAGGAGGCCACGGAGTGGATGGCGGACAGGTCCAGGCCCCTGGCGCGTGCCTTCTCCAGACCGGCGAGGTAGGCGTCCATCACCTCGCGGTAGCGCTCCAGGGAGAAGATCAGCGTGACGTTGACGCTGATGCCCTGGCCGACGACCTCGGTGATGGCGGGCAGACCCGCAGGGGTCGCCGGGATCTTGATCATGACGTTCGGGCGGTCGACGAGCCAGGCCAGCTGCCGGGCCTCGGCGACGGTGGCCTTCGTGTCGTGGGCCAGACGCGGGTCGACCTCGATCGATACGCGGCCGTCCCGACCGCCCGTCTTCTCGTATACAGGATGCAGGATGTCGGCGGCGGACCGTACGTCCGCGGTCGTCAGCATCCGCACCGCCTCGTCGACCGTCACCCCGCGCACGGCAAGGTCGGAGAGCTGCTCCTCGTAGCCCGCGCCGGAGCCGATGGCGGCCTGGAAGATCGACGGGTTGGTGGTGACGCCGACGACCTTCCCGGCCTCGACGAGCTCGGCGAGGCCGCCGGACTCGATCCGCCCGCGGGAGAGGTCGTCCAGCCAGACGGACACCCCCTCCTCGGCGAGGCGCTCAAGTGCTCCCGCGATCGCGGTCGCTTCGGTCACTGTGATCATCTTCCTTCGTGCGTTCGGATCAACCGCGGGCGACGGCAAGGGATTCGCGCGCCACGGCGGCGACGTTCTCGGGGGTGAAGCCGAACTCGGCGAACAGGGTCTTCGCGTCGGCGGAGGCGCCGAAGTGCTCCAGGGAGACGATGCGTCCGGCGTCGCCCACGAAGCGGTGCCAGGTCAGACCGATACCGGCCTCCACGGCGACCCGCGCCCGTACCTCCGGCGGCAGCACCCGGTCGCGGTACTCGCGCGGCTGCTCCTCGAACCACTCCACGGACGGCATCGAAACCACCCGTGTACCGACGCCTTCGGCTTCCAGCAGCTCACGGGCGGCCACCGCGAGATGCACCTCCGAGCCGGTGGCGATCAGGACGACGTCCGGTGTCCCGGTGGAGGATTCCTCGAGGACGTAGCCGCCGCGCGCCGTGTCCGGGTTGGGCGCGTAGGTCGGCAGTCCCTGCCGGCTCAGCGCCAGGCCGTGCGGGGCCGGGTGGGTGGAGTGCCGGCGCAGGATCTCCGTCCAGGCGAGGGCGGTCTCGTTGGCGTCGGCCGGGCGGACCACGTTCAGACCCGGGATGGCGCGCAGCGAGGCCAGGTGCTCGACGGGCTGGTGGGTGGGCCCGTCCTCGCCGAGGCCGATGGAGTCGTGCGTCCACACGTACGTCACCGGCAGCTGCATCAGCGCGGACATCCGCACGGCGTTGCGCATGTAGTCGGAGAACGTGAGGAAGGTGCCGCCGTACACACGGGTGTTGCCGTGCAGGGCGATGCCGTTCATCTCCGCGGCCATCGAGAACTCGCGGATGCCGAAGTGGACGGTACGGCCGTACGGGTCGGCCTCCGGCAGCGGGTTGCCCTCCGGCAGGAAGGAGCTGCTCTTGTCGATGGTGGTGTTGTTCGAGCCGGCCAGGTCGGCGGAGCCGCCCCACAGCTCGGGGACGACCGGTCCGAGGGCCTGCAGGACCTTGCCGGAGGCCGCACGGGTGGCGACGGACTTCCCGGGCTCGAACACCGGTACGGAGTCCGCCCATCCCTCGGGCAGCCGGCCCGCGACGACCCGGTCGAACAGCTCCGCGCGCTCGGGCTGGGCTTCTCGCCACTCGGCGATCCGCTTGTCCCAGGCCGCGTGCTCCTCGGCCCCCCGGTCCAGGGCCCGGCGGGTGTGGACGCGGACGTCGTCCGCGACCTCGAAGGTCTTCTCCGGGTCGAAGCCGAGGACGCGCTTGGTCGCGGCCACCTCCTCGGCGCCGAGGGCCGAACCGTGGGCGGCCCCGGTGTTCCGCGCGTTCGGGGCGGGCCACGCGATGATCGTGCGCATCGCGATGATGGAGGGCCGTCCGGTCTCGGCCTGGGCGGCCTTCAACGCCGCGTACAGCGCGGGCACGTCGATGTCGCCGTCGTCAGTGGGCTCGATCCGCTGGGTGTGCCAGCCGTACGCCTCGTACCGCTTCAGCACGTCCTCGGAGAAGGCGGTCGAGGTGTCGCCCTCGATGGAGATGTGGTTGTCGTCGTAGAGGAAGACGAGGTTGTCGAGCTTCTGGTGGCCGGCCAGCGAGGAGGCCTCCGCGGAGACGCCCTCCTGCAGGTCGCCGTCGGAGACGATCGCCCAGATCGTGTGGTCGAAGGGGGAGGTGCCCGCCGGGGCGTCCGGGTCGAACAGGCCGCGCTCGTAGCGGGCCGCCATCGCCATGCCCACGGCGTTGGCGACTCCCTGGCCGAGCGGGCCGGTCGTGGTCTCCACGCCCGCGGTGTGCCCGTACTCGGGGTGGCCGGGCGTCTTGGAGCCATAGGTGCGGAACGACTTCAGGTCGTCCAGCTCCAGCTCGTACCCGGCGAGGTGGAGCTGGGTGTAGAGGGTCAACGAGGTGTGGCCGGGGGAGAGCACGAAGCGGTCGCGGCCCGTCCACTCCGGGTCGGCCGGGTCATGGCGCATCACCTTCTGAAAAAGGGTGTACGCCGCCGGCGCCAGACTCATCGCGGTGCCGGGATGGCCGTTGCCGACCTTCTGTACGGCGTCCGCCGCCAGCAGACGGGCCGTGTCGACGGCACGCCGGTCGAGTTCGGTCCATTCGAAGCTGTCCGGTGTCTGCGTGGTCATCTTCAAGAAATCCTCTATCCGAGCGATGGATTGCTCTGACGCGTTCGAACTTAAAAGTCAGACTTTTACGGGGGAAGGTCGCCGTGTGTCAGCCTGTGGTGAAAGTGGGACACCCCAGCGCGCTGCGACGCGCGACCTTAGGCGGCACGAGTAGGACATGGCAGACAGAACCACCCAAGGTGGAGACGGCGGCGGCGTGGACGGCGACGGCGGCGTGGACGGGATCAGAACCTTCCCCTTCCCGGTCGAACTCAGCGCATGCGGTGTCGGTATGCAGATCGGCCCCATGGGGACCGGCCGCACCTGGCACGCCGAGGCGCCGCTGGAGCGCGTGCACCGCATCGACTTCCACGTCGTGATGCTCTTCACCGACGGCCCCGTACGGCACATGATCGACTTCGCCGAGTACGAGGCGACGGCCGGCGACCTGCTGTGGATCCGCCCGGGGCAGGTCCACCGCTTCTCGCGCAGCAGCGAGTACCGCGGAACCGTCCTGACCATGCAGCCCGGCTTCCTGCCCCGCGCCACCGTCGAGGCCACCGGCCTGTACCGCTACGACCTCCCGCCGCTGCTGCGCCCCGACGAGGCCCAGCTCGCGGGGCTCGAGGCGGCCCTCGTGCAGCTGGGGCGCGAGTACCAGGACACCACCACGCTGCCCCTCAGCCTGCACACCGAGGTGCTGCGCCACTCCCTCACGGCGTTCCTGCTGCGCCTGGCGCACCTCGCGGCCGGCTCGGCCCAGGCGGCCCGGCAGCAGGCCGACACGACGTTCACCCTCTTCCGCGAGGCGGTCGAGAAGGGCTTCACCGCGAACCACAGCGTCAGCGCCTACGCCGACGCCCTCGGTTACTCCCGCCGCACCCTCGTCCGCGCGGTCCGCGCCGCCACCGGCCAGACCCCCAAGGGCTTCATCGACAGGCGCGTGATCCTGGAGGCCAAACGCCTGCTGGCCCACACCGACCTGCCCATCGGCCGGGTGGGCGCGGCGGTCGGCTTCCCCGACGCGGCCAACTTCTCCAAGTTCTTCCAACAGCACACGGACATGACGCCGGCAGCGTTCCGAGCGGAGCTGCGCTGAGCCTCCAGCAAGGAACTCGCGCGGAAAAGGGGGCTCCACGCGTGCGTGGAGCCCCCTTGCGCAAGGTCGCTGTCAGTGACCGAAGCCGAACCAGTTCACATTGACGAAGTCCGACGCCTGGCCGCTGGTGAACGTCAGATAGACGTCATGGGTGCCGGTCACCGAGGCGATGTTCGCCGGGACCGTCCGCCAGCTCTGCCAGCCGCCGGTATCGGCCACCGCGAAGCTGCCGACGGGGGAGTTGTTCCGGCTGTCCAGGCGTACCTCGACCAGTCCGCTCACGCCGCCCGCCGCGCCGCTCGCCACGCGGCCGTAGAACTGCCGGGCCGCCGTGGAGCCGAAGTCGACGCCCTTGTACAGCGCCCAGTCGCCATTGGCGAGTGAGCCGATGTCCTGGCCGCCGCCGGTGTCCGTGGTGGTCTCGGTGGCCGTGCCCGACTGGCTGTCGTAGGACTCCGCCTGAATGGTGCCGTAGGCGTCCCGATTGCCGGACGGTGGGGGAGTGCTACCGCTCCCACCACCCGTCGACTGCGACACCTGCACGTAGTCGACGACCATCGGGACGCCGGACCGTGTGTCACCGTCGAGTCCACCGCCGAAGGCGTCCGGGAAGGCGCCGCCCATCGCCACGTTCAGGATGACGAAGAACCCGTGGCCGGTGGCGTTGGCCCAGGTGGTGGCGTCCATCTGGTTCGCCGTGACCGTGTGGTAGTTGACCCCGTCGACGTAGAAGCGGATCGCCTCGGGGCTGACCGAGCGGTCCCACTCCAGCGCGTAGGTGTGAAAGCCCGACTGACAGGTCGTGTTCGGGCAGGCGGTGGAACTGCCGATGCCCGTCGTCTCGTTGCAGGGGCCGCCCGGGTTGGTGCCGCAGTGCATCGTCGCCCAGACCTTGTTCAGTCCCTGGACGTTCTCCATGACGTCCAGCTCGCCGACGCCCGGCCAGTTCTGGTAGTTGCCGCGGTAGGGGGCGCCCAGCATCCAGAACGCGGGCCAGTAGCCCTCGGCCGCGATGCCCGTGACGTCGGGCATCTGGATACGGGCTTCGACGCGCAGCTTGCCGCCGGACGGCGGCTGGAAGTCGGTGCGGTTGGTCTCGATGCGGCCCGAGGTCCAGTTGCCGGACGCGTCGCGCACCGGGGTGATGCGCAGGTTGCCCTTGCCGTCGAGTGAGACGTTGCTCGCGCTGCTGGTCATCCTCTCGACCTCGCCGGTGCCCCAGTTCCCGGGGCCACCCGGATACGAAGTACCGGTGTCGTACTGCCAGTTGCGGGTGTCGACGCCGGAGCCCGCGGCGCCGTTGAAGTCGTCGAGGAAGACCTGAGTCCAGCCCGACGGGGGCGTGGGGGCGGAGGCGTTCGCGGACGGTGAGGCGACCGTGGTGGCGGCCGCCGCGAGGCCCAGCGTGCCGATGACGGCGAGGAACGCCCGCCGCAAGGGGCGCGGTCTGCGGTGCATGCCGGAGGTGTCACTCATGGGGAGCCTCTCGGGTACGGGGATGTGCGCGGGGATGCCTTCGCGAGCGCGCGCCTTGAGAGCGCTCTCAAAGTGGGCCCAATGTGCTCCCCGTCACCGAGGCCGTCAAGAGTTGTAGCGAAGAAAGTCCTTCCGCCGCTGATGGGTTCAGTCCATGAAGGCCTGGGTCGACTAGAGCGCGCTCCCCGCCTTCCACTCCGCCCAGGACAGGTTCCAGCCGTTGAGGCCGTTGGCAGGGTCGACGGTCCTCTCGCCCGAGTTCCTGACGATCACGACGTCACCGAGCATCGAGCTCTCGTAGAACTCGTAGCCCGCCACCGAACTGTCGTTCGCGCCCTTCGCGTCGTGCAGGCCGACGCAGCCGTGGCTGGTGTTCTGGTGGCCGAACACCGCCGTCGACGCCCAGTAGTTGCCGTGCACGAAGGTGCCGGAGGTGGTCAGGCGCTGGGCGTGCGGCACGTCGGGGATGTCGTACTCGTCACCGAGCCCGACCGTCGAGGACTCCATCCGCGTCTGCTTGAACCGCTTACTGATCACCATGATCCCCGACCAGGTGGTGTGACCGGAGTCGCCGCCGGTGACGGGGTAGGTCGCGGAGGTCAGGCCGTCCCGTTCGACGACCATCTGCTTGGTGACCAGGTCGACCGTGCTGATCTGCTCGCGGCCGATGTGGAAGATGACGTCCTTCGACTGCATACCGTAGACACCGTCAGAACCCTCGACGTCCTTCAGGCGCAGGCTGAGCGTGATCCTCGTGCCCGCCGCCCAGTACGTCTCGGGCCGGAAGTCCAGCCGGGTGTCGCTGAACCAGTGCCCGACCACCTCCACGGCGGGTTCGGCGGTGACGGTGATGGCCTTCTGCACGGCGGCCCGGTCCGTGACCGCGTGCGTGAAGTTGATCGACACCGGCATGCCGACGCCGGAGGTGGAGCCCGCCTCGGGTGTGAAGTAGCCGACGAACGTCTCGCCGGGCGACTTGGTGGTGAAGGCGGCCACCGTCTCCTCCGTGTCCCCCTCGGCCTTGGCCCTCACCGTGTACTTCGTGCCCGAGTACGGGTTCTTCGTCGACGTCCATTTCGTGCGGTCGTCGTTGTAGGAGCCCGGCAGCGTGGAGCCGTCGTTGCCGGTGACCCTGACGGAGGCCAGCGCGCCGCCGGTGGCGGTGACTTCCACGCGGCTGGTGAAGTCGGCCTTCTTGGTGCCGGCCGCGGGAGTGATCGTGATCGTCGCCTTCTTCGCCGTCGACCGCCGTGCCGACGCGCCCCCGCCGTCCGCGGCTCCCGCGGTACCGGTCGCGTCAGAGGCGTCCGACGAGTATCCGCAGCCGGTGAGGAGGGCGGCGGCGGGCACGGCGCCGAGGACGCCGAGGATCCCGCGCCGGGACCACTTCCGCGCCCGCTGTCCTGCTCGGTTCGATATGTGCGAGACGCCCACGACGCGCCTTTCCGGAGTTGTCCGTCTGCTGTGTGGGCATCCTGCGCCGGTTGTCTGGGTCCGCTCTTTGAATCCGAGGGGTGCTCCCTGAGATTCCGGTGAGGACGGGAGGGCACTGGTCGTCCGGCGGGGAGCTCTCAGGGCGTCCGTTCCGGCTGCCACCCCAGAGCCCGGGATATCCCGCGCGCCGCCAGCCGCACCGCCGGGGCCAGCACCGGCACCTGCGCGGCCTGCTGGGGTACGACGACGGACACGGCGGCGACCACGGCTCCGCCCGGCCCGCGCACGTCGGCCGCCACCGACAGCGCGTCGTCCGTCACCTGACGGTCGCTCACCGCCACGCCGGACCGCCGAACCTCGGCCAGCACCCGGCGCAGCCGTGCCGGATCGGTGATCGTGTACGGGGTGAAGGAGGCGAGCGGACCGGCGCAGTACTCCTCCTGGAAGGCGATGTCGGCGTGCGCCAGCAGCGCGAGCCCGACCCCGGTGGCGTGCAGGGGCCAGCGCGCGCCGACCCGGATGTGCACGCCGACCGCCGAACGCCCCGAGATCCACTCGATGTAGACCACCTCGGATCCGTCCCGCACCGCGAGCTGCACGTTCTCGTGCGTCGCCTCGTACAGGTCCTCCAGATACGGCAGCGCGATCTGGCGCAGCGCCAGGCCGCGCGGCGCCAGGGCCGCGACCTCCCACAGCCTGAGGCCCACGTGGTAGACGCCGTCGGGGTCCCGTTCCAGGGCGCCCCAGTCGGTGAGCGCGGCGACCAGCCGGTGCGCGGTGGTGAGGGTGAGCCCCGCGCGGCGGCTGATGTCCGTCAGGCACAGCGCCGGATGCTCGTGGTCGAACGCGGCGAGCACCGACAGCAGCCGGTCGGGAGCGGAGCGGACGGTCATCGCGTAGCCCTCTTCCAGCGGTGGGGCCCTAGGAGAGCCCGTCCTCGGCGACGCGCAGCAGCAGGGCGTGCAGTATGTCCCGTTCGACCGCGTCCAGGGGGCCCAGCAGTTCCTCGGTGACGCGCAGGCCCGCCTCGTCGGTGTCACGCAGGAAGGCACGGCCCTCGCCGGTGAGGACCACGATGCGGCTGCGGCGGTCGTCGGGGGCGGGGCGGCGTTCGGCGAAACCCAGCTTCTCCAGGTCGTCGACCAGGCCGACGATCGCACTCGGGTCATAGCCGAGCCGGGTGCTCAGCTCACGCTGCAGGGCGCCCTCGGAGGTGGCGAGGAAGCGCAGTACCGCGTAGTGGCGCAGGCGCAGGCCGGACTTCTCCAGGAAGGCGTTGAACAACTGCCCGGAGCGCAGGCCCAGCCGGTAGAGCAGATAGCCGGTGTCGGCGTGCAGCCCGCGCATCCACGGTTCGTGCTCGTCGAGGCCGGGTTCCGTGGCGTGCTGGCGGGTGATGGCTCTCTCCCTCGTCTCGGTCGGCCGGGACCCCTTCCCGGTTCCTGGGAGGCCAGGATGCCCCACGCGCAGGTTCGGGACAACTATTGACGTCAACAATTATTGCTCTTAGCTTCGATCTCGCAGCCGCAGCCGCAGCCGCAGCCGCAGCACTGGCATCGCCGGCGGCACCCGCATCGCCCGCAGCACCCGCATAGCCTTGTGAAGGGACTCCGCGTGTCCAGCATCGATCTCACCGGCAAGGCCGCCGTCGTCACCGGCAGCGGCCGGGGCCTCGGCCTCGCATATGCCCACGCCCTCGCCGCCCACGGGGCGTCCGTGGTCGTCAACGACATCGACGAGACAGTGGCCGAGCAGGCGGTGAAGTCCATCGCCGAGGCCGGCGGAACGGCCGTCGCCGAGGTCGTCCCCGTCGGCACCACCGAGGCCGCCGACCGGCTCGTCGGACGTGCGGTCGAGGAGTTCGGGCGGCTGGACATCCTGGTCACCAACGCGGGCATCCTGCGCGACAAGGTGCTGTGGAAGATGACCGACGAGGACTTCGACGCGGTGATCACCACCCATCTGAAGGGCACCTTCACCTGCGCCCGCGCCGCGGCCGTACGGATGCGCGAGCAGGGCGAGGGCGGCACCCTGATCCTGGTCGGCTCCCCGGCCGGGCAGCGCGGCAACTTCGGCCAGACGAACTACGCCGCCGCGAAGGCCGGCATCGCCGCCATGGCCCGTACCTGGTCGATGGAGCTGGGCCGGGCGAACATCACCGTCAACGCGATCGTGCCGGTGGCCGCGACCGCCATGACCGAGACCATCCCGGCCTTCGCCCCGTACATCGAGGCCATGAAGAACGGGGAGCCGCTGCCGGACTTCCTGCGCAAGGGCGAGGGCTTCGGCACCCCGGAGGACTGCGCGGCCCTCGTCCCGTTCCTCGCCTCCGAGGCCGCGCGGGGCATCACCGGCCAGGCCATCGGCATCGGCGGCGACAAGGTGGCACTCTGGTCGCATCCGCAGGAGGTCCGGGCGGCCTACGCCGACGGCGGCTGGACCCCCGACTCCCTGGCCGACGCGTGGGCGACCTCGGTCGGCGCCGAGCCGCAGACCGTCGGTATCCCGGCGCCCAAGTTCCCGGAGGCGTGATGGACCCCGCCATGAACGTCGAGGAACTCGTCGCGATCGACGTCCACACCCATGCGGAGGTGTCCGCCAAGGGCCACTCCTCCCTGGACGACGACCTGCACGACGCCTCCTCCGCCTACTTCAAGGTCGAGGGCAAGCGCAAGCCCACCCTCGCGGAGACCGCGGCCTACTACCGCGAGCGGAGGATGGCCGCCGTGATCTTCACGGTGGACGCCGAGTCCGCCACCGGCACCCCCCCGGTCCCCAACGAAGAGGTCGCCGAGGCGGCGGCCGCCAACGCGGACGTGCTGATCCCCTTCGCCTCCATCGACCCCTTCCGGGGGAAGGCGGGCGTGAAGCAGGCGCGGCGGCTGGTCGAGGAGTACGGGGTGAGGGGCTTCAAGTTCCACCCCAGCATCCAGGGCTTCTTCCCCAACGACCGCTCGGTGGCCTACGACCTGTACGAGGTCATCGAGGAGACGGGCACCATCGCCCTGTTCCACACCGGCCAGACGGGCATCGGCGCCGGGGTCCCCGGCGGAGGCGGGATCAGGCTGAAGTACTCCAACCCGCTGCACGTGGACGACGTCGCCGCCGACTTCCCGCATCTGAAGATCATCCTGGCGCACCCGTCCTTCCCCTGGCAGGACGAGGCTCTCGCCGTCGCCACGCACAAGCCGGGCGTGCACATCGACCTCTCCGGCTGGTCGCCGAAGTACTTCCCGCCGCAACTGGTGCAGTACGCCAACACGCTGCTGAAGGACAAGGTCCTCTTCGGCTCCGACTTCCCCGTCCTCACCCCCGACCGCTGGCTCGCCGACTTCGAGAAGCTGTCGATCAAGGACGAGGTCCGGCCGAAGATCCTCAAGGAGAACGCCGCCCGTCTGCTCGGACTGACGAAACCGTGAGAGGGGCGTCAGATGCGCAATGAGGGACTGGGGTCGTGGCCCGCCCGCCGGGCCCGCAAGACCCCGCACCGCACCGCCCTGGTGCACGGTGGCCAGTCCACCGACTACCGCACACTGTATGCACGCACCACGCGCCTGGCCCACGCCCTGCGCGCCCGGGGCGTCCGCCGCGGCGACCGCATCGCCTACCTCGGCCCCAACCACCCGGCCTACCTGGAGACACTGTTCGCCGCGGGCACCCTGGGCGCGGTCTTCGTCCCCCTCAACACCCGCCTCGCCGGCCCCGAGATCGCCTACCAGCTCGCCGACTCCGGCGCCAAGGCCCTCGTCTACGGGCCCTCCCACGCCGGACTCGTCGCGGGACTGCCCGGAGGCACCGACGTACGGACGTACCTGGAGGTGGGCGCCGAGTACGAGGAGGCGGTGGCCGCCGCCCGGCAGGAGCCCATCGACGAGCCGGTCACCGCCGACGACACCTGCCTCATCATGTACACCTCGGGGACGACCGGCCGGCCCAAGGGTGCGATGCTCACCCACGGCAACATCACCTGGAACGCCTTCAACGTCCTCGTCGACCACGACCTGATCGCGGACGAACGCGCCCTGGTCTCCGCCCCGCTGTTCCACACGGCCGGCCTCAACATGCTCACCCTGCCGGTACTGCTCAAGGGCGGCACCTGCGTCCTGGTCGAGTCCTTCGACGCCGAGGCGACCTTCGACCTGGTGCAACGGCACCGCATCACCTTCATGTTCGGTGTGCCCACCATGTTCGACCAGGTGGCCCGGCACCCCCGCTGGGCGAGCGCGGACCTGTCCTCCCTCAGGATCCTCACCTGCGGCGGCTCACCCGTCCCCACCCCGCTGATCGACACCTACCAGGAGCGCGGCCTGACCTTCCTGCAGGGCTACGGCATGACCGAGGCCTCGCCCGGCACCCTCTTCCTGGACGCCGAACACGCCGTGAGCAAGGCGGGCTCGGCGGGCGTGCCGCACTTCTTCAGCGACGTACGGGTGGTCGGGCCGGACCTCGCCCCGGTCGGCGTCGGCGAGACCGGTGAGGTCGTGGTGCGCGGACCGCACGTCATGCCCGGCTACTGGGGGCTCCCCGAGGAGACCGCCGCCTCCTTCGCGGACGGCTGGTTCCGCAGCGGGGACGCGGCACGGGTCGACGAGGACGGCTATGTGTACATCGTCGACCGTATGAAGGACATGATCATCTCCGGTGGGGAGAACGTCTACCCCGCCGAGATCGAGGACCGGCTGCTGGCCCACCCCGACATCGTGGAGTGCGCGGTCATCGGCGTGGCGGACGACAAGTGGGGCGAGGTGCCCCGCGCGGTCGTCGTGCCCCGGGAGGGCGTCGCCCTCGACCCCGACGAGGTCCTCGCCTCCCTGGCCGGCCGTCTCGCCAAGTACAAGATCCCCAAGTCCGTGGTGGTCGCGGAGGAACTCCCGCGCACCGCCTCCGGAAAGCTCCTCAAGGCCCGGGTGCGTCAGCGCTACGGCAACCAACTCCCGTAAGGAACAGGGTATTCATGAGCGTCACCGTCAACGGCCTGGACGAACTGAAGAAGCTGGCCGGCAGCGACCTCGGCACCAGTGAGTGGATCGAGGTCACCCAGGAGCGGATCGACACCTTCGCCGACGCCACCGGCGACCACCAGTGGATCCACGTCGACCCCCAGCGGGCCGCCGAGGGGCCGTTCGGGGCGCCCATCGCCCATGGCTACCTGACGCTGTCCCTGTTCATCCCGCTGTTCACCGAGCTGCTGGACGTCCAGGGAGTCACGACGAAGGTGAACTACGGGCTGAACAAGGTGCGCTTCCCCTCACCCGTGAAGGTGGGGTCGCGGATCCGGCTCGTGGGGAAGCTGGCGGACGTGGAGGAGGTGCCGGGCGGGGTGCAGATCACGGTCGACGGCACGATCGAGATCGAGGGCGGAGCGAAGCCGGCGGCAGTGCTGCAGAGCCTGTCGCGTTTCTACGCGTGAGCGCTTCGCAGGAGGCGCTGCGGGCAGGAGGCGCTGCGGCGGAAAGCGTCTCGGCGAACGGCGGGCCCGTGGTGGCCGGGCGCGCAGTTCCCGCCCCCCTGGCGAGGGCGCTCAGCCGCCTGCCACATCCACGAAGACCGGGTTCGTGTAGAACCAGGTGTCGGCCCACGGGTCACCGTTCCCGGGCTCGTGGGGGATCGGGCCACTGGGGTCGATCGAGGGGCCTAGATAGCCCGCGCCAAGGCGGTTGCCGTCGCTGCCGCGCAGCCTCACGTAGAAGGACTCGTCACCGGCGACGACCGGAATGCGCAGTGTGTATGTTCCTTTCCGGCCGCTGACGTCCTGCGTCTTCACGACCTTGGTGTCCGGCGCCTGCCATGTGTCGCGGTCGGCCACCGGACCGCGCACCGCGCCCCGGATCAGGTCCACGTGCGCCAACTGGGGCAGGATGCCCTGGGTGTTGGGGCGGGAGGCGGTCGTCACTGTCACGGACAGCGTGAGCTTCTCGCCCTTGCGGACGTGCAGTCGGCCGCCCATCGTGACGCCCGGGCCGAGGTCGCAGTCGCGCTTCAGGCGGACGTCGAGCCCGTCGAGCAGATGCCCGTGGTCGAGCCAGACCCGGCCCGCGCGCAGGCCCGCCATCACCGCGCGGTAGCCGTAGCGGGTCACGCCCACATGAGTACGGCTGAACTGACCGGGCCAGAAGTCGCCACCGGGCTGCGGGGAGTCCGTGTTCACCGGGTCGGGGATCCTGCCGGTGTTGTCGAAGTTCTCGCCGGGCGGCCAGTCTCCGTTCTTCCACGTGTCGAAGACGACCCGGTGCACATCGGAGTTGGTGGTGATCGTGAACAGCTTGCCCTCGGCGAGCATCGCGTCCCACATGCCGCCGACCGTCGCCGTCATCCAGTCGAAACCGCCGTACAGCACGTACGCGTTCTCCGGGTAGCCCGCCCAGGAGTTCACGGACGGCTTGTTGGTGTACTCGCCGCGCTGCGAGGTGGGGCCCTCCCAGCCGGGTATGCCTCCACCCTGCGCTCCGGGGGCGCCCTCCATACCGATCATGATCTCGGGGGCCGCGTCCCGCCAGTTGCGCATCTCGTGCGGGGAGTCGATGCCCAGCCGCATCGGGTGGTTCGCCAGGACGAGGACGTCGTCGACGAATCCGGTCCTGCGCTGCTCGGCGAGCCACTGGATGGCCTTGACCGCGTGTGCCTCGTTGCGTGCCGTGTTCGGATTGTCCGGGGCGCCGTCCGTGTAGCCGAGCAGCTTGCCGTCGTAGGCCAGCTCGAACTGCGTCAGCACGTCGACCTCGTGGGGGCCGGGCGCGGCGAAGATCGTGCAGTGCTCGGCGGCCGGGATGTACCACTCCAGGCCCTGGAAGATCAGCTGACGCGGGTTCTCGGCGCGGGCCTTGAGGATCTCCTTGTGCTCCATGGCGGCGCCGTACCAGGCGTGCCCGAAGTTGGAGTGCTCGTTGAACACCATCCAGTCGAGGCCGTACTTGGCGGCCGCGGTGGCCAACTGGGAGAAGGTGTACTTCGCGTCGTGGCTGTAGACGCTGTGGACGTGGTGGTCACCGACGACATAGGCGAGGTTGGGGTCGTTGCCGCCGAAGCGGTCCGCGGCGGCGGCCTCGGGCATCGCCGCTGAGCCGAGGGCGAACGCGGCCCCGAACAGACCGGCACGGCGCAGGAGTTGACGACGCGAGACGCCCTGGGCGTCGAGGTCGGTGGATGCGACCGACGGATCGGCCCAGGGGGGCAGCTGTTGTTCGGCCATGATTGATCCTCTGGTGCGAGTTGGTGCTGTCAGTGGTTCATGAACGAGGTGACGGGCAGCGCCCGTGCGACGATCCGGACGTCACCGAGACGGCCGTGCAGGATCTGGTCGATCTTCCCGGCGTACTCGTAGCCGCCGAGCAGCCAGGGCAGCCCGACGGAGGTGATGCCGACCGCGGAGGCCTTCGGGTTGCGGACGACCGGGCAGCCCTCGACGTACAGAGTGGTGTGGGTGCCGTCGTTGACGACCGCGAGGTGCCACCAGGTCTCCAGCGGCGTCTCCTGTCCCCAGTTGGTGGCGATGCCCTCCTGGTTCAGCGGGCGCATCGCCCACTGCGGCTCCCGGTCGTTCGACAGCGACAGGGTGGCCAGCGGCTCGTCGGGGTCATCGGCGGTCTTGCCCGCGGCGCCGCCCGTGCCCGTGCGGCTGACGATGCCGGACCAGGCGTTGTGGTCGGGGTCCCAGTCGGCGGGCAACCGGTAGAACGCCTCGATGGTGTAACCGTCCGCGAAGGTGGCCTTGTTGAGCGGAGCGCCGTCGACCGTCCTCAGATACGCGCCCTTGAGCGGGGACTTGTAGCCCTGGAACTCCAGGCTGCCGTGGCCCGGCTGGTCGGGGTGGTGGTCGGCGGACCAGTTCAGTGCCCCACCGGCCACGGTGACGAGGGTGAGGTCGTTGCCGCGCCCGGACAAGTCGCGGACGGTACCGCTGACCGCCGTACCCTCGTCGTGTCCGTCGAAGCGCCAGTAGGCGACCGTGCCGGGGATCAGCATGCGGGACGCGGGGCGGGCCGGGCGGGCCGGGACGGGCGCGAACCCGGCGAAACGTTTCTCGAAGTCGATCTCCACCGAGAAGCGGTCGGCGTCGCCGCTCAGCTCGATCTCCTGCCGCTCCAGCTCGTTGAGACCCTTGGCGGCCCGGCCCAGGATCCACGGGGAGACCGTCTCCACGTCGATGATGTTCCGGTCCAGGTCGAAGTGGTAGAGGCGGATCATCGCCGCGCCGCCGAAGTAGCGGTTCTGGTAGTTCGTCAGGTGCAGGTGGACGTCGTTGCCCGCCGCGTTCTTGCGGGTCGCCCTGCCCGCGGGCCAGTAGTGGCCGTTCAGGGTGAGGAAGATCTGGTCGTGGTCCTCGACCAACTGGTCCCACAGCTGCTGCCCGTAGGCCGACAGGGAGTCGTCCTCGACGACCAGTTCATGCGTGGTGAGGACGACGGGCGTCTTCGGGTGCCGGGCGAGGACGTCCTTCGCCCAGGCGTACCCCTTCGCCGACAGCCGCCAGTCCAGTGCGAGCACCATCCACTCGCGCCCGGCGGCCTTGAACAGGTGGTAGGTGTTGTAGCCGTCCGAGGAGGCGCCCCCGAACGTCGGCTTGCCCTTGAAGCGCTGCGGCCCGAAAGCGTCCAGGTACGGTGTCGAGCCGCGCTGGTCGTCCGTCGACGAGTTCACGTCGTGGTTGCCGGCCAGGACGCTGTAGCCGACGCCCCGCCGGTCGAGGATCCCGAAGGCAGCGCCGATCGCGGCGAACTCGTCCTTCGCACCGTTCTGGGTGAGGTCACCGAGGTGGGACAGGAAGACGATGTTGTCGTCCCTGCCGTGTTCGAGGAGATAGCGCAAAGACGCCTCCACCGGCGCCTTGTCGATGCTGGGCCCGTCGAAGAGGTACTGGGTGTCGGGCATCACGGCGAGGGTGAAGCGCCGGCTGTCGGGGTCCGGACGCCGGCCGCCCGCCGATGCCGTGGCCGCCTCGGCGTCGGCGGCCGGCAGCGCGACCCCTGCCGTGGCGGCGGCACCGAGCAGCGCGGTGGCTCTGAGGAAACTGCGTCTGCCGGCGCCCGCCTGCGCGGCCTCGCCCTGGGTGTGGTCATGCGTCTTGCACATGTGTGCTCCCTGAGGATGGTGAAGCCGGGGAACTCAGAGAACGCGCAGCGTCCAGCTCCAGTGGTGGACGCCCGCGGGAATCAGGTAGGAGGGCGCGGTGTCGGGCCCGCAGGACGCCGTGCCCAGGCCGCGGTGCGCCGCGTCGATGTGCACCACGCACCCGGGGCGCGGCACCAGTTCGTCGTGGTGGGCGGCGGCGGTCAGGTCCTCGGCGCGGTAGCGGGTGACGGACACTTGACGCGGCTCGTCCAGCTCGACCGCGAGCCCAGTGGCGTCGGGCGCCGACAGCGTGAAGCGCCGTACGCCGTGCCGGCCGCCGCTCTCCTGCGGCCGCAGGTACGGGGTGAACAACGCGTCGACGGGAGCCGAGTGGTGGGCGACGGGCGCACCGGTGCTGCGGTCCGGGTACGACTCCCAGGGGCCCTGCCCGAACCACTCCAGCAGGTCCAGGCCTGCCACCGTCTCGAAGACCGACCCCACCCGGGCCACGTCGTCGAAACCGTCCGGCAGTTCGGCCCACTCCGCCACCAGGATGCCGCCCTCGACGGACGTGAACTGCTGCCGGTGCCGGATGACGCCGACGGTGCCGGCGTACTCGGCGAGCACGGTCACCCGGCCGTCCGCACGGTCCACGGAGACCAGCTTGCGGACCAGGGCGTCGAGCCCCCACGCCCGCCAGCGCCGCGCCATGCCGCCCAGCTCGTCGTTGTCGGTGGGCGCCCGCCACAGGGACAGGGCGGGCGCCGCGGTCAGCAGCGGATGCACCAGGAGGCCTTCGGTGTCGACCTCGACGGGCCGCCGCGCCGCGGCCGGGGCGGCCGCCCCGGCCGCCGGTGGATCTTCAGCCGCCCGCAGCCGCACCTGGGGTGCGCACACCTCCGTACCGCGCGGCGCCCACGCCTCGTCCCGGGCCGTCGTCACCCGCAGCGTCAGCCATGCCTCGCCGCCGTCCTCCGGCAGTTCCAGGGGCAGCGGCACCGCCGCCGTCTCGCCCGGCCGCAGATCGGGCAGTTCGGCCGGCGCGGTCAGGGTCCGGCCGTCGGCCAGGGAAAGCTCCCACTCGGCGGCCAGCCAGTCCAGGCCGCGGAAGTGCTGGTGGTTGGCGAGCACCAGCCCCTCGTGCCGGAAGCACCGGATACGGACCGGAGCCGCGATCTCCCTGTGCTCGTGGAGGGCGGGCTTCGGGGTGCGGTCCGGGAAGACGACCCCGTCCGCGACGAACGCGCCGTCGTGGATGCTCTCGCCGAAGTCACCGCCGTACGCCCAGCGGTGGCCGGGCGCGGCGACACCGTTCGCATACAGCCCGGCGCCCGCGCGTCCGGCCGGTCTTCCATCGCTCACGCGCTGCAGGATTCCGTGGTCCCAGAACTCCCAGATGAAGCCGCCCTGAAGACCCGGGGTGGACTCGATGGCCGCCCAGTGGTCGGCGAGGGTGCCGTTGCTGTTGCCCATGGCGTGCGAGTACTCGCACTGGATCAGCGGTTTCGTCTGCTCGCCGGACAGCGCATGCGCAATACAGTCCTCGATCGGCGCATACATCGGACAGGCGATGTCGGAGGCCACGTCAGGGTCCGCCCAGCCGCGCTTGGCGGCGCCCTCGTACTGCAGGGGCCGGGTGGGGTCGTGCCGCCGCACCCAGGCGGCCGCCGCGTCGTGGTTCGCGCCGTAGTCGGACTCGTTGCCCAGCGACCAGATGATCACCGACGGGTGGTTCTTGTCCCGGAGCACCATCCGGGAGACACGGTCGACGAAGGCGTTCAGGTAGCGCGGGTCGTCGGCGATCTCATGGGCGTGGTCGTGCGACTCGATGTCCGCCTCGTCGACGACGTAGAAGCCCAGTTCGTCGGCGAGGTCGTACAGGGAGGGATCGTTCGGGTAGTGGGAGGTTCGGATCGCGTTGAAGCCGAAACGCTTCAGCAGGGCGAGGTCCGCGCGCATGTCGTCGTACGACACGGTGCGGCCGGTCAGCGGATGGAAGTCGTGCCGGTTGACTCCCCGGATGAACACCCGCTCGCCGTTGACCAGCAGGTCCCGGCCGACGACGGCCACGTCGCGGAAACCGATCCGGTGGCGGAAGGTGTCGGCGACCGTGCCGTCCGCGCGGTGCAGCCGGACGGTCAGGCCGTACAGCTCCGGCAGCTCGGCGCTCCAGGTGCGCACCTCGGGCACGGTGGCCCTCATCCGAGCCTCGCCGAGGAAGCCGGAGACCCGCTCCTCCTCGGCGTTGACCCGGTCGAACTCGGCGTCCTGGGCGATGGGCTGCCCATCGAGATCCCCGCTGACGTACCACCCCTCGGGCAGCGCCCCGCCGCCCGCGTCCCGCACCTGACAGTCCACGGTGAGCTCACCGTCCTGCCGTGCCCGCACGGTGACGTCGGCCAGGTGCAGCGGGTCCGTCGCGTACAGCAGCACCGACCGGGTGATCCCGCCGTGCCACCAGTGGTCCTGGTCCTCGATGTGCGAGGCGTCCGACCACTTCACGACCGTCAGCCGCAGCACCGCCGCCGAGCCGGGACGTACCACGGCCGTCAGGTCGAACTCGGCCGCGAGGTGGGAGTCCTTGGACATGCCGACGGGCTGTCCGTCCACATGCACGAGCAGCACGCTCTCTGCGGCGCCGACCTGCAGGACCACCCGGCGGCCGGCCCACTCGGCGGGGACGTCGATCTCACGTTCGTGGACACCCGTCGGGTTGGCGGCGGGCGACAGCGGAGGGTATTCGGTATACGGCATACGGACGTTGGTGTACTGCGGCAGGTCGTCCGTGTCCTGCAGGGTCCAGGCGCCGGGAACGTATACCGACGACCAGACACCGGCGAGCGGCGCGTCCGGTGCGGGCAGCAGTTGGAAGCGCCATTCCCCGTCCAGGGACACCGCACCCGGACGCCGGTCCACGGCGTTCATCGGCAGCCGCCCCCAGGAGGTCACCTCGGGGGCCGCCCAGGGCCGCAGGGCGAGCAGTGAATCCGTCATTTGATCGCTCCCTTGGCGAGGTCCCCGATCATCTGCCGGGCGCCGATCGCGAACACGATCAGCAGAGGGATCAGCGCGAGCAGCGCGCCGGACATGACCATTCCGTAGTCGGTGGTGCCGTGCACGCCGTTGAGCTGGGACAGGGCCACCTGGAGTGTCACGTTGTCCGGATTGGTGAGGGCGATCAGGGGCCAGGCGTAGTCGTTCCACTGGCCCATGAAGGTGAAGATGCCGAGGAAGGCGAGACCCGGGCGGACGACGGGGAGCGCGACGTGCCAGTACTGGCGCATGAAGTTCGCCCCGTCGAGCTTCGACGCGTCGAGCAGTTCGTCGTGGATGGCGCTCTTCATGTACTGGCGCATCCAGAAGATGCCGAACGCGTTGGCCGCCGCGGGCACGATCAGCGCCGTCATCGAGCCGATCCAGCCGATTTTCGCCATGATCACGAACTGCGGGATGACCTGGAGCTGCGTCGGCACCATGAAGATCGCCATCAGCAGCGCGAACAGCACGTTGCGGCCCGGGAACTCGAACTTGGCGAAGACGAACGCGGCCAGCGAGTCGAAGAACAGGACCAGGAAGGTCACCGAGCCCGCCACCAGCAGCGAGTTGAACATCGAGCCCAGGAAGTCGATGCTGTCGAAGAGATGGCGGATGTTCTGAAGGAAGTGCGAGCCCGGCAGCAGCTTCGGCGGATAGGAGAAGATCTCCGACGACGTGTGCGTCGACATGATCACGGCCCAGTAGAACGGGAAGGCCGACAGCAGCACGCCGACGATCAGCACCGTGTGCAGCGCGACGCCCCGGCTCCGGGTCCCCTTGACCGGCCTGGGCCGACGCGTGCCTTGGATGGATGCCATGGTGACGGCCTCCCTAGTCTTCGCCCCGGCGCTGCACCAGGCGCCAGTTGATGATCGAGAAGATGATGACGACGAGGAAGATGCCCCAGGCCACGGCGGCGCCGTAGCCGAAGTCGTTGTTGTCGAAGGTCTGCTGGAAGAAGTAGAGGACCATCGTCCGGCCCGCGTGACCCGGACCGCCCGCGAACGTCGAGTCGTTCGAGGTGTTCTGCAGCAGGACCTGCGGTTCGGAGAAGCTCTGCAGACCGGTCACGGTCGAGACGACCAGCACGAACAGCAGCGTCGGCCGCAGCAGCGGCAACGTCACCCGGAGGAACGTCTGCACGGGCCCCGCTCCGTCGATGCGCGCCGCCTCGTACAGGTCACCGGGGATCGTCTGCAGGCCGGCGAGGAAGATGATCGCGTTGTAGCCGGTCCACTGCCAGGTCATCAGGGTCGCGATGGCTACCTTGATGCCCCACGGTGTGTTCAGCCAGGCCACCTGGTCCAGGCCGACCGCCTGCAAGAGGGCGTTGATCAGGCCGAAGTTGGTGGAGAAGACCGAGCCGAAGATGATGGCGATCGCGACCACCGAGGTGACGTTCGGCAGGAAGTAGGCGACGCGGTACGCGTTCTTGAAGCGGACCGCCGAGTTCAGCATGACGGCCGTCACCATCGCCAGGGCGATCATGGGGAAGGTGGACAGCGCCCAGATGATGATCGTGGTCCCGATCGACTGCCAGAAGTCGCCGTCGCTCAGCAGGTACTTGTACTGCGCCAGGCCCGCCCACTCCATCGAGCCGAGCCCGTCCCAGCGGTGGAAGGACAGGTAGAGCGAGAAGCCGACGGGTATCAGCCCGAAGGCGAGGAAGAGCAGGTAGAAGGGCGAGATCGCGGCGTAGAGATGCCAGTACTTGCGCAGGCCGCCGCGAGGTCGCGGGGGAGCCGTCTGCGCCGTCACCACCGGAGGTTCCTTCAGCGCGGGGAGGGCTGCCATCAGTAGCTCACCCCCAGGTGCTGAGCGATGCGCCGGCACTTGCTCATGGCGTCCTTCCAGGCCTTTTGGGGATCCTTGCCGAGGACGCCCACGTTCTTGATCTCGTCCTTGATGGGCTGCCCGAGCGCGATGTCGTACGGGCTGTTGTAGGCGATGGCGATCTTCTGCGCGGCGGGTCCGAAGACGTCCGTCGTGATCTGGCCGCCGAAGAAGGGGTCCGGCTCGCGCAACTGCTTCAGGCCGTACGAGGCGGGGGTGGAGGGGAACAGACCCGCGTCGACATAACCCTGTGCCTGGTTGGCCGCGTCGAGCGTCCAGGCGATGATCTCGAAGGCCCGCTCGGGTTCCCGGCACGCCTTGGTGATCGACAGGAAGGAGCCGCCGTTGTTCGCGGGCCGCACGGGCATGTCGGCGACCCGCCACTTGCCCTTGGTCTTCGGCACGCCGTTCTTGAGGTCGTAGGTCGCCCAGGAGGCGCCCAGTTGGCTGGGCAGTTTGCCGTCCTCGACGGCCGAGAGCTGGTCCGGGGTCCCGGTCACCAGGTTCGAGACGAGACCCCGCCGCTTGGCCTCCACGGCGAGCGCCCAGGCGTGCCGCACATGTTCCTGGTCGCCGATGAAGTGGCGATCCTTGTCGACGTACCGCTTGCTGCCCTGGTTCACCGCGTTGTCGAAGACGCTGTTGACATCGGTGAGCAGGGAGGCGCCCGGTATGTGCTTGCGCAGCCGCTCGCCCGCGGCGAAGAACTTCTCCCAGGTGTCCAGTTCCTTCGACACGTCCGCGGGCTCGTACGGCAGCCCGGCCTTGCGGAAGACCTCGTACTGGTAGAGGTGCGCGACGGGGCCGCAGTCGATCGGAAAGCCGATCATCGAGCCGTCGTCGGCGATGCCCTGCTCCCACTTCCAGGGCAGGTACTGGCTCTTGTACTTGTCCGCCCCGAGGGTGCGGAGGTCCACGAACTGGTCGGCGTTGGGCAGGTAGGACGCCATGTCCTCGCCCTTGAGGCCCGCGATGTCGGGGACGTGGGCCCGGCCGGCCATGGTGGTGATCAGCTTGGAGCGGTAGTAACCGCCGATCTTGATGGCCTGCAGGTCGACCGTGTTGCCGTAGCGGGCCTTGGCTCTCTTGACGACCGTGTCGCCGAGGCCGCCGTCCCAGTACCACAGGACCATGTTCCGGCCCGTCGAACCAGTGGGAACGGCACAGCCGGACGCCAGGCCGCCGAGCGCGGTGGCGGCCGTACCGGCCAGGCCCGCGCGCAGCAGGCCCCTTCGTGAGAGCCGCAAAGCTCCCACCGCCTTTCGGAATCGTTGCGCGACTTCGCAGATGTACGGGGGTCAGTGCGGACGTGCGGGAGGGGTGACGGGGGCGTAGGTGACGGGAGCGCCGGGGTCGGCCGGCAGCCGGTCCGCGAGGAAGCCGTACGTCCGCCGCAGCCCGGGGTCGGTCAGCGAGCGCCACCACTGGTCGACGCCGTACCAGCCTGGGGCCGCCAGCGCGCCGCCGTGGTGCTGCACGGACAGCCCGGCGGCCAGCACGGCGAACCGCAGCCGTTCCTCGAGCGGCCAGCCGCCGAGCGAGGCCGCGACGAAGCTCGCGCCGAACACGTCGCCGGCGCCCGTCGCGTCGAGCACGTCGACGCCGAGGGCCGGAACCTCCGCGAACTCGCCGGTGGTCTGGTCGACGGCCACCGCCCCGTCGCCGCCCCGCGTGACCACGGCCACCGGCACCAGCTCGGCGAGGGTGCCGAGCGCGGCGACCGCGCTGTCGGTGCGGGTGTACGCCATCGCCTCGGCCTCGTTGGGGAGGAACGCGTGGCACAGGGCGAGCTGGTCCAGGAGGTCGGCGGACCACTGCCGGGTGGGGTCCCAGCCGACGTCGGCGTAGATCTTGGTGCCGTTCGCGGCGGCCTTGGCGAGCCACTCGTGCGGTTCGGCCTCGATGTGCACCAGGGCCGTACGCGCCTCGGGCGGGTCGCCCACCAGAGCGTCCTGCGAGTACGGGGGCTCCTGGCCGTGGGTCACCAGGGCCCGGTCGTGGTCGTAGGCGAGGGCCACGGTCACGGGGGTGGGCCAGCCCGCCGCGGTACGGGACAGGGTCAGGTCGACGCCTTCCTGACCGGCGAGGACCTCGTGGCAGTGAACGCCGTAGAAGTCGTCCCCGAAGACGGTGGCCAGCGAGGTACGCAGTCCGAACCGGGACGCGGCCACCGCCAGGTTGGCTATGCCGCCGGGACCGCAGCCCATCCCCGCGGTCCAGATCTCCCCGCCGGGCGTCGGCGGTCCGCCCAGGCCGGTGAGGACAAGGTCGTAGAAGAGCAGCCCGGTCAGCAGCACATCGGGCCGGTCGTCGCCCACGGCACCGTCCTCTCGTCAGAGCTCTGCAAATTCAATGCCCGGAATCGTGCGCTGCTCCGCGAGTTTGGTCAATACCCGAGCAGAACCGAGCATGGAAATGATTGAAGATGACGAGTACTGTTCATGGCGTGCTGGCAGAACGACGACACCAACTCATCCTGCGGGCCCTGCGCTCCGGCGGGCCCGCGGCCGTGACCGATCTCTCCGAGCAGCTCGGTGTGAGCCCGGCCACGGTCAGGCGCGACCTGGTCAAGCTCGAGGAGGACGGCCTGCTCACGCGCGTCCACGGCGGCGCCGTCGTCGAGGACGGCGACCAGCCCTTCGCCGAGGTCGCCGAGGTGCGGGTGCAGGAGAAGGACGCGATAGCGGAGTGCGCCGCGGCGATGGTGCGGGACGGTCAGTCGGTGCTGCTCGACATCGGCACGACCGCCTACCGCCTGGCCCGCCAACTGCACGGGCGGCGCCTGACGGTGATCACCAGCAACCTGGTGGTCTACGAGGAACTCGCCGATGACGACGGGATAGAGCTGGTGCTGCTCGGAGGCATGGTGCGCCGCGAGTACCGCTCCCTGGTCGGCTTCCTCACCGAGGACAACCTGCGCCAGCTGCACGCCGACTGGCTCTTCCTCGGCACCAGCGGAGTGCGCCCGGGCGGTCAGGTGATGGACACGACGGTCGTCGAGGTACCGGTGAAGCGGGCCATGATCAAGGCCGGCGACAAGGTCGTCCTGCTCGCGGACTCCGCCAAGTTCCCGGGTACGGGAATGGCGAAGGTCTGCGGTCCCGAGGACCTGGATGTGCTGGTGACGAACGCGCCGGTCGACCCGGCGACCCGCTCCTCGCTGGAGGAGTCGGACGTCGAGGTGGTCGTGGCAGGAAAGGTGCAAGGGTGAGGCTGACGATTCTGGGCGGCGGCGGGTTCCGGGTGCCGCTCGTGTACGGTGCGCTGCTGTCGGACCGCGCCGAGGGCCGCGTCACGCAGGTGGTGCTGCACGACCTGGACGCCGGGCGGCTGTCGGCCGTGACCCGGGTGCTGGCCGAGCAGGCGGCGGGGGTGCCCGACGCGCCCCGGGTGACGGCGACGACCGACCTGGACGAGGCCCTGCGCGGCGCCGACTTCGTGTTCTCCGCGATCCGGGTCGGAGGCCTGGAGGGGCGCGCGAACGACGAGCGGGTGGCGCTCGCGGAGGGGGTGCTCGGCCAGGAGACGGTCGGCGCGGGCGGGATCGCATATGGTCTGCGAACAGTGCCTACAGTCGTCGACATCGCGCGGCGCGTCGCCCGTCTCGCCCCGGACGCCTGGGTCATCAACTTCACCAACCCGGCCGGCCTGGTCACCGAGGCCATGTCCCGCCACCTCGGTGACCGGGTGATCGGCATCTGCGACTCCCCGGTCGGCCTCGGCCGCCGCATCGCCCGCGTGCTCGGCGCGGACCCGAAGGAGGCGTGGATCGACTACGTGGGCCTCAACCACCTCGGCTGGGTCCGGGGTCTGCGCGTCGCCGGCCGCGACGAACTGCCCCGCCTGCTCGCCGATCCCGACCTGCTCGGCTCGTTCGAGGAGGGCAAGCTCTTCGGTGTCGACTGGCTGCAGTCGCTCGGCGCCGTCCCCAACGAGTACCTGCACTACTACTACTTCAACCGTGAGGCCGTAGGCGCCTACAAAGCCGCCGCTCAGACCCGCGGCGCCTTCCTCCGCGACCAGCAGGGCCGCTTCTACGAGGAGATGGCGAACCCGGACGCCGCGGCCCTGAAGACGTGGGACAGCACCCGCGCCGAACGCGAGGCGACCTACATGGCCGAGAACCGGGAGACCGCGGGCGCCGGCGAGCGTGACGCCGACGACCTCTCCGGCGGCTACGAGAAGGTGGCGCTCGCCCTGATGCGGGCCATCGCCCGGGACGAGCGGGCCACCCTGATCCTCAACGTCCGCAACCGCGGCACCCTGTCGGTGCTGGACTCCGAGGCCGTCATCGAGGTCCCGTGCCTGGTGGACGCCAACGGCGCGCACCCGGTCGCCGTCGACCCGCTGCCCGGCCACGCCACCGGGCTGGTCTGCGCGGTGAAGGCCGTCGAGCGCGAGGTGCTCGCCGCCGCCGAGTCCGGCTCTCGTGCGACAGCCGTGAAGGCCTTCGCGCTGCACCCGCTGGTGGACTCCGTGAACGTGGCCCGCAGGCTCGTCAAGGGCTACTCGGAGGTCCATCCGGGCCTGGCGTACCTTAGGTAGACCCCCGCTGGAAAGCGCTTTCCACCCGCTTGCTCCCCCTCCCTGGAGACCCTCATGCACGACGAACGCCGCAGGATCGAGGAGCGCGTGACACGCCTCCACGACCAGCGCATCAAGCCCGCGATCTACGCGGCCACCGTCCCCCTCGCCGTCGAGGCCTGGCAGGCACCGGGGGAGCCGGTCCCGTTCGAGGAGGCCGCGGCCGCTTCGTACGAGTCCTTCGAGATGGGCACCCCGTGGGGTCCGCCCTGGGGGACCACCTGGTTCCGGATGCGCGGGCAGGTTCCCGCCGAGTGGGCCGGTCGGCGTGTCGAGGCGGTCATCGACCTGGGCTTCGTGGGCGACTGGCCGGGCAACCAGGCCGAGGCCCTGGTCCACCTCACCGACGGGACGCCGCTGAAGGCGGTCAACCCGCTCAACCAGTACGTGGCGATCGCCAATCCGGCGGCGGGCGGGGAGAGCGTCGACTACCTGGTCGAGGCGGCATCCAACCCCGACATCCTGGCGAACGACTTCGCGGCGCCGACACCGCTGGGCGATGTACTGACGGCAGGCGACCGTCCACTGTATACATTCCGCCGCGCCGACATCGCCGTGCTGGACGAGGAGGTCTGGCACCTCGACCTCGACATGCAGGTGCTGCGCGAGCTGATGCTGGAGCTGGGAGAGCACGACCCGCGCCGGCACGAGATCATGCACGCGCTGGACCGCTCCCTCGACCTGCTGGACCTGGACGACATCGCCGGCTCGGCGGCGGATGTGCGCGCGGTACTCCGGCCGGTGCTCGCCAAGCCCGCCCACGCCAGCGCGCACGTGATCTCCGGTGTCGGGCACGCGCACATCGACTCGGCGTGGCTGTGGCCGATCCGCGAGACCAAGCGCAAGACCTCCCGGACCTTCTCCAACGTCACCTCCCTCGCCGACGAGTACGAGGAGTTCGTCTTCGCCTGCTCGCAGGCCCAGCAGTACGAGTGGGTGCGCGACAACTACCCGCACGTGTGGGCCCGTATCCAGGAGTCCGTGAAGAAGGGCCAGTGGGCGCCGGTCGGCGGCATGTGGGTGGAGGCCGACGGCAACCTTCCCGGCGGTGAGGCCCTCGCCCGCCAGCTCGTCCACGGCAAGCGGTTCTTCATCGAGCACTTCGGCGTCGAGACCAAGGGCGTCTGGCTGCCGGACTCGTTCGGCTACACCGCCGCCTACCCGCAGCTCGCCAGGCTCGCCGGCAACGAGTGGTTCCTGACCCAGAAGATCTCCTGGAACCAGACCAACAAGTTCCCCCACCACACCTTCTGGTGGGAGGGGATCGACGGCACCCGCATCTTCACCCACTTCCCGCCGATCGACACCTACAACGCGCGCTTCAGCGGCGAGGAGATGTCCCGTGCGGTCCGCAACTACAGCGAGAAGGGCGGCGCCACCCGGTCCCTGGCCCCCTTCGGGTGGGGCGACGGCGGCGGCGGCCCGACCCGCGAGATCATGGAGCGGGCCCGACGGCTGAAGAACCTGGAGGGCTCCCCGAGGGTCGAGGTCGAGCACCCCGACGCGTTCTTCGCCAAGGCCCGCGAGGAGTACCCGGACGCCCCGGTGTGGGTCGGCGAGCTGTACCTGGAGCTGCACCGGGCCACGTACACCTCGCAGGCCCGTACCAAGCAGGGCAACAGGCGCAGTGAACACCGCCTGCGCGAGGCGGAGTTGTGGGCGACCACGGCCGCGCTGCACGCCCCGGGCTACGCCTACCCGTACGAGAAGCTGGACCGGCTGTGGAAGACGGTGCTGCTGCACCAGTTCCACGACATCCTGCCGGGGTCGTCCATCGCCTGGGTGCACCGCGAGGCGGAGGCCGAGTACGCGCGGGTCGCCGGGGAACTGGAGGAGCTGACGGCGCAGGCCGTCACCGCGCTGGGCGGCGGCGGGACCCGCGTGTTCAACACCGCACCGTTCGACCGTGCCGAGGTCGTCCGTACGACCGCCGGCGCACCGGCGTACGTCGAGGTGCCGGCGAGCGGCAGCGCCCCCCTCGCGGCCGCCGAGCCGCCGCAGCCGGTGACGGTGAGCGGCCGGGTCCTCGACAACGGGCTGGTCCGCGTGGAGGTCGCGGAGGACGGCACACTGTCGTCCGTGTACGACCTGCGTGCGCAGCGTGAAGTCCTCGCCGACCGCGGCAACCTCCTGCGCCTGCACACCGACCTCCCCAACTACTGGGACGCCTGGGACATCGACAAGCACTACCAGAACCGCTACACGGATTTGCTGGAGCCGGACTCCGTGACGGTGGTCGAGGAGGACCCGCTGCTCGGCGCCATCCGCGTGGAGCGCGGCTTCGGCAAGGGCTCGAAGATCACCCAGACGATCACCCTGCGCGCGGGCAGCCCCCGCGTCGACTTCGAGACCGACATCGACTGGCACGAGGCCGAGAAGATCCTCAAGGCGGGCTTCCCCGTGGACGTCCGCGCCCCACACTCCAGCGCGGAGATCCAGTTCGGCCACATCCAGCGGCCCACGCACACCAACACCAGCTGGGAGGCGGCCCGTTTCGAGGTCTCCGGCCACCGCTGGGTGCACATCGGCGAGCCCGGCTACGGCGTCGCGGTCATCAACGACTCGACGTACGGCCACGACGTCTCCCGCACGGTCCGCGAGGACGGCGGTACGACGACCACGGTCCGCCTGAGCCTGGTGCGCGCCCCGCGCGTCCCGGACCCGGGGGCCGACCAGGGCCGCCACCGCTTCACCTACTCCCTCCTGCCCGGCGCGAGCATCGCGGACGCGGTCGCCGAGGGCTACGCCCTCAACCTCCCCCTGCGGGTGGCGGAATCGGCGGGCGAGCCGCAGCCCGTCGTCTCGGTGGAGGGCGAGGGCGTCACCGTCGAGGCGGTCAAGCTCGCGGACGACGCCTCCGGTGATGTCGTGGTCCGCCTGTACGAGTCCCTGGGCGGCCGTGCCCAGGGCGTACTGCGCACCGGCTTCCCGCTCGCGGGCGCCCAGGTGACCGACCTGCTGGAGCGGCCGCTCGAGGACGCGGAGACCGACGCCGACGGCGCGGTGACCGTGACCCTGCGGCCCTTCCAGATCCTGACGCTGCGTCTCGGCGTCGGCAGGTGAGCCGGTCCGTGTCCATGCAACCGTGGTTCACCGACGCCAAGTTCGGGATCTTCGTCCACTGGGGCATCTACGCCGTCGACGGCGTCCAGGAATCCTGGTCCTTCTACGACGACATCGTGCCCTACGACCGGTACATGTCCCAGCTCGAACGGTTCACCGGCGCCCACTACGACCCACGGGCCTGGGCGGACCTCTTCGCCCGAGCGGGCGCGAAGTACGCCGTCCTCACCAGCCGGCACCACGACGGCGTCGCCCTGTGGGACACCGCGTACGGCGACCTGAACCTGGGCCGCGACTACATCTCCGGTTACGCCGACGCCCTGCGCGAGAAGGGCCTGAAGGTCGGCCTCTACTACTCGCACTCCGACTGGAGCCACCCCGACTACGCCACCACCCGCAAGCCGGGCCGCCCTCCCGAGCTGGAGGACAACCGGTACTCCGAGTGCTCGGCCGAGGACGAGGACCTCCAGGCCTGGGAGCGGTACATCGCCTACCGCGACGGCCAGGTCCGTGAACTGGCCTCCCGCTACCGGCCCGACCTGATGTGGTTCGACGGCGAGTGGGACCGCAGCGAGGAGCAGTGGCGCATCAAGGAACTCGCCGCGCTCATCCGCTCCTACATCCCCGACGTCGTCTTCAACGCCCGCATGCTCAGCGAGGGCGACTACGCCACCCCCGAACAGGGCGCCCCCATAGTGCCGCCGGAGGGCCCCTGGGAGCTGTGCCTGACGATCAACGACTCGTGGGGTCACCAGCACCACGACCACAACCACAAGTCGCCGGCGCAGCTCATCCGGTACTTCACCGAGACCATCGGCGGGGGCGGCAACCTGCTGCTCAGCGTCGGCCCGATGGAGGACGGCACCATCCCGCAGCCGCAGGTGGAGCGTCTCGAAGTCATGGGGGAGTGGATCCGCAAGCACTCCGAGGCGGTGTACGGGACGGTGCGCGGCCTGCCGGCCGGGCACCACTACGGGCCCAGCACCCTGTCCGCCGACCGCCGCACCCTCTACCTGACCGTGTTCGACGCGCCGCGCGCCGAGATCGGTGTCCGGGGCCTGGCCTCGAAGGTCCGCAGGGTCACGGTGCTCGGCACCGGTGCCGAACTGGGCCACCGGGTCGTCGGAGGTCTGCACGAGGCGGTCGGCGTGCTGTGGATCGACCCGCCCGCCGAGTCCGACCTCGACCCGTACGCGACCGTGCTCGGCGTCGAACTGGACGGCGAACTGGAGCTGTACCGGGGTTCGGGCCGGTTCTGACGTGCCGAGGCGGCCGGCCCTCGTGGGGCCGGCCGCCGAAGCGGGGCTCTCAGCCGGTGAAGCCGGCCGTGATCGAGGTGAACTGCCAGTTGCTCTGGCTGATGCCGGAGCAGTTGCTCACCACGCCGCCGCCCGCGCACGGCCGGTCACGGTTGACCGACCAGAAGGCGAGCCTGGCTATGTGGTGGGAGTTCGCCCAGTCCCGGATCTGGGTCCAGATCGCGGGGGTGGTGTTCTCCTGCTGGTCCGACAGGCCGTTCATGCCGGAGATGCCGATGTGGGAGTAGGCGGTCGCGTCGTCCCACCCGAAGGTCGACTTCAGTTTGGCCTTCAGGCCCTCGGCGGCGTTGACCGTACTGCCGTACATGTCCGAGCCGCCGCCGAAGTCGAACGGCATGATCGTGAAGACGTCGATGTTCGCGTTCAGCGCCTGCGCCTGCTCGATGAGGCGGTTGCCGTAGTAGGTCGGGCCGGTGGTCGACGTGCCGAAGGTGACGATCGTCCGCAGACCGGGGTTGGCCGCCTTGACGGTCTTCAGCGCGGTGAGGATCTTCGCCTGCACGGCCTCGTTCTCGAACTCGTCCGAGTTCTCGATGTCCATGTCGATCGCCTTCAGGGAATAGGCGTCGATCACCTTCTGCAGGGCCCCGGCGAGCGCGCTCGCGGAGGAGCAGTTGGCGCCGAGCTTGCTGCCCTGCCAGCCGCCGAACGATGGGACGATGTCGCCGCCGGCCGAGCGTATCGCGTTGACGGCGCTCTGGTCGGCGCCGCCGGTCAGCGGCCGGCTCCCGTCCCAGGCGGGCGTGCAGCCGCCGGAGTCCAGCACGAATGCCATGGTGAACCACTTGACGCCGGTCGCGCTCATCACCGTGCTAGGGCTCGGCGGATCGCCCCAGCCCTCGTACAGGTAGGGCGCGGCCTGTTTGAAGCCGCTGCCGCCACTGCTGCCCGCGTCCGTGGTGACCGTCACGGAGTTGGAGGCCGCCGACACGTTCCCGGCCGCGTCACGTGCCTTCACCGTGAAGGTGTACGCGGTGTTCGGCGACAGTCCGCCGACCGTCGCGGTCGTACCGGAGACGCTGAGTACCTGGTTGCCGCCGCTGTAGACGTCGTACGCACTCACGCCCACGTTGTCCGTCGACGCGTTCCATTTCAGCGACACGCTCGAGGAGCTCTTCCCGGTGGACGTCAGGCCGGTGGGCGCGGTCGGCGCCTGGGTGTCCGAGCCGCCACCCCCGCCGCCGGGTCCGTCCAGGCTGAAGTCATCGGCGTAGTAGGTGCCCTGGGCGTACCAGCCGTGGACGTAGACGGTGGCGCTGGTCTGCGTGGCGCCGGTGGTGAAGGACACCGACAGTCGACTGTATGCGGAAGGCGATGTCGTCCAGGTGGAGGCGCCGCCGCTCACGCCCAGATAGACGTAACTGCCGCGCACCCAGCCGCTGAGGCTGTACGTGGTGTTCGGCTGGACGGAGACCGTCTGGCTGCACTGGGCGTTGTCGCTCGAAGTGACCGCTCCAGCAAGGGCCTTGGAGCCGCCGTGCACGGGGGAGGAGACGACCGAGCCGAGGTTCCCGCTGCAGGTCCAGGGGGAGAGGCCGCCCGATTCGAAGCCGGAGTTGGTGAGGATGTCGGCCGCGTGGGCGCTCACGGGGAGGGCGATGGCCCCGGCGAACGCCAGTGCCGCGGAGCCGAGCAGGGCGAGGATACGGCGTCTGGAACGCCGGAGTGTGTTGCGCACGCGATCTCCCTGAAGTGATGGGGGTTTCGGGAGTGCACGAGGTGTGCGGGGAGTGCGGAAAGCGGTGCGCAACCAAGTTGGTATGGACCAATCATGGTGTCAAGGGGCTGCGCCATGATTGGTCCAGACCGGTGGACGGTGTGCTTCAGGCCGGTGCGATGCGGGCCGCCGCGGCTCAGGCCGGTGCCGCCGCGGCGGCACCCGTCTGTGCCGCGACCTCGGTGGCGGGCGCCGCCGCGGGCGAGGGCATCGTCGGCAGCAGCGGCCCGGCCTCCTCCGTGCGCTGCCGCGGGAACGACACCGGCCGTACCGGACGAGGCCCGGACACCACGGCGTAGTCCTGGCCCAGGAACGGTGGCACGATCTCGCCGGTTTCCTCACCCAGCGCCAACTGCACTGCCGCCCATGGCGCGTTGACCCCGCACAGCGACAGCTGGTGCAGGCCGCCGGCCGGGCGGGTGTTGACGTCGAGCAGCACCGGCCGCTCCCCGAACACCCGGAACTGGATGTTGGACAGGTAGTGCAGCCCGAACCCCTCCGCGATCAGCCGCGCCGGCGCCAGCCACTGCTCGTCGAGCGTGAAACCGCGGCGCCGCCCGTTCTTGGTGCGGCCAACGGCCAGTCGGACACGGTTGTCCGGGCCCGTCAGACAGTCCACCGACACCTCCGGCTCCGCCAGGCGCGGCATCACCAGCCAGTCCACCGGCTCCTCGGCCTCCCGCACCGCCGCCACCACCAGCTCCAGCGGCACGTACGGCCCCGGGAAACCGTTCAGCTGCGCCAGGGAGAACGGCGCGCGCGTGATCACCCGGAAGCCCACGCCGCCCGCGCCGGCGGCCGGCTTGAAGCACGCCTTGTGTCCGGCCGCCTCCAACTCCTCGACGGCAGCGAGGAGTTCGTCCGCCGTACGCACCCGCCACCACGGCGGCACCGGCACGCCGACCGAGGCGACCGCCTCGTACGCGGTCGCCTTGTCCTCGAACACGGCGACCCCCTCGGGGGTCGGCGCCAGCAGCGCCGTACCGGCCGCCTCGAACTCGGCGCGCTGCGCCACGATCGCCGCCTGGTGCAGGCGCGGCACGAACACGTCGATGCCGCGCCGCGCGCACTGGTCCAGGGCGTACTCGACGTACCCGGCCGGGGACAGACCCTCCGGCTCCAGCTCGGCGGTGTCGGCGGCGGCCAGTACGGGGGAGTCCGGGTCACCGTGCGTGGCATGGATCTCCACCGCGCGGTCGCTGGGATTTCTCCGCAGCTGATCCATGAAGAACACGTTCTCCGCGTACGTGCGGTTGAGCCAGACGCGTACGCGAGAGGGCATGCAGGCCGCCTTTCGGGGTTTCGGGCAGGGCGCAGCGGCCCGTGCCCGGGCAGGGGGGATGGAGGGACACCAAACCGCCCTGCGTGAAGGGCGTTCCTGGCGGTGGTGTTGGGGCGATCATACGGCTTTCAACGGCCCCTGCGTGCAACGCGCGTGTTACGGATGCACCGGTCCCGCCCAGGTGCTCGGGCGGTGCCGGAACAGCGGCTCCACGGCCCGCCCCGCACTGGCGTGGATTGTCCTTGTCCGGCGGCTGTGGATGTGTTCTCGTGGTGTCACTGACATGATCGGAAGGGGCCAGGGTGGAATCCACGGCCGGCGGGGCCGGGCAGTTGCTGGCCATCAGCGACCTGCACGTCGGATACGCCGAGAACCGTGCACTCGTCGAGCGGATGCGCCCCGGCTCGGACGACGACTGGCTGATCGTGGCCGGCGACGTGGCCGAGACGGTCGCCGACATCCGCTGGGCCCTCGAAACCCTCGCCGGCCGCTTCCGCAAGGTCCTGTGGTCCCCCGGCAACCACGAGCTGTGGGCCCACCCCCGTGACACCGTCACCCTGCGCGGCGTCCCCCGCTACGAGCACCTGGTCGAGCTGTGCCGTGAGCTGGGCGTGACGAGCCCCGAGGACCCGTACCCCGTGTGGCACGGCCCCGGCGGCCCGGCGGTCGTCGCACCGCTCTTCCTGCTGTACGACTACTCCTTCCTGCCCGACGGATGCGCCACCAAGGACGAGGGCCTCGCCTACGCGCACGGCACCGGCATCGTCTGCAACGACGAGCACCTGCTGCACCCGGACCCCTATCCCAGCCGCGAGGCCTGGTGCCACGCCCGGGTGGCCGGGACGGAGCGCAGGCTGGCCGAGCTGCCCGAGGACCTGCCCACCGTCCTGATCAACCACTATCCGCTGGACCGGCACCCGATGGACGTGCTGTGGCACCCCGAGTTCGCCATGTGGTGCGGCACCCGGCTCACCGCGGACTGGCACCGCAGATTCCGCGTCGCCACCATGGTCTACGGTCATCTCCACATCCCGCGGACCACCTGGCACGACGGCGTCCGCTTCGAAGAGGTGTCCCTCGGGTATCCCCGCGAATGGCGGGGGCGTCCGCAGGCGCCGGGAGATCCGCGTCGTATCCTGCCGATGGAGGTCGAATCCGGTGATCGAGGAGCTGCTTCCGCACTCGGTCGTGGCCGTGGAACTGCACGGTGACGACGAGCTGCGGGACGCCCCGCTGTACCCCGGGGAAGCGGCACTCATGACCCGGGCGGTGGCCAAGCGCCGCCGCGAGTTCTCCGCCGTGCGCGCCTGCGCCCGGATCGCCATGGAGAAGCTCGGCGTGCCTCCGCAGCCCGTGCTGACCGGCGAGAGCGGCGCGCCTAGCTGGCCGGACGGCCTGGTCGGCAGCATGACCCACAGCGACGGCTACTGCGCCGCCGCCCTGGCCCGCGCCACCGATCTGGCCTCCCTCGGCATCGACGCCGAACCGCACGAGGTGCTCCCGGAGGAGGTCGCCTCCTACGTGTTCCTGCCCGCCGAGGCCGAGCGGCTGGGCCGGCTCGCCGAGGAACGGCCCGACGTGCACTGGAAACGGATCCTGTTCAGCGCCAAGGAGTCCGTCTACAAGGCCTGGTTCCCGCTCACCGGCCAGTGGCTGGACTTCGCCGAGGCCGACATCGACATCGTCCCCGAGCCCGGCCCGGCCCCGGGGGGCCGTCTGCACGCCGAACTCCTCGTGCCGGGGCCCTGGGTGGGTGGTCGCCGCGTCGGCCGGTTCGAGGGCCGCTGGGGCGTCCGGCGCGGCGTGGTCATGACGGTGGTCGTGGTGCCGCATTCCTGAGCGCGCCCCGGGCCCGGGAACACCGGCCGTGGGGTCGAACGCCGCGTCCCCCGGGCCCGGCCGGCTCAGGATCGCGGGCGCCTGCCGTGCAGCAGCCGGAAGAACTCTCCCTCGTTGCCCGCGAGTCCGGCGTCGGCCAGCGCCCGGTCCGCTTCGGCCAGCACGGCGGGTGGGACGGCGACCGGCCGGGGTTTGTCCGGCGGCCCGTCCAGGGCGGCGCGTACGGTGTGCAGCAGCCGCAGATATGCCTGGACGGCGGCGCGCTCTCGGTCGGTCGGTACGGCGGTGGGCATCGGTCGGTTCTCCCCGTCGAGTGTCGTGGTCCACGCGCTTCGCAGCGCGTACGCCGCACACGGCGGCGGCGCACCTCCAGCTTGCCGTCCGCCACTGACAACGCCGCCCCGCCGCACCCCGGCCACGGTCCGGGACGCCTCAGCCCTGTCGGCGCAGATACCCCAGCGACGCCTCGATACGGCCCGCCACGTCGTCCCGCGGCACCGGGCCGCGCAGTGACGAACCCGCCAGCCGCGTACGGCACTTGCTGGCCAGCAGCAGGCCGAAGGCCTCGGCCTGCCGCTCCTCGGCCAGGTCGAAGCGGGTACGGGCGGCCACCTTGTGCACGGCGGCCTCCAGGGCCTCCTGGTCCCGGTCGTCGCCGAGCAGCCGCGACGCCACGCGTACGCCCTCGAGGCGGTGGCCGCTGTGGTCGGCCTGCATGTGCCACAACTCGTGTCCGAGGATGACGAGCTGGTGGTCGGGCGCGGTGCGCTCCTCCACGACGATCAGGTCCCGGTCGGCCATGTCGAGCCACAGCCCGCTGGCGGTGCCGGGCGGGAAGGCGGCCGCACGGAACAGCACGGGCCGGCCGCGGCGGCGGCTCATCGCATCGCACAGCGCCGTGTACAGGTCGTTCGGCCGCGCCGGGGCGGGAAGGGTCAGTTCGGCGACCAACTCGCCGCACAGGCGGCGCATCCGCCGGGCGGTGCCCACTTTTCCGCGCAGTTTCACGACTCGGGCCGCTTGACGCTCTCCAAGAGCATGTCCAGCCACTCGGCGACCTTGTCGCGGTGCTGGTCGGTGGGCAGCTGTGCGGCCCGCCAGGCGATCCCGCGGACGCCGTGGTCCTGCAGCAGCCGCTCCAGAGGATCCTCGGCGAGTCGGGCCGCCGCGCGTTCGCGGTCGGCCAGCTTCTGCAGCAGTTCCTGCTCGGTGCGCTGCAGGGCACCCGCGAGGGCTTCGGGGTCCTCCGCGGTGAGGAAACCGGCGTGCACGCGGAAGAAACGCTGCAGCGCGTCGCAGTGCTCCATCGTGGGACGCCGGTCGCCGTTGATGAGCGCGCCCGCCTGCTGCCGGGACATGCCCGCGCCGTCGGCGATCTCCTGCTGGGTGTACCTGCGCCCGTTGGGCTTCAGCCGGGTGCGGCGCAGCAGGTCCAGGCGCTGCAGGAACCTCGCCTGCACATCGGGCTCGCCCGCGGCCCGGCCGCCGAGCAGGGCCCTGACCACGGATTCGGGGACGCCGCAGGCGACGGACAGCCGCCTGACGTCGAAGACCTCGGCGTGCGGCACACCGAGCCGGTCGGCGAGCGCGGTGACGCGGGCGACGACGGCCGGCAGCTGGGCGGTCGCCGTGGCGCCCGGATCCTCGTAGCCATCCGTCACCGACAGATCTCCTACGTCTCTCAGAGGCTCTACACGAGGCTCATCACAAACAGTTGCCGTGAACTTCCCGGAGAGTAGCGGGTGCTTCGAACTCACATCCAGGTCTCGCCACAACTGTGGCCAATTTCAGCCGTCAACAGGCATGAAATGCCACGATAGTTGACATGACTCTTGTCGGAGCAGCAGGATCAGGGCGCCGCGTGAAGGCCGCATAGGCAAGAGGGGTGACCTCCCGATGGCACATCAGGCAGGTGGGCAGCGGCCGGCGCCGCGGCCCGTCCCCGAGGGTCTCGAGGCCCAGGCGTATCTCCAGGACTACGCCACGCTCCTGGAGGCTGTCTCCTTTCCGTCCTTCGTCGTGGACCACAGCTGGGACGTCGTCCTGGCCAACAGCGCGTATCGGACACTTTTCCGGGGTGTCGGCCCGCATCCGACGGCCATGCCGGGGGACAACTTCCTGAGGTTCGTCCTGTTCCATCCCGACGCGGCCACCGTCCTCGGGGAGCACGAGCCGAGCTGGTGCCTGCCGATGCTGGCGCACTTCAAGGCCGCCTGGGAGCGCAGCGTCCATGACCACGGGCTGCAGGCGATCCGCCGGGACATCGCCCAGGACCCGCTCATGGAGGCCGCCTTCCGGCAGGGCCTGCCGCACTGGATCCGCGCCGTCGGTGAGAACGCCGGCGAGCCCGACGGGGCCGTCCGTCCGCTGCTCCACCCGGACCCGCGCTGGGGCGCCACCGAGTGCCGGATCGTCGTCGAGACCCCGGGGGCCCTTCAGGCCTTCGGGTACGCCCGTCTGACCCTGGTCCTGCGTGACTCCCGCCGCGCCGCCGCGGCCCCGCGCCGCGCCCGCGCCGCGGCGAGCCATCTGACCGTCGTTCCGGCGCCGGAGGCCTGACCCGGCACCGCCGGCGTTCAGGTCGCCGACGGCGCCGGGCCGACTGCCGCACGGACCTCACCGCGTCGCCACCACCAGCACCAGCGGCACACCCCGGCAGGGCACCAGTCGGGTCGCACCGTACGTCTGCGCCCGCCCCCGCTCCAGCACCGCGGTGAAGTCCGGTCCCCGGGTGAGGGACCCGGCGAGATGGGCGGGGTCCGCGGAGGCCGCGACCCGGCCGCGGGCGTTGACCAGATGGGAGGGCCCGGGCAGCCGGCGCAGCAGGGGCAGTACGGCCGCCTCGAAGTGCCGCAGATAGACATCGGCCGCGGCGACGCCCGCGAACCGGCCCGCCACCCGGACGGGCGCGGACAGCGTCAGGCTGTACTCGTCGGAGCAGAGGTAGTCGACGTACGGCCCGGAAACGGCCCGCCGCCCGGTGTCGCGGGGCAGGGCGAACCAGTCCCAGTGCGTGTAGTCCGAGTACGCCGACCGGTCCGGGTCGAGGTCGGGCAGCAGCGGCCGCAGGTCGCCCTCGGCGGAGGTCTGCCACCACTCCAGCCACGCCGGCACGTCCGTGAGCAGTCCGGGCGCGGCGATGAAACCGACCCCGGAGACCAACTCGTCCCGGGTCAGTCGCAGGTGCAGTCCCGGGCGCAGTGCGGCGAGGTCGGCGGTCGCGGGCCTGTGGCCTTCCGCGGCCACCCGGCCCAGCAGTGCCGCCGTGTCGGCGCAGGTCTCGGCGACGGAGTCGAAGACCGCTTCCAGCCAGCGGGCCACCTGGGCCAAGACGTGTTCCTCGGCGCCGCAGGCCGACGTGCTGGCCGCCGCGCCGACGAGACCTGGACTCTGGCTCATGGCGCACTCCAGCGGACGGGACCGACCGGCCGTGCTACAGGGTCAGGCGTAGCGCGATGAGCCGCGCCGCCGACTCCTGGACGCACCGTTCGGCCAGCGTGCGGGCGGTTTCGGGGTTGCCATCCTGCACGGCCGAGATCACGGACCGCTGACGGTCCGCCACTTCTTCACGATATTCGTCGTCGCCGAGCACGAGGCACAGCAGCGCCCCGATCTCGGTCTGCAGCGCCACCTGTTCCCGAGTGAGCCGGGCGGACTGCGCGGCCGCCGCCAGCTCCACATGGAACCGGCCGTACACCCGGCTGCGTGCCGCCGCGTCCTCGGCACTGTCCAACTCCGCGGCGGTTCGGCGCAGTTGGGCGAGGTCGTCGGGTTCCGTGCGGTCGGTCGCGAGCCGGGCAGCGGTACCCGACAGGGCGGCCCAGTGGTCGCCGAGGTCGCGCAGCTCCTCGGTGCTCCAGCCGCGCAGCCTGGCCTTCAGACGTTCCTCGCCGGGGACGTCGGGCAGCGAGACGAAGCTGCCGCCGCCGCGGCCCCGGCGGGTGGTGACCAGGCCCTGCTGCCGCAGCGCCATGAGCGCCTCCCGCAGGGTCACCGTGGACACGCCGAGCCGCCCGGCCAGCTCGCTCTCGCCGGGCAGCTGCTCGCCGTCGGCGAGCAGCCCGAGCTCTATGGCGTCGCCCAGCCGGTGGACGACCGCCTCGACGCGCGCCAGGTTGTCGACCGGCGCGAAGACGGCTCTGCGAGCCCCGCCGTCAGTCGTTCGCTTCACGGCCACCACCTTGCATGTTGACTCAAGCTTTACCTTAAGGGGGCCTTGAGATCTGAACTATGACTTCATAGTTTTACTGAAACGTACCGCCCGCCAGAAAGGTTCCCGTCCATGGGGGGAAGCGCGATCCTGTTGCAGGGCCTGACGAAGTCGTTCGGGGAGACCACCGCCGTGGCCGGGGTCGACCTGGAGGTCCGGGACGGGGAGTTCTTCTCCATGCTCGGCCCCTCCGGTTCGGGCAAGACGACCGTCCTGCGGCTGATCGCCGGCTTCGAGGCCCCCACCGAGGGCCGGATCGAACTCGCCGGACAGGAGGTCACCCGGCTCGCCCCCTTCGAGCGCGACGTCCACACCGTCTTCCAGGACTACGCCCTCTTCCCGCACATGACAGTCGAGCAGAACGTCGCCTACGCCCTCAAGGTCCGCAAGGTGCCCAAGGCCGAACGTCTGGTCCGCGCTCGCAAGGCCCTCGCCGAGGTCCGCCTCGACGGTTACGGCAAACGGCGCCCGGACCGGCTCTCCGGAGGCCAGCGCCAGCGCGTCGCCCTCGCCCGGGCCCTGGTGGGCCGCCCCCGGGTGCTGCTGCTCGACGAACCGCTCGGCGCCCTCGACCTCAAGCTGCGCGAGCAGATGCAGGTCGAGCTGAAGGCGCTCCAGCGGGAGGTCGGCATCACGTTCGTCTTCGTCACCCACGACCAGGAGGAGGCCCTGACGATGAGCGACCGCATCGCCGTCTTCCACGAAGGCCGCATCCAGCAGGTCGGCACCCCGGCGGAGATCTACGAGCGCCCCGCCACGCCCTTCGTCGCCTCCTTCGTGGGCACCTCCAACCTGCTCGTCGGCGAGTCCGCCCAGCGCATCACCGGCGCTCCGGGCACCTACAGCGTCCGTCCCGAGAAGATCCGGGTGCTGAAGGAGTCCGCCGACGTGGACGAACCCGACCACGCCACCGCCACCGGCACCGTCGCCGAGGTCGTCTACCTGGGCGACAGCACCCGCTTCCTCGTCGACCTCGACGCCGGCGGCCGCCTCACCGCGCTCCAGCAGAACCTGGAGACCTCCGCCGAGGACGTCGCCGCCTACCGCGGCGTCCGCGTCCGTCTCCAATGGCACCGCCGTCACACGATCCAGGTCCCCGACGCCCACTGATCGCTCTTCACCACAGGGAGTACGTCGTGCGCCTCACCCGAACCCTCCAGGTGGCGGCAGCCGCCGCGCTGCTCGTGGCCGCCACCGCCTGCGGCTCCTCCGGCGGGGGCGGTTCCCCGGCCACCGGCCTCAACCCGCCCGACCTCAAGGCGCAGTCCAGCATCGGCAAGGCCGAGGGCCAGGTCAATCTGATCGCCTGGGCCGGTTACGTCGAGGACGGGTCCAACGACCCCAAGGTCGACTGGGTCAGCGACTTCGAGAAGCAGACCGGCTGTCAGGTCCGCTCCAAGGTCGCCGCCAGCTCCGACGAGATGGTCAAGTTGATGAAGACCGGCGAGTACGACGCCGTCTCCGCCTCCGGCGACGCATCCCTGCGTCTCATCGCCTCCGGCGACGCGGCCCCCGTCAACACCTCCCTCGTGCCCAACTACAAGGACATCTTCAGCGGCCTGAAGAACGGCGCCTGGAACTCCGTCGACGGCCGGATGTACGGCATCCCGCACGGCCGCGGCGCCAACCTGCTGATGTACAACACCCAGAAGGTCGACCCGGCGCCCACCTCCTGGTCGGCCGTCTTCGACGACGCGGCGAAGTACAAGGGTCACGTGACCGCCTACGACTCGCCGATCTACATCGCCGACGCGGCCCTCTACCTCAAGGCGACCAGACCCGAGCTGAAGATCAAGAACCCGTACGCGCTCGACCAGAAACAGTTCGACGCGGCCGTGGCCCTGCTGAAGAAGCAGAACGCCAGCGTCGGCGAGTACTGGAGCGACTACCTCAAGGAGGTCTCCGCCTTCAAGAGCGGGGACTCGGTCGTCGGCACCACCTGGCAGGTCATCGCCAGCCTCGCCGCCGGCGAAGGGGCCAAGGTCAAGGCGTTCGTACCGAAGGAGGGCTCGACCGGGTGGTCCGACACCTGGATGGTGTATGCGAAAGCCAAGCACCCGAACTGTGCATACAAGTGGCTGGACTGGATCGTCTCCCCGAAGGTCAACGCCCAGGTCGCCGAGTACTTCGGCGAGGCCCCGGCCAACGCGAAGGCATGTGAGGAGACCAGCGACAAGAACTTCTGCACCACCTACCACGCGGGTGACGAGAAGTACTGGAAGAACATCGCCTTCTGGAACACGCCGATCGAGCAATGCCTCGACGGCCGCACCGACGTCAAGTGCGTGCCGTACGCCAAGTGGGTGCAGGCCTGGACCGAGATCAAGGGCTGAGCGATGACCACACAGGCGAACGCCGCCGGGCGCAGGACCGTCCGGCGGCTCGCCGGGACGCTGCACCGCCGCCCCCGGCTCCGGCTGGCCCTGCTGCTGACCGCCCCGCTGCTGTGGCTGGCCGTGCTCTACCTCGGCTCGCTGACCGTCCTGTTCGTCTCCGCGTTCTGGACGACGAACTCCTTCACCTCCCAGGTGGTGAAAGTCTTCTCCACCGACAACTTCCACGCGCTGTTCACCACGCCCGTCTACCGGCAGGTGATCCTGCGCAGCGTGGGCGTGGCCCTCGCGGTCACCGTCACGTGCGCGGTGATCGCCTTCCCGCTGGCCTTCTACACCGCCCGGGTCGCGCGACCGAAGTGGCGCCCCCTGCTCGTCGTCGCCATCCTGACCCCGTTGTGGGCCAGTTACCTGGTCAAGGTGTACGCCTGGCGGCTGATCCTGTCCGAGGGCGGACTCGCCGACTGGACGCTGCGGCCGTTCGGCCTGAGCGGCCCCGGCTTCGGGCTGCCGGCGACCGTGCTGACGCTCACCTACCTCTGGCTGCCGTACATGGTCCTGCCCATCCACACGGCGCTCGAGCGGCTCCCCGCCAGTCTGCTGGACGCCTCGGCCGACCTCGGGGCGCGTCCCGGACGTACCTTCCGGTCGGTCGTCCTGCCGATGGTGCTGCCGTCGGTGGCCGCCGGGTCGGTCTTCACCTTCTCGCTCAGCCTCGGCGACTACATCACCGTGCAGATCGTCGGCGGCAAGACCCAGCTGATCGGCAACCTCGTCTACTCCGACATCGAACTCAACCTGCCCATGGCCGCCGCGCTCGGCACGGTCCCGGTGGTCGTGATCGTGCTGTACCTGCTGGCGATGCGCCGCACGGGCGCCCTCAGCAGCCTCTAGAGAGGTCCCCACCGTCATGCAGCTCTCGCGTTCCGCGCGCATCGCGCTGCGCGTCGCCGCCGGATTCGGCTTCGCCGTGATCTACGTGCCGTTGCTGCTGGTCCTCGTCAACTCCCTGAACCCGGACCGCAGCGCGAGCTGGCCGCCGCCCGGGCTGACCGCCCACTGGTGGTCGGTCGCCTGGCGGAACACGGGCGCGCGCGAGGCGCTGTGGGTGTCGGTGAAGGCCGGCCTCGGCGCCACCGCCGTCGCGCTGGTCCTCGGCACGCTGATCGCGTTCGCCGTGGCCCGGTACCGCTTCTTCGGCCGGGGCACCGTCTCCTTCGTCGTCGTCCTGCCGATCGCGCTGCCCGGCATCGTCACGGGCATCGCCCTCAACTCCGCCTTCGGTACGGTCCTCGCGCCGCTCGGGATCGGGCTCGGCCTGTTCACCGTGATCGTCGGCCACGCCACCTTCTGCATCGTGGTCGTCTTCAACAACGTCGTCGCCAGGCTGCGCCGCACCGCCCGCTCGTACGAGGAGGCGGCCATGGACCTCGGCGCGCACACCTTCCGCGCCTTCGCCGACGTCACCTTCCCGCTGGTGCGCTCGGCACTGCTCGCGGGCGGGCTGCTCGCCTTCGCACTGTCCTTCGACGAGATCGTGGTCACCACCTTCACCGCCGGGCCGGGCATCGAGACCCTGCCCATCTGGATCTTCGCCAACATGACCCGGCCGCAGCAGGCTCCCGTGGTGAACGTGGTGGCGGCGGTCCTCGTGCTGCTGTCGGTCGTCCCGATCTACGTCGCCCAGCGGCTGTCGGCGGACACGGCGACCGGAAGCCGGGTGTGAGCCCGGCCGACCGGTTCAGAGGTCGAGGACGAGCCTCCCGCCCCGGCAGCGGGACACGCAGATCATCATCGTGTCCCCGGCCGCCCGCTCCTCGTCGCTGAGCACCGAGTCGCGGTGCTCGGGAGTGCCCTCGAGCACGTCCGTCTCGCAGGTGCCGCAGGTGCCCTCGGTGCAGGAGTAGAGCACCTCCACGCCCGCGGCGCGCACGGTGTCGAGCACCGAGACACCCGCGGGCACCGTGAGGGTACGACCGCTCCTGGCCAGCTCCACCTCGAACTCGCCGTCGTCGCCGACGGGTTGCTCCTTCGGCTGGAACCTCTCCACGCGCAGCACTCCGGCCGGGCACCGCTCCTCGACCGCGTCGAGCAGCGGGCCGGGGCCGCAGCAGTAGACCAGGGTGCCCTCGGGCAGGCCGTCGAGCACCGAACCGAGGTCGAGCAGTCCAGTCTCGTCCTGCGGGGCGATGGTCACACGGTCCGCGTAGCGGGCCAACTCCTCGGTGAACGCCATGGACCGGCGCTCCCGCCCGCCGTACAGCAGTGTCCACTCGGCGCCCGCCGCCTCGGCCGCGGCCAGCATCGGCAGGATCGGGGTGATGCCGATACCGCCCGCGACGAACCGGTAGCGGGCGGCGGACTGGAGGGGGAAGTTGTTGCGCGGGCCGCGCACCCGCACTTTGTCGCCCGGCCCCAACTGTTCGTGCACGTACGCCGATCCGCCCCGTCCGTCCGGCTCGCGCAGCACCGCGATGCGCCACGCGGCACGGTCGGCCGGGTCGCCGCACAGCGAGTACTGCCGCTCCAGGTCCGGGCCGAGGAGCACGTCGACGTGGGCGCCCGGCTCCCAGGCGGGCAGTTCATCGCCCAGCGGGTGGCGCAGGGTCAGGGCCACGACGCCCTCGGCGGCGGACTCCAGCCGGTCGACCACGAGTTCGGCCTCGTACACGTTCATGAGCCGGCTCCTTGCGGCGGTTGGTGGCCTTCGGGGTGGCCGAGCATCCACTCCCACATCGCGACCGGGTCCTGGGCGGTGTGCTCGGCGCCGCAGTGGCAGGTGCCATGCAGGATGTCGGTGCCCGGCAGCCAGTCGATGCGGTAGACCTCGCCGGTGGCGGCCGGGTGGGCAGGCGTCGTCACTGGACCTTCTCCACGGGCTTGTCGCCCTCCTCGACCAGTCGGGCGAGGATGCGGCGGGCGGCCAGGCCGCCGGTGTCGATGTTGATGCTCAGCTCCTGGTAGCCGGTCCGCTCGGTGCCGAGGGTCTTCTGCAGCAGGTTGAGCGCGTCCACGTCCTGCATGACGACGGTGTGGTTGTTGCCCCGCAGGAACTCGGTGACCTCCTCGTCGTCGACCGCCCAGTCCCGGGAGACCATCCAGAAGTCGTACACGTGGCCGTCGGCGGACGGGGTGATCGCGTAGGTGATCTCGGTGTGGAAGCCGTTCGGGTCGCTGCCGTCCTCCTCCGGCAGCACACCGACCGGGGCGATGCGGCTGTGCAGCAGGTACAGGCACGGCGCGTGGTACTCGATGTCCTGCCAGCGGGTGATGCGGCCCTCGATGCCGGTGGAACGGGCGTAGAACGGCGGACAGGCGGCGTCGTCCATGTGCCGGCTGACCCGGACGATGCCCGCGCCCTCGTCGACCTCGGTCGTGATCGGTGTTTCCGCGACCTCCGGGGTGCCGATGTAGCCGCCGTGCAGATACGTCTCGTGGGAGAGGTCGAGGAGGTTGTCGACGAGCAGGCCGTAGTCGGCGTCGATCGGCTCCATGCCGCGAATGGTGACCCAGCCCGGTGCGTCGAGGTGCCGGGCGCGCGGGATGGTCAGCGGGTCCGCGAGCGCCGGGTCACCGATCCACACCCACACCAGCGAGTCCTGCTCGACGACCGGGTAGGAGGCGACGCGGGCGGTGCGCGGGACGCGCTTCTGCCCCGGCACGTACACGCACGTACCGGTGGTGTCGTAGGTGAAGCCGTGGTAGCCGCACACGATCCGGTCGCCGTCCAGCCGGCTCTCGGACAGCGGGAAGCGGCGGTGCACGCACCGGTCGTGCAGGGCGACCGGCGTGCCCTCCTCCTCGGTGCGGTAGAAGACGAGCGGCTCGCCGAGGATGGTCCGTCCCAGCAGCTCCTCCCGCCCGACCTCATGGCTGTAGGCGGCGACGTACCACTGGTTCCTGGCGAAGGCGGTCATGTGGGGCATGGCAGCGGCTCCCGTATCTCGTGTGGTGACGACATCGTCGGGAGGACCCCCGCGGGGGCGCAACGGGGCTTCCACGTCACGGAAGGACTGGCGTGAAAGCCTGCTCACACGTTACGGCGTGATCGCCAGGCACAGCCGGTGACGGTCAGGTGGTCAGCCCACCCGCCGCAAGGCGATCACTCATATCGCTCACCAAGCCCTTACCGAAACCCTCGGCCTTGGTGACGAGTGCTTCGAAGGCCCTGAGGCGACGGAACGTCTCGGCGTACACCGTCTGCCTCTCCAAGGGGAGCTGCAGTACCTGGAGACGCCGGATGTCGACCCGGGACGAACTGGAGGCGTGGGTGCCCGCCTGACGGCCGTTGGCCGGTGCGCGCAGACAGCCGGCGAGGAAGTGGGCGTCCAGCTTCTCCGGGTCCACCCGCAAGGCGTAGAGCTGAGGGCCCAGGGCCACCGGTGGTCCTTCGTGGACCCACGCCTTGAAGGCCCGGATCACTCCGGCGACCACGACGTCGCCCTCCTCGGCGACGGCGTGCGCCGAGTCGGTGGCCAGCAGTCCGCCGGGAGCGCCGTCGTGCAGCAGGTCGGCGACGGTGAGGAATGGCACGGTGGCCCCGCGAGTCGGTGTCACCGTCTCCGGCGGTTGTTGTCCGGCGCGCAGTGTCAGGGCGCCGGCTTTGACCAGGTCTCCCACGGTCGCGGTGGTCTGCGGGGCACCGGCCTCGAAGTCGAGTAGGGAGAGCTGCTGCGCATGATCGGCCAGGCCGGTGAGCAGCGAGCCGAACTCCTCCCACTTCGCGAGGAGTTCTTTGCGGGAAGGTTCCGTCACCGATGCGGTGTAGCGACCCGGGGTGACGTCCACCTCGTCGTCCAGCAGGTCCAGGAGCGGGACTCGGACCGCGCCCTCCGGCGGATCCTGGTCCGGGTGGTCGAGCGTCGCCATCGCGGCGAGGACGAACGACCCGAGAGCGGCCCAGTCCGGGCTCGGCTCCCGCGATCCGGGCCGTGCGAAACGAGTCGCGTCCACCAGGAGGGCGTCCTGGCTCGGGGGAGCGGCGGCAGAGCCGTTCACCGCTGCCTGCAGGACCCACAACTGCAAGGAAACGCTGTGCGGTTGGGCGCTGCCGGGAGGCAGGGACACCACCGCCCGGAGCGCTCCGGTGCGCAGCAGTGAACCGCGGACGCGGCGACCCGCCTTGCGTGACGCGACCGCCGGCGGAAGGACGACCACGGCGGCCCCACCGGGTTTCAGATGGGAGAGCAGGTGCTGTACCCAGGCCAGTTCGGGTTCGGTCCGTGGGGGCAGACCATGGGTCCAGCGCTGGTCGGTGGCGAGTTCCTCATAGCCCCAGTCGCGTTCGTTGAACGGGGGGTTGCAGAGCGCGATGTCGGCCTTCTCGCCGGCGAAGGGGTCATCCCGCAGTGCGTCGGCCGTGGAGACACGGGTGCGGACGGCACGGTCCTCCGTGACGAATTCGAGCCGGGCGGACGCCAGCGCGGCCAGCGCGGGGTCCAGTTCGCAGGCGAGCAGCTCCAGGCCCGGACGGCCGTACTCCTGCGCGGCCGCGGCGGCCAGATGCCCCGTGCCGCACGCCGGGTCGAGGACGGTCAGCCCGTCTTCTCCCAGGCCACCTTCTCCCGGGACCCCCTTCCCCGAAACGCCTTCGCCCGGGACGAGCCGGACGGCGAGGGCGATCCGGACCATCAGCGCGGCCAGTTGGGGTGGTGTGGTGCTGAGCTGCCGGACATGGGTCTCCAGCCACCGTTGCAGCAGGAACTCGAAGGTCTCGCGCGGTCCCTCCGCACGCCCCAGTTTCGCCGCCTCGGACACCAGGTCCCGGGCCTGCGCGGAGAGCTCGGGACGGGCGATCCGCGCCTTGGCGGAACGCATCCGGCGAGCCGCCTCGGCGACGGCCAGTCCCGACTCGTTCCTGCTGCCCAGCGCCTCGAAACGCGGCCAGAGGAGCTCCCGGCCGCCGATGTCCTTCAGCTTCCCGTTGTCCCGCAGCCACTGTTCGACCTCGGCCAGCGAGAACTGCGGGCTGACGTCGGTGCCGCCGATCCGCGTGGGGAATGAGTCGTGGCGGCGGCGCCAGTTGCTCACCGCGGCTCGCCCGACCCCTGCGATCCGGGCGATCTCGGCCAGGCTGACGGGTACGGCGTCGGGGGTACTCATCGATCAGTCTCCGAGTTGCTTGGCGGCTGGGCTGGTCGGCGTCCCAGCGGCCGTATTGCTGGGAAGGCTACTACCCTCATTGACTTTGTTCACAGAGTTCGCGTTCCACCTTGATGTGTGGGGAATGTGGAGGTCAAGCAATATGCCGGGTCTCGTGCCGGGTTCGGTGCTCGGTGACCGCTATCGGCTGGAGTCGGTCCTGGGGCAGGGCGTGATGGGGCAGGTGTGGCAGGGGCGCGACCTGCCCCTCGACCGGCCCGTCGCGGTCAAGACCGTCGCCACGGAGCTGCTGGCCGTGGCGAGCAGCCGAGATGCGGCCCTGGCGCGGTTCGGCAGGGAGACACGCGCGGCCGCGCGTCTGGACCACGCGAACGTCGCAACCGTCTTCGACGCATCGCTCACGGACGACACCTGCTGCCTGGTGATGGAACTGATCGAGGGGACCACTCTCGAGTACCTCTTCGACCAGCAGGAAGACGGACGGTTCGACGTCCCCTCGGCGGTCGCCGTCGCCGCTCAGCTGTGCTCGGGACTGTCCGCCGTGCATGCGGCCGACCTCGTCCACCGTGACCTCAAGACGCAGAACATCATGATCCGGCGGGACGGCATCGTGAAGATCCTCGACTTCGGACTGGTCAAGCTGCTCGGTGACACCGACCCGCGGCTGACGACGACCGGTGAGGGCGTCGGCAACCTGCTGTGCGCCTCTCCCGAACTGCTGTCGGGGCAGGACCGGCTCGACGGCCGCAGCGACCTGTACGCCGTGGGCTGCCTGCTGCACCACATGCTGACGGGTGAGGCACCTTTTCCCACCCACCAGCCGGCGCTGCTGGCCTCCCGCCATCTCACCTCACCCCCGCCCCTCGTCGCCGACCGCGGAGTGGACGTGCCCGGCGACCTCCAGGCCCTGCTCACGGCCCTGCTCGCCAAACACCCGGACGACCGCCCCTCCTCCGCCGCCGAGGTCTACGCGGCCCTCGCGCCCCACCTGCCGGATCCGCGACCCGAGCTGGCCGCCAGGCGGACCGTGCCCGAGGACCCCCGCCGCCCGTTCCTGGTCCCGCAGGGCCCGCTGCCCCTGTGAGTCGCGCCGGTGCCACCGCGGGCCCCTCGGCGCGTCCCTGCCGCGGCCGGGCCCACGGTTGCAGGGACCACCTTTCTCGCCTCACGGGGCACAGGAGTGCCGTGACCAGTGACACAATGGCCTCGTCGGCCGGGTGCCGTGACGTTCCCGGCCGCCGGGAGGCGGCGGGCGCTGCAGGCGCCGGGACTGGGGACGGGGCGCGATGCGGCGAAGCCTTGGACGGTACGAGCTCACGCACGAACTGGGCCGGGGCGGCATGGGGGTCGTCTGGGCGGCCCACGACCGCGACCACCACCGGGAAGTGGCCGTCAAGGTGCTCGCGACCCGCGGTCGCGGCGCCGAACTCAGCACCCTGGAACGCCGTTTCCTCCGCGAGACCCGCCTGACCAGCCGCCTGCGTCACCCCGGCGTCCCGGCCGTCCACGACCACGGCAGCCACGAGGGCGAGCTGTACCTGGTCATGGACCTCGTCCCGGGCCGCGCGCTGGACGCCGTCCTCAAGAACGACGGTCCGCTCGGTGTCGAGCAGGCGGCGGACATCGCCCGCCGCACGGCAGAGGTGCTGTCCTACGCCCACGGCCAGGGCGTCGTGCACCGCGACCTCAAACCGTCCAACCTGATGATCACCCCCGACGGGGAGATCAGGGTCCTGGACTTCGGGGTCGCCGCGGCCCTGGAGCCCGAGCCCGGCGAGACCCGCTTCACCGCCTCCAACGCCACCCCCGGCACGGTCGTCTACATGGCACCCGAACAAGCCGTCGGCCGGACCGTGCCCGCCGGCGACCTCTACTCGCTGGGCTGCGTCCTGTACGAACTGCTCGCCGGAACACCGCCCTTCACCGACGGCAGTCCGTTCATGCTGTACCACCGGCACGCCAACGAGCCCGTCCCACCGCTCGCCGACCGCCGCCCCGACGTACCGGACGGCCTGCGGACGCTGGTCGAGCGGCTGCTGGAGAAGAAGCCCGAGGACCGGCCCGCCTCCGCCGCGGAGGTGGCCGCCCTGCTCTCCGCGTGGGCACCCCGGCCGGCCCCCGTCACGGAGGCCGCGCCCGCCCACCCGCGCCTGGCCGAGATCGAGGCCCTGCGCCGTGCCGGCCACCCCGCCCGTGCCCTCGAGGAGTACCAGGACCTGCTGGCCGCCCCCGGCCTGGACCGCGCGGGCATCCTCGCCGCACGCGCGGGAGCCGCGCTGTGCGTGGGCGCTCTCGGGCGCACCCGCCAGGCCCTTGACGAGCTGAAGTCGGTCCTCGCCGAACAGCGCAGCCTGCTCGGCCCCGGCCACCCCGCCGTGCTCGACACCCGCTACGAGATCGCCGTACTGCTGGTCCGCACCGGAGAACGCCATGCCGCCGAAGAGCTGCTGCGCCGCCTGGCCGACGAGGAGGACACCGTCCTGCCCGCTTCCGGAGCCGGACGCGGACGCAGCCGGGCACTGCTGGAGCGGCTGCGCCGGATGAGCTGAGACCCCGCCCCCAAAGTTTTGTAATCTCTGTTCACAGATAATGCCTCGTGTTAGCCTGCCGTCGCACCGTCCGGAGGGGAGACAGGACACTGTCTACGGACGGCGGCAGGAGACACCGAGGGGAACAGCGCCCATGACACCAGCAGCTCAGCGCGAGACCGAGCGGACGGGGGCGGAGGCGCTCCCCGAAGAGGGCAACCTGGTCGAGGTGCGTGGCCAGTCCTGGGTGGTCGCCCGCGTCGAGCCGTCTCCGGCCACCCCCGACGGCGTCGAGAACCGCCGCCCGGCCACCCTGGTCCACCTCCAGTCCGTCGCCGACGGCCGCTTCGGCGACACCCTCTCGGTCATCTGGGAGGTCGAGCCCGGCCGCCGTGTGCTGCCCGCCGGCTCCCTCCCCGACGCCTCCACCGGCACCTACGACTCCCCGAACCGCCTCGCCGCCTTCCTCGACGCCGTGCGCTGGTCGGCCGTCGCCTCCGCCGACGCGAAGACCCTCCAGGCCCCCTTCCGCTCCGGCGTCGCCGTGGAGCCGTACCAGCTGGAGCCGGTCTCCCGCGCCGTCGGCGCACCCCGCGTCAACCTGCTCCTCGCCGACGACGTCGGCCTCGGCAAGACCATCGAGGCAGGCCTCGTCGTGCAGGAACTCCTGCTGCGCGGCCGGGCCCGCCGCACCATGGTGGTCTGCCCGGCCGGCCTCACCCTCAAGTGGCGCGACGAGATGGCCGAGAAGTTCGGCCTGGAGTTCACCATCGTCGACTCCGAACACTGCGCCCGCCTGCGCCGTACCCACGGCACGGCGGCGAACCCCTTCCGCGTCCACCCGCTCACCATCCTCTCCCTGCCCTGGCTGCGCGGCCAGAAGGCCCAGCGCCTCCTCGACGAGGTCATCGGCGCCCCCGAGGAGAGCCCCGACGGCGAGCACAAGCGCTTCTTCGACCTGCTCGTCCTCGACGAAGCACACCACGTGGCGCCCGCCGCGCCCAAGCAGGTGTACGCCGTCGACTCCCAGCAGACCAAACTGATCCGGCGCCTCGTCCCCCACTTCGAGCACCGCCTCTTCCTTTCCGCCACCCCGCACAACGGCTACCCCGAGTCCTACACGGCGCTGCTGGAACTCATCGATGACCAGCGTTTCGCGCGCGGTGTCGATCCCGACAAGGAAGCGCTCAAGGACACCGTCGTACGACGCCTGAAGTCGACCATCACCGAGCGCGACGGTGTGACACTCCGCTTCCGCACCCGCAAGACCCTCGAACTCCCCGTCGACTACACCTCGCAGGAGCGCGAGATCCACGGCCTCCTCGGGGAGTTCGCCGAACTGCGCCGCAAGAAACTCACCCCCACGGCCCGCGGCGGACGCCGCGCCGCCGACCTGGTGACCCTCCTGCTCAAGAAGCGCCTGTTCTCCTCGCCGGCGGCGTTCCTGCACACGGTGCAGGTCTACCTGTCCCACCTGGAGGACACCGCCCCTGTGCGGGGCCGTACGGCAGCCGCCGAGGTCCCCGAGTGGCTCGAGGAGTTCGCCGACCTGGTCGCCGATCTCGACGACACCGGCCTGGTCGACGCCGAGGACGACGCGCTGACCCGCTCCACGTCGCTGACGCCGGCGGAGGACGGCCGGGAACTGGACCTGCTCCAGGAGATGGAGCGCTGGGCCCTCACGCACGAGGCGGCACCGGACTCCAAGGCGGAGACGCTGATCCGCGAACTCAAGGCCGTCTGCTGCCCCGACGGCAAGAGGTGGACCAACGAACGGGTCGTGGTGTTCACCGAGTACCGCGACACCCAGGAGTGGCTGTACGACCTCCTCCAGCAGGAGGAACTCACCGACGGCGGACGCGTCGAGCGCCTGCACGGCGGTCTGTCGGCGGAGGAGCGCGAGCGCATCCGCCTCGGCTTCCAGACCGACCCGTCCCGCGAGGAGGGCAAGGTCCGAATCCTCCTGGCCACCGACGCCGCCGGCGAGGGCATCGACCTCCAGAACCACTGCCACCGCCTGATCAACTACGACATCCCCTTCAACCCCAACAAGCTCGAACAGCGCATCGGCCGCATCGACCGCTGGGGCCAGAAGCACGACCCCGAGATCACCCACTTCATCGGCTCCGGCTGGCAGCAGGCGCAGGCCGGCTCCTACGAGGCCGACCTCGAGTTCCTCTCCCGCGTGGCCAAGAAGGTCGCGCGCATGGAGCACGACCTCGGCTCCGTCAACGCCGTCCTCGCCGACGCGGTACAGCGCCGGATGACCGGCGACACGGCACCGGTCGACATCGAGAACGCCAAGCCCAAGCCGATCAAGGGCCGCCGCACCGGCGGTGAGGTGGCGCCGGAGCAGAACGTCACCGCGCAGACGAAGCGGCTCGCCGACCAGTACGACGAGACGGTGACGGCGCTGGGGCTCACGCCGACCAACGTCAAGCGGGTCGTCGACACGGCCCTGGCACTGGACAACCAGCCGCCGCTCCTGCCGTCGTCCCTGCGGGCGGAGGACTTCGAGCCGGGCGACCTGTTCGAGGTCCAGCCCCTGTCGGGAAGCTGGGAGCGGGCGACCCGGGGCCTCGCGCACAAGCTCCGCGAGGGCGAGCAGCGGCCGCTCACGTTCTCCCCGGTGGTGGCGGCGCAGGCCAAGGACGACGTGGTCCTCGCCCACCTCAAGCATCCGCTGGTGGCCCTCTCCACACGCCTGCTGACCGCGGCGGTCTGGAACGCCGATCTGATCGGCCTCAACCGTGTCACCGCTGTCGTCTCCGACGACCCGGCCGTGACGACGACCCTGGTCTCCGCGTACGCGCGCTACGTCCTCGTCGGCACCGACGGCACCCGTCTGCACGAGGAAGTCCTGTACGCGGGCGGCTGGTTCGGCGACACGGGCCGCTTCCGCCGTTGGGAGTCGGTGGGTGAGCAGGGCAGGGTCCTGTCCCAAGCGCTCACCGAGGGCATAGAGGCGGCGCCGCACCTCCGCAAGGAGCTGACGGAGGCCTGGCCGAGGCTCCGCGACCCCCTTTACCGCTCCCTGGAGGCACGGGCCGGCGAACTCGGCCGCCAGCTGGAGAGCAGGCTCGCCGACCGCCGGGCGGAGGAGGAGCGCCGCATCACGGCCACCCTCGACCGCTTCGAGGCCACCCTGCGCGCCAAGCTCAAGGAGGAGGGCGACGGGGAGGGCGAGCAGCTTGCCCTGCTGTCGACCCACGAGCTGACGGGCCACGAACGCCGCCAGTTCGAGGACGACCGCCGCCGCTGGCAGGAGCGCCTGGAGGGCCTGCCCGCCGAGCGGGAGCGCGAACTCGCCGCCATCGCCGCCCGCTACCGCGAACCCCGCTCCCACCTCTTCCCCGCCGCAGTCGTCTTCGTGATCCCCGCAAAGGAAGCCCGCCGATGAGCCCCCGCCGCACCATGAGCCGTGGAGCAGCCGCCGCCAAGGCCCAGGCCACCGACGGCCGCAGGCAGCACCAGGAGTGGCTGGACCTGACCGAGGTCTCGGGCCCGTTCCTGACCATGCCGGTCCTGCTGCGCGCCTGGCCCCAGCTGGACGCCCTGGAGAAGGAGGAGCGGCCGAGGCTGCGCGCCCGCCACGCCGACTGGCAAACGGACACGACGGCGGGCCGCGACGAATGGGTGGCGTACGTGCTCGGCCGCCTCCTGGAGTGGGGCGACGCCCTGGCCTTCCGCCAGGGCGAGTCGGAGCACCACGGCCTGGACCGCCTGGCCCTGCGGGTCGCGGAGCACAACACCGAGGTGCGCCCCGACTTCGCGCTGGTCGAACCCGGCGCGGAGCTGGCGGCCGAGCCGGACGTGGAGTCGGCGGCGAAGCGGGTACGGCTGTTGGGCATGACCGTCCCGGCCGGTACGGCGCCCACGGCCCGCCTCGGCGGTGGCGGCGACTGGTCCGCGGCCCCCGCCGACCGCCTGGCCCGCCTCCTGCGCCACCACGGCGTACCGCTCGGCCTGGTGACCGACGGCCGCTGGTGGTGCCTGGTCTGGGCCCCGCTGGGCGGCGTCACGACCACGGCCGTCTTCGACTCGATCGGCTGGAACGAGGCGGCGGAACGGAACGTCGTGCGCGCGTTCGTGTCACTGCTGCGCCGCAGCCGGTTCTTCGAGTACGACGACGCCGAGACGCTGGTGGGCCTGCTGAAGGCCAGCCTGGCGGCGGGCGAGGACGTCACCGAGGCGCTGGGCATCCAGGTCCGGCAGGCGGTCGAGTTGCTGGTGGATGCCATAGGGCGGGCGGACGTCCGGGCGGTCGAGCACGGGGCGCCGGGCCTGCACGCGTCCGGCGTGAGCGCGGGGGAGGTGTACCGGGGCGCGGTCGCGGTGATGATGCGCGTCGTCTTCCTGCTGTTCGCGGAGGAACGTGGTCTGCTGCCGGCGGACAACGAGGTGTACGCGCGCTCGTACTCGGCTCGTTTCCTCCGGGACGAGCTGAAGGCGCGGGCGGACGAGGAGGGCGAGACGTCGCTGGAGCACACGACGTCGGCCTGGCACCGCCTGATCGCCCTGTTCCACGCGGTGCACGGAGGAGTGGACCACCCGGGTTCAGGTTTCCACCTCCCGGCGTACGACGGTTCGATCTTCGACCCGGAGAAGTACCCGTGGTTGGAGCGCACGACCCCGCTCCTCCCGATCGACGACCGCACGGTCCTGCACATGCTCCAGGCCGTGCAGGAGGTCCGCGTCGGCAAGGGCAAGGACCGCGAGGTCCGCACGCTCAGCTTCCGGGCGCTGGACGTCGAGCAGATCGGTTACGTGTATGAGGGCCTGCTGTCGTTCGACGGCCGCCGGGCCACTGAGCACATGGTGGGGCTGATCGGCCCCGAGGGCCTGGAACACGAGGTGCCACTGGGGGAGTTGGAGTCGCTGGCGGCGAAGTCGGGCGCGTCGGTGAAGACGCTGGCCAAGTCGATCCACGACAAGTGGAAGGACCCGAAGCCCCCGGCGACGGCCGGTCAGTTGGAGAAGAAGCTTGCCCCGCTGGGTACGGAGGACGCGGCCGAGGCCCGGCGCCGGCTGAACGCGGTGACGAAGGACCCGGGGCTCACGGAGCGGTTGCTGCCGTTCGCGGGCATCTTGCGGGACGACCTGCGTGGCCTGCCGACGGTGATCCCGAACGGTGCGCTGTACGTGACGGAGTCCTCCCTGAGGAAGAACACGGGGACGCACTACACGCCCCGCTTCCTGGCGGAGGAGGTCGTGCTGCACGCGCTGGAGCCGCTGGTGTACGAGCCGGGTCCGCTTCAGACGGCGGACACGGGGGAGTGGCGGCTGAAGTCCTCCGAGCAGATCCTCGACCTGAAGGTCGCGGACATCGCGATGGGTTCGGCGGCGTTCCTGGTGGCTGCGTGCCGTTACCTGGCGGACCGGCTGATCGAGGCCTGGGAGTCCGAGGGCCGCGCGGATGCGATGACGTACCGGGCGGGGCGGGCCGTGGACGCGGTGACGGCGGCTGACGCGGAGCAGGATCCCGTGGTGGTCGAGGCACGGCGCCAGGTGATTGAGCATTGCCTGTACGGCGTCGACATCAACCCCATGGCCGTGGAGATGGCCAAGCTGTCGCTGTGGCTGGTGTCCATGGACCCGGGGCGGCCGTTCACGTTCCTGGACGACCGGTTGGTGTGCGGGGACTCGCTGCTCGGTGTGCACAGCATGGAGCAGATCCAGTCCGTGCACATGAAGCCGGGGCAGCAGACCGACATTCTGGCCGAGCAGGCACGGCAGTTGGTGGACCAGCTGACGCGTGAGCGGTTGGCGATCACCGCGATCAAGGGTGTTGACCTGCCTGCACTGCGGAAGAAGCGGGAGCGGTTGGAGGCCGTGAACCGGCATTCGCGGCGGCTGCGGCTGGTGGGGGATCTTATTGCCGGTGCTGCACTGGCCACTTGTGCTTCGGGGCGGGTGCCTTGGTACGAGGAGGACGGCGGGGAGCGGGTTCGGGACCTGTTTCCGCGGGCTGCGTGGATCGTGCGGCAGATCGTGGAGAACGGGGTCGAGGACGAATCCGGGGTGGTGCGGGAGGCTCGGGCTACGGCGGAGGAGTGGCTGGAGGCCGAGCTACCGCAGGGAGGGCTGGAGCGGCGGCCGGTGCATTGGCCGCTGGTGTTTCCGGAGGTCTTCTCGCGGAAGGGAGGGTTCGACTCGATCATCGGAAACCCACCTTTCCTGGGAGGGAAGAAGATCACACCAGCCCAGGGTCAGGCCTACCGTGAATATTTGGTGGAAAATGTGGCCGACGGGTCGCGAGGCAATGCGGATCTAGTGGCTTATTTCGAATTGCGAGTGCATCAACTCCTCCACCCCTCTGGGCAGTCCGGCATCATTGCCACCAACTCTCTCGCGCAAGGGGAATCGCGTGAGGTCAGTCTGGATGTATTGGCACAACGTGGCGTCGATATTCGCCGGGCTGTCAAAAGCGCTCCGTGGCCATCTAGTTCAGCAGCGCTTGAGTATTGCGCAGTGTGGACAAGCAAGGTGAGTCTGGAGGTGGGTGCCGAGCGAGTGCTGGGACGGGTGCCGGCGCCAAATGGCATCTCGACGTCGCTCAACCTGAAGACACGCCAGGCGTCTTGGGTGGAGGGGTTGCAGTGCAATGCCGCCACCTCTTTTCAGGGGACAATCGTTTTGGGGTTGGGTTTCACCCTGCCTCGAGAGGAAGCGCAATCTTGGATCTCTGCGGATCCAAGGTATGTGAAAGTGCTGTGCCCCTACCTGAACGGGCAGGATGTCAATGGGAGTCCTACGCATGATACGGATCGGTGGGTCATCAACTTTGGTGAGATGACTGAGGAGCAGGCCAAGGAATACCCTCTGGCTTATCGTCAGGTAAGGGAACTGGTGTGGCCCGAGCGACGCACCAAGGATGCTGAGAAGTATCCTCGCATGGTTCATGAGTGGTGGAAGTTCTGGAACGCGCGCCCTGGCCTGTACGGGGTGATTGCTCAGCTCGATCAGTGCATCGCCATCACCCGGCACACCCATACGGTCATGCCCGTGATGGTTGCCACCGGTCACGTTTTCTCCGAAGCGCTGGTGGTGGTGGCTTCGGATGATTTCGGTTCGCTGGGTGTGCTGAGTAGTGCTCCCCACTACTGGTGGGCCATTGAAAATGGTTCCACCATCAAAGGTGATCTGCGCTACTCGCCGACTGACGTCTTTGAAACACTCGTCCGCCCTCCGGTCACCGCACGCCTCCGCGCGGCGGGAGCTCGCCTTTCCGAGTACCGCAGCGACTTGATGGTCGCCCTTGGTCTGGGTCTCACGGAGACCTACAATCTGCTTCACAGGCCTGAGTGTCAGGACGAACGCATCATCGAACTCCGTCGTATCCACGAGGAAATCGACAGAGCTACCATCGAGGCATACGGCTGGGACGACCTCCTGGACGACACTGGGACTCCGTCCGCTGACCCGACCCACGAGACGTTCCCGCTCGATCATGGCTTCCACGAGACCGACCAGGGCACCCGCTACACCATCGGTCTCCTTGCCCGAACCGAGATCATCGATCGCTTGCGGCAGCTGAACCACCAGGCATACGCCGACGAGGTTCACCTCGGGTTGCACAAGGGTGTGACCGAAAAGAAGGCGAGGGAGAAGCACCCCGACCTTCCCCCGCCGTCTCCCGAAGCCATTCGGAAGCGCAAGGAGCAACTTGCGGCGCGAGGTGGGTCGAATTTCGGGGAGGGCGCTGAGGGCGCCCTGTTCTGAGCCGGCGGCATGACAACGGGCTCTCTCACGTCACCCCAAGTGACGTGAGAGAGCCCGTTGTTCCGCCAAAAAACTCTACTTGGCTCTACTTCGCCGCCACGAACGCCGCCCACTCGCGTCGGGTGATTCGCAAAACCGGCCCGTTCCCGGCAGCCTTCGAGTCCCGCACATACACGGCGTCCGGGTCGGCGGCCACCTCCACGCAGTCGCCGCACCCCCGACCCGCTTAGCTGCTCTTGAACCAGCGCAGACCGTCCACGTTCTCGGATCCCTGCCCCACGCTCATGTCTCTCCCACCAGCCGTTCGCTGAGCCGCGCAGACTCGACACCGTTCAGAGCCTGTGATCGCAGCTCGCCATACCGCAACCCGAAGGCGTTCCCCTCTGCTGGGTCGCGGACGACGCGCCCGACTTCCTGGGATTCGATGTACCCGAGGTGCTGCTGCTCCTTGGTCTCCAACACCACGAACGGGCCGTTCAGGCCCGAGTGGAAGCCGGACTCAGCGGGCATGACCTGAACCTCGACGTTGCGCAAAGACCCCACCTCGATCAGGTGCTGCCACTGCCCGCGCATGAACATCGGTACAGCGGTCATCGTTGGCCCGCGCGGACAGGTCTCTTCCCGTGATCGTTTCCTGTCCGCGGAGTGTTCGTTCCCCGAAGAGGGCGTCCCGTCAACGATCAGACCTTCACCAGGCGTACGCCTCGGGAGCGGGCTTGGCGCCGTTGGGTGCGGGAGAGGGGAAGATCTCGTCCAGCTTGGCGAGAGTGTCGCCGTCGAGCGTGATCTGCAGTGCGCGCAGTGTGCCGTCGAGCTGCTCGGCTGTCCGTGGCCCGACGATCGGCCCGGTCACCCCGTCCTGCGCGAGCAGCCACGCCAGTCCGACGTGGGCGGGGTCCTGTCCGATCTCGGCGCACAACTTCTCGTATGCCTCGACGGCTTCTCGCTGCTCGGCGAAGGCGGCGGCCCAGATTCCGGAGCCGCTGCGGACGGCGAGCCCTTCACGCTGCTTGCGCAGGACACCGCTGAGCATTCCGCCCTGCAGCGGCGAATACGGGATCACTCCCAGCCCGTAGTGCCGTGCGGCGGGCAGCACCTCCAGCTCTGCCCAGCGGGTCATGAGGTTGTAGATCGACTGCTCGGTGACCAGTCCGAGGAAGTGCCGCGACCGCGCGGCCTCCTGCGCCTGCGCGATGTGCCAGCCGGCGAAGTTGGACGAGCCGAAATAGAGGACCTTGCCCTGCTGGCGTAGGACGCTGAATGCCTCCCAGATCTCTTCCCACGGAGTGTTCCGGTCGATGTGGTGCATCTGGTACAGGTCGATGTAGTCGGTCTGCAGCCGTTTCAGTGACGCGTCGACCGCGCGCCGGATGTGTAGCGCGGACAGCCCGTTCTCGTTGGGCCCGTCCCCCGTCGGTTGGTAGGCCTTGGTGGCGAGGATGGTCTTGTCGCGCCGGCCGCCGCCCTGGGCGAACCACCGGCCGAGGATCTGCTCGGTGAGGCCTTCGCCTTGCTGCGCGCCGTAGGAGTCGGCCGTGTCGAAGAAGTTGATGCCGTACTCGTGCGCACGGTCCATGATCGCGTGACTGTCCTCTTCGGACGTTCGCGACCCGAAGTTCATGGTGCCGAGGACGAGTCGGGACACCGAGAGGCCGCTGCGGCCGAGGCGGGTGTACTCCATGTGCTCAAAACCTTTCAGGAGGCGTCTCTAGTCGCATCAAGCTGGATGCAGTGAAGCTATAACTTGCTACACCGATGATGCAACTCTGCGATGAACGGTGACGTTGTCGTATGCTTTCTCCATGAAGACGCAGAGGCAGTCGACCCCCGCCAGCAGCCGGCCGCTGCGCGCGGACGCCGAGCGGACGATGACGGCGATCCTGGAGGCGGCCGAACGAACCCTCAGCCGCGACCCCGCTGCCACGATGGAACAGATCGCTGAAGCCGCCGGTGTCGCCCGCACCACCGTGCACCGGCGCTTCGCCACCCGCGAAGCACTCATCGACGCCCTGGCGATGTGGGCCACCCAACGGTTCGCCGCGGCGGTGGGCGCCGCCCACCCGGACACGGCTCCGCCGCTGGTCGCCCTCTACCAGACGACGGCGAACGTCCTAAGCGTCAAGCTCAGCTGGGGATTTGCGATGAGCCATGCCTCCTCAGCCAACCCGGAGGTGGCGCGCGTCCACAGCGATGTACGGGACACGTGCGAACAGCTGTTCCGCCGGGCCCGGGAGGCAGGCGTCCTGCGCGCCGACGTCGACATTCCGTGGACCCGCCGCGTCTACTACGCCCTCATCCACGAGGCCGCACAGAACGAGAACGAGAAGGACACCGACGCCCTCGCGATGCTCGTCGTGGACACACTGCTCCGCGGCGCGGGCACCCCACACCCCGACCGTCTGTGACGCCGCCGGTCGCGGGCGGCTCCGGTGTACTCCTCAGGATTCCACCTTCACGGGGTCGGTTTCGGCAGCCTGCTCCAGTAGCACCCGTGCGGAGTCCGCGTAGCGCATCGCGGCTCTCTCGTCGAGCCCGAACACCTCGGCGAGATGGAGCGGGTCAGGCCCCTTGACCTTGGCCTCTTCGAGCTGGCGGTCGACGCGGAGTCGCTCCGGGGTCGCGTCCTGGCCGCGCATCGCAGCACTGATCCAGTGGTTGCTGGCTCGGCCGGTCGTGTTGGAAGATCAGTCCGTTCCGCTTGGCCCGGGTCAACAGCGAGCGCGGGCAGGCGAGTTGGTCGTGGCGCTGGTGGCCGTGCAGTGTCTTGATGTAAGTGATGACGTCGTCGCGGGTCACTTCGCGCAGGTGGTCGTAAGGGTTCGACCATTCCGGCAGGGCCGGGCGGACCCGGTTGAGGTAGAGCCAGTCCGTGCCTTCCCGTCGCGCCACGTTCCTCCACCGAACCGTCGCATGTATGATGATCATGAGGGCGTGCTCCTGAGCACTCTCTCCTCTCACGCGAAGGCCCCCGGAGTCTCACCAACTCCTACACAGGGGGCCTTCGCTGTTCCCGGAGGCTTCGAGCTTCGTCCGGGTGAACGGTTCAGCGACGGCGGCCAAGAGTCGGGAGCCCTCCTGAGACGGTGCGAAGACCGGCGGCGGATCCGAACTCGTCGGACCGCTGCGCGTCGAGAGGGCCAAGATAGGAGTGCTCTTGGCGGCGGCGCTCCTCCTCGCGGCTGCGAAGGAGGAGCAAGGCTCGCTCCGCGCTGTCGGCCAGGCGTGCCTTGAACGATGTGGCCAGGGCGCCGACGACCAGGGTGCCGACCGCGTTGCTCGCCGTGAGAAGGGTGACTTCGGGAGCGTGTGGAGTTCCTGTGACCCGCACCTTCAGGCCCGGCGCCCGTGTGCCCTTACGCGCGTTGGAGGCCAGACGTCGCAGAGCCGTCATGTTCTCCGGCAGGGGCACCTGTACCGCCACACCCGCGGCGATCCTCTTCAGGGAGACGACCGCTCGGCCGTCCGCGCCCACCGCCACCCACATGGTCAGTACTGGCCACGTTCGGTTCACACGCTGGGGCGGATCGATCTTCATCGTCTGATCTTATCCGCAGGTCAGGCGCATGCCTGCGGTAAGCCGGTTGACCAACGGCCCCCGGAGTGACGGAGGCACGAGGGCAACCCGTACAACGCCCGTACGAGCCCCGTACAACCAAGATGAACGGTCAGCCGCCCGCCCCGTACGACGAGACCGACGTACGGCCGTCGTATCCGGTCAGCGGACCCCTCGCGCACCCACCCTGACACCGTGACACAGCATCAGCTCACCGGCGAGTCACAGCCGCCCTTCCGTCTCGCGCTGCTCCTCCTGCCCCGCAGCTTCCGGATCGAGGTGACGGACACCCGCCCGGAGCGCCTGCCGTCGCGCACGGCACCACCGTCCGCCGACGAGACGTCGGGACGTGGGCTGCTACTCGTCCAGGCGTACGCGGACCGCTGGGGTTGTGACATCCGTGACGCGTACACGAAGACGGTTTGGGCGGAGGTGTGTCGGCCGGACGAAGCTCCGGAAGAGTGATCAGTGGTCGTCGAGACCGAGGGGTACCTCCGCCTCACGATCATCGTCGGCCCAGCTCGTCGGGGGCGGTCCGAAGATGCTTCGTGCGGACTTGATCGTCAGTCGCCCGAGGACATGGTTGCCGCCGGCGCCGAGCGCGGCACCGATGCCGAGTGGCACCTGCTTGCCCAGCACCAGGACCCCTTGCTTCGTCCCGAACTTGGTGATGAACCGCGGGCCCAGCACCTTGTTGACCCGGTTGATCGCGCTCATCGGGATCGCGTTGACGATGCGCCGAGCCCAATAGGGGCCCGTGCGCCCGACGACTTTGTCCAGAGCACCCACCGCGCTGTCGCCGAGGAGCACGGTCAGGACCAGGAGCTTGCGGCGCTCGAAGTCCTCAGGATGCATACCGTGAACCTCGGCCAGCGACAACGTGTAGAGCACTGACGCCTCGGTGAAGAGCATGACATCGGCCAGGGCCGTCGGGACCCCGGCGCCGGGCACGATCCCCGCCGCTCCCGACGCTCCTCCGGATGCGGTGACGCCGGCGAGGTAGTAACGGTCCAACCGGCGGATCAACTCCTGGGGAGTGTCACCGGGGTTCACCCGCCGCAGGCGCTCGACGTTCTTCCTCGCCAGCGGCTGCTGGGCGACCAGCGCCTTGTCGAGACGCTGCTGGATCAGGCCCTTGACGTCATCGGCCTTGCTCATCGGGTTCGTTCCTCTCGTCGCGAGCGCCTCGAGGGCGTCGACACACGGCCAAGCCTCAAGCCATCCGTGACGGTGCGGGTGGGTACCAGCCTGCACGGCGTGAGTGCAGGTGTTGCTTCTCCCGGCTCCTGAAGTCGACCGCCCCCGGCGCCTTCCGCATCACGGTCCCCTCCCCGGCCGTCGATGTGTGGCTATGTGAGCGTACGCGCCCCGCCGCCCCATGGGCAGTCAAATCCATGATTTCCATGCAGAATTCTTGTGAACTGAGTACATGGACTGGATGTCGCTGCCAGCCCAGCCCCCTGTGCGTGCTCGTGGGTGATGGGCCCGCTTCATCTCTCTACTCCGGTCTGCTTCAGGGCGGTTGGCTGATTCCTTGAGGCTCCTGCGTAAACCGTGACTCTGGGCATAGTTCCCTTGCTGTGAACCTGTTGGGGTGGATCGAACAGTTGTCTCACAGGAAGGTCATAGGTTGACCCTCCCCAGCAGCCGTACAGCCATCGCCGCGGCCCTCGCGGTCGTCCTCGGATCCGGGGCCGCCGCCACCACCAGCTACGCGGCTCCCTCCGACTTACCGCCGCCCGTGCACGGCCCCCAGAAACGGGCTGTTGCGGCGGCTGCTCCGAACACGCCCAACGGTCCTGAAGTGGGGCCGCCGTTCAAGCAGTCCGGCAGCGTGTGGCAGGCCGACAGCACCACACCGACGCTGCGGAACACCGTCACCGCACCCAGCGGGCACAAGACGACCTCCACGTTCGAGGTCCACACCACCGACAGCCACGGCAAGCCGAGCGGCACGGTCGTGAAGCTCACGGACGACAACAAGTGGGGCGTCCTCGTATCCGGTGAGGTCACAGCGGGCCAGCCGACCTCGGTGAAGGTCCCCTCGGGGAAGCTGAAGAACGGCGTGACGTACGCGGTCCGCTCCTCGGGGTACGACGCCACAAGCAAGACGTACGAGAGCGACTGATCTCCGTATTCGACGTTCAAGATCAGCGTTCCGAAGCCGGCCACGCCGGCGAAGCCGAAGAGTGTGGTGAACAACGGCAAGCCCGGACAGTTCACCGTCACCCTGCCTTCCGGGCACACGGCGAAGTGGGTCGAGTGGCAGCTCGACGGCGCGGCCTGGAAGCGTGTCGACGCCGCTGGGCAGACGTCGGTCACGATCGACACCGGCCTGCGCTCCATAGCCCGGGTGTCCGGCGACCACACGCTGAACGTGCGTACCGCCAACGACAGCGGCAGTTCGGATCCGGTCACGGTCAGGTTCACGGGCGACGGCACCTCTGGTTCCGGCCCCAAGGCGGACATCACCCTGGACGCGCCGGACGAGTCGGTGAAGCAGCCGGCGCATCAGGACGGGCCGATTCTGATCTCTTCTGTGACACAGGATCCCGCGGCCTCACGCAGTGCCGAAGGCAGGGAGAAGTGCCACAAGGACGGTGACGCGACGTACTGCGTGAAGACGAAGCGCAGGACGGACCTCGTGGCGAAGATCGACCCGAACAAGCCGCAGCTCGGCCGGGCTCTCCGCGCCGCGACCTACGACCAGCGCTTCGACGGCCCCGTCGACCAGATTGGCGTGGTCGGGACGTTCACCCGTACCGAGGCGTGCGTAGCCCCGGAGGAGGTCACGCTCTCCACCCTGGACACCGATGGCATCTGGAGCAAGTCGGTGTTCCTCGTCAGGGCCGCGGTTCAGCTCGACGCCAAGTCGCGGAAGATGACGCAGAGCGTCAAGATCGAGAAGACGTCCTTCGACGGAGCTGTCTCCGCCGTCGAGTTCGAGGTCTTCCCCTATTGTGTCGGACCACAGCTCGGGTGCTGGCAGGACAAGAAGTTCTCGTGGGACGGCCCTACGCTGTGGACGTCTGCCGTGCAGCCCACTCCAGACGACCACTCGATCACGGGCACGATGCCCATGGAATGGGTGTCGCAGTTCACCGGTGAGGACACGAAGGACTCCCTCAACTCCGAGCAGTTGGAGATGTCCTGGTCCTACACGGCGAAGGTCGTGACCGTCGACAAGTCCCACACGTTCGAGGAGGAGGACACCGGTCTCGCCCCGCTCAAGGCGCGCTGCGACTCCGTGTACGCGACGCCTGGCTGCGTCTTCCCGGACTACCGGCCCGGCTATGTCTTCAACTCCAGGAAGTACCCGGAAGCCGCCGCCCATGCGTGGCTGTACCAGAACAAGCTGCCCGGCCACTGGGGGGCGTTCGACCATCCGTTGAAGTTCCTGCCGGACAAGGTACCCAACGGCAAGGCCGGTGACCGCAACGAGTACGGTCGGGACCCGGACAAGAACCGCCAGGTGATCTGCGGATCGAACTCCGGCTGGGATCCGCATCCGGATGCCGCCAAGGGCCTCGTCGAAGGCAAGACCGACAAGATCAACTGTGACGAGATGGCGTTCGCGTCGACCTACCAGTCCGGTGGGATGCCCGCGAACATGAAGGGCACCAACCCGGTCGGATCCGGTGCCGAGTGTCTCCAGACGTACGCGACCCGGCTCGGTGCGAACGGAGGCGGAGCCTGGAAGTTCTACAGCGACGAGCGCAAGCATGTTCCGACCTGGAACGAGGAGTGCGGTCGGTCGGCGATCTCCGGCTGGATGAACTCCGGATCGGCAGCGGCCCTTCCCGGCTTCAACAGCAAGTACCGGATCCTGGACCAGGACGAGTTCTGGGTTCAGGTTCCCGGCTTCGAGTCGTGCGACCCGAGCAGGGACACGGTGAAGTGCTCCATGTCCTGACCGGACACCACTGATCAGCCGGCCACCCGCGCGCAGTGGGTGGCCGGCTGCTCTACCAGGTGAGCCGACCGTCCGATACCGCTTGTGTTCCGCCGGCTTCCAGCTGCTCGGCAACGTCTTCCAGCCGGTCGGACAGCGTCTGCTCCGATTCCTCGGGGGGGATGAACATGTTCTCCCGCGAGTACCAGCCGAGACGGCCCGTGCGGACGTCGATGAAGTGGAAGTCCCTGGGGAAGGGGTCGGTCGTGTCCGTCGCGAGCGCCTGGACCCATGGCGGTCTCTCGCCGGCCAGATCGTCGAGGACGATCTCCATCATCGACCGGGAGGCCGTGCACCCCGCCACGGAGAACAGGTCGTAGCCGCGCAGAAGGCCCTGGCTGGTGCCGTCGTGGATCTCCCACAAGGCTCGCAGCTCGGGCGGCAGGGGCCCCATGGTGTTCTCCGCCTCCTGGACGGCCGAAGGCTCGGCCGCCGGCGGGAGGGCCGCGTAGGAGCTCGGCGCATGCTCCCGCAGCCAGGACTCGATACGTTCCCATGCGTCCAGGGTCTGCTCGACTCGTATCTGCTCGTCGGTCATACCGCTGGACCTTACGGGGCTCCTGGGGGCGGAACCGCGGCATCGGCCACTGCCCGGCCAGTGGCCAGTGAGGAACGCATCTTGGGGCGAATCTCGTCGCGTCGCTTGCCGCGGACGAACAATGCGGCCTCGACCTGGTCCGGGAGGACACCCGCTCGCTGCGCGTGCTCGTGCGCGAGGAACAGGTACCGCCGGTACCACGGCGTCTTCCACCCGCTTGTGGGCCATCTGTCACCGGTATCGGCGGCCCGCAGTGCCAGGGCGACGAAACGGTCCAGGATCAGCGGACGCCATGCCCACGCACACTGCTCATGACCGGTGAAGTAGATCACCTTCGTGAAGAACGCCTGGCCCAGGAACTTGATGTGCTGGTCGTTGTTGAAGGCGTAGTACGCCGCCACGGGGCCCTCCTCCCGCAGCGCGCCCAACCCGGCCTCCAGGCGGGCATCGATGTCCCTGGCGGAGGCCGCCGTGAAGATGTCTGCGCGACGCGCGACCGACCGAGCCTTGGTACCCGTGCCCCAGACGAGCGCGGCGATCAGCAGATGGCGACGGCCTTCGACGGTGTCCCATCGGCGGGCGACTTCGAACACCGTTTTACGGTCGACTCTCGGCCGACCGGCCACCGTCGGGCAGTCGTCGAGTTCCGGCGGCCACCAGTCGGCGCTGGGCAGAAGAGGCAGCCAACGAGCCCGGTCGAACGGAATCGCTTGGCCGAGCACCTCGCCACGGTCAGGGACGGCAGTCACGGTGGATATCACGTTCATCCTGGCCGCCGTCATGCTCTGAGTGTGCTGCATCGGCGTATCAACCTCTCGGTGTCGGGGCGCCGCGGCGCCCGCCGCGCGCCATACTGGAGCCATGCTTGTTCCCAGCGGTCAACTGTCGCCGCTCCAGCAACACTTGTTGCGGGAAATCGATCTGTGTGACCTCCCGGCGCCCGAGACGGCTCCGGAGTCCTACGCGGCCCGGGACCTCGACACGGACGAGGTCCGGGACGCCCTGCCGACCCTGCTGTGGTCCGGGCTGGTCGAACAGCGCGGTGGCGACCAGGGCACCCTCCGGCTCACCCCTCTCGGCGCGGCGGCACTGCGCGAGGCGGAGTGCGACGAGCTGACGGCCCGTCTGAGCGCGGTGGCGTCCTTCGCCGACACCGTGTCCCGAGGCGCGCCGTCCCGTCCTGCCGGGCACGCGCTGAAACAGCTCGCGGAGGGAACATGGACCCTGGAGCAGGCGGAGTTGTACGTCCGCACGGGGGAGGCGGGCGGCGCCGACCTCTCATGACTCGCCCGACTGGTCGAAGTCCAGGACGACACGACGCCGGGCACGCGCCGCCCCGGGCTGCGGAGGGAGAACGCCGGCGGACGTGAGGTCGGCGACGGTGATGACCGGCGAACTCACGATCTTCGCGGTGAGCGCCTGCTGCGCGGGTGCGAGGTCGACCAGCCGCCGAAGGACGGACAACAAGTCGATCAGGTCCTCGGTCCACTCGCGCGGCCAGGTCGTGACGTGGATGTCGTCGAGCGGACTGGTCTTCCTGCTGGTGGGTGAGGCCTTCCGGTAGCCGAACCACTTCTTGATGACGTGCATGCCGCCGACTTCGTACTGCCAGACTTCGGGCGGGACGCCTGTGAAGGTGCCCGGTCCCACGTGCAGAGTGCCGGTCTCCTTGTCGTAGCTGAGCGTGTCGGGCACGGTGGAGCCGATTCCTGTCGCATACCGCACCTGCCGTGGGTCTCCCGACGGGAAACCGACACCGTCCTGTCCGGACGCCGGGACATCGGGCGGGGGGCCGACCTCGCCGTAGGTCGCCGCCCACAGGAAATCGCGTCCGAGGCGGACCGCCTCCCCCCACAGTTCTGGGTCGCGGGTGAGAGGTAACCGGACGCCGGGAGTCAGCAGTTCCTCGGTGAACTGCTCGGTGAAGGCGCTGTGTCCGGCGACAGTTACGGCGTATGCGGCGAGGTCGTGCGCGGTCACCTGATCCAGACCGAGGGCGCCGGCCAGGTACCGGAGCAGGCCCGTGGGCACGTTGGCGCTTCCGTCGGGGTGGAGAACTGGATGCACCCTTCCGCCTCGACCGTTGAAGTGGTGCGTGTCCGGTAGCAGCGCGGTCACCACCAGAGCCGGACCGCTGTTGATTTCGTGGCTGCTTTGCTGGTTGAGGAACAACTGGCCTGGTTGTAAAGCCTCCCACAGTTCGGCCCGCGGCCGGTCGATGACGCGGTTGTCCGCGATGAGCCACTGGCGGTCGAAACTGCGCAGTCCGATTCGTAGGAGCCGGGGGCTGCCGTTCGGTTCGTTCCACATGTCCTGGTCGGGGTGCGGGAACCCCGGCAGGCCGGGCGGCCGCGAATCGAGACTGCGGCTGTCGGTTGTCTTGAAGAGAAGGGCTTTCACCTCTGGATCCGCCTCGCCGACGAGCCGCGCCCACCGCCGCCGCAGAATGCCCTCGGACGGGGAAGTCACCCACGACCGATTGGTCTTGTTGCCAGGACTTCCCCACGGGAACAGGTCCTCAAGGGCCGGGTAGTCATCCCACCCCGACAAGGTCGCCGGAGTAAAAGGCCGCACCCCCCGCGCGTGCGCATCCCGCCAGCCCCCGTCATCCAGCCGCACCGCCCGAAGCTGCTCGAACTTCTCCGCCCGCTTCCCCTGCAGAGCCCGGTAATGGATGCGCGCAGGCGCGTCGGAGTCGTGATCCGCCCGCCGTACGAAGAGGCAGATCGACAACGGCTGGGCGACGTGCGGGAACACGCGGGTGGCAACGTCCGACCGTTGCCCCTCCGGGGACAAGTTGATGACCCACCCCTCGTCGCAGGTCCGGCGTAAATAGTCGCGCATGCCACGCCCGGCGGGCCCGGTGGCGAACGCGGACGGGGTGATGAAGCAGACGACACCGTGCCGGTCGTCCGCATGGGCGTCGAAGACCTTCCAGGTGGCCCAGCGCCAGAAGTAGACGTACATGTTCTTCAGCGCGTGCTCGTAGCGGCCGTTGCCCGGATGCCGGAAGTCGTCCAGGGGAGGTCTGCCCTGGCCCTTCACCCGCTTCTCGATCCAACCACCGCGGTTCTCGGCCTTGTCGTCGTACGGCGGGTTCGAAATGACCACGGTGACGGGGACGTTGGCCTTGACGTGATTGGCGCGGGCACGTGACACCGACAGGGCCGCGTACGTCGAGGCGAGCTGCTCCTCCTGGACGTACGGGTCGTCGAGCGTGTCCGTGACGTGGAGGTTGAGGCCACCCGGCGGGAGCTGGGCCCCGTGCTTCTTCAGCAGGTCGGCCGCGCGGAGCTCGGCGACGGCGAACGGGCCCATCTGGAGCTCGAAGCCGTACAGGCGTTCGGTGAGTCGGCCGATCGCGTCGGGTGCCATGGCCTCGCCGTGCCGCTCGGCCGCCTGTCGCGCCACCCGTTCGATGACGGTGTGCAGGTAGGTGCCGGTGCCCATCGCGGGGTCGACGATGTGCACGCTCTCGTCGCCGTAGCCGCGCGCCTTGCCCAGCCGGGTGCGCAGCACCTCTTCGGCGAGGCGGACCATCTCCTCCACCACCTGGTGCGGGGTGTAGTAGGAACCGCTGCGCTGACGGAGATTGTCGTCGTAGACGGAGAGGAACGACTCGTAGAGATGGAGATAGGCGTCCCGGTTGCCCTGGCGGATGATGTCCCACTCGACGGCCGCGACGGTACGGGCCAGGAGGTTGAGGGTCACCTCGAACCGCTCGTTGACGTTGTCGGTCAGGAGTTGGAGAGCCTTGCCCATCAAAGCGTGGCCGGCGTTGAGGCGACGGCCGATCTCGTGGAAGCTGCTGCCGGTGACCGGGATGCGCTCCGTTCGGGCGAGGAGCAGCGCGAAGGTGACCGTCTGGGCGTAGCCGTCGGCGAAGGTGGCGTCGTCGGCGGTGGGGAACAGGAGCCGGCGCCAGTCGCTTCTGAGACCGGTGAAGGGGTGGTCGGCCGTGGAGTCGGCCGCGTCGAGCCCGGCCTCGGCCCGCAGTTGTTCCCGTACGGCCTCCCGCAGCAGGCGGCACAGCGGGGCGATGTGCTGGACGAGTACCGAAACGCGCCGGATCTTCGGAGGCTCCCAGCAGAGCACGGCCTGGGCGAGCGCGTCGAAGGCGGCGAGGTTGCCTGCCGTCAGCTTCTCCCCGGCGCTCTTCAGGGCGCCCGAGAGGACGACCTCCTCACCGACTTGAGCGCCGTACTGGAAGACCCGCCAGTGGGTTCCGTTGGTGTAGAGCAGGTTGGGGAGGTCGCGCAGCCGCTCCCACTGCCTCTTGTCGTGGCCCGTGAAGGAGTCGGGGTCGATGCTCTTTCCCGGTCGCTTCACCTCGATGTAGCCCGTCACGTCCGTGTTGACGCGTACGGCGTAGTCCGGGCGCACTCCAAGGTGGGGGATGCGGGTTTCCGGGTGCCAGCTGACCTCGTGCATCGCGTGGTGCGCGGCCATGGTGCGGAACAGTTGCTCCAAGGGACCGCGAATGGCTGCCTCGCGGTCACCGGGGCCCGTGAGGTTTCGCTTGCATTCGGCGCCGAAGGCGGAAACGGCCTCTTGGAGCCACTGAAGACGTGCGTCACCCATCGATCGTTCCCCCCGAGCCCCCCAGGCCCCGGACGACGTACGGGACCATTGCCTCTTCGCGAAGTATGAGACAGAGGCATGTCAAATGGGAGGGCGCGTACAGGAGTTCAGCGGAGGGGGCGGTGCGCCCCTACGACACAGCCGTGGGCGAAGGCGAGGGCCCGCCGTGGCTCGGCGGGCCCTCGACAGCCGTGTCCGCGATGGGCTAGTCCTCCAGACGGACCGGCATCAGGATCGAGAAGGCCGGCTCCTCGTCGGGCCGGCGGATCGCGATCGGTGCCGTGGCGGCGCCGAGCTCCAGGATCAGCTCGTCACGATCCCCGGCGGCGAGCGCGTCCAGGAGGAAGTCCCGGTTGACGCCGATGTTGTCCTGGCCGTCGTCACCGTCCTCGCAGAGTGTCACCGTGCCGTCGTCCGCCACCCTGAGCACACTGACGTCGCAGCGCTCGCCCTCCTGGTCGCGCGGTCCACTCGCGCGGACCGGGCCGGTCTTCAGTGCCTCCTGGAAGGACGCCGTGTCGACGCGGACCCGGCGGCCGGCCGGGAGCTGCACCAGGCGGCGGTAGTCGGGGAAGTCGTGGCCGAGGCACTGGCCGGCCGTTTGACGGTCGCCGCACTCCAGCGACACGCGGTCGCCCTCAACGGCGAGCCGCACCGGGTCCTCGCCCCGCAGCAGCGCCCGCATCGCATCGGCGAGGGGCAGCGGCACGACGGCCTGCACGCGGGGTCCGTCGTACCCGGTGGTGGCGGCCTGGGCGACGGCCATCCGGTAGCGGTCGGTGGCAGCCACGCTCAGCGCCGCGCCCTCGGCGTCGAACAGGACACCGGCCAGCATCGGCAGGTCCGGGTCCGAACCGGCCGCGAAACGGACCGCGTCCAGTGCGGCGGCCAGTTCGGTGGCGGGAACGGACAGTTCGACGGTGGCGGTGCTGAGCGAAGACATGGGATTCTCCCTGTGGTCGAGTAGTGCTCGGAGCGTGGAGAACTCACCGCGGGCGTCGGCCAGGCCCCGTTCGAGGCGGTGCAGGTGCGTCTGGAGCAACCCGCGCACCAGGTCCGTGTCCGCGCTGGACCAGCCGGCCAGTACCAGCCGGATGTCCGCCAAGGGCATGCCGGCCCGGCGCAACCGGGCCAGCAACCGGGCCTCTTCCAACTGCCCGTGCTCGTACCACCGGTAGCCACTGACCGGGTCCACCCAGGCAGGGACCAGCACACCGGCACGGTCGTAGAACCGGAGCGCACTCACGCCCAGTCCACTGTCCCGCGCCATCTCACCGATGCTGCGCATCTCGCTCTCCACACCCGGAACTCTGATCCCTCGACAAGGTCGAGGGTCAACCTCGGTCACGGTCGCGATGCCACTCAGGCCGGGCAGTCGGCCCGCGTGGTGGCCGCGCCCCAACGGATCATCAGATACCCGGACCCACCGATCTCGGCCACGGCGTAGCGGGAGTAGGGCCAGCCGCTTCCCGCGCTCTCCCGCTCGCTCACGAGAGCCCGGCACGCCTCAGCGGCGGCCAGGCCCGCCCAGGATTCGACCTGCTGCTCGTTCCACTGCACGTAGTCCGACCAGACGTACATCGCCGAGTCGGCGGGATCGAAGCCCACCTTGATCTCCGCGTTGCCGAGCATGCGATCCGTTCCGAGCGTCTGACGCATCCCGTTCGTGCCCGCGATGATCTTCCTGGCGGCACCGTCCGCGACCCGGATCTCCGCCCTGTCGGTGCTGGGGATCATCGCCTGTCCCAGGCCGTTCTCGTCCGGCTGCCAGTCCTGCGAACCGTCCGTGTCCTGCCCGGTGCCGTTGTCGGCGGCCGACTGGCAGTCGGCGTTGGTGACGAAGTCGTCCTGCCATGTCACCTGGGGGTCCTTGCCCTGCTCCTCTTTCACCATGACGTACGTGCGGTACGGCAGGTCGGGGTGCAGGCGCAGTACGACGTCCCGCAGCGTCAGACACATCGACCTGGCGATCTCCGTCTCCGCGTAGATCGCCCCCTGTTCGTCGGAGGTCAGCCGGTACGAGAGGTAGACCTCGCGCCGCGACTCGTGGAACCGCACGGTCTCCGGTGTGAAGTCGGCGCCGTCGCTGAGGTCCTGGGCCTCCACGCCCTCGTCGTGCAGGACCGCGCGCGCCACGTCGTGCTCACCCGCGCCCTGCGCCGCTCGGGCCTCCTGCCAGCTCGCCGTGCTCGCCTTGTCGCCGTCGGAGACCTGTTGCTTCGCCGCCGGGTCCGTTTTCGCGGTGCTCGCGGAGGCGTGTGCGGACCCCTTCGACGCAAGCGGTGACGCAGCGGACGAGGACGGATGGTGGCGGTTTCCGCTGTCGCCGGGCAGCAGCGCCGCCACTCCGCCGGCCAGTCCGCCGACGACGCCTGCCGCGAGGACGAGGGTACCGGCCAGCTGCTTCTTCGAACGGCCTCGGTCCCTGGGCAACTGCCACGTGGGGTCCTCAGCGGGTGGTACATCCCAGACGGCCGTGATCAGGTCGACGGCCGTCGCCGGCACCGCCTCGGCGCTCGCGACCTGCGTGACCTGGGAGGCCAGCAGCACCCCGCACTCCTCGGCGGCCCCGGCCGCCGTCGGGCGGTCACCCGGTTCCTGGGCCAGTGCCTTCTCCACGGTCCGGCGCAGCGCCGCGGGGACACCGTCGAGGTCGGCCTCGCCCGACATCACGCGGAAGGCCACCACGTCGGGTGCGCCGACTCCGAAGGGCAGCCGTCCGGTGGCCGCGTAGGCCACGAGCGCTCCCCACGCGAACATGTCACTCGCCGGACCCGCGCCGCCCTGGCGGTACTGCTCGGGACTGATCCAGCCGGGGGTTCCGGTCATGACCCCGGTCCGGGTCACACTGGTGCCGTCGGCGGCGTGAGCGATGCCGAAGTCCAGCACACGGGGGCCGGCGGGGGTGAGGAGGACGTTCTGCGGTTTCACGTCACGGTGCACCACTCCCACCGCGTGGATCGCGGCCAGCGCCTGTGCCGTGGCGGCCGCGAAGGCGTACAGGCTCCCGCCCGTCAGCGGCCCGTGGGCGAGTATGTGCTCGTTCAGCGTCGGCCCCGGAACGTAGGCGGTGGCCAGCCACGGCGTCGGCGCGTCGGGGTCGGCGGCGAGCAGGGGGACGAGGTGCGGACCGGTGACGCGGGACGACAGTTCCACCTCGCGCCGGAAACGAGCCCTGAACTCCGGCTCCTGGGCCTGCTCGGGATGAATCACCTTGACCGCCACGCGCATTCCGTCCCTGGTGACTCCGGCGTGGACGGTGCCCATACCGCCCGCACCGAGACGGCCGACGATGCGATAGGGGCCTATGCGGGAGGGGTCGCCGGGACGGGCCGGCTGGACTCTTCCACCGGAGCCGATTGCGCTCACGAGTACTTCCTTGAACTGGGAGAAGGCCCGGAACGGGCCTCCAGCATGTGATGGGGCATCAAGTGATTCGCCGAATGGCGAAGGGAGCCGGTCGGGGTCGTCACCGTCCGGCTCGGTCGCCGAGGCAAGGGCGTCAAAGGCCGGCGTAGATCCTCGCCAGTTCCTTCAGCTCGTTGACCCACAGCTCGGTGTCATCACCGGAACGGTGATACGGGGCACGGCGAGCCAGCCGGAAGAAGCCCTTCGACGGTGTGCCGGTCTCCTTCAGCACAACCAGCCCCGACAGCAGTGGAAGGGAGCCGTCCGGGCTGCACTCGGCGGAGGCGTCCTCGAGCAGGTAGGGCATCGGGCCCTCGTGGGGCGGCACATGATGACCGAGGCGCTCCAGCTCGGCACAGAGCCGGCCGTATTCCACGGTTTCCGCTCCCCGGCACGCCCGGTCTCGCAGAATCTCGACCACGGCGTGCAACACCTGCTCGTACTCGACACTGCCTCTCCGCATCGCGGTCCCCTCCCCGGCCGTCGACGTGTGCGAGCGCGAGCCTATGCGTCTTGAGTACCCCTGGACAGCCAGATCGGCGATCTCCGCGGACATTTTCTTGTGAACTCAGTGCATGGATCGCATACTGATGGCCTCAGTGCCACCTGTTTCTCCGGCCGGTGATCAGTTCCGGCGTCCTGTTGTGAGGTCCCATGCTCGACCACCGTCTCGTGCAGACCGCCGTGATCGGTAACTCGGACTCCGATCACCCGGTGATCCTCCCCATGGACGCCGCGGAGCTGGAGGCCTGGCGCAGGCGCCACCCCGACCACACCTACTGGTGCGGCTACGAACTCGGAGGTTGCGGGGGCAAGTTGATGGACCGGCTGTATCACGACAAGGTATGCCACTTCGCCCATGTGGCCGGTGGTCCCACCTGCGGCCGCGCCGCCACCGGCGAATCCAGCGCCGACCACCTGTTCATCAAGCGGGGCCTGCGGGATCTGCTGAGCAAACACGGGCAGCGGGGCGAGGTGCGGACCCATGACCTCGGCTCGGGGCCCGGCGACGCCGTGGACCTGCATCTGCCCGCCGCCCGCCGCAGGCTCCGGTTCCAGCTCTCGCCCCTCGACTACCGAGACTGGCGCACGGCGAACATCGCCCTCAGCGGCGATGCCGACGACGTCGACTGGCTCTTCGGCACGGACGGCCCGCTCACCGAGGAACTCCTCGCCCGCAACGGCTACAGTCTGCGCTTCCGCCTGGAGACGGTGGCCGGTGAGCGCCGCGTGTACATCGGCACCCAGACCCACGCCGCACCCTCCGTCCACTGGGACGCTCTGGAGGACTGCCGGTTCGAGCGGACAGGACTGCTGACACCCTCCGCGGAGGCCCTACGCGTACCCGTCCAACCCCCGGAGCCTTTCGCGTTCCCCATCGACGGCCCCATCGTCTTCGCCCTGGACAAGGAAGCCCTCGTCCCCGGCGACTCGCCGTTCACCGCCGAGGGGCGCCGCCTGGTCATGGCGGACGTCAAACCGGCCGGCAACCCCATCGTGCGGGCGGTGCTGTCTCTGCCGAACGACACCGCACTGCCTCCGGCGGGGTACGTCTACCGCGCTGTCGACCGCGTGCGCCTGCTGGTTGGTGAAGGCGGCGGATGGGTCGTCCACCTGGACCGTTTCATCCGTCTTGACGCACACGAGGCGGCCCGCACGGGCCTGGGACCGGCATTCTCCGAGCCGCCTGGGACGAAGCCGGTTCCCGTCCCCCGTACGCGGCAGCCGGACCACCTGTCGCACCCTGCCGGGCCCGTCAAGGCGGAACGCCCGGCGGCGTCCCAGCGACACCCCGCGGCGAAGACCACGACATCCATCCGGGACCGGGCCGTCGTCCGTGTCCGGGAGATCCTGCGGGAAGGCGTCCCCCGAGGACGTACGCTGCTCTGGTCCACACTGGCCTCGCAACTCGGCGAACCTCTCGTCAGCATGTCGGAGCGAGACCGCATCGCCTTCCTCGTAGAGGTCGACCGTCCGCTCTGGGACAGCAAACCGGTCCTGTCCGCGCTCCTTCGCGAGGACGTCGGGCTTCTGCCATGTCTGCCCGCCGTGCTGGAGAGACTCGGCATCGAGGGAGCCGAGGCGCTGTCGGCCGACTCGCCCGCCTTGCGCACATGGGCGGACCGGGAGAGGGCGCGTGGCATCGCGATGTACGCGAAGCCGCCCCGCGCAGTGGGCCCCCGCAAGGGCATACCCGTTGCCAAGTCCGCTCGGACGCTGACCAGGAAGCAGCGGAAGGAAGTGGACGCGTCCATCAGACGCATCCAGCAGCACAAGGCCAGGCATGACCTGACAGGTGCCAAGCCGCAGGCCTCCACCGCCGGGGAACGGCGGCGGGTCAGTGAGGCGACCGATCGCGTCGAGAGGAAGATGTCCGTCCTCGGCAGTGCGTTGCCCGAGAGCAAGAAGGCACGCCGGACTGTGCACCGAGCCCGCGTGTGGCTGAAGTTGGCCACCACGGACTCTGCGGTTCCCCCCAGACCCTCGAAGCTGGAGCAACAGGCTCTCAGATCGAGTGCTGCCGAGATTCTGGCCGAACTGGGCGGGACAGCGCGGGAACTGGAGGCGGTGAAGGCCAAGTACTGGTGACTGGGGGTCATGAGGCCGGCTCTTCGACACCGAGCCTGGCGCTCCAGTCACCGAAGCCTTGACGACTGACGGCGTGGGGGTATCAGTGATGGCTCGCCGCGCGGCGACACCACCGACGCGGGAGTGCTTTGGGCGGCGGACGTCCTTCTGACGCCTGGCACCGTGCCGAAAAATCCGGGGGCGGCACCTGAGTCCAGGGCCGTCCGGCGCCGCGGAGCGGGAACGCGCGCACGCGAACCCGCCCCGTCCGCTGCCGCCGAGTGCCGACGGCGTCCTGGACCGCGTCGACGAAGTGACCGTCAGTCGCGCCGCGCCAGGTCCAGCGCCGCCACCCCCACGAACCAGTCCAGAACCTCGCAGACCTCTTCGCCGTGCTCCGCGAAGACACTCACGGGGAAGGACGGACGCAGCTCCAGCTTCGCCTCCGGCAGGTCGATGCCGTCGATCTTGTTCAGCCGGTTCAGCAACTCCCTGCGCTGTTCCGTGTCGTCGAAGGGGGTGCGGGACTTCAGGTACTGGAAGACCACCTCGACCGTGCCGCTCACGGGATAGATCCCGACCGGCCAGAGCAGGTGCGGGCTACGGCTCGTACCGGCGTCCAGCATCGGGAAACAGCTCGTCTCCTCGTACCGGCCGTAGGTGACGTAACCGCCCTGCCGGCGCCAGAAGTCGAGGGCCGCGATGACGCCGGGGTACGCGTCCGGCCAATGCTCCTGCAACTGTGACCGGAAGCGCTCGGCCGCCGCCGCGTCCTCCCCCTCGGGAAGCGGGTCGTGCGAGACCTGCTGTGCGACGTCCTTGCCCAGCAACGTGGCCAGTTCCGCGGCGGTCAGGCGTTGTGAGCGATGCGCCCGGCCCCAGGAGTCGAAGCGCACCCCTTCGCTCGTGAGCAACTCCTGCGGTGGCTGCCGGTCGTCGCCGTCCGCCCAGCGGAAGGAGGGCGAGATCTTGCCCTCCGCGGTGAGGACCCGGTAGGCACCGATCACCGTCGGGTTGGCGCCCAGGTAGGCGCCCACGGCCACCGGATGGCTGCCGATCAGCTCGGCGACATCGCCGTACGTCGTCCACGTGCCGCTCGGCATCGCCACCAGCGCGGCCCGCAGCTCGGCCCAGCCGGGAGACTCCTCACCGGCGGGCTTGACGCCGCCGATCGGGCCGGGCCACAGCTGCACCGCGCGCAGGGCCAGACGATCGGCCCGCTCCAGGATCTCCGCCTTGCCCCAGCGCTGCGCCGAGGAGATCTCCAGGTTCATGCGCAGGGCGCTGGAGTCGAGGATCTGCTGCTTGCGCTCGAAGGGATGATTGGACAACTTGGAGTTGTCACCGGTCAGCGTGAGGTTGCCGAGCGTGTGGACCAGCAGGTCGTGGAGTTCCTGCGGCGTCTGGTTCGGCTCCGTCTCCTCGGCCAGCAGGTCGAACCACGCCGGAGCGGGACGCTGCGGCAGGACGTGCTCCACACTGAGGGACGCCTTGGCGAAGTCCACGGGCTCGGAGGCACGGTAGCTCTCCTCCAGACGGCGCAGGATGTAGCTGCGCTGCGGAGGACGTCCGCTCCAGTAGAAGGGCTTGGTGCGGATCGCCTCGCGCAGCTCCTCGTCGCTCGGCCAGCGACGGCGCCGGCCGGACAGGAACCGCCGTACCGCCTCGGCGGCCGGCCGGTCGGTCTCCAGCTCCTTCGGCGCCTCCATGAAGATCCGGTTGAGGCCGGTCGTCGGCGTCTGGCAGATCAGGCGCCGTACCAGATAGGACTCGACGTAGCCCAGCGCCTGGGCCGCGTCGTCGGGCGTCGTCCTGCCGGCCGCCACGAGGTCCAGCAGGTGCAGCGCGAGCGGGTAGTGCGTCTGGCCGCCCCAGGAGGCCAGGCGCTCCAGGACCGCGCGAAGGGCGGGGGACTGCTCACGGGCGGGGTCGACGATGCGCAGGAACCTCCCGGCGCGCTCGGCCAGTTGCTCGATCTCGTGCTGCAGCGCGTCCTCGTCACCGGCAAGCGGCTGGAGCCGTTTCTGCTGCTCCCGGTAGATCTCACTCTGCTTGGTCTTGTAGTGGCCGCGCACCACCAGGTCCAGCCAGACCAGGAGTTCGAGGTTCTTGGGACCGAGGCTCTGCTGCATGGGCAGCCACAGTTCCTGGTAGATCCGCTCGCCTCGCCTGGGCAGCAGCATGAACACGTAGTTGCGCAACAGGTCGCTCTGGCTGAGCCCGACACCCGTGTTGTTGATCGACTCGAAGATCCGGTAGACGTTGTCGCCGGACTCGGCGGTGATCTCCACGATGGACAGCAGGTCCTTGAGGACCGTCTCGACCGTGGCGGTCCACCGTTCGTCGCCCGCCTCGTGCCCCTCGGCGAGAGCGCCCCGGAAGAACCGGTAGGCAGCCCCGATGTTGTCGCCTCCGCCGGCGTCGGCCCGGGACCGGACACAGGCGGTGTACGCCTCACGGTCCGCCTGCGTGGGCAGCAACCGGTAGTGGTCCGCGCCCTCGTGGAACTCGTTGACCAGTATCTGACGGTGCACGCGGTCCACACCGCGCGCGTCACCGGTCTCCTTCAGATGGTCACGGAGCGCCGCGAAGGCCAGCATCAGCGTGGTCAGGCGCTGCTGCCCGTCGACCACCAGCCATCGCTGCACCCCGCCCGCCTGGATCTGGCCCGGTGCGAGCACCACGGAACCGAGGAAGTGCGGGGCCGCCGTCTCCCCGGCCAGGTGCTGCTCGACGAGTTCCCCGACGTCCTCCCACAGCCGCTGGAGCTGCTCCCTGCCCCAGCTGTAGGTGCGCTGGTAGAGCGGCACCTGGAACTGCTTGTCCCCTTGGACGAGCTTGAGGAAGGTGATCTCCTGGGCGCGCATGCGCCTCCTTTCCCAGGATCGGCTGTCCGTTGAATCTATGCCTTTTCAGGCGTTGTTGTCCGCCGGTGTCAGGGCGGAGCGGCTGGAGATGCGCGGCATCGTCTCGTTGGGGGAGCGGCGCAGCAGCTTGATGCTGCGGCCCTCGACCCACGCGTTCCACGCCTTGAGGTAGTAGAGGAGGTGCTCGCGCGAGTCGTCGCGGCGCCGGTGCGCGTTGCCGAGGGCCAGGTTGAGCATGGTGTTGCGCAGCGTGAGACGGGGGTCGCCCGGCTCCAGGCGCGCGCCGGTGACGACTCCTTCCTCCCATGCGGACTGGTCGACGTCGGGCCGGGCCTCGCTGGTGACGTACCAGCCGATCGTCGCCGCTGTGACGGTGATGCGGCAGCCGCGGTTCAACGCGATGCCGTGCTGCAGGGCGCCGCGGACACCGGGGTGCTTGTCGAGCAGGTCCAGGAGCTGGTCGTTGCTCGTGACCGACGATCCGCCGCTCCACGAGGAGTTGGGGGCGTTGCGGTAGAGGTGCAGGCCTCGCAGGGCCGCCGCCAGGTGGGTCGCGTTGGTCTCACCCGCAAGGGCGAGCGCGTCGCGGCCGGTGCGCTTGCGGCCCGTGTCCATCACGGTGAACGCCGTGCGCGGCACACCGTGCGTGACGGTCAACCGCACGGTGACGCCCGCCTTGACGATGGCCGCCAGGCGGTGCTGCCCGTCGATGAGAACACCGTCCTCGTCGAAGGCGATGCCCTGGTGGGTCAACTGCCACTCACCGCGCTGGATCTGGCCGGCCAGCTGCTGCACCGTGCTCTTGCTGAGCGGCCGGTTGTTGGTGTTGCGGGTGAGCCATTCTGCCGCCAACTGCGGCGAGACGTCGACCACTTGCATGTGCATGGCGCGATTGCCCTCCTCCGGGACCGGCGTCACGGAGCTCACACGAGTGACGCGGTTGACATCTTGTCGTGTAACTGTGAACTGAGTCAATGACTTTCACGTAGAGGTTGTTGCCTTTATGGTGACGCCGAAGGCGGCCAGGGGTCGCCGATGGGCCACTCACCAGGTGTGTTGTGTGCCAGTGCGCCTCCTGGGGTGCTGTTTCGGTCTTTGCTGATACGCTCGCCGCGTGTGCTCAGTTCACACTCAAGTCCGCGCCGCCGGGGGGTGCCTTGCGGCCGTCTTGAGGTGGCCGGGCGATTTGTCACCGAACGGGCCACAGGATGGCCCTCGGCACCAGTGGGGGTGGGGCGTGTGAGTCAGGAAGAGCGCGGGCCGGGCGGCGGTCCGCGGCCGGTCGGTTCCGTCTACCAGTACATCGACGGCCTGTACGTACGCGTGGACGATGTCGTGCCGTACGAACTGGCCGACGCCGACGACAGCCACGGGTACCGGGCGGGCGACGACCTGGTGCGCTGCACCCTGCACGTGAGCAACGGCACCGGGCGGCCCGTCGACATGGACGGCATCACCCTGCTGGTGCGCGGCGGGCCGTACGGCAAGACGGGCCGTCAGGTGCAGGACTACCGCAGTGACGTGCTCGACGACGAGCTGGAGGGCACCCTGCGTGCGGGACGCAGGGCCTCCGCGACGTGGGCGTACAGCATTCCGGCCGGTACCGCCGGCGATCTGGACATCGAGGTCCGCTTCCGGGGTGCGCACGACCGGGAGAGTGTCACCTTCACCACGGCCGCGGCCGCCGTGTCGGCCTCGCTCAGCACCGGCACCGGTACCGACACCGGCACCGTCACGGGCGCCGCGTCCGTGTTCCTGGACGGCAGCTCGGAGGCAGAGCCCGTGCGTGACCTCGGCGATCCCACCGACGGAACACTCGACGCCGTCCCGGCCCAGCCGACCGGCCCCTGGCGCACGGCCCCGCAGTCACCCGCACCGCAGCTCTCCGCCGACGAGCTCGACGCCGCACGCGTGCGGCAGATCTTCCGGTTCCTCGCCGAGGCGGAGGAGTCGAAGACGCGCCCCGTGCGCACGCTCGACGGCGCGGCCGGCACCGTGTGGTTCGACGAACTGCCGCACGACGGCGTCGAGGTGATGACCGACGGCGTGCTCGGCACCGACGAGCCGGCCTGGCTGACCGTCGCCCGCCCCGAACGCGAGGACGCGCCGCACCCCAAGCCTTTGCTCGCACCCTGGGTGGACGAGACCCGCATCCGCGACTTCACGCAGACCCACGCCCCGCACCTGCGCCGACGCGTCGAGCCGGAGTTTCCCGACTGGTCCCAGGGCATCCCGTTCGACAAGACCTACCACGAGCTGGATGAACACCCCCGGCGCGAGAAGATCGAGAAGCTGTACGCCGCCTGGCAACAGGAGTGGCTCACCTGGGCGGAGCGGCGCCGCGCGATCGACCCCGTGGTCAGGCTGTACGACCGGCTGCACAAGATGCACGAGGACGCCGCCAACCTCGGTGAGGCCTACGAACTCGTGCTCGGTCTCGGCCGGCTGACCTGGCAGACGACCTCCGGGCAACGGGTGGACCGGCACCTCGTCACCCACCGGGCCATCCTCCGTCTCGACCCGTCCACCGGCACGCTCACCGCAGCCCCGGACCCGGCCTGCGCGGGCCTGGAACTCGAAGAGGGCATGCTCGAAGGGGCCCAGCACGTGCCCGGTCCCGTGCGGGAGGAGATCGTCGAGGTACTGGAAGGCGCCTCGGACGTGACGGACCCCGAACACCTCGACGCCGTCCACACCGCGCTGCGCAGCTGGATCAACGCCGCGCACAGCGCAGGCGGTTACACACCGACCGTGGAGCGCGCCAAGCCGCGCGCCCTCGATGTGCCGCAGGTGGGACTCACCCCCGCACTCGTCCTGCGCGAGCGGAGCCGCCGCTCGACCATGGACGCCCTCAAGGCCATCGCCCGGCAGATCGACGCCGGCGTACCGCCCACCGAACTGCTCGGCTACATCGCAGGCCGGGACGGCGCGCTCACCGCGGCCGACCTCGCTGCGGCGGCGGAGGAAGGGACGGCGGACGACAGTGGCGAGATGTACTTCGCGCTGCCCGCCAACGAGGAACAGCGCACCATCGCCGAACGCCTGCGCGCCAACCGGCTCGTCGTCGTCCAGGGCCCGCCCGGCACCGGCAAGACGCACACCATCGCCAACCTGGTCACGGACCTGCTCGCCCAGGGCAAGCGGGTCCTCATCACCAGCCACACCCCGCGCGCCCTGCGTGTGCTGCGGGACAAGCTGCCGGAGTCTGTCCGCGACCTGTGTGTGAGCCGCACCGAGGACGGGGCCGCCGCCCAGCGGGAGCTGGAGGCTTCCGTGCACAGGATCCTCAGCGAGTACGCCGGATACGACGAGAAGGCCTCCCGGAAGCAGATCAAGACGCTCCAGTCACGCCTCGCCAAGGCCCGCGCCGCCCAGCAGGCCATGTTGCGTGACCTCGCCGTGCTGCGCGAGCAGGAGACCCACCGCTTCGAGGCGGAGATCGGCGACTACAGCGGCAGCCTCCAGGAGATCGCCGAGCGCCTCACGGCGGAGGCGGGGCGACACGACTGGCTCGGCCCGGTCCCGCAGGAACAGCCGGCGCTGACCGCCGACGAGACCCTGTGCCTGCTGCGCACCACCCGCGCGTACACCCCGCACCACCAGGCGCTGGCCGCCGAGGTGCCCGGACCCTCAGAACTGCCCGGCCCCGGTGACTTCGAAGAGGCCGTACGGGTCGTACGGTCGGCCGAGGAAGCGCACGCCGCCGCGCGCCTGGACCCCCTGTGCGCGGGGTACGACACGGCTGTGCAGAGCCTCGGCGAGGCCGGACAGCGGCGGCTGTCCTCGGCGCTCGACGCGTTCTCCGCGGCCCGCGCCCGAGCCGCGTCCCTCGCCTCCCCGGCCGGCGACTGGGCGACAGCGCTCCTGAAGCAGGTGACGGACGGCCAGGACTGGCAGGCACGCAGCCGCCGGGCAGCCGTCACCGAGACCCTGGCGGCCGTCGACGCCTCGCTCGCCACGTTGGGCACGGCCATGGTCAGTGGCCTGGAGCAGTACGACCCGGCCACGGCGGTTGCCCAGGCCACCGCTCTGCACGACGGGCTGGGCCAGGGCCAGAAGCTGCGCGGCCCCCTCGGCATGCGCTCGAAGCTGGCGAAAACGGTCGGCGCGTTCGTCGAGACGGTACGGGTCGACGGACGGACCGCGGAGGACACCGCGACGGCGGCCGTCGTCCTCGCCCGGGTACAGCTCGAACTGCGCCTGGCGCAGGTGGAGTCCGAGTGGGGCACTCCCGTCGCCGCCTGGCAGGGACACGGGTCCCGCCTCGCCCGGCTGCGGCAGGACGCGGAGGTGCTCGACGCGCTGCTCAACGTCGCCGCAGCCCGTACCGACGTCCTGACCGCCGCGGCCACCTCGCCGGCACTCGCGGTCGCCACCTGGCAGGACGCGTCCGTCGAGAACGCCGTACGCACTCTGCTGCGCGCCGCGACGACGCTGCGCGCAGCCGAACAGTCCCGCAAGGTCATCGCGGCCACCGAGGAACTGCTGCGGGGCTGGAGCGACCGGCCCGGTGTCGCACCCGCGGTCGTCCGTGCCCTCGACGCCGTGCGCGACCGTGACCCCGACGGCTACCGCACGTTCGGCGACGAGATGGCCGAGGTGCGCGAGGCCGCCCGGCTGCGGGCCGCACAGGACGCGGCGCTCGCCCGTGTCCGCGAAGCCTTTCCGGCCCTCGCCGAGCGGATCACCGGCACGCACGAGGACACCGCCTGGGACACCCGGCTGCCCTCTCTCACCGAGGCCTGGGCCTGGTCCGCGTGGCGCGAGCGCATGGAGCGGCTGACCGACCCCGAGGCCGAACGCGCCCTGCGCAAGCGGCTCACGGAGGCCGACGACGAAGCGCGCATCATGCTCGCGCGGCTCGCCGCCGCCCGCGCCTGGCACCGCTGCCTCGGCCTGCTCACCGGCGACCAGTCCCGTGCCCTCAGCGCCTACCAGCAGGCCGCCCGGCGCATCAAGGGCAAGTACCAGCACCGCTACCGGCGCGACGCGCAGGCCGCCCTGCGTAAGGCGCAGACGGCGGTGCCGGCCTGGATCATGCCGTTGCACCAGGTCGCCGAGACGGTTCCCATGGACCGGCCCGGCATGTTCGACGTCGTCATCGTCGACGAGGCCAGCCAGTCCGGCCTGGAGGCCATGCTGCTGAGCTGGCTCGCCGACCGTATGGTCGTCGTCGGCGACAGCAAGCAGGTCAGCCCGTCCAACGTCGGCCTCAAGCAGGACGAGTACTTCCACCTCAGGGACCGGCTGCTCACCGCGCTGGAGCCCGACGTGCGCAGCCTGTTCGGCCCCGATTCCAGCTTCTTCGACCTCACCGAAGCGCTCTCGGCGGGCCGCGGCACGCTGATGCTCAAGGAACACTTCCGGTGCATGCCGGAGATCATCTCCTTCTCCAACGACCTCTGCTACAACGGGGATCTGCTGCCCCTGCGGCAGTACGGCGCCGACCGGCTGCCCCCGGTCCGCACCGTGCACGTCGAGCACGGCGAAGCCGTCGGCGCGGGCTCCCGGCTGACCAACACCGCCGAGGCCGAGGCCCTCGTCGACGCGATCGTGCGCTGCTGCGCCGACCCTGCCTACGACGGCAAGACCATGGGAGTCATCAGCCTCCGTGCCGGCAAGGGACACCTGACGGAGCTGGAGAACCTGCTCGCCGAGCGTCTCGACTACGAGCAGCGCGAGGAGCGGCGCATCCGGGTCGGCGACGCCGAGGACTTCCAGGGCGACGAACGGCACGTCATGTTCGTCTCGTGCGTGAACTCGCCGTCCACCGCCGCCGGATCGGTACCGGGCGGCTTCAACGGCAAGACCTACGAGCAGCGGATCAACGTGGCGGCCTCCCGCGCCCAGGACCAGGTCTGGGTGTTCCACAGTGCGCGCGTGGAGCAGTTCCATGAGAACGATCTGCGCCGGAGGTGGCTCGACCACCTCACTCGACCCACGGAGGAGGACGCCGCCGCAATAGAGGGCGAGGTACTGTCCGACGTCAGGCACGAAGCGTTCGACAGTCTGTTCCAGCAGAAGGTGTACCTGGAACTGACGGGACGGGGCTACCGGGTCCGCCCCGGATACAAGGTGGGCCGCCACACCCTGGACCTGGTCGTCGAGGGCGGGACGCGCCGGCTCGCGGTCGCCTGCGACGGGGACGCCTTCGCCGACGGCGAGGACGCCTCCACCGCGGCGGCCAGACAGCGCGACCTGGAACGCGTCGACTGGACGTTCGTCCGGATCCGGGGCAGCCGGTTCCACCTCGACCGCCGACAGGCGCTGGCGCCGCTGTGGGCCGAGCTGGAACGCCTGGGCATCGTGCCGGTGCGGGAGGAGGCCGAGCCGCGCGGCGAACACAGTGAGGAAACGGGCGGTACGGAACCGGCTACCGAGACCGTCGCCGTCACTGACGCGGTGACCGTGCCGGCGCCGGCGGATCCGCGCGAGTCGCTGTGTGGTCCGGCCCTGACGACGCCGGCTCCGCCGAAGCCGCGTACGGAGCCTGCGGAGCACCGAGCCGTCACCGGATCCCCCAAGGGACCGGGCCGCCCGGCGGAGGCCGAGGCGGCACCGACCTCGCACGCCCGTGGCCCGCTTCCGGTCCCGGAGATCCCCGCCGCGGCCTTCCAACGGCTGGTGCACGAGGTGCAGCAGCTGCAGGCGGCCCTGGACGCTCCCCACGAGATCCCCGACGGGGCGGACGCGGCGCAGCTCGTCTTCCTCAGGAAGACGCACGCCGACCAGCGTGACCGGCGCGCGAAACGCCTCGCCTTCCTGCGGACGTTCCTCGACGCCGTCGGCGTCGGGCGGGAACCGGTCGTCCCGGACGTCGTGATCCCCGGTGCCTTGCTGGTCCTGGAGTTCGACGGCGAGGTCGACGAGGACACGCTGTACACCGTCGCCGAACTGCCCACCGAAGAGGCGGACATCGTCTCCCCGTCGTCTCCCCTCGGACATGCGCTGATGTGGCAGCCCGCCGGACGGGAGATCTCGTACGACGCGTCCCAGGGCAGGGCGCGCACGGTCGTCGTGCGGGAGATCCGGGTCTGAGAAGTCCGGCAGCCGGCCCTGTCACCCGTACCGCACGGTACGGGTGACAGGGCCCCTGCGCGTCTCAGCCGGCGACCGGGTCCAGCAGACGGCTCCGCTCACCGCTCCAGGAGATCGCCAGCGCGTCCCGCGCCCGCGTACAGGCCACGAAGAGCAGACAGTGCTCGGCCAGCAGATCAGAACGGTGCTGTACGGCGTCCTCGTCGGCCGGCGTCACCTGCGGAGCGAAGGGAAGCACGCTCGAGGTCACACCCACGACGGCCACGCAGCGGAATTCCAGTCCTTTCATCCCGTGCATCGTCGCCACGCGCACACCCGACACCTCGGGCCCCGGGTCGTCCTTGACCGCGACCGCCGGGACGCCCTCCCGGCGCAGACGTGCGATGACGGCGTCGACCAGCGTGTTGAACCGGGCACACACCGCCACTTCGGACGGCTTGACCCCGTCCTGGTCCACCCAGACCCGGATCTGCTCCACCAGCGTACGCAGCTCGTCGTCCTGACTGGCGTGGCCGCGGGCCACCGGAACGCGGCCGTGCAGCTCGGACCGGTAGCCCCGCAGCGAGTCGCGCCCGCCGTCATCGTCGTCGTCCTCACCGAGCCGGTGCACGGGCTGCCCCTCCAGCAGCGACGCCGACCAGCGCAGGATCTCCTCCGTGCTGCGGTAGTTGACGCGCAGCCGGGACGTGCGCCCCCGCACATTGATGCCCAACGAGCGGAGCGACACCCGGGAGTCGTAGATGCGCTGGTGCGGATCGCCGACGAGGAACAGGTCGTCGGCCTGCTCGGCGACGCAGGCGCGCAGCACCCGCCACTGGGCCGGGTGCAGGTCCTGTGCCTCGTCCACCACGACGTGACGGTAGCGCGGCCCCTTCTCGGCCAGGATCCGGGCGGCCTGGTCGCACAGCATGGTGTACGTCGCCGAGTCGCGCGCGGCCAGGTCCCCCGTGAACCGTTCCATGACCCGCCACAGCCGCGCCCGTTGCACCCGTCCGACCTGCGTGCCGCGCCCCCTGCGCACACATCGCAGGTACTCCTCGGGCGTCCGCAGCCCCTGAGCGAGGACGACGCCTCGGAACTCCTGGGCGAGGAAGCGCTCCGACCAGGGCAGGTCCTCGCGTGCGGCGGCACGGGTCCAGGCGCTCTTCTCGGCCGCCGCCGTCAACGGCTTCGGTGAGCTGCCCCGCGCCTCCCGTATGACCCGGGCGGCGAGCGAGTCCACCGTCGTGACGTCCACCCGGTCGAGCAGGTGGGCGTCGGCGTCGCCGAGCAGGAGGGCCAGGCTGTCGCGCAGCGTGGCCGCCATGGCGTTGGTGAAGGTGGTGAGCAGGATCCGGTCGCCTTCGCCTCCGCCACGCAGCAGATGCCGCACCCGGTGCAGCGCGACGACGGTCTTGCCGGTGCCGGGACCACCTGTCACCTGGGCCGGTCCGTTGAAGCCGGGATGGTAGGCGTACCGCCGCTGGGCGGGGTGCAGGAAGACGCGCCAGCGGGTGAAGTCCTCGGTGAGGATGCGCTCCAGCTCACCGGGGCCGGTGACCTCGACGATGCGGTCGGGCGTGTTGAGGATCGCCTCGCTGAGGGTGACGGCCGGCCGGTCCTCGGCCGTGCGGACCGTCTGCCCGCGCGGGGCGATCAGCTGCTCCCAGACGTCCTCGGGCGAGTAGTCGGCCGCCAGGTACTCCAGCACCTCGTACTGGTCGGCGGGCATCATGGGCGGCGCCATGACCGTCAGGTCGTCGGCCGTGACGCACACGCGCGCCAGCCGCAGCACCTGCTCGTCGATGCCCAGATCGCGCAGCACGGTGTCGGAGTGCCGGGCGAAGAGACGCGCCGGGGTCTCGACCGCCTTCGTCTCGAAGTAGGTCTCCATCTGTTCGAGGGCCTCGACATTGCGGACCTCCAGGCCGCCGGTGGCGCCGTTGACCGAGTAGGCGCGCTTGCAGGCCCAGTTGATCGCCTCGTCGTGCGGAGCGACCCGCAGCAGCGTGTACAGCTCGCTCCCGTCGTCCGGGGCGAGGAGAACTCCCCGGTAGAACCTGGTGATCCGGATCGTACGGATCCGGGGGTCGCGCGCCCTTTCGAGCTTCTCCAGGTGCATTCCCTTGCTGGCGTGCAGCTGCGGGACGGTCAGGCTCCGGAACATCTGGATGGCGTCGTTGACCTCCTTCTGGACCGGTCTCTGCAAGGAGATCAAATCCGCGACGAAGTCGTCGGAGAGGGCGAGACGGGGCATGGGCGTCCTCGGGTCGCGGGCGGGCGGTGGGCGAGCAACAGCCTAGAGACCGATCGGGATGCTGAGCGACGAAGCTCCCCATATTCGTTGTGTGAACTGAGTCAACGATCTATATTTCTGTTGCTGTCACCCCATCGCCGCACGACCGTGCTCCAACGGACCTGTCCGAAAGGACCCACCGCATGCCGGCCCAGCCTGCCCAGGCCGCTGTCCCCCACCCGCTCGACGAGGTCCCCCAGACGTTCCGCGCGGGGGACTCCTACGTGGTCCGGGACGCACTCGTCACCTACATCCGCCGGGATCTGCTGGGGCCCTGGGACGGGGAGACGGAAACCCTGCCGAGCGCCTCCTCCGGGCCACGCGACCGGTACCTCGTCGGGATGCTCGGCCCGCGACCCGAATCCGTCACCACGGACCGGATCGCCCGCGCGGCCGCCCAGAGCGCGGACGCGGAGTCGGGCGACGAGCAGGAAGGTGACGACAGTGACCTGCAGGACCGGCTGAGCCCACAGGCCGCCGGTCACATCTGGGCGTCGTCCATGGGACTCGCCTTCACCGTACCGGCCTCCGTCGGGACACTCAGCGCCACCGTCCGCTGGGGGCGCTACACGCAGTCGGAGGAAGCCACCGACCGGGGGACGACCCGCAGGGTCTGGTCGCGTGAGCCCGTCGAGCACCTGGTGGACATCGACGTGACCGGCGGGGCCGAGCGGACCGTCGAACTCGACGGCGAGGCCGTCGTCCTCGACGTACAGGTGCGCCGGCACACCACCCGTACGGGCGCCGAGGACCTGCGCATAGTCGAGCTGGCCCTGATCAACCGGCAGCCGGACAGCCGGGACGCACGCGACGCCCACTGGCTCTTCCAGACCGAGATCGACGTCACCGCTTTCCCCGACGACCAGGCCGCGGTCTTCCTGCCCGTCGACGATCCCCTCGACACGGCGAGCCACGGCAACGCGCCCGAGGACGCCGAGGAGCGGCGGCTGCGCCTGCTCTACCGGGACAGCCTCAGCCACGCCAAGGGCCGCAACGTCGCCGTCCACGCCCGCGTCCGCGACGGCGAACGCAACGCCCACCGCCTGAGCACCGTCTGGCTCCCCGAGTACGACGTGCGGGCCACCACCGCTCCGGCACTCGAGGAACAGGACCTGCTCCAGGGACTGGAGCTGGGCATGGACGAACTGGCCGCGCTCGCCGTGCCCGAGCGCCGGACCGAACTCAGCGCCGTCCTCGCTCCGCTGGCCGACGGGTACGGCAGCTGGCTGGAGCAGCAGCGCCGGGCCGCCCGCTCGCTCCCCGACGACCTGCGCGCATCCGCCGAGGTCGCCATCGAGCAGGCGCTCGAGGTCTGCGACCGCATCACCCTCGGCATCGACCGGCTCGTAGCCGACGACACGGCCCTGACGGCCTTCCGGTTCGCCAACCGGGCCATGGCCCTGCAGCGGCGCAACACCGCCGTCGCGGCCGCCCGCGCCGGTCGTGAGAACGACCCCCTCTCCTACCGGGAGGCGCAGGAGGAGATCCACGGCAAGGGCAAGGCGGCGGCCAGCTGGCGTCCGTTCCAGCTCGCCTTCGTCCTGCTGAACATCGCCTCCCTCACCCAGCCAGGACACCCGCATCGCGGCACCGGCCGCAAAGCCCTCGTCGACCTGCTGTTCTTCCCGACCGGCGGTGGCAAGACCGAGGCGTACCTGGGCCTCGCCGCCTACACCTTCGCGCTCCGGCGCCTGCAGGGCACGATCGGCTCGGGAGCCGAGGCCCGCAGCGGCGAGGCCGGGGTGGGCGTGCTCATGCGCTACACCCTGCGGCTGCTGACCGCCCAGCAGTTCCAGCGCGCCGCCGCCCTGGTGAGCGCCTGTGAGGTCCTGCGCCGCGAGGAGTTCACGCGGGACCGGCGCTGGGGCTCCACTCCGTTCCGCATCGGGCTCTGGGTGGGCACCTCCGTCTCGCCGAACTGGTTCGAGGAGGCGAAAGAGCAGATCGCCGAGGCCAAGGAGAGCGCCAGCGACAAGCACGCCCGCGTCCTGCAGGTGCTCACCTGCCCGTGGTGCGGCAGCGGACTGACCGCCCGCTCGAACATGGAGTACGACGAAGCACGCCGCCGGATCCTGCTGTACTGCCCGCGCGCCGAGGGGGAGGACCGCTGTCCCTTCTCTCGCCGAGAAGCGCTCGGCGAGGGCATCCCGGTACTCACCGTCGACGAAGAGATCTACCGGCTGGCGCCCTCGCTGCTGATCGCCACCGTCGACAAGTTCGCCCAGCTCCCCTGGAACGGCTACGCGGGCCTGCTGTTCGGCCGGGTCACCGAGCTCTGCCCCCGCCACGGCTACCGCCATGACGACCTGGACGCCAAGACCGGCTGCGGGGGCCGGCACAACGCCAGGGGCGACCTGCCCGGCGTCACCGCCCAGCCCGTCGCCCGCCTGCGGCCCCCGGACCTGATCATCCAGGACGAGCTGCATCTGATCTCCGGGGCGCTCGGCACCACCGTGGGCCTCTTCGAAGCCGCCGTCGACCAGTTGTGCACCTGGAGCTTCACCGACGCCCACGGACGGCGCCAGGAAACCGGCCCCAAGATCGTCGCCTCCACCGCGACCACCAAGCGGGCCGCCGACCAGGTGCGCGGTGTCTTCGGCCGCGAGGTCGCCGTCTTCCCGCCCCAGGTGCTGGACGTCGGCGACACGTTCTTCTCCCGGCAGGTGGAGCTCAGCCGGGAGAACCCCGGCCGCCGCTATCTCGGCGTGTGCGCCCACGGAACGCGACTGAAGGCCGCCGAAATCCGTGTCGCGGAGATCCTGCTGCTCGCGGGTCAGCAGCTCTTCGACGACTACGGCAGGCCGGCGGACCCATACATGACCCTCGTCGGCTACTTCAACGCGACCCGCGAACTCGCCGGCATGCGGCGGTACGTGGACGACGACATCACCACCCGGGTGCGGGCCAACGGCAGCCGCAAGGGTCAGGACACGCTGTCGGACCGCATCGTGAGCAGAGCGGGGACGCTCAGCATCCAGGAGCTGACCTCACGCATCTCATCGGCCGACATCGGCGCGGCCCTCAAGCGACTGGAGATCGAGTTCGACCCCGAGCGTGACACCTCGGTACGACGACGAGCCTTCCTTCGTGAGTACGCGGCAGCCGTGAAGGAGAGGCGAGAGCCACGTGCCTCCATGACCCCGACCGTCCGGCAGGCCGTCGACGTGGTCCTCGCCACCTCCATGCTGCAGGTCGGCGTCGACGTCTCCCGCTTCGGCCTGATGCTGGTCGTCGGCCAGCCCAAGAACACCGCCGAGTACATCCAGGCGTCCTCCCGGGTCGGCCGTGACGCCAGGCGTCCCGGTCTGGTGGTGACCCTCTACAACTGGTCGCGCCCCCGCGACCTCGCGCACTACGAGGACTTCGAGCACTACCACGCGACGTTCTACCGCCAGGTGGAGGCGCTCTCCGTCACCCCGTACACCCGCCGCGCCCTCGACCGGGGCGTCGCCGCCACCTACGTCGCCGCGCTCCGGCACGCGACGTACGACACCTCCCGAAACCTCGACGCCCACCACGTCGACCTCGACGGCCCGCTCGCCCAGGACGTCGAACGGCGGTTCCTGGAACGGGCGGAGCGAGTGGGAGGTGACCGGCCCCGCCAGTACCTGAGCGAACGCCTTGACCGACTGAAGGACGAATGGCGCCGCAAGCGGGACGAGAGCAGCTCGGCGCTCGGCTACCGCAAGGAGAAGCACAAGACGACCGTCGTGAACGGACTGCTGAGGCGGGCGGACGGATCCCGGTGGACCGAGCTGACCGTCGGCATGTCGATGCGTGAGACGGAGAACGAGATCAACCTGCTCCTGCCCGGCGGCGGGGCGTTCCTGGAAGAGCCCTCGGGCAGCGGTCCCGACTGGAACTTCGGCACGCCCGCGACCGACTCCGAAACCGACCCGGACACGGCGACCACCGTGGACAGCGACGAGTACGGGCCCGTCACGGCCGACACGGTCAGAAAGGCACAGCGATGAGCACCCATGGCAGCAACCGCAGGGTCGGTGCCGTACGGCCGAGCCACCTCATGTTCACCGCCGGTGTCGGCGCACTGGTCGACCTGCCCAACTTCTCGGTCCTCATCCGGGGAATCGACTCCTGGAGCCACTCCGGCGTCACCGACTACGACATCGACGAGCCCCGGCTCCGCGCCGCCGTCAACCGCTCCCTGCAGCGCTACGGCCGCGGACAGGTCGAGCAACTGCGTGCCGCTCCCTGGCTCGAGGGCGCCGACGCGGACCCGAAGGGCTGGGCGGCCCAGGGCGTCGGCGTGCCCGTCACGCCCTTCCCGCAATGGCTGCGCTGCACCGCGTGCAACGTGCTGGCCGCCATCGACTCCGGTGAGTTCGCCTTCGTCAACTCAAATCCACGGACACCGCACGAGGCGAAGTTCGTGCACGACTGCAAGCGGGGCAAGCCGCTCGCCGTGGCCGCCCGCTTCACCCTCGTCTGCACGGCCGGCCATCTCGACGAGTTCCCGTACACCGCGTACGTCCACCACGGCCAGGCCTGCGGCAAAACACCGCGCCCGAAGCTGCGGATGAAGGACCACGGCGGCAACCAGGCCGCCAACGTCACCATCGAGTGCGTCGCCTGCGGCGTGAAGCGCAACATCCGGGAGGCCATGGGCGAACGGGGCCGCCGCAACCTGCCCTCGTGCCGCGGACGGCACCCGCATCTCGGGACCTACGAGCCGAACGGCTGCGCGCAGGAGCCGGTCCTGATGGTGGCGGGCGCCTCCAACCAGTGGTTCCCACTCACCCTGAGCGCGCTGGCCCTGCCGAAGGCACCGGGGGGAGACATCGACAAGCTGCTCGACGACCACTGGCCGGACCTGGAACTCATCGAGGACCGGGGGCAGTTCGACTTCATGGCGCGTATGCCGAAGTTCACCTTCCTGAAGGAGTTCGACGCCGACGCGGTGGTCGCGTCGATCACGGCGCGCAAGCAGGGGACGGCCGGACCGGCTCCCTCGGCGCCCGACATCCAGGCCGACCTCTTCGGACCGGAATGGGACGCGCTCTCCGGGCCCGTCCCCGCCCCCAGCGACGACTTCGCTCTGCGGCAGGTCCCGGTGCCGGCCCGGCTGAGCGAGTTCTTCGCCGACGTGAGGCAGGTCGAGCGGCTGCGCGAGGCACGGGCGCTGATCGGGTTCACCCGGCTCGACGCGCCAGACCCGGAGTCCCCGGAGATCGCCACACGCGTCGAACTGTCGCGAGGGGCCCGCAACTGGGTGCCGGCGAGTGAGGTGCGCGGCGAGGGCGTCTTCCTGCGGGTGCGGGACGGCCTGATGGCCGAGTGGGCTGTCCGTATGGAGAAGTCCCCGCAGATGGAGGCGCACAGAGAGGCGTACGCGCGGTTCCGCGCCAACCGGAGGTCGGACCGCAAGACAAGTGACTTCGATCCCTATTCCGGCTGGCCCGGAGCCCGCTACATCGCCCTGCACACCCTCTCCCACCTGCTGATCCGCACCATCGCTCTGGAATGCGGCTACAACTCCGCCTCACTCGCCGAACGGATCTACGCGGGAGACGAACAGAATCCGAGGACGGGCATCCTCATCTACACCGCCGTCCCCGACTCCGAGGGGACCCTGGGCGGTCTGGTCTCCCTCGCCGAGGAGCGCGAGTTCGACCGGATCGTGCGCCGGGCCCTGGCCGATGCCGGCCACTGCTCGGCCGACCCGCTCTGCGCGGAGCGCCTGCCGAACGACCCGGCCGACTTCCTGCACGGAGCCGCGTGCCACGTCTGCCTGTTCGTGTCGGAGACGACGTGCGAGCGCGGCAACCGGTTCCTGGACCGGCGTTTCCTCGTCCCGCTGGCCGGGGACAAGGAACCGGTGCTGACTCCGGTCGGTCTGCTGCCGTGAGCCGCCCCGCGTTCGAGGCCGCGGCCGAGGCCGCCGTCGCGGCCCTCGGTCTCTCCCGCAGCAAGGACCTCGTCGGACTGCTCGTCCGGGGACGCTCCAGGGAACGGATACTGACCGAACTGGCGACACCGGGAGTCGGCGAGGCCGTCGCCCGGCTCTGTGACGTCATGGAGTCGGAGTCCGTGCCGTCGGCCGAGGCGGCTGCCTACCTGCGCGGCTACGTCGCCGCCCGGCGGCTGGCCCGGGACACGGTCGGTGTCCGTACGGTGTGGAGTGGTCCCCCGACGCCCGGTGTACCCGCCCGCGCCACCGCTCAGGTGCTCATCGAAGTCATAGGCGGGGCCCAGCACGAACTGCTGGCCATGACGTACGCGGCTCGTCCGTACCCCGCCCTGACCCGGGCCCTGACCGAGGCCGCGGAAAGGGGTGTGCAGACGCACGTCGTGGTCGAGACCCTGGCCGGCGCCGGCGGACTCCTCTCGGGGAAGGAGCCCGCCGACGCGTTCGCATCGGTGCCCGGACTGCGACTGTGGGCCTGGGCCCGGGATCCGGCCCGGCAGGCCCGCTCACGCCAGCACGCCAAGCTCGCGGTCGCCGATCGCCGCACTCTCTTCCTGGGCAGCGCCAATCTGACCGAGTCCGCGGCCAGGCGCAACATCGAAGCCGGCGTGCTGGTGAGCGGCGGCGACGCGCCCCGACGAGCAGCGGAACACATCGTGGAGTTGCAACGCCTGGGCGTACTGAGGCCTTTTCGGCCGTGAACGGGCGAGCACCGCCACCTCCGCAGAAGGTCCGCGTGGGAGGCAGGCTGCCGACGTGCGTGCGGAATCGTGTGGGCCGTCGCCGCACGCATGAACGCAGGGCATGGATCGTACGGCGGGCGTCGCGCCCGAGCGGCTCGGCGCTGGACGGTGCGGCGTGACGGTGCGTTGCGACCGCCGGGCGTTGTCGGCGTGTCGGACGGGCGGGGCAGGCGCGTGACGACGGTCGGCACTTCCCGCGGCGGGGACCTTTGCGGCCGACCGCCGAATTCCGGCCCGGAGCACGGCGCGGGGCTTTCTTGGTGAGGTCTTGGCCTGGCGTACGGTCGCCGGTCACATGACAGCCACCGCACCCTTCCCAGACGTTTGGTGCTCTTGGAACACTCGCACCGCGCTTCGTCCGTCACGTTCCGGACATCCCGTACGCCAGGATGAGAGGTCCCTCAGCCATGCCCGAAGTCAACCGGCGTCGATTCCTCCAACTCGCGGGCGTCACCTCGGCGTTCACCGCACTGTCCAACAGCATCGAGCGCGCCGCCGCGCTGCCCGCCAACCATCGCACCGGGTCGATCGAGGATGTCGAGCACATCGTCGTCCTGATGCAGGAGAACCGTTCCTTCGATCACTACTTCGGCTCACTCAGAGGTGTCCGCGGGTTCGGTGACCCGCGTCCGGTGGTCACCCGCCAGGACGGGAAGCCGGTGTGGTACCAGTCGGACGGCACGAAGGACCTGCTGCCCTTCCACCCCGACGCCGACGACCTCGGGCTCGCGTTCATCCAGGACCTTCCGCACGGCTGGAACGACGGACACGCCGCCTTCGACCAGGGCAAGTACGACAAGTGGGTGCCGTCCAAGGGCTCCACGACCATGGCGTACCTGACGCGTGAGGACATTCCCTTCCACTACGCGCTCGCCGACTCGTTCACCGTCTGCGACGCGTACCACTGCTCGTTCATCGGCTCGACCGACCCGAACCGCTACTACATGTGGACGGGTTACACCGGCAACGACGGAAAGGGCGGCGGCCCGGTCCTCGGCAACGACGAGGTGGGCTACAGCTGGACCACCTACCCCGAGCGCCTGGAGAAGGCCGGGATCTCGTGGAAGATCTACCAGGACGTCGGCGACGGCCTCGACGCGAGCGGCTCCTGGGGCTGGATCCAGGACGCCTACCGCGGCAACTACGGTGACAACTCGCTGCTCTACTTCAAGCAGTACCAGGACGCGAAGCCCGGCGACCCGCTGTACGACAAGGCCCGCACCGGCACCGACGCCCGCAAGGGCGAGGGCTTCTTCGACCAGCTGAAGGCCGACGTCAAGGGCGGCAAGCTGCCGCAGATCTCCTGGATCGTGGCCCCCGAAGCCTTCACGGAGCACCCCAACTGGCCCGCGAACTACGGTGCCTGGTACGTCGCCCAGGTCCTGGACGCTCTCACGGCGGACCCGAAGGTGTGGGCGAAGACGGCCCTGTTCATCACCTACGACGAGAACGACGGCTTCTTCGACCACCTGGTCCCGCCCTTCCCGCCGGCCTCCGCCGCGCAGGGCGGCTCGACGGTCGACGTCGGACCCGACCTGTTCAAGGGCGACGGCAGTCATGTCGCCGGGCCCTACGGGCTGGGGCAGCGGGTGCCGATGCTCGTCGTCTCCCCGTGGAGCAAGGGCGGCTACGTCTGCTCGGAGACGCTGGACCACACCTCGATCATCCGGTTCATGGAGCGCCGCTTCGGTGTGCACGAGCCGAACATCTCGCCCTGGCGGCGCGCCATCTGCGGCGACCTGACCTCGGCGTTCGACTTCTCCCGCACGGACACCCGGCCGGCCGCCCTGCCGGACACCGACGGCTACCGGCCCCCGGACCACGACCGCCACCCCGACTACGTGCCGACCCCTCCCGCGAGCCCGGAGCTGCCCAAGCAGGAGCGCGGGCACCGGGTCACCCGACCGCTCAAGTACGCACCGTTGGTGGACGGTTCGGCGGACGCGGCGACCGGCAGGCTCACGCTCACCTTCGCCTCCGGAGCCCACGCGGGCGCCGCCTTCCTCGTCACCTCCGGCAATCGCGCCGACGGCCCCTGGAGCTACACCACCGAGGCCGGCAAGTCGGTCTCCGGCACCTGGGACGCGGCGCAGTCCGGCGGCACCCACGACCTGACCGTGCACGGTCCGAACGGTTTCCTGCGCGTCTTCAAGGGCCGCGGCAAGACGGCCGGTCCCGAGGTCACGGCCCGGCACACCGGCGACGACGTCGAGCTCACCTTCACCAACCGGGGCACCGGCACCGCCCGGTTGAAGCTGGCCGACGGCTACGGCGGACGGCCGAGGACGGTGACTGTGCGGCCCGGGGCGCACGTCCGGCTCACCGTGGACCTCTCGGCGAGTCGCCGTTGGTACGACCTCACCGTCACGTCCGACACCGATCCGGCGTTTCTGCGACGGTTCGCCGGACATGTCGAGAACGGGCGTCCCGGTGTCAGCGACCCGGCGATCGTCACGGAGTAAACGGACGATGAATACCGCATCGTGGGGACTGGTCAGGTACCGGTCAGCTCAGGGTAGTGTGCCCCGGTGACCACGCAATCGAACACTCCTGCAGGTTGGTACCCCGATCCGCACGGTGCGCCCCAGACGCTCCGTTACTGGGACGGCGCGCAGTGGACCGACCACACCAACCCGGACCAGGGCGCCCAGCAGGCCGCCCCGCAGGCGGCCGCGTTCCCGCAGCAGCCGGCCGGTGACGCCAAGGTGCAGCGGCAGGTGCAGCAGCAGGCCGGAGTCGCCGCCGGAGGCCCCGGCGGCGGCACGCTGTTCACCGAGCCGGTGCTGGTGGTGAACCAGAAGGCCAAGCTGATCGAGGTGACCAACGAGTACAAGGTCATGGATCAGAACGGCCGGGAGATCGGCTCGGTCGTCCAGGTCGGTCAGAGCTTCATCAAGAAGATCGTCCGCCTCCTCTCCAGCCTCGACCAGTTCATGACGCACAAGCTGGAGATCCGCGACGCCTACGGCCAGCCGCAGCTGCTGCTGACCCGGCCGGGGAAGATCTTCAAGTCCCGGGTGATCGTGGAGCGCCCGGACGGCTCACCGGTGGGCGAGATCGTCCAGCAGAACATGATCGGGAAGATCAACTTCGCGATGAACGCCGGCGGCCAGAAAGTCGGTGCCATCAAGGCGGAGAACTGGCGGGCGTGGAACTTCGCCATCGTCGACCACGCGGACAACGAGGTCGCCCGGATCACCAAGACCTGGGAAGGCCTCGCCAAGACGCTGTTCACGACGGCGGACAACTACGTCCTGCAGATCCACTACCAGCTGCCCGAGCCGCTGCTGAGCCTCGTGGTGGCGACGGCCCTGACCGTCGACACGGCGCTGAAGCAGGACTCGCGCGGACTGGGGTGACCGCGGTCTCCTGTATGCGATCACGTATGCAGGAGACGGTCGACGGCGAGCAGGCAACGGCGGCCGGTGTGTACGGAATCCCGTACGCACCGGCCGCCGCCTTCGTGTCCGAGGCCCTACAGCGGAGTGAGGCGTCCTGAGCGCGACCGACGAGGCACCAGCGCCGGCTCCAGCGACGCCGTTCCCGGCTCCAGCGCCAGAACGGCCGCTACGGGGTGCTCTTCCGCCGTCCCGAGGGCGGATTCAGACGCCGGTGTCACCCGGGTCAGCAGCACCACACCCCAGGACGCCAGCCCCGCCCCGGCCAGGGCGAGCAGGACACCGGCCACACCGCCCCGCAGTCCCTGGCCGAGCAGGCTGATCCCGATCACCGCGGCCGCGACCGGGTTGGCCAGGGTCACCACTGCCAGCGGGGCGCCCAGGCCGCCTCGGTAGGCCGTCTGCGACAGCAGCAGCCCGCCCGTGGCGAACGCGGCGACGAGCAGCGCGACCACGACCACCCCGATGCCGAGCCCGGCCCCGGAGTGACCGGTCGCCGCCACCGTCACCGTCTGGGTGAGCGCCGACGCCACGCCCGAGGCGGCACCGGACGCCGTCGCGTGCCGCAGTCCCGGCCGGGCGCCGGGCCGGGCCAGCACGCCGATAAGCGACGCCGTCGCACCGGCGACCGCGAGCGCCTGAGCAAGGCTCAGCGCCCGCTCGGGCGCCGGACCCGACGCGGTGACCAATAGAGCGGCGAGCCCCAGCAGCGTGAGCGCGGTGCCGCGCCACTCGACCGGGCTGACCCTTCGCCCGGCGGCCCGCGCCCCCATCGGCACGGCCGCCACCAGAGTGAGCGCCCCGAGCGGCTGGACCGCTGTCAGCGGACCGTACTTGAGGGCCACGACGTGCAGCAGCGCCGCGCCCGCGTTCAGTCCGACCGCCGACCACCACGCACCGCTGCCGAGCAGCCGCAGCAGGCCCACGCCCAGGTCGCGCGAGGCGAGGCGTTCCTGGGCGACGGCGGCCGCGGCGTAGGCGACGGCCGAGACGAGTGACAGGGCGACGGCGACGAGATCCGCGTTCATCGGCCCGCTCCGACCAGGACCGGCTGCTCGGGGGAGACGAGCCTCCGCCGGCCGCGTCGGGGCCCGCTCGCCGTACTCTCCGTGCGATGCGGCGGATGGATCAGGGCGAGCGCCACGCCGAGCATGGCCGTCGCGACGATCGCGTCGAGCCAGTAGTGGTTCGCCGTACCGACGATCACCAGCAGGGTCACGAGGGGGTGCAGCAGCCACAGCAGGCGCCAGCGGGAGCGGGTCGCGACGGTCAGGCCGATCGCCACCATCAGGGCCCAGCCGAAGTGCAGCGACGGCATCGCGGCGTACTGGTTGGAGAGGTGGTCGGTCTGCGGTGGACCGTATACAGAAGGTCCGTACACGCGCGCGGTGTCGACCAGCCCCGTGCCGGCCAGCATGCGCGGCGGGGCGAGCGGGAACGTGAAGGGCAGCACCAGGGCGGCGGCCGTGACCGCGGCGAGGACCCGGCGGGCCCAGACGTAGTGCGCGGGCCGCCGCAGGTACAGCCAGACCAGGAAGGCGGCGGTGGCCGGGAAGTGGACGGTCGCGTAGTAGGTGTTCGCCAGATGGACCAGGGTGTCGCCGTGCAGCAGTGCGGACTGCACGGCGCCCTCGCCCGGAAGGTGCACCGCCCGTTCCAGGTCCCATACGCGGCGGGCGTTGCGCAGGGCCTCACCGGTGTGACCGGTGGCCAGCTGCCGACCGAGCTTGTAGACGAGGAAGAGCCCCGCGACGAGCAGGAGCTCACGGACGAGCGGCGGTCGCGCTATCGCGCCGGACTCCGCTTCTGCAGGCTCGGTACGGGCATCCATCCCCCGGCCCCTTCACTGACGGTGTTGCTGACTCATCGATACGATTCCGTACCGATACGCCAGTGTACCGATACGTTCGCGTACCGGTACACTGGCGTATCGATTGACATAGGACACACTGGAGACGGGGTTCACGGACCGCCTTACGCGAGCGGAGGGCCCCCGCCGTGATCCGGACCGGAGTGAGGAGAAGAGCACATGACGTCGCAGGCCGCGGACGGACCGGAGACGGTCGCCGCCTCGCGCCGCTCCAAGATCACGCCCGAGCGTGAGCGGGAGTTCTTCGACGCCGTGCTCGAACAGATCCGGGAGTGCGGCTACGACTCGGTCACCATGGAAGGGGTCGCCGCCAGCACCCGGTGCAGCAAGTCCACGCTGTACCGGCAGTGGAAGACCAAGCCCCAGTTCGTGGCGGCGGCGCTGCGCGCCAATCGCAAGGTGCGCTTCGCCGGCATCGACACCGGCTCGCTCGCCGAGGACCTGCGCCGGGCAGCGCGCGCCGCGGGGGACTGGTCCGGCAAGGACGCCCAGCTGATGCAGGCCCTCGGTCACGCGATCACGCAGGACCCCGAACTGCAGCAGGCACTGCGTGAGACGCTCATCGACCCCGAGATCGCCGCGCTCCGGCAGATCCTCGCGCGCGGTGTCGAGCGGGGAGAGGTGCGCGCCGACCACCCGGCCCTGGAGTACGTGCCCGCGATGATGTTCGGCGTGCTGCGCGCGCGGCCCGTGCTGTGCGGCGAGCACGCCGACTCCGGCTATCTGCTGCGGTTCGTGGAGGCCGCCGTGCTGCCCGCACTCGGGCTGACCTGAGAACCGGGCCGCCGTCCACGGGATGACTGGACGGTGACCTGTACGCGCCGCACCGTGGGGACGGGGGCGGCGCACACCGCCGGCCGGGTGGGATTCCTCTGGAGCGGAGGGGCACCCCACCCGGCCGGCTCAACTGCCTGTTCGGGCCGGCGGGTCAGACGTTCTGCCCGTTGCCGCCGCCCGACGACACCTTGATGCCCTTGGTGATCTCGTCGACGACCGACGTCCGCTTCCCGAAGTCGACGCCGAAGCGCACCACGACGATCCGCTTCGGGTCGGTGGGGGAGGGGAAGGCGAGCGACTCCACGTAGCCGTCGGCGCCCTTGCTGGTGACCGCCCGCCAGCGCACCAGGTAACCCTTCTGCCCGGCGACCGTGACCGCCTCGGAGGCAAGCACCTTGTGGGAAGTGATGCTGCCGTAGGTGGTACCGCCGTAGGACTCCTTGGCGTTCGCCGCGATGTCCGCCTTGGCGACCTCCTCCGCCGTCCCGCCCTTGTCGCCGAGGAGCAGCGCGGGTGCCGAGAAGGCGCCACCGGTGGTGCAGGTCTTGGAGGTGTCGCCGGGGCACTTGTAGGAGTCGTTCGAGGTCACCTGCGCACCCGCCTCGAGCGCTTGCCCGGTCCAGCCGTCCGGTACGGGCATGCTGATACCGTCGATCGGGTCGCTGACCGTACCGCCGCCCTTGACCTTCGGCGCCTCGGACTGGCCCGGCGAGGGCGACTGGCCGCCCGGGCCGCCGTCGCCGCCGTTGCCGGATCCGCCGCCCGGGCCGCCGAACGGCCCGCCCTGGCCCTCGGATCCTCCCTGGCCGCCGGGCCCGCCCCGGCCGCCGGGGCCCTGCTGTGAGCCGGCCCGGTCGCCGCCGCTCCCGCCGTCGCCGGAGAGCGCGTACACGCCGACCCCGATGCTGGTGAGTACCGCGGCCGCCACCGCGACGGCTATGCCCGTGCGAAGCCCGCGCCGGGGAGGGGCCGGCGGCTGGGCGGGATAGGCCGGGTAGGCCTGATAGGCCGGATGCACGCCTGTCGGCGGTGCTGGTGTCGGGGGACCCCATACGGCGGCCGACCCGGCGGGACGGGTCTGCTCCGTCCATGCCTTGCCGTCCCACCAGCGTTCGGTGGCGGGACCGTCACTTGTCTGCCCGGGGTCGGGGTACCACCCGGGAGGAGTCACCTGCGTCATGCCCCCACCGTATGAGGCCTCGGTGAAAGAGGGATGAGAGCCCCCGACATTCGGCCCGGCCCTTCGGCCGTGTCTCCGGCCGCTCCGGCCCGGCCGATCCGCTCCCCGCCGCGCGGACGGCGGCAGCCGCTGTCCCTCCTCGGGGGCGGCGTCCCAGGGGTGGCGGCTCGCCGCCTTGCACAACCGGTCTCGCTTTACCGCCCGTTGACGGTCCGTCACTCCGGAGTGGCTGGTGGGAGCCGGTGGACGTCGCCCGTCCGCACCGCAGTTCACTCGTCACGGCAACAGGTGTCCCGACCGGCCTCCGGTCGGCCGACGGGAGGGCTACGCTCGAGATCTGTACTTCGTTCGGGCGACTGGGGAGGTAACGGGATGACGGAGGCACGGCCCCCTGCGGTCGCCTCGGCGCCACTGTGGGAGCGCGACGCGGAGCTCGCCACCGTCACGCAGGCGCTGGACGACCTGTGCTCGGACCGTTCGTCCTCCGGGAAGCTGCTGGTGTTCCGCGGCGAGGCGGGCCTCGGCAAGACGGCGCTGCTGGCCGAGACCCGCCGCATCGCCGAACGCCGCGGCTGCACCGTGTGGTCCACCCGCGGCGGCGAGACACTGAGGTCCGTCCCCTTCAACGTGTTACGGCAGCTGCTGCAGCCCGCGCTGGTCTCGCTGCTGCCCGAGGAGGCCCGCGAGTACCTCGGCGACTGGTACGGCATCGCCGGTCCCGCGCTCGGCATAGCCGAACCCGGCGAAGGACACGCCGACCCGCAGGGCGTGTGCGACGGACTGGTCGCCGCCGTCCGCAGGCTCGCCGGGCGTTGGTGGCCGCTCGTCCTGCTGATCGACGACGCGCACTGGGCCGACCAGGAGACCCTGCGCTGGCTCGCCGCGTTCACCGAACGCCTCGACGACCTGTCCGTGCTGGTCGTCGTGGCCCGCCGGCCCGGCGAGGTCAGCGGCGACAGCGCCCGCCACCTCGACGCGGTGGCCGAGGGCGCCCCCGTCAGGAGTCTGAGCGCCCTCACCCCCGACGCCACCGCCGGCCTCACCCGCGCCACCCTCGGACGGCACGCCGACGCCCCGTTCTGCCGGGAGGTCTGGGCCGTCACGGGCGGCAACCCGTACGAGACGGTCGAACTCCTCGCCAAGGTGCGGGACGGCGAGTTCGAACCGGTCGAGACCCACGCCGGTGAACTGCGCGCCCTGAACCGCTCGGCCCGCGGCGGCGGGATCGTCGCCCGCCTGGAGGACCTCGGCGTCGAGGCGACCAAGGTCGCCTGGGCGGCCGCCATCCTCGGCACCGGCATCACCGTCGACCTGGTCGCCCACCTCGCCACCATGCGCGACGACGACGCCCGGCGCTGCGCCGAACAGCTGGTGGGCGCCCGTATCCTCACCGAACCCCACCCCGCCGCCGCCCGCGTCGACGACGGCGAGCTGGAGTTCGTCCACCCGCTCATCGCGACCGCCGTCTACAACTCCATCCCGCCGGCGATGCGCACCGCGATGCACGGCATCGCCGCCCAGGTCGTCAGCGAGACCGGCCGGGGCGCCGCCGCAGCCTCCCGGCACCTTCTGGAGGTGCACCCGGACGAAGACGAGGAGCTCGTCGAGCAGCTGCGCGAAGCCGCCCGCGAACACCTTGCCGTCGGCGCGCCGGACGCGGCCCGGCGCTGTCTGGAACGCGCCCTGGTGGAGCCGCCCCGGCCCGACGTCCACGCGCACGTACTGTACGAACTGGGCTGCGCCACCCTTCTGACGGCGCCCGCGACCACCATCGACCACCTGCAGGCCGCCCTCGCCATGCCGGGCCTCGACGGCGACAAACGCATCGACGCCGTCGTCCGCCTCTCCCAGGCCCTGCTCCACAACGACCAGTTGGAGGAGGCCGTCCGCACCGTCGAGGCGGAGGCCGCCCGGCAGGAGCCGGGGCCCGCCAAAATGCGGCTGCAGGCCGTGCACTACATGTGGGAGGGGCTCCACGCATCGGACGCGGCCACCCCGGGCCGCTCCGAGAACCTCGCCGCGCTCGCCCGCACCTGCACCGGCCGGGACAACTCCGAGCGTGCCCTGCTGATCCTGCGCGGCTTCGACGCCATGACGCACGGCGAGAGCGCCGAGGAGGTCGTCGAACTGTGCGACCGGGCCCTCGTGAACGGCCGCCTCGCCCCCGGACTCGGCTGGACCGACACCGAGTGGGGCATCGAACTGCTGCTGATGCTGGCCAACGCCTACGTCTACACCGACCGCCTCGACCGCGCCGAGGCCCTCTACACGGACGCCCTGCGCGCCTACGAGACCGCCGGCTGGAGCGGCGGCCACCTCGCCCTGGCCCACGCCTACCTCGGCCTCGGCCATCGCAGGCGGGGCCGGCTCAGGGAGGCGGAGGCGTCCCTGCGGGAGTCGCTGCGCCTCGCCGAACGCGTCGGACGCGGTCTGCCCCTGTACTGGTCGGCCACCTGCAACCTGGTCGACACGCTGCTCGCCCGCGGCCATGCCGGGGAGGCCTGGGAGGTCGCCGAACAGTACGGCTTCGCGCCGCCGTACCCGTCCACCATCGTGCTGCCCGACCCGCGCTCCGTACGAGGACGGCTGCTGCTCGCCGTCGGCCGCACCAAGGAGGGCGTCAACGAGCTGGAGGCCGCCGAGAAGGCGGCCGCCGCCCGCGGCCACCACAACCCCGTGATGGTCCCGTGGGCCGTCGACCTCGCCCGGGCGCTCGCCACCGAGGACCCGGCCCGCGCCGCCCGGCTCGCCACCGACGCTCGCCGGGACGCCGAGCGGTTCGGCACGGACACCGCCATCGGCGAGGCCCTGCGCTGCGCCGCCGCACTCGAGACCGGCCAGCGCGCGGTCCGCCTCGCCGCCCAGGCCGTCGCCTATCTGGAGGCCTCACCCTGCCAGTACGAACACGCGGCCGCCCGCGTCGAGTACGGCATCGCCGCCCGGTCGGTCGCGGAGCTCAACCGGGGCCTCGCGCTCGCGCGGTCGTGCGGGGCGGACGGGCTGGTGGCACGGGCCCGGGAGGTACTGGAGACGGGACGCGGGCTGCGGTAGATCGCATACGATCTTGCATACGACTTTTGCACGCGTTTTTCGTATACACCTTCGTATACACCTTCGTATACGTTTTTCGCATACGTCCCCGCATACGTTCCTTGTATACGTTTCTCGCATACAGGCGTCACCCGGCGGCGCCGTCCTCCTCCGCCAGCACCCGCTGGGCCGTGGCGAACGCCTGGTTGGCCGCCGGCACCCCGCAGTACACGGCCGTCTGCAGCAGCACCGCACCGATCTCCTCCGGTGTGAGCCCGTTGCGCCGCGCCGCCCGCACATGCATGGCGAGTTCCTCGTAGTGGCCGTGCGCGACCAGTGCCGTGAGCGTGACCATGCTGCGCTCACGGCGGGAGAGCGTCGGGTCGCTCCAGATCTCGCCCCACGCATAGCGTGAGATGAAGTCCTGGAACCGCGCCGTGAACGGGGTCTGCCGGGCCTGCGCCCGGTCCACGTGCGCGTCCCCGAGCACCTCCCGCCGCACCGCCATGCCTCGCCCGGCCGCCTCACCGATGTGGCCGCGCAGGGCGGTCAGTACCGCATCGGGGCACTCGGCGGGCGCCAGGTGGGAGGCGCCGGGGAGTTCGACGAGCGTGGCACCGGGCACCGCGTCCGCGATCTCCCGCAGATGGGCGGGCGGGGTGGCCGGATCCTGCCGGCCCGCGACGAGCAGGGTCGGCACCGCGATGTCGGCGAGCCGGTCGCGCAGGTCGAAGGCGGCCAGCGCGTCGCAGCAGGCCGCGTACGCCTCCGGGGCGGCATCGCGGTGGTCGGCCACGAGCCGCGGTACCGTGAAACCGGGCGTGAACCAGCGGGCGTCGGCGTTCTCCGCAAGCCACTCAAGGCCTTCCCGGCGGACCCGCTCGGCCCGCTCCCGCCACGGCTGTTCGCCGCCGAAGTGGGCCGAGGAGCAGATGACGGCGAGGGACGTGAGTCGTTCCGGATGGTGCACGGCGAGGTGCAGCCCCACCGCGCCGCCGAGGGACACTCCGGCGTACGTGAACCGCTCGATGCCGAGGGAGTCGGCGAGCGCGAGCACCAGCCCGGCCAGGTCGCCGACGGTCGCCCCCGGCCCGATCAGGTCGGCCGCCGAACCGCCGTGCCCGGGCAGATCCCAGCGGACCACCCGGTGGGTGACGGACAGTTCGGGGGCGAGGGCGTCCCACAGGGCGTGGGAGGTGCCGAGCGAGGGCCCGAGCAGCAGCGGGGGAGCGGAAGCGGGGCCTTCCGCGATGCAGTTGAGCAGTGCGCCAGTCAACGTCGCTCCAGGGCACGGTCGGTGAGGGCTCCGGCGGAGCCGGTGTAACGGGCGGGGTCGGTGAGCTCGTCGAGGTCGGCGTCCTTCAGCTCCGGCTGATCGGCGAGAAGACCGCCAAGGTCGCGGTCCTCGGCGTGCGCACGGCGGGCGAGTTCGGTGAGCAGTTCCTTCGCGCGGGCCCGGCCGAGGAGCGGGGTCAGTTCGGCGGAGAGCCGCTCGGAGACGATCAACCCGCGGGTGAGGCCGAGGTGTTCACGCATGGCCTCCGGGTGGACCCGCAGCCCGTCGGCCAGTTCGGCGAGGTCCCGGGTGGCGCCGCCCACCATTCGCAGCAGGTCCCGCAGCGGCTCCCACTCGGCGTGCCACGCCCCGGCCGGCCGCTCGTCGCCGGCGGCCAGCGACCCGTACAACGTGGCCGCGAGCTGCGGTGCCCGCCGGCCCACGGCCGCCAGCATCGTCGTCCGTACAGGGTTCGCCTTGTGCGGCATGGCCGAGGAACCGCCACCGGCCCCCTCGGTGACCTCGCCGATCTCGGTGCGGGACAGCGTGAGCACATCCGCGGCGATCTTGCCCAGCGCCCCCGCCGTGAAGGCCAGGCACCCGGCGAGGTCGGCGATCGGCGTGCGCAGGGTGTGCCACGGCAGCAGGGGCTCGCGCAGGCCGGTCTCCCTCGCATAGGCGGCGGGCAGGGCGACGGGGTCCTGGGCGCCGTAGGCCGCGAAGGCCGCCAGTGTCCCGGCGGCGCCGCCGAGTTGAACCGGCAGTGAGTTCCGCACCGCCGTCGCCCGGTCCCGGGCGTCCAGCACCAGCGACCGCCACCCGGCCGCCTTCAGCCCGAACGTCGTCGGCACGGCGTGCTGGGTCAGTGTCCGGCCCGGCATCGGTGTGCCGCGGTGCTCCGCGGCCAGCGCGGCCAGCGCCCGCTCCGCGCGCGCCAGGTCGGCCAGGATCAGCTCCAGGGTGCGCGAGGCGACCAGCATCGTCGCGGTGTCCATGATGTCCTGGCTGGTCGCGCCCCGGTGGACGTAGGGGCCGTACTCCTCGCCGACGGCCTTCGTCAGGTCGGCCACCAGGGGGATGACCGGGTTGCCGCCGGCACGGGCGCGCTCGGCGAGGGAACGTACGTCGAAGCGGTCGGCCCGCGCCGCCTCGGTGACCGCCGTCGCGGCCTCGGCAGGGGCGAGGCCCAGCGCGGCCTGGGCGCGGGTCAGGGCCGCCTCCGCGTCGAGCAGGGCCCGCAGCTGGGCGGTGTCGCCGGTCGCGGAGGCGGCGGGGGAGCCTGCCCAGCCAGGGGCGAGCAGGCCAGGGTCGTCGGGACCGGCAGAAGTCACTGGAACTCCAGGAAGACCGTCTCACCTTCGCCCTGAAGGCGGATGTCGAAACGGTAGGTGGCGTTGCCCTCGCCGGTGGCGACCAGCGTGGCGCGTCGCTCGTCCGTCAGCCGGGACAGCAGCGGGTCGGTGGCGTGCGCCGCCTCGTCGCCCGGCAGGTAGATCCGGGTGAACAGATGCACCAGCAACCCGCGCGCGAACACGCACACGCTGATGTACGGCGCACTCCGCCCCCGGGCACCCGGCCGCAGCGTGCGCGCGTACCAGTGGCCGTCGGCGTCCGTCTGGATGCGGCCCCAGCCGGTGAACTCCACGCCGTTGCGGCCCAGATAGCCGCCGGTCGCCGGGTCACGCCGGATCGAGCCGTCGGTGGTCGGCACATTGCCGTCGGGGTCCGCCCCCCACAGCTCCACGAACGCGTCGGGCAGCGGCTTGCCCGCGCCGTCGAGGATGTAGCCGTGCACCGTGATCGTGTCCGGGTGCCCGAGGGGCGCGATCTCCTCGCCGCCGCGGAAGGGCAGCGCGTACCCGTAGAAGGGGCCCACCGTGTGCGAGGGGGTGGGCAGCACACTCTCCGGCCTGCTGGTGTCGGTCTTCGTCATGGCGGGTCAGCGCCCTTCCTCGATCCAGGTGGCGTTCGGGCCGTCCAGCACGATGTCCCAGTGGTAGCCCATCGAGAACTCCGGTACGGACAGACCGTGGTCGTAGGTGGCGACCAGCCGCTGCCGTGCCGCGTCGTCCGTCACCGACTGGATGATGGGGTCGTACGGGAACAGCGGGTCGCTCGGAAAGTACATCTGCGTCACCAGCCGCTGCGTGAACGCCGTGCCGAACATCGAGAAGTGGATGTGCGCCGGACGCCAGGCGTTGAGGTGGTTGCGCCAGGGATAGGGGCCCGGCTGGATGGTCGTGAAGTGGTAGCGGCCCTCCGCGTCGGTGATCGTGCGGCCGACGCCGGTGAAGTTCGGATCGAGCGGGGCGTCGTGTTGTTCCCGCTGGTGGGCGTAGCGGCCGGCCGAGTTGGCCTGCCAGATCTCGATCAGCTGGGCGCGTACCGGGCGGCCGTCGCGGTCGAGGAGGCGGCCGGAGACGGTGATGCGCTCGCCGATCGGCTCGCCGGTGTGCTGCCGGGTGAGGTCGTTGTCGATCTCCGTGATGTCGCGCTCCCCGAAGGCGGGGGAGTGCAGCTCCACCAGCTCCGGGTCGTTGGTCACGTCGATGGTGACCGGCGGCTGCTTCGGGTGGCGCAGGACGGAGGAGCGGTACGGCGCGTAGTCGCGGCGCGGGTGGTGCTCCACAGGCGCCCCGTCGGCGACACGCTTCTCGTACGCGGCGTGCTCGGCCGCGATCTCCTGGTCGATGTCGTGCTGGGTGAGGGACATGGTGGGGTCCTAGTGTTCGAGGACGAGAGCGCGGCCCTGGCCCACGCAGATGCGGAGGGTGGCTACTTGCGTGCCGGAGCCGTGCCGGGCGAGCTGGTGGGCGACGGTGCCGGACCGGTCGCCCCTCGCGGCACGGACCAGGGCGAAGTCGGTGCGGATCCCGCGTTCCAGGACATACTCGACGCCCTCGAATTCCCGCACCTCCTTCGGCGGCGAGGCGAGCGCGACGCCGCCGAAGCCGTCGTAGCGCCAGGGCGGACCGTCGTCGGCGATCTGTGTGCCCACCGCCGCGGGGGTGCAGAAGGCGGGGATCCCGGCCCCGCCCGCTCGCAGACGCCCCGCTGGATCAGCACGTTCGGCACGGCCGTCCGGCACATCTGCCACCGCCTCCAGGGCCGTGGCGACCACCTTGTCCATCCGTGACGCCCCATCTCCGTGAATTAATCAGCGCACTGAGCATTCCGACGAGATGCGGAACACGCTGCCACCGGCAATGCCAAAGCGTCAAGAGCTGGCTTGACAGGAGAGGCGCGGCGGCAGACAGGGGTGCCGGTGCGCGAGTATCGTTCAGTGCACCGACGAAGACGACCACGGGAGCGCACATGGCCGCGGTGGATCTCTCCACCCACCCCGGGCACCTGGCCCGACGGCTCCAGCAGGCGCACCACCTGCTGTGGAACACGATGGTCTCCGAGGAGATCACCTCGCCGCAGTTCGCGGTCCTGAACGCGCTCGTCGCCGAACCGGGCCTGGACCAGCGCACCGTCGGGGAACGCGTGGGCCTGGACCGGTCGACGATCGCCGAGGTCATCAGCCGCCTTACGCGCAGGGGGCTGCTGGACAAGGTGCGCGACCCGCAGGACGGCCGGCGCTTCCTGCTGCGGCCGACCGACGCCGGTCTGCGCACCCACCGCAAGCTGACCGTGCGCACCGCCCGGATGAACCAGGTCTTCCTCGCACCGCTCTCCGCCGAGGAGCAGCGGCTGTTCCTCGACCTGATCCGCCGGGTCTCGGACGCGGCGGAGGGACTGCGCAACCCGGCGGAACCCCTCGCCGCCCAGACCTGAGCCGGGCTGCCGGGCCCCGCCCCGGTCAGCGCTCCCGCACACGGTTCACGCAGGCCCCCATGGGTACCCGGGCGCCACCCCGGAACCCGAACGCGTAACGGCGACCGGCGCGCACACGCGACGGAAGGGAGCGCGACACGATGAAGGCAGTGACCTGGCAGGGCAAGAGGGACGTACGGGTGGAGGACGTGCCCGACCCCCGGATCGAGGAGCCGACCGACGCCGTCATCCGGCTGACGTCGAGCGGGCTGTGCGGCTCGGACCTCCATCTGTACGAGGTGCTCACCCCGTTCATGACCCCGGGCGACATCCTCGGCCACGAGCCGATGGGCATCGTCGAGGAGGTCGGCCCCGACGTGTCCGGCCTGAAGCCGGGCGACCGCGTGGTGGTGCCGTTCCAGATCTCCTGCGGGCACTGCTTCATGTGCTCGGCCGGACTGCAGACCCAGTGCGAGACCACCCAGGTCACCAGCGAGGGCATGGGTGCCGCCCTGTTCGGCTACACCAGGCTGTACGGCGCGGTGCCCGGCGCGCAGGCCGAGTACCTGCGCGTTCCGCACGCCGACTACGGTCCGATCAAGGTCCCCGCGGGCCCGCCCGACGACCGTTTCGTCTACCTCTCCGACGTGCTGCCCACCGCCTGGCAGGCGGTCGCCTACGCCGACGTACCGCGCGGCGGCAGCGTCGCCGTGCTCGGCCTCGGCCCCATCGGCGACATGGCCTGCCGGGTCGCCCTGGCGCGCGGCGCCGGGCGGGTGTTCGGCCTCGACCTGGTCCCGGAGCGGCTGGAACGGGCCCGCCGACGGGGTGTGGACACGTACGACATCGCGGACTTCGACAACGAGAAGGAACTGGTCGCCGCGATCCGTGACGAGACCGGCGGACGCGGCCCGGACGCCGTGATCGACGCGGTCGGCACCGAGGCGCACGGCAGCGCCGTCGCCCGCCTGGTCCAGCAGGCCGCCGCGGTGATGCCCCGCAAGCTCGGCGGCCCCCTCGCGGAACGCTTCAGCGTCGACCGGCTCGCCGCCTTGTACACCGCCATCGACCTGGTGCGCCGCGGCGGCACGATCTCCCTCAGCGGCGTCTACGGCGGCATGGCGGACCCCATACCGATGCTCACGCTCTTCGACAAGCAGGTCCAGCTGCGGATGGGCCAGGCCAACGTGCGCCACTGGAGCGGCGACATCGTGCCCTACCTCACCGACGACGACCCGCTCGGCGTCGACGACTTCGCCACGCACCGGATACCGCTGTCCGAGGCGCCGCACGCGTACGACATGTTCCAGAACAAGCAGGACGGCGCGGTCAAGATCCTGTTCCAGCCCTGACCCGCGGGACACGTGGGACACGTGGGAGCCCTACGGCCCGAGGATCTCCCCGAGGTCATAGCGCACCGGTTCCTGCAGCTGGGTGTACGTGCAGCTCTCCGGGGTCCGGTCGGGGCGCCAGCGGCGGAAGCGGGCCGTGTGCCGGAAACGGGCGCCGTTCTCCATGTGGTCGTAGGCCACCTCGGCCACCAGCTCCGGCCGCAGCGGCACCCAGGACAGGTCCTTCCTGCCCGACCAGCGGCTCGGCGCCCCGGGCAGCCTGGCCGTCTCGTGGGCCGCCTCCTCGGACCATGCCGCCCACGGATGCCCGGCCACGTCGTCCATGCGCAGCGGCCGAAGCTCCTCGATCAGCTCGGCCCGCCTCCTCATCGGGAAGGCCGCGGACACGCCCACGTGCTGGAGCCGTCCCTGGTCGTCGTACAGTCCGAGCAGCAGCGAGCCGACCACGGGCCCGCTCTTGTGCAGGCGGTAGCCGGCGACCACGACATCTGCGGTGCGCTCGTGCTTGACCTTGAACATCACCCGTTCGTCCGGCCGGTAGCGCAGGGTGGGCGGCTTGGCGATCACCCCGTCGAGACCGGCCCCCTCGAACTGCTCGAACCACTGTCGCGCCACCTCGATGTCCGTCGTCGCCGGCGCCAGGTGCACCGGCGCCGTCACCCCGGACAGCGCCCGCACGAGCAGCGCCCGCCGGTCGGTCAGCGGCGCGTCCATCAGTGACTCGTCCTCCAGAGCCAGCAGATCGAACGCCACGAGGGAGGCCGGGGTCTTCTCGGCGAGCATCCGCACCCGGGAGTCCGCCGGGTGGATGCGCTCGGTGAGGGCGTCGAAGTCGAGCCGCCCCGCACGGGCGATGACGATCTCGCCGTCCAGCACACAGCGCCTGGGCACCCGCTCCCTGACCGCCGCCACCAGCTCCGGGAAGTACCTGGTCAGCGGCTTGCCCGTGCGGCTGCCCAGCTCGACCTCGTCGCCGTCGCGGAACACGATCGCCCGGAACCCGTCCCACTTCGCCTCGTACTGCATGTCCGGCGGGATGCTCGCCACCGACTTGGCGAGCATCGGCTTCACGGGCGGCATCACCGGCAGATCCATGCTCCGATTCTGCTCGCACATTCCGCATGCCGCCCGGTGTGCGAGGTGTGTCCGGTACGCCTACCGTGGCCGCATGGGTGATGCGGTGGACCTGGAGGTGGGCGGACGGACCGTGCGGCTGTCCAGCCCGGACAGGCTGTTCTTCCCGGAGCGCGGCTTCACCAAGCTGGACCTCGCTCGGTACTACGCGGCGGTCGGCCCCGGCATTCTGCGCGCGCTGCGCGACCGCCCCACCACCCTGGAGCGCTATCCGGAGGGCGTGGGCGGCGAGTGGTTCTTCCAGAAGCGCGCCCCCAAGGGCATGCCCGACTGGATTCCCACCGCCCACATCACCTTCCCCAGCGGCCGCAGCGCCGACGAGATGTGCCCCACCGAGGAGGCCGCCGTGGTGTGGGCCGCCCAGTACGGCACGCTCACCTTCCACCCCTGGCCGGTGCGCCGCACGGACGTCGACCATCCCGACGAACTCCGCATCGACCTCGACCCGCAGCCCGGTACCGACTACGCGGACGCGGTGCGAGCCGCTCACGAGCTGCGTGCCGTCCTCGACGAGTACGGCGGTCTGCGCGGCTGGCCCAAGACCTCCGGCGGGCGCGGCCTGCATGTGTTCGTGCCCATCGAACCGCGCTGGACCTTCACCCAGGTGCGGCGCGCGGCGATCGCCGTCGGCCGCGAGATGGAGCGGCGGATGCCGGAACACGTCACGATCAAGTGGTGGAAGGAGGAACGCGGCCGCCGTATCTTCCTGGACTACAACCAGACGGCACGGGACCGCACCATCGCCTCCGCCTACTCCGTACGGCCCCATCCGCACGCCCCGGTCTCGGCGCCGCTGCGCTGGGAGGAGGTGGGGGTCGCGCAACCCCGGGACTTCGACCTCGCGACCATGCCCGCCCGGTTCGCCGAACTCGGCGACGTCCACGCGGACATGGACGACCACGCCTTCTCCCTGGACGGACTGCTCGAACTCGCCCGCCGGGACGAGCACGACCACGGGCTGGGCGACCTGCCCTACCCGCCCGAGTACCCGAAGATGCCCGGGGAGCCGAAGCGGGTGCAGCCGAGCCGGGCGCGGCGCGGAGAGACCCCCTGACGGCGGCAGTCATGGAGCAGGGTCCCGTCGGGGCGGACGTCGCAGCGCATGTTCCCGGACCGCCGGTGTCGTCGTGGCGGCGCGGCGAGGCCCGCTCCGCGCGTATCAGTGGCAGGGCGGGAGCGGCGGCCCGGCCCAGGTCGGCGAGGCACGCGGCGATCTCCGGACGCATCCGCCGTGCCGTCGTCCACTCGTCCAGGACCGGCAGCGCCTCGCCCACCTCTCCGGTGACCCGCCACAACGCGATCGCCGCCCGCGCGGGCTCCTCACCGGCCGCGATCAGCTTCCGGGGCCGGGGCGCCAGCGGTGCGCCGGCCGGACCGAGCGCCCCGGCCAGCCGCAGACCGGCGGACCGCCGCACCCACCGCCCGCACGTCAACGCGTCACCGGCGGCCGTCAGCGCGGCCCCGGCGGCCTCGGCGTCCCCGGCCACCGCCCGCAGCGCCTCGGCGACGTGTATCCGGTCCTCGTCCGCCGTGCCGCCGACCACGACTCCCGCGCCGGCGGTGCCGCTTTGGCGCCCCGCGGGCCGTACGCCGCGAGCGCCCGCAGGACCTCGCGGCGCGTGTGGCAGCGCCCCTGACGGCCGACCGGGAAGGAGCTCACGAGAGCGCTCTCACCGGGGGCCCGCGGCCGGGCTATCCTGATCCGCACATCCGGTGAGGAGTCCCGATTTGGCCGAGACAGCGTCACGTCCCACGCTGGAGGCCGTGGCCGCGCGGGCCGGGGTGTCACGCGCCACCGTGTCACGGGTCGTCAACGGCGGCGACGGTGTCCGCGAGCCCCTCGTCGAGCGGGTCCGGCGGGCCGTCGAGGAACTCGGTTACGTCCCCAACCAGGCGGCGCGCAGTCTGGTGACGAAGCGGCACGACGCCGTCGCCGTCGTCATCGCCGAACCGGAGACCCGGGTCTTCGCCGATCCCTTCTTCGGGCTGCAGCTGCGCGGCATCAGCAAGGAGCTGACGGCGCACGACAACCAACTGGTGCTGCTGCTCACGGAGGGCAGGGACGACCACGCGCGCGTGGCCCGTTACCTCGCCGGCGGCCATGTCGACGGCGCGCTCGTCTTCTCCCTGCACCTCGACGATCCGCTGCCCGGGCTGATCCGGGGCGCCGGCGTCCCCACGGTGTTCGGCGGCCGGCCCGGGTGGAGCGACGGGACCGGCGGCGTGGTGTACGTGGACAGCGACAACCGGGGCGGGTCCCGCAACGCCGTGCGGCATCTGGCCGGGCTCGGGCGCAGGCGGATCGCGCACATCACCGGGGCCCTGGACCAGACGTCCGCGGCGGACCGGCTCGACGGATACCGGGACGTCATGGGCGACGCCGACCCCCGGCTGGTGGAGCAGGGCGACTTCACCCCGGCCGGCGGTGAACGGGCGATGCGGGAACTCCTCGACCGCTGCCCGGACCTGGACGCCGTCTTCGCCGCCAACGACCTCACCGCCTCCGGTGCTCTGCGCGTCCTGCGCGAGCGGGGGCGGCGGGTGCCCGAGGACGTCGCGGTGATCGGATTCGACGACATGCTGCCCGTCGCCGAACACACCGACCCGCCGCTGACGACGATCCGTCAGGACATCGAGGAGATGGGCCGCTTGATGGCCCGCCTCCTGCTGGACGGCCCGGACCCCCGCCGCCACGGCGAGTCCACCGCGGCCGGCGCACCGACCGGCGTGGTCCTGCCGACCACACTGGTGCGACGCGCCACCGCGTAGCCCGCGGGCCCGGCGGCTCAGCCCTGCCGCGGGGCGCTCCTGATCACCGCGAAACGGGCGCCGTACGGGTCGGCGAGCCTGGCGATGCGGCCCACGCCCTCCACGTCCGTGGCGGGCATCCTGACCGTGCCGCCCAGCTCCTGCGTCCTGGCGGCGACCGCGTCGGCGTCCTCCACCTCGAAGTACGGCAGCCAGTGCGGCCCGCCCTCCTCCGCCGGGGCTCCGGCCAGCGGGACGATGCCGCCGAACATCGCGTCCTCCCCGGCGCCGGCGGGATTGACGCAGGTGTAGGTGCCGCCGGGGAAGGGCACGGCCGATGTCTCCAGGCCCAGCACCTGGTGGTAGAACGCCGCGGCAGCCGCCTCGTCCGGCGTGTACAACTCGACCCAGCACAGCGAACCGGGCTCACCCGCCAGGTCCACGCCCCTGGTCTGCCCGGGCTGCCAGATGCCGAACGGCACGCCCGCCTTGTCGGCGAGGACCGCCATGTGCCCCTGCCCCATCACGTCGGTCGGCTGGAAGAGGACGTTGCCGTGCGCCTGCTCGGCGGCCTTGGCGGTGGCGGTCGCGTCCGGGCTCTGGAAGTACACGGTCCAGGACGGCGGGCCCTGCTCGGGCGTGGTCTGCATACCGCCGGCGACGGTCCGGCCGTCGAGCTGGAAGAAGCCGTAGCCGCCGGCCTCGGGTCCCGCCGACTGGAACCGCCAGCCGAAGAGACCGCCGTAGAAGGAGACGGCGCCGTCGATGTCGGGGGTGCCGACGTCGAGCCAGTTGGGGGCACCGTCGACGAAACGGGTGGTGAGCATGTCGCCCTCCTAGGAAGGGTCCCGTTGTCTGCACTGCCGAGTCTGGCACCGCCCACTGACAACCGCTGCCGGAACGCCGCCGCCCGCCGGACGGGCCCGCTGTCCCCCCTCGATGACCTCGCGCGTTCTTCCCGGTCCTCGTCCGGTTCCGCGCGCCGCCGTGCGCCGGTGCCCCGGCGGGGAGCATCATCGTCAGGCGGCCGAAGGGGCTGAACGACTCGTTGACCCGGCGTTGATCGAACGTTTTTCGCCGTCCGGGACGCTTCTGGCCATGCACATCGACACCATCACCCCGGCCGGCACCGCCTGGCAGGCGCAGGCGCTGTGCGCCCAGACCGGGGCGGACTTCTTCTTCCCGGAGCCGGGCAGCTCGGTCCGCGAGGCCAAGCGCATCTGCGGCATGTGCGAGATGCGCACCGCGTGCCTGGATTACGCCCTCAGCAACGACGAGCGCTTCGGCGTGTGGGGCGGCCTTTCGGAGAAGGAGCGGCTGGCCCTCAGGCGCACGGCACCCTGACGGGACGGGCCGCGGGACGTACGGCGGGACGGACGGCGACAGGGACCGGTGCGGTCGTCGCCCTGCCCGCGGTGCTGCGGGAGGCCGACGAGGCGGGGCTGCCGACCGACGCGTCCCCGCGGCGTGGGCAGGGCGCCGCGGGCCACCGACACGGCGCCCCTGCGGTTCGGTGCGCCCCGCCCGCCGGGCGTCAGGCGCCGGCCCGCGCCGCCATCCGCGCCTTGCGCGCGGCCAGCTTCTCGTCGAACTTCAGGGCCTCGGCGTCCAGGCCGCCCATGAACAGGCCCAGTTCCTCCTGCGCCTGAAGGCCCTCGGGGCCGAGCCCGTCGATCTCCATGATCTTCAGGAAGCGCAGCACCGGCTGGAGCACGTCGTCGTGGTGGATGCGCATGTTGTAGACCTCGCCGATGGCCATCTGCGCCGCCGCCCGCTCGAATCCGGGGATGCCGTGGCCGGGCATGCGGAAGTTCACCACCACGTCCCGCACGGCCTGCATGGTGAGGTCGGGGGCGAGCTCGAAGGCCGCCTTGAGCAGGTTGCGGTAGAAGACCATGTGCAGGTTCTCGTCGGTCGCGATGCGCGCCAGCATGCGGTCGCAGACCGGGTCACCGGACTGGTGGCCGGTGTTGCGGTGCGAGATGCGGGTGGCGAGCTCCTGGAAGGCGACGTAGGCGACCGAGTGCAGCATCGAGTGACGGTTGTCGGACTCGAAGCCCTCGCTCATGTGCGACATGCGGAACTGCTCCAGCTTGTCCGGGTCGACCGCGCGCGAGGTGAGCAGATAGTCGCGCATCACGATGCCGTGCCGGCCCTCCTCGGCGGTCCAGCGGTGCACCCAGGTGCCCCAGGCGCCGTCCCGGCCGAACAGCGAGGCGATCTCGTGGTGGTAGCTGGGCAGGTTGTCCTCGGTCAGCAGGTTCACCACAAGGGCGATCCGGCCGACCTCCGTGACCTTGGACTGCTCCTTGTCCCAGGCCTCGCCGTCGTCGAATTGGCCGGGGAAGTTGCGGCCGTCGCTCCAGGGCACGTACTCGTGCGGCATCCAGTCCTTGGCGACCTTCAGATGCCGGTTCAGTTCCTTCTCGACCACTTCCTCCAGCGCGAACAGCAGCCGCGCGTCGGTCCACACGGAGGGGCTGCCGAGGTGAGGGGAAGTGATCGTCATGGAAACTCCAGGGGGACGCCGAACAGGAGGGGGAACGAACCGACTCGGTCGGAGCCGGACCGGCGAGCGGTGCCGGAACCTACGTGACTGTAGGCTACGAATCCGTAGGTTACGAATCCGTAGGTTAAGTGTGGTGTAAAGATCGCTGATCAGGCCGCCTTGCCGACCGGACCGGGGCATGCCGAAGAGCCCCGGGACAGGCAGGTCCCAGGGCCGTCGGAGTGAACGATCACCCGATCAGGCGTACAGCTCCCGCAGACGCACCGAGAGACATGTCACACATCCCTCGAGCTTCTCGAACTCGCCGATGTCCACGGTGACCACCTCGTGGCCGAGGTCGGTGAGCAGTTCGGCCGTCTTCGGCGCGCTGGCCGCCATCAGCAGCTTGTGGCCGCCGAGCAGCACCACGTGGGCGCCGGCCTCCTCGGGCACCGACAGGAAGCCCGGGAACAGCGAAGGGCGGTCCACGTTGGGAATGTGTGCCAGCACCGTCCCGTCGGGCAGCGCCGTGACCGCCGACTTCAGATGCAGCACCTTGTTCACCGGAACGGGCACCACCCGCGCGCCCAGCGGCTCGAAGGCGGCCCGAAGCTGCTGGACCCCGGCCGCGTTGGTGCGGCCGCCCCGGCCGACGTAGACGGTGTCGCCGACCTTCAGGACGTCACCGCCGTCCAGCGTGCCCGGCTCCCATATCCAGTTGACCGAGCAGCCGAGCCGGGCCACGGCCTCCTCCACGCCGGCGGTCTCGTCGCGCCGGGACTCGGCGCCGGGCCGGGTGATCAACGCCACGTTCTTGTACATGACGACGGTGTCCTCGACGAACACCGAGTCCGGGCAGTCGTCGGCCGGATCCACCTCGATCGTCTCCCAGCCGTGCGTGCGCAGCGCGTCGACGTAGGCCTCCCACTGCTCGACCGCCAGTCCCACGTCGACCTTCTCCCGCCCGATGTGTGTCACCAGGCCTTCGGCGAGGCGCGGGCTGGGACGGCGGACGAGGGCCTTCTTGCTGGGCACGAGGGGTCTCCGTATCGGCGGGGCGGTCCGGCGCCCGTTTTCTGCGGCGCCGGTCCGCCATCATGCAGGGCGGCTGCGTGAGGACAAAACCATCGTTGTACTGCTGTGCCCCTCCTGAGCCGCGCCACGCGGGCTACGCGGGATCCTCCAGGGCCTGAAGGCCGGTCTCCTTCAGTTCCCCTTCTTCCAGCAGCAACCAGCGGGTGATGCCGAGCGACTGAAGGAAGGGCAGGTCGTGACTGGCCACGACCAGCGCGCCCTCGTACGACTCCAGGGCGGTCGTCAACTGGCGCACGCTCGCCATGTCCAGGTTGTTCGTCGGCTCGTCGAGTAGAAGCAGCTGCGGTGCCGGCTCGGCGAGCATCAGGGCCGCCAGGGCCGCCCGGAAGCGTTCCCCGCCGGAGAGCGTGCCCGCCTTCTGGTCGGCGTGGGCGCCCCGGAACAGGAAGCGGGCAAGCCGGGCCCGGACCCGGTTGTTCGTGGCGTCCGGCGCGAACCGGGCCACGTTCTCCGCGACGGTCAGCTCCTCGTCCAGGACGTCCAGTCGCTGCGGAAGGAACCGCAGCGGGACGTGCGCCCGCGCCTCGCCCGCCACCGGCTCCAGCTCCCCGGCGATCGTGCGCAGCAGGGTCGTCTTGCCAGCGCCGTTGCGCCCGACGAGGGCCACCCGCTCCGGGCCGCGCAGCTCGAAGGCGCCCTCGACCCGCGCCCCGTACGTCAGTTCCAGCTCCCGCAGGGTGAGGACGTCGCGGCCCGGCGGCACGGCCGTGTACGGCAGGTCGACGCGGATCTCGTCGTCGTCCCGTACGGCCTCCACCGCCTCGTCCAGCCTCTCCCTCGCCTCGGCGAGCTTCTCCTCGTGCATGATGCGGTGCTTGCCCGCGGACTCCTGGGCCGCGCGCTTGCGCGCCCCCATGACGATCTTCGGTTCGCGTTTGCTGTCCCACATCTTCTGCCCGTACCGCTTGCGGCGGGCCAGCTTCACCTGGGCGTCGGCCAGTTCCCGCTTCTGCTTGCGCAAGTCGGCCTCGGCGACGCGCACCATGCGTTCGGCCGCCTCCTGCTCGACGGCGAGGGCCTCCTCGTACGCCGTGAAGTTGCCGCCGTACCAGGTGATCTCCCCGGCGCGCAGGTCGGCGATCTGGTCGACCAGGTCGAGGAGTTCCCGGTCGTGGCTGACCACGATCAGCACGCCCGGCCAGGAGGTGACGGCCGCGTACAGCCGCCTGCGCGCGTACAGGTCGAGGTTGTTGGTGGGCTCGTCCAGCAGCAGCACCTCCGGGCGGCCGAGCAGCAGCGCGGCCAGCCGCAGCAGGACCGACTCGCCGCCCGAGACCTCGCCGACGCTGCGGTCGAGGCCCAGGTGACCGAGGCCCAGCTCGCCGAGGGTCGCCAGGGCGCGCTCCTCGACGTCCCAGTCGTCACCGAGGGCCTCGAAGTGCTCCTCGGCCGCGTCGCCCGCCTCGATGGCGTGCAGTGCGGCCCGCTTCGCGGCGATGCCGAGCGCCTCGTCCACGCGGAGCGCGGTGTCCAGGGTGACGTTCTGCGGCAGGTAACCGACCTCGCCCGCGACCCGGACGGCGCCGTCCGTCGGGGTGAGCTCACCCGCGACGAGCTTCAACAGGGTGGACTTTCCCGACCCGTTGGTGCCGACGAGTCCTGTGCGGCCGGGGCCGAAGGCGGCGTCGAGACCGTCGAAGACCGGGGTGCCGTCCGGCCAGGAGAAGGACAGGGACGTGACGGTGAGGGATGAAGACATACGGGCCTCGCGGTTGCTTGGTGCGGTCAGGGTGATCGCGTGTCGAGACACCGCGGGGCGGCAGCAGTGCAGCCGGACGAGGGGGAGCCCCTGTGCCGGAGGACGGCTCGGACGCCGAGGTCGCACGCGCGCATACCCACTTCGCGTGGGGCGCGGTGTCTCAGGACCTCAGACGAGCAACGTCCTTCTCCGATCGACGGCAACAGAAGCGCTGTACACCGTAGGAGAGCCGGTGGCCGCCGTCAACGGAATTACGGAGCGCCCCGAAGGCCGGTCGTGTTCATGGCGGATTCCTGCCAGAGCCTTGCCTGTCGCGGCTCGTTGAGTGGCGCTCATGACAGCCGCTCCCCAGCGCCGACACCGAGACCGATTACGCCGACGACCCGAAGTGCGTGGCCGACACCGAGCGGGCGGTCCTCGCGGCGGGCATGGTGGGCGGCAACATCGAGGACGCGCCGTACGGGCAGGAGAGAGGCTCGTCGCGGGCGACCGCGGAGCGGGCGAGCGAAGCGAGGTGGGGGTCCCACGGTCAGGGCGCTCGTCGACGGGGTCGACGGGCCCCTCAACGTGCTGGTGGGGCCGGGCGCGCCGCCGGTCGCGGAACTGGCCGCACTCGGCGTCGCCCGGGTGAGTGCCGGGTCGGGACCGGCGCAGGCGGCGTACGCCGTGGCCCGCCGCGCCGCGCGGGAGCTGCTGGACGCGGGGACCTACGGGGCACTGGCCGAGGGGATCGACCAAGGCGAGCTCAACGCACTGCTCGCCCGGTGGAACTAGCAGGCGTCGCGCATCAGCTCCGCGAGGTCGTGGTCCAGGTCGAGCTGGAGGTGCTCCAGGCCGGTGGGCACCAGGTCGTTCGTCGCCTGCAGGAAGCGGCGGATCTCACCGGTACGCACGTGTACGACGGCGGTGCCCTCGGGGGCGTGGAACTCCAGGACGGTGCGGTCGTACCCGTACGGCCGTATCCGTACGTCGCCGTGACCCTCGGGTGCCTGCATTCCCTCCGTCAGCAGCTCGCGGGCGAAGGTCCAGCAGACCTCGACGCCCTCCAGCGTGGCCGGGGCGGGGAACGTCATGCGGACGGCGAACGGGTCGCTCCGGTCGTAGCGCAGCGTGGCGGGAATGCTCGGCATACGCGGTGCTGCGGCGACGAGGCGGGCCTCGACGGGCTGCTCGATGACGGTGGACAACGCCTTGCTCCCTCGTGACGGCTGGACGGACTTCCGGTGCGAGACCGGGCACTGGAAGAGACGACGGAACGGGCCGCTCCGTGCACACGTATCGCTAGTGACCTCTGTCACCGCGTTCATGCATGCGTGCTCCGTGGCGGGCGGTCTGGACGGGGCCGGGCCGGTGGGCTAGCTTCGCCCGCCATGAGGCGCTCGGGGAACGCGGGACTGACGGGACGTAGGCAGCGGCGGCGTACAGGGGTGATGGCGGCGGGGGTGTGCGGGGTGGCGCTGGCCGCGCTGACCGTCGCACCCGCCGAGGCGCACCCACCGCGGCAGGGGGCGCCGCACTGGGCGCTCAAGGACACCGGGGCGCCGCAGGTGCGCTTCCGTGGACTGGCGGCCGTCAGCCGCCGCACCGCATGGCTGGCCGGCACCGGCGGCACCGTCCTGCGCACCACCGACGGCGGGACGAGCTGGCGGAACGTCTCGCCGTCCGGCGCGGCCGAGCTGCAGTTCCGGGACGTGGAGGCGTTCGACGCGCGGCGCGCGGTGGTGCTGGCCATCGGCGAGGGAGAGGCGTCCCGTGTCTACCGCACCGACGACGGCGGAGCGACCTGGACCGAGTCCTTCCGCAACACCGACCCCAAGGCGTTCTACGACTGCCTGGCCTTCTTCGACCGCCGACATGGCCTGGCCATGGGGGATCCGGTCGACGGAAAGTTCCGCATACTGTCGACCGCCGACGGCGGCCGCACCTGGCGGGTGCTGCCCGCCAAAGGCATGCCGGCCGCGCTGGACGGCGAGGCGGGGTTCGCGGCGAGCGGCCAGTGCCTGGTCACCTCCGGGCCCGAGGACGTCTGGTTGGCCACCGGCGGCGGCGCGCACGCGCGCGTGCTGCACTCCGCGGACCGCGGCCTGACCTGGACGGCCACCGACACGCCGATCCCGGCGGGCGACCCGGCGCGCGGCGTGTTCGCGCTCGCCTTCCGCGACCGCGCCCACGGCCTCGCGGTCGGCGGCGACTACCGCGCCGACCAGCCCTCACCTCAGGCCGCCGCGGTCACCAGGGACGGCGGACGCACCTGGCAGCCGGCGGCCACGCCCCCGCCCGCCTACCGCTCGGGCGCCGCCTGGCTCCCGCACAGCCGCACCGCCGCCCTCGCCGTCGGCCCCACCGGCACCGACGCCACCACGGACGGCGGCCGCACCTGGAGGACGCTGGACACCGGTTCGTACGACACCGTCGACTGCACCCCCGACCTGGGTTGCTGGGCGGCGGGGGAGAAGGGACGGGTGGCCCGGCTGGAGCGCTGATCCGCGCCGGGCATGCGATTTCGCGGACGGAACGGGTACTCGGTCCTCCTCATGAGAGAGGAGTGACCGACATGCCACGCGGTTCCAGCCCCAAGCGGGAACGTCAGTACGAGCACATCAAGGAGAGCGCGCAGGACCGTGGCGAGAGTGAAGGACGCGCCAAGGAGATCGCCGCGCGGACGGTGAACAAGGAACGTGCCCGCTCCGGTGAGTCGAAGACCGCCAGCCGCAGCTCCACGCAGGACATGTCGTCCGGCAAGCGCGGCGGTCAGCGCTCGGGCAACCGGGTCGGCTCCCACGGCCCGACCCGCGACCAGCTCTACAACGAGGCCAAGCAGCGCGGCATCGAGGGCCGTTCGCACATGAACAAGGACGAGCTGCAGCGCGCGCTGGACGCCAAGAAGGGATGACCGCGACGCTCAGCCGAGCGTCTGCCGGTGGCGTGCCAACTCCGGAGCCGTCTTCGTGGCGATGAACTCCGTGACGCGGTACGCGCAGACACCGGCGACGACGAACGGATCCCCCGCGACGATCTCCTCGATCCGCGCGCGGTCCTCCGCGACGGCGAGGATCACCCCGCCGTCGCGGGGGCTCTTGCGTCCGGAGGCCAGGAAGACACCCTTCTCGTACTGTTCGTCGAGCCAGGCGACGTGCGCCTCGAGAGCGGCGTCGACGGCCTCGAGCGGGGCGGTGTAGGTCAGCTCCAGTACGAACATGATTGCGAGCGTACCCCCGGAGCCGCGCTGCCCGCGGGCGGAGCCGTACGCTCGTCACCATCATGACGACCGTACGGATGCCCGCGGACTGGCCCGCGACCGAGAAACAGGCCCGCGCCGTCCAGGACGAATTGCGTGGGCGGGTGGTCCTGGACGAGCCCGGGCCGCGCCCCGGCACGGGCCGTGTGACCGGCGTCGACGTGGCCTACGACGACGAGAGGGACCTCGTCGCCGCGGCGGCCGTCGTCCTCGACGGGGCCACCCTGGAGGTGGTCGCCGAGGCGACGGCCGTCGGCCGCGTCCGCTTCCCGTACGTGCCCGGGCTGCTCGCCTTCCGGGAGATCCCGGCCGCCCTGGCCGCCCTCGACGCGCTGCCCTGCCCGCCGGGCGTGGTCGTCTGCGACGGCTATGGCCTCGCCCATCCGCGCCGCTTCGGCCTCGCCTGCCACCTCGGCGTGCTCACCGGGCTGCCGACGATCGGCGTCGCCAAGAACCCGTTCACCTTCACCTACGACGACCCGGCCCCCGCGCGCGGCAGCGGCTCCCCGCTTCTGGCGGGCACCGAGGAGGTCGGGCGCGCGCTGCGCACCCGGGACGCGGTCAAGCCGGTGTTCGTCTCCGTCGGCCACCGGATGAACCTGGACAACGCCTGCGCGCACACGCTGGCCCTGACCCCGGCCTACCGGATCCCGGAGACGACACGCCGGGCGGACGCGCTGTGCCGCCGCGCACTGCGCGAGGCGACCCGGGACGCCCGGTAAGCGCGGGGCCGGCCTGCCACGTACTCAGGGACCGGGTACGCCGTCTGAGTACGTGTACGGATGTGGCCGCCGACGACCGGCGGCAGGCTCTGCCGCATGACGACGCACCGCATGACGACACGCCGCTCCCCGAAGCCCCTGACCGACCCCGACCGGCCCGTCGAGCGCGCCGTGACGGCCGCTCTGGTCCTGTGCGTGCTCGCGGGCGTCGGGTGGATCGGCGGCATGCTGTACACGGTGCTCGGGTGGTCCCTGTGATCACCCCCGGCGAAGCCGCCTAGAAGGACGCGGCCACCCGGAACGTGATCCCCGCCGCGCGGAGCCGCTCCGTCAGCGCCTCGCCCATCGCCGCGGCCGTCGTGACCTGGCCGGCGGTCGGCGGCAGGTCGTCGAAGGCCAGGGACTGGGCCGCCTCGGCGAAGATCTTGGCGGTCTCGTCGTACCCCGGGTCGCCGCCCGAGACCTCCGTGAACACGCGCCGGCCCCCGCCCTCGCCGACGAAGCGGACCGAGAACCAGCTCTTCGCCCGCTTCTCGGCGCTCGGTCCCTCCCCGGGCCTGAGCCGGCCGGACAGCCAGCGCCGGGCGGGCGGCAGTTGGGCGGCGGCGGCGACCGCGCCCACGGCCGCGACGCCGCCCAGGGCGACGGGCAGCTGCCGCACCGCCGCGTAGTGCCGGTAGCGGAAGTCCGGGCCGTACCGGTCCAGGGCCTTCGCCGACCGGCGGACGATCTGCGGGTCGATGGTCGGCAGCGGCAGCGCCCAGGCACCGACCTCCCGGGCGAACCGCGGCGCACCCGCCGGCGCCGACACCCGGCGGGCCGGCAGCCGCGGCTCGTGCCGGCCGCGTTCCCGCGCGGCCGCCAGCATCTGCCGCCCGCGCGCGAACTGGTTCAGCGCCGAGGCGAGGGTGCCGCCGGAGAAGGCCGCGTCGACCGTCACGTAGCCGTCCACGGTCAACGGCACGCCCTCCGGCAGCCGGCGGACGGTGAAGTACGCCCCCAGGTCGTGCGGGACGGAGTCGAATCCGCAGGCGTGCACCAGCCGGGCGCCCGTCTCCCGCGCGCGGGCGTCGTGCCGGACGTACATCAGGTCCACGAACTCCGGCTCGCCCGTCAGGTCGAGGTAGTCGGCCCCGGTGTCCGCGCAGGCGGCGACCAGCGGCTCGCCGTACCGGATGTACGGGCCGACCGTCGAGGCAACCACACGCGCGTGCTCGGCCAGCCGGCGCAACGTGCCGGGATCCTCCACGTCGGCCTCGAGGACACCGACGTCCGCGCCGCCCGGCAGCCGCTCGCGCAGTTCCCGCAGCTTGCGCTCGCTGCGGCCGGCGATCGCCCAGCGCAGGTCGCCGGGCGCGTGTGCGGCGAGATACTCCGCGGTGAGCCTGCCGACGAAGCCCGTGGCTCCGAAGAGCACGATGTCGTAGGGACGGTCCGTCCTGTTCAGCCTGCTCATGACACCCCTTGGTCGCGCACCCCGCGCCGCTGGTCCTGAAACCCGCGCCGCTGTCGGTGGCTGAGGCTAGCGTGAGATCGCGGAGCCCGACGACCAGCCGGAGGCAGTGATGGCCAAGCGCTTGCTCGCCCGGGCCTTGTGTCCGGTGGAACGCGTTCTTAACATCAGCGGTGTTACAGCAGTGGTGTCATACGGACTGGGGGCGGCATGACCACCGCACAGACGCCAGGGCACGGCCCGCTCGCAGGTGTGCGCGTGGTCGAGCTGGCCGGCATCGGCCCCGGCCCGTTCGCCGCCATGCTCCTCGCCGACCTGGGCGCGGACGTGGTCCGCGTGGACCGCCCGGGCGGCACCTCGCTCGCCATGGACCCCGCGTACGACATCACCAACCGCAACAAGCGCTCGGTACTGATCGACCTGAAGTCCTCGGACGGCCCGGCCCGCGTCCTCGACCTGGCGGAACGGGCCGACATCCTCGTCGAGGGCTACCGCCCCGGCGTCGCCGAGCGCCTCGGCGTGGGCCCCGACGCCTGCCACGCCCGCAACCCGGCGCTGGTCTACGGCCGGATGACCGGCTGGGGCCAGGAGGGCCCGCTCGCCGGCCGCGCCGGTCACGACATCGCCTATCTGGCACCGACCGGTGTCCTCGGCATGATCGGCGACCCGGACGGGCCGCCGGCGGTCCCGGCCAACCTGCTCGGCGACTACGGGGGCGGCTCGCTCTACCTCGTCGTCGGCGTCCTCGCCGCCCTGCACCACGCGCGCGCGACCGGCACCGGCCAGGTCGTCGACGCCGCCATCGTCGACGGCGCCGCCCACCTCGCCACGATGATCCACGGCATGCTGGCCGCCGGCCGCTGGCAGGACCGGCGCCACGCCAACCTGCTGGACGGCGGCTGCCCGTACTACGGCACCTACGAGACCGCCGACGGCCGGTACATGGCGGTGGGCGCCCTCGAGCAGCAGTTCTACGACGAGTTCCTGCGGCTGCTCGACCTGACGGAACTGGCCCCGGCCCGGAAGGACTGGACGCGCTGGGGGGAGCTGCGCGAGAAGATCGCCGCCCGTTTCAAGTCCCGCACCAGGGACGAGTGGACCGCCCGTTTCGAGGGCACGGACGCGTGCGTGGCGCCCGTGCTGTCGCTGCGTGAGGCCGCGCAGCATCCGCACCTCGCCGCCCGGGGCACCTTCACCGGCCACGGCGGCATCACCCAGCCCGCGCCCGCGCCCCGCTTCTCCGCCACCCCCACGGCCGTCCGTACCGGCCCGGCCCGACCGGGCGCCGACACGGCCGCCGTGGCCCGGGACTGGGACCTGCCCGCGCATCCGCACCCCGACGACCTCGCCCGGGACGGCGACTGACCGCGCCCCCGGCCCACCACCCGCGAAAGGCACACAGTTGAGCACCGAAGCGTACGTGTACGACGCGATCCGCACCCCGCGCGGCCGCGGCAAGGCGAACGGCGCCCTGCACGGCACCAAGCCCATCGACCTGGTCGTCGGCCTCATCCACGAGCTCCGCGACCGCTTCCCGGGCCTCGACCCGGCCGCGATCGACGACATCGTCCTCGGCGTCGTCGGACCCGTCGGCGACCAGGGCTCGGACATCGCGCGGATCGCGGCGATCGCCGCCGGGCTGCCGGACACGGTGGCGGGCGTCCAGGAGAACCGCTTCTGCGCCTCCGGCCTTGAGGCGGTGAACATGGCCGCCGCCAAGGTCCGTTCCGGCTTCGAGGACCTGGTCCTCGCCGGCGGTGTGGAGTCCATGTCCCGGGTGCCGATGGCCTCGGACGGCGGCGCCTGGTTCAACGACCCGATGACCAACCTCGCCGTCAACTTCGTACCGCAGGGCATCGGCGCCGACCTGATCGCCACCATCGAGGGCTTCACCCGGCGCGACGTCGACGAGTACGCGGCACTGTCGCAGGAACGGGCCGCCACCGCCTGGAAGCAGGGCCGCTTCGACCGCTCGGTCGTCCCGGTCAAGGACCGCAGCGGCCTCGTCGTCCTCGATCACGACGAGCACCCGCGCCCGGGCACCACCGCCGACTCCCTCGCGAAGCTCAAGCCGTCCTTCGCGGACATCGGCGAGCTCGGCGGCTTCGACGCGGTCGCCCTGCAGAAGTACCACTGGGTGGAGAAGATCGACCACGTCCACCACGCGGGCAACTCCTCCGGCATCGTCGACGGCGCCTCGCTGGTCGCCATCGGCTCGAAGGAGGTGGGGGAGCGCCACGGCCTCACCCCGCGCGCGCGGATCGTCTCCGCCGCCGTCTCCGGCTCCGAGCCCACCATCATGCTCACCGGTCCCGCGCCCGCCACCCGCAAGGCACTCGCCAAGGCCGGGCTGACCATCGACGACATCGACCTCGTCGAGATCAACGAGGCCTTCGCGGCGGTCGTGCTGCGCTTCGTCAAGGACATGGGCCTGTCCCTGGACAAGGTCAACGTCAACGGCGGTGCCATCGCCCTCGGCCACCCCCTCGGTGCCACCGGGGCGATGATCCTCGGCACGCTCGTCGACGAACTCGAACGCCAGGACAAGCGGTACGGCCTCGCCACGCTGTGCGTCGGCGGCGGCATGGGCATCGCCACGATCCTCGAGCGCATCTGAACTCCCCGCGGATCACACGACTTCAACGAAAGTGACTGTCATGACCGAGAGCACCACCATCCGCTGGGAGCAGGACGACACCGGTGTCGTCACCCTCGTCCTGGACGACCCGAACCAGTCCGCCAACACCATGAACCAGGCGTTCCGTGACTCCCTGGCCGTCGTCGCCGACCGTCTGGAGGCCGAGAAGGACTCCGTCCGCGGCATCATCTTCACCTCGGCGAAGAAGACCTTCTTCGCCGGCGGCGACCTGCGCGACCTGATCCGGGTCACCCCCGAGACCGCTCAGGAGGTGTTCGACGGCGGCCTCGCCGTCAAGCGCGACCTGCGCCGCATCGAGACCCTGGGCAAGCCGGTCGTCGCGGCGATCAACGGCGCGGCCCTGGGCGGCGGTTACGAGATCGCCCTAGCCTGCCACCACCGCGTCGCCCTCGACGCGCCCGGCTCGAAGATCGGCTGCCCCGAGGTCACCCTCGGCCTGCTCCCCGGGGGCGGCGGCGTGGTCCGCACCGTACGCCTGCTCGGCATCGCCGACGCGCTCCTGAAGGTCCTGCTCCAGGGCACCCAGTACAGCCCGCGGCGCGCGCTGGAGAACGGCCTGGTCCACGACGTGGCCGCCACCCCCGAGGACCTCCTCGCCAAGGCCCGTGCCTTCATCGACGCCAACCCCGAGTCGCAGCAGCCCTGGGACAGGCCCGGCTACCGGATCCCCGGCGGCACACCGGCCAACCCCAAGTTCGCGGCCAACCTCCCCGCCTTCCCCGCCACCCTGCGCAAGCAGACGGGCGGCGCCCCCTACCCCGCCCCCCGGGGCATCCTCGCCGCGGCCGTCGAGGGCGCCCAGGTCGACTTCGAGACCGCCCAGGTCATCGAGGCCCGCTACTTCGTCGAACTGGCCGCCGGCCAGACCTCGAAGAACATGATCCAGGCCTTCTTCTTCGACCTCCAGGCCGTCAACTCCGGCGCCAACCGCCCGCAGGGCATCGAGCCCCGCAAGGTCCGCAAGGTGGCCGTCCTCGGCGCCGGGATGATGGGCGCGGGCATCGCCTACTCCTGCGCCCGCGCGGGGATCGAGGTCGTCCTGAAGGACGTCTCCCTGGAGGCGGCGGTCAAGGGCAAGGGCTACTCCGAGAAGCTGTGCGCCAAGGCCGTGGCGAAGGGCCGTACGACACAGGACAAGGCGGATGCAACTCTGGCCCGCATCACGCCGACCGCCGACGCGGCCGACCTGGCCGGCTGCGACGCGGTGATCGAGGCAGTCTTCGAGGACCCGGCGCTCAAGCACAAGGTGTTCCAGGAGATCGAGCACGTCGTCGCTCCGGACGCGCTGCTGTGCTCCAACACCTCCACCCTGCCCATCACCGTGCTCGCCGAGGGCGTCGAACGCCAGGGCGACTTCATCGGCCTGCACTTCTTCTCGCCCGTCGACAAGATGCCGCTGGTGGAGATCATCAAGGGCGAGCGGACCGGCGACGAGACCCTCGCGCGCGCCTTCGACCTGGTCCGGCAGATCAACAAGACGCCGATCGTGGTCAACGACTCGCGCGGCTTCTTCACCTCACGAGTCATCGGCCACTTCATCAACGAGGGCGTGGCGATGGTCGCGGAGGGCATCGAGCCCGCCTCCGTCGAGCAGGCCGCCGCGCAGGCCGGCTACCCGGCCAGGGTGCTGTCCCTGATGGACGAGCTGACCCTCACCCTGCCCCGCAAGATCCGTGACGCGGCGAAGCGGGCGGTCGAGGAGGCGGGCGGCACATGGACGGCGCACCCCGCCGAGGCGGTCATCGACCGCATGGTCGACGAGTTCGGCCGTACCGGCCGCAGCGGCGGGGCGGGCTTCTACGAGTACGGGGAGGACGGAAAGCGGGCCGGGCTGTGGCCGGGACTTCGGGAGCACTTCACGCGCGAGGGCGCCGGGATCCCGTTCGAGGACATGCAGGAACGCATGCTCTTCGCCGAGGCGCTGGACACTGTCCGCCTGCTGGAGGAGGGCGTCCTCACCTCGGTCGCGGACGCCAACATCGGCTCGATCCTCGGCATCGGCTTCCCCGGCTGGACCGGCGGTGTGCTGCAGTACATCAACGGTTACGAAGGCGGCCTGCCCGGATTCGTGGCACGCGCGCGTGAGCTCGCCGAGCGCTACGGCGAACGGTTCACCCCGCCCGCGCTGCTGGTGGCCAAGGCGGAGAAGGGCGAGCGGTTCACCGACCAGGCCCACTCATGACCGGGTGAGCCACTCTCCCAGCTCTTCCTTCAGCGACCGCTGGAACGTCGTCAGCAGCGCCTGCACCACCAGGGGATGCATGTGCGCGGACAGGGACTTCACGTCCCGGGCGGCGCGTTCGGCCACCTCGCCGCGCAGGAGCCGGGAGAGTTCGTGGGCGGCGGCGCGCGAGTGCTCGACGAGCACCTCGCGCGCCGCGAGGATCGCTTCCTGGGACAGCGGTACGTCCAGGAGCTGGACGCCGAGCCGAAGCAGCCCGGTGTCGACCCGGAACGTTTCGGCGCCATGGGAGTCATCGGCCCGGACGACACTCATGGCCGTCAGCCGCGCCACGTCCTCGTCCGTCAGCGGCCGTCCCGCCCGCCGTTCGAGCTCGCCCCGGGACACCGTCTCCTCCGTGTCCGGTGCCCAGGACGCCACCACCGCACGGTGGATGGCCAGGTCGTGCGGGGTGAGATCCGGTGGCAGCTGCCGCAGGTACCGCTCGATCGCGGCCAGGGTCATGCCCTGCTGCTGGAGTTCCTCGATCAGGGCCAGGCGCGCCAGGTGCCCGGGGCCGTAGCGTCCCACCCGGCGCGGGCCGATCACCGGCGGCGGCAGCAGCCCCCTGGTGGCGTAGAAGCGGACGGTGCGCACCGTGACGCCCGCCCGGGCGGCCAGCTCGTCGATGGTGAGGGCCGGCTCGCCGGCGCCGGCACCGGAGGCGTCCGTCTCGGCGTGGGTCGTCATGTTCAGCAGTATCGCTGTCTCACCAGTGCTGTGAAACATGTGGTGACCCATGTGGTGACCCTGTGAGAGCTGCCGCCCTGTGAGATGGGCCACCGCATATCGGGAGAACCGGTGGGGAAGCAGCAGCGTTGGTCTGTGCCGCGACACGAGGGTGGTGCGGGCCGAAGTCACGTTCGGACACCCGGGTCACGACTCCCGGGGGCACCAGAAAGTGGAACCACCCGTGAGCAAGGACGCCGTCCATTCGGCACAGGTCGCCGACCATCCCCGGGCGACCGGGACACCCGCGGACGCGGGTGACGCCGGCTACAGCAAGGACCTCAAGCACCGCCACGTCAACATGATCGCCATCGGCGGCGCCATCGGCACCGGACTATTCCTGGGCGCCGGCGGCCGCCTGCACAACGCGGGCCCCGCACTCGCCCTGGCCTACCTGGTCTGCGGCGTGTTCGCCTTCTTCGTCGTACGGGCCCTGGGGGAGCTGGTGCTCTACCGGCCCTCCTCCGGTTCGTTCGTGTCGTACGCGCGCGAGTTCCTCGGCGAGAAGGGCGCCTACGTCGCCGGCTGGATGTACTTCCTGAACTGGTCGACCACCGGCATCGCCGACATCACCGCGATCGCGCTGTACACGCATTACTGGAGCATGTTCACGTCGATTCCGCAGTGGGTGCTCGCCCTGATCGCGCTCGCGGTGGTGCTGGCCGTGAACCTGATCTCGGTGAAGATCTTCGGCGAGATGGAGTTCTGGTTCTCGATCATCAAGGTCGCCACCCTCGTCACCTTCATGCTGATCGGCATCTTCCTGCTGGTCACCCAGCACCCCGTCGACGGCCGTACCCCGGGCATGGGCGTGATCACGGACAACGGCGGAGTCCTGCCGCACGGCCTGATGCCGGTCGTCCTGGTCATGCAGGGCGTGATCTTCGCCTACGCCGCGCTGGAACTGGTCGGGGTCGCCGCGGGCGAGACCGCCGAGCCGGCGAAGGTCGTCCCGCGCGCGGTGAACTCGATCATGTGGCGGGTGGGCCTGTTCTACGTGGGCTCGGTCGTCCTGCTGGCCCTGCTGCTGCCGGGTTCGGTCTACTCCGGCGACGAGAGCCCCTTCGTGACGGTGCTGTCGAAGATCGGCGTCTCGGGCGCGGGCGACGTGATGAACCTGGTCGTGCTCACCGCCGCCATGTCCTCGCTGAACTCCGGCCTGTACTCCACCGGCCGCATCCTGCGCTCCATGGCCATGGCCGGCTCGGCGCCGAAGTTCACCGCCCGGATGAACCGCAGCCAGGTCCCCTACGGCGGCATCCTGCTGACCTGCGCCGTGTGCGTGGCCGGCGTCGTCCTGAACTACCTGGTGCCGAGCCAGGCCTTCGAGATCGTGCTGAACGTCGCCTCCCTCGGCATCATCAGCACCTGGGTGATCATCATGGTCAGCCACCTGGTCTTCGTCCGGCGGGCCCGGGAGGGCGAGGTCACCAGGCCGTCCTTCCGGCTGCCGTTCAGCCCGGTCACCGAGATCACCACGGTCGTCTTCCTGCTGGCCTGCCTCGGCATGATGTGGAACGACCCCGAGGTCGGCCGCAAGACCCTGCTGCTGATCCCGCTGATCGCCGTGGCTCTGGTCGGCGGCTGGTTCGGGGTGCGCCGCAGGGTCGCGCGGACGGCCGAGGGCGAGCCGGCCCGGTCCCCGGAGTAGCGGGCCACGGCCAGTGTCAGTGGCAGCCTCTACGGTGGCGTCATGTCGGGGATCAGGTATGTCCGGGGTGACGCCACCCTGCCGTCGGTCAAGGGCGTCAAGGTGATCGCCCATGTCTGCAACGACGTCGGGGGGTGGGGCAAGGGCTTCGTGCTGGCACTCTCCCGCCGCTGGCCGGAACCGGAGGCGGCGTACCGCGCCTGGCACCGCGACCGCGCGTCGAACGACTTCGGCCTGGGGGCGGTCCAGCTCGTCCGTGTCGAGCGGTACGTGTGGGTGGCCAACATGATCGGCCAGCGGGGCGTTCGGACGGGAAGCAAGGGCGTCCCGGTGCGCTATGAAGCGATCGACACGGCCCTGGGCCGCCTCGCGGACGAAGCGGCCGAACTCGGCGCGTCCGTGCACATGCCCCGCATAGGCTGCGGCCTCGCCGGCGGGAAGTGGCCCCGGATCGAGCCGCTGATCAGCGAGCGGCTGGTGAAGCGGGACATCGTGGTGACGGTGTACGACCACGGGGAGGGGCCGGACTGAGCAGGAGGGCCGCCGCCCCGGCCCTCGGCGGCCCGCCCCGGCCCTCGTGACCCCGGTCGGTCCGGGGCCGGCCCGGGACGCGGCGAGCACAGCCCCGGCCGGGCAGGCGGGGCAAGCTCCCGCCCCCGGCCAGGACCGCGTCAGTGCCCGTGGACGTCGTTCGTCGCCTCGATCTTCTTCCACGACTTCGGCTGTGCGGGCGCCGTCGGCTTCGCGATCGACGCGCTGCGCGCCGCGGACGCGGCCGGCTTCGACGGCTGGAACAGCCAGGTGTCGAAGAGGGCCGCGAGGGGCTTGCCGGAGACCCGCTCGGCGTACTTCTGGAAGTCGGCCACCGAGGCGTTGCCGTACGCGTGCTCCTTCGGCCAACCCTTGAGGATGGCGAAGAACGCGTCGTCGCCGACCTCGTTGCGAAGTGCCTGGACGGCGACGGCGCCCCGGTCGTAGACCGCGGTGTCGAACTGGTTGTCGGGACCCGGGTCACCGGGCGCGACCGTCCAGAACGCGTCGTCGGCCGGGTGCGAGGCGTACACGTAGTCCGCCAGTTCCTGCGTGGTGCCCTCACCCTCGTGCTCGGACCACAGCCACTGCGCGTACCGCGCGAAGCCCTCGTTGATCCAGATGTCCTTCCAGCCCTTCAGCGACACGGCGTCGCCGTACCACTGGTGCGCCAGCTCGTGCACCACCACCGAGGTGTTGGAGCCGCCCGCGAACTGCTTCGGGCTGTAGTACACGCGGGTCTGGGTCTCCAGCGCGTACCCGGTGGTGGTGTTCGGTACGTAACCGCCCGCCGAGGCGAACGGGTACGGCCCGAAGTAGCCGCTGAGCCAGTCCACCAGCTCACCGGTCCGTTCCACGCTCGCCCGCGCCGCCCCGTCGTTGTCGCCGAGGTCCTTGCTGTAGGCGTTGACGACGGGGACACCGCCCTCGGAGGTGCTGGTCGTGATGTCGAACTTGCCGACCGCGAGGGTGGCCAGATATGTCGCCTGCGGCTTGTTCTGCCGCCAGTTGTAGCGGGTCCAGCCGAGCTTCGAGCTCGTCGACTGCAGCGTGCCGTTCGAGATGGCCTGGGTACCGTCCGGCACCGCCACCGACACGTCGTAGGTGGCCTTGTCCAGCGGGTGGTCGTTGCTGGGGAACCACCACCAGGCGGCCTCGGGCTCGTCCGCGGCGACGGCGCCGTCCGGGGTGCGGTGCCAGGTCGAGAACCCGTAGGCGCTCTTCGCCGACGGCACCCCGCTGTAGCGGACCACGACCGTGATCGGCGTGCCCTTCGCCAGCGGTGTCTTCGGGGTGATCTCCAGCTCGTGCTGGCCGGAGGTGGCGAAGGCCGCCTTGGCGCCGTTGACCCTGACCTCGCTCACGTCCAGCAGGAAGTCCAGGTCGAACCGCGACAGGTCCTCGGTGGTCCGCGCCAGGATGGTCGCCGTGCCCTCCAGCTCGTCCGTCGCGGGCTGGTACTGCAGCCTCAGGTCGTAGTGGGAGACGTCGTAACCGCCGTTGCCGTAGTACGGGTAGTAGGGGTCGCCGATGCCGGGCGCGCCGGGGGCGTAGCTCGCGGCCGATGCCGGGATCGCCAGCAGCATGGAGGCCGCCGCGAGTACGCCCGGGGCGAGGATTCTGCGGTGCACGTCAGCTCCAAGTCGTAGGGTGACGACAGGTCTGTCCGGAGCCTATTCAGCCCCTGTGGCCCCTGACGTGTCCACAGCACCCCTTGTCACACGATCGCCATTCGGCCGTCACGAACCTTACGGCCACTCAGATGCACCCTTCTGCACGGCAGTTGACCGGGGTACCGTCCGCGCATGCCGAAACGCACGCGCTTCACGATCTGGAGATCGTTCGCGACAGCGGCCGTCGCCGTCCTCATGGCCGCCTACCTCACCCCGGCCGCGGCCCAGGCCGCCCGGGGCCCCAAGGAGAGCCGGCCGGTCTACTCCTACGCCGACGCCGTCCGTGAGTCCGTCTGGGTCGACACCGGCCTCGACGGCGACGGCGACGGGAGGACCGACCGCGTCGCCGCCGACATCGTCCGCCCCCGGGAGGCGGCACAGCAGCACCGCAAGGTGCCCGTCATCATGGACGCCAGCCCGTACTACTCCTGCTGCGGCCGCGGCAACGAGAGCCAGACGAAGACGTACGACGCGAGCGGCCACGTCGTCCGGATGCCGCTGTTCTACGACAACTACTTCGTGCCGCGCGGCTACGCCTTCGTCGGCGTCGACCTGGCCGGAACCAACCGCTCCGACGGCTGCGTCGACATCGGCGGCCGCAGCGACATCCAGTCCGCGAAGGCCGTCGTCGACTGGCTGAACGGCCGCGCCCGCGCCTACACCAGCCGCACCGGCACCGCCACGGTCAAGGCGACCTGGACCAACGGCCGCACCGGAATGATCGGCAAGAGCTGGGACGGCACCATTGCCAACGGCGTGGCCGCCACCGGCGTCGAGGGCCTGCGGACGATCGTGCCGATCAGCGCGATCTCCTCCTGGTACGACTACTACTTCGCCAAGGGCGCCCCGCTGTACGACTCCGGCCCCGACCAGCTGTCCGACGCGGTGGAGAGCGACGACGCCCACGCCAAGTGCGCCGCGGTGCAGCGGAAACTCGTCCACGGAGCGCCGCGCACCGGCGACTGGACCTCCCTGTGGACCGAGCGGGACTACGTCAAGGACGCGGCCGAGGTACGGGCGAGCGTCTTCCTCGTGCACGGCATGCAGGACCTCAACGTCCGCACCAAGCACTTCGGCCAGTGGTGGGACGCCCTCGCCAGGCACGGCGTGGAGCGCAAGATCTGGCTCTCCCAGACCGGCCACGTCGACCCCTTCGACTACCGGCGCGCCGACTGGGTCGAGACCCTGCACCGCTGGTTCGACCACGAACTCCTCGGCTACGCCAACGGCATCGACCGTGAGCCGATGGCGGACATCGAGCGCCACCCCGACCAGTGGGTCACCTCCAAAGCCTGGCCGCCGCGCACGACACAGGCCACCACCCTGCGCCCGGCACCCGGCTCCCAGGCGGGCGTCGGCACCCTCGGCCTGCGCAAGGGCTCGGGCAGCGAGACCTTCACCGACGATCCGCGACTGAGCGAGACCGACTGGGCCGCCCGGATCTCCGAGCCGACCCCCGAGAAGGCCGGTTTCCTCACCCGGCCGCTCACCCGCGACCTGCGCCTGTCCGGCTCGTCCAAGGTCACCGTCACCGCCACCCCGACCACCTCGACGGCCCACCTGTCCGCCGTCCTCGTCGACGTCGGCCCCGACACCATCCGGGACTACGCCGACGCGGCCGAGGGCATCACCACGCTCACGAACCGCACCTGCTGGGGCGAGAGCACCGCCGGGGACAGCGCCTGCTTCAAGGCGACGCGGGCGAAGACGGCGTCCGTCGGCTACACGGTCCTCAGCCGCGGCTGGGCCGACCTCGGCAATTACGCCTCCGACCTGAAGGGCCGCCCGCTCACCCCGGGCAAGGCGTACACCATCACCCTCGACCTCGCCGCCACCGACCACGTCGTGCCCAAGGGGCACCGCCTGGCGCTGATCGTCGCGGGCACGGACAGGGACCTCATCGACCCTCCGTCCACCACCCCGGCTCTCACCGTCGACCTGGCCCGTACGTCGGCCAGGGTGCCGCTGGTGGGCGGCGCCGCCGCGTTCGCCCGCGCCACCTCGGGCGGCACGTCCGCCGCGCCCGCGGCCACCGTCCTGGACGGCGTGCGGGCGCCGCGCACCGTCCGGCACCTGCCGGGAAGCTGACCGGTCCGGGCGGCCCGGCACACCGGCCCGGCCGCCCGGACGCGCACCAGCGGCGGAACACGCCCTGCGGTGCTCGGAGCTGTTTCGCCGCGGGAATACTCACGGCATGTCTGCCGCACACGCGACCTTCGGCCTGGCACCGGCGACACGCGCCGGCGGCATCCTCGCCGACGGCCGTCCCCGACCCCTCCGGGACTTCCTGGACTTCGTCGTCGACGGCCGTCCGCTGCTCGGCCGGCTCTCCGACCTCGACGCCGTCTCCCCACTCGCCTGCGACCTGCCGCCCGCGATCCTCACCGCGCGGGTCCGCGGCCTCCTGCTGGAGACCGGGGCGCCGCTCCCGGGCGGCCGGTACGTCATCTACGGTTGCCCCGAATGCGCGGACCTGGCGTGCGGCGCGGTCACCGCCGTCATCGAGCGGGACGGCGACGACTACGTCTGGCGGGACTTCGCCCGGCGGACGGACGACCACGCGGACCCCGGCTTCGGCGGCTGTCACGGCATCGGACCCTTCCGCTTCCACGGGCCCGAGTACCGCGCCGCCCTGCGCGCCCTGCTCCACGGCGGCGGCCCCGGCGACACACCCGGCCGCCGCGCCCTGCTGATCGGCGCCCGCGTCGGCCTCCTCGCCGGGCTCGCCGCCGCCCTGCGCACCACCGGCATCGGCGCCGACATCACCCCCGACATCGACGACGTACCCGCCGGGGAACTGCGCCCGTACGGTGCCGTCGCCTTCGGCCCCGCCGTCGGCGAGGACCAACGCGCCTGCGTGCGCCGGGCGTTCGAGCGCGCCGCTATCGAAGCGGCCTTCGTCGAGGGCCTCGCCCCGATCGTCCCGCTCCTGGCCGCACAGGTCGAGCACGCCCTCGACCGCGGCCCGGCCGGCCGGCCCAGCCTGACCCGTCTGGTGGCCTCGCACAGCGAGGCGGACGTGCGGATCGCCGCGGTCTGCCGGGTGCGCCTGACCGCGTACCGCCTCGACCGGCTCTCCCGCGCCCGCGCCGTGGACGTCTTCCACGGTCTGCTCGAACCCGGACGGCACCACATCGCCCTGGACGCCAAGGCGGTCAGGGGCCGGGCCTTCGTGGTCGCCCGGACCTCCGGGAGCGTGCTGGTGGCGGCGGTGACGCGCTGAGAAACCCGGCTGAGCGACGAGCGGCCCGGCCGTTAGGATCGGCGCCTGATGACTGCCACCCTCGTCGCCAAGAACCTCGCCGCCGGGCACGGCGACCGCTCGCTCTTCTCCGGCCTCGACCTCGTCGTGGCCCCCGGGGACGTGATCGGGCTGGTCGGTGCCAACGGCGCGGGCAAGTCCACGCTGCTGACCATGCTCGCCGGACTGGCCGTGCCGGAGGAGGGCGAGCTCAGGCTCTCCCCGCCGACCGCGACCGTCGGACACCTCCCGCAGGAGCCGGAACGCCGCCCCGGCGAGACCGTGCGGGAGTTCCTGGCCCGCCGCACCGGCGTCGCCGAGGCCCAGCGCACCATGGACCAGGCCACCGAGGCACTGGTCGAGGGTGCCCCCGGCGCCGACGACGCCTACGCGGCGAGCCTGGAGCGCTGGCTCGGCCTCGGCGGCGCCGACCTGGAGGAGCGGGCGGAGGAGGTCGCCGACTCCCTGGGCCTCGCCGTGGACCTGGACCAGCCGATGACCTCCCTCTCCGGCGGCCAGGCGGCCCGCGCCGGTCTCGCCTCGCTGCTGCTCTCCCGCTACGACGTCTTCCTGCTCGACGAACCCACCAACGACCTCGACCTCGACGGCCTGGAGCGCCTCGAACGCTTCGTCACCGGACTGCGCGTCGGCACCGTCGTCGTCAGCCACGACCGCGAGTTCCTCACCCGAACGGTCACCAAGGTCCTCGAACTCGACCTCGCGCAGCGGCGGATCAACCTCTACGGCGGCGGCTACGAGGGCTACCTGGAGGAACGCGAGACGGCCCGCCGGCACGCCCGGGAGGACTACGAGGAGTACGCCGACAAGAAGGCGGCCCTCCAGGACCGGGCGCAGACGCAGCGCGCCTGGATGGACAAGGGTGTGAAGAACGCGCGCCGCAAGGCGGGCAACGACAACGACAAGATCGGCCGCAAGTTCCGCAGCGAGGCCAGTGAGAAGCAGGCCGCGAAGGCCCGCCAGACCCAGCGCATGATCGAGCGCCTCGAGGTCGTCGAGGAGCCGCGCAAGGAGTGGGAGCTGCGCATGGAGATCGCGGCGGCCCCGCGATCCGGCGCGGTGGTGGCCACCCTGCGGGACGCGGAGGTACGCCGCGGGGACTTCACCTTCGGCCCGGTCTCCCTGCAGATCGACTGGGCGGACCGGGTGGCGGTCACCGGGGCTAACGGCGCGGGCAAGTCGACCCTGCTCGGCGCGCTGCTCGGCCGGATCCCCCTGGACGCCGGGCACGCCGCGCTCGGCTCGGGCGTACTGGTCGGCGAGGTCGACCAGGCCCGCGGGCTGTTCCACGGCCCCCAGAGCCTGCTGGACGCCTTCTGCGCGGCCGTCCCCGACACCGAACCGGTCGAGGTGCGCACCCTGCTCGCCAAGTTCGGCCTGAAGTCGGACCACGTACTGCGCCCGGCCGGGAACCTCTCACCGGGCGAACGCACCCGGGCCGCCCTGGCCCTGCTCCAGGGCCGCGGCGTCAACCTCCTCGTCCTCGACGAGCCGACCAACCACCTCGACCTGCCCGCCATCGAACAACTCGAATCGGCCCTCGACGCCTACGAGGGCACACTCCTGCTGGTCACCCACGACCGGCGGATGCTCGACGCGGTACGCGTGACCCGCCGCCTGGAGGTCGCGGCCGGCAAGGTGACGGAGCGCTGAGCCCTCAGGAACGACGGCGGCCGGGGGCCGGGCGCTCCTGAGGAGGCCCGGCCCCTGTTGCTCAGCGCCGCCCGCCCTTGGGGTCGACCAGGCCCGCGCGCCGCAGCGCGTCGGCCATCGCGCTGTTCGCGGGCGGGGGAGCCTGACGGGAGCCGCCGCCCTGACCGCCGCGGGGCTGGCGCTGCTGCGGCGGGCGTCCGCCCCGCTGCCGCCGCTCGCCGCCGCCCTGCTGCCGCTCCTGCGGGGCCGCCTCATCGTCCAGGCGCAGGGTGAGCGAGATCCGCTTGCGCGGGATGTCCACGTCGAGGACCTTCACCTTGACGATGTCCCCGGGCTTCACGACATCCCGCGGGTCCTTCACGAACGTCCTCGACATCGCGGAGACGTGCACCAGGCCGTCCTGGTGGACGCCGACGTCGACGAACGCCCCGAAGGCCGCCACGTTCGTCACGACGCCCTCCAGGACCATCCCGGAGGCAAGGTCGGAGATCTTCTCCACACCCTCCTTGAAGGTGGCCGTCTTGAAGGCCGGACGCGGGTCACGCCCCGGTTTCTCCAGTTCCTTCAGGATGTCGGTGACGGTCGGCAGACCGAAGGTGTCGTCGACGAAGTCGGCCGGCCGCAGCGACCGCAGCACGCCGGTGTTGCCGACGAGGGAGGCGACCTCCTGCCCCGTCGTCTTCACCATGCGGCGCACGACCGGGTAGGCCTCCGGGTGCACGCTGGAGGCGTCCAGCGGGTCGTCGCCGCCCCGGATGCGGAGGAAGCCCGCGCACTGCTCGTACGCCTTCGGGCCCAGCCGCGCCACCTTCTTGAGCTCCGAGCGGGACTTGAACGGCCCGTTCGCGTCCCGGTGCGCCACGATGTTCTCGGCGAGGCCGGAGGTGACCCCGGACACCCGCGCGAGCAGCGGCACGGAGGCGGTGTTGACGTCCACACCGACGCCGTTCACACAGTCCTCGACCACCGCGTCCAGCGAGCGGGACAGCTTCACCTCGGACAGGTCGTGCTGGTACTGGCCGACACCGATCGACTTGGGATCGATCTTGACCAGTTCGGCCAGCGGATCCTGCAGCCGGCGCGCGATGGAGACGGCGCCGCGCAGGGACACGTCCATGTCGGGCAGCTCCTGCGAGGCGAACGCCGACGCCGAGTACACGGACGCGCCCGCCTCGGACACCATCACCTTGGTGAGCTTCAGCTCGGGGTGCTTGGCGATGAGCTCCCCGGCGAGCTTGTCGGTCTCCCGGGACGCCGTGCCGTTGCCGATCGCGATCAGCTCGACCGCGTGCTCCTTCGCCAGCCGGGCGAGCTTCGCGAGGGCCTCGTCCCACTTGTTGGCCGGGACGTGCGGGTAGATCACGTCGGTGGCCACCACCTTGCCGGTCGCGTCGACCACGGCCACCTTCACGCCCGTACGGAACCCCGGGTCCAGGCCCAGCGTCGCGCGGGTGCCCGCCGGTGCGGCGAGCAGCAGGTCGCGCAGGTTGGCCGCGAACACGTTCACCGCCTCGTCCTCGGCGGCCGTGCGCAGCCTCAGGCGCAGATCGATGCCGAGGTGCACGAGAATGCGGGTGCGCCAGGCCCAGCGGACCGTGTCGCCCAGCCACTTGTCGCCGGGGCGGCCCCGGTCGGCGATGCCGAAGCGGTGGGCGACGATCCCCTCGTACGACGAAGGGCCGTCCGTCTGTTCCTCCGGCTCCAGGACGAGATCCAGGACCTCCTCCTTCTCGCCGCGCAGCATGGCGAGGATCCGGTGCGAGGGCAGCTCGGTGAAGGGCTCGGCGAAGTCGAAGTAGTCGGCGAACTTCGCCCCCGCCTCCTCCTTGCCCTCCCGCACCTTGGCGGCGAGCCGCCCGCGCACCCACATCCGCTCACGCAGCTCACCGATCAGGTCGGCGTCCTCGGAGAACCGCTCGGTGAGGATCGCGCGGGCGCCGTCGAGGGCCGCCTGGGGGTCGGCGACACCCTTGTCGGCGTCGACGAACGCGGCGGCCGCCGCGAGGGGCTCCACCGTCGGGTCGCCGAGCAGCCCCTCGGCGAGCGGTTCGAGTCCCGCCTCGCGGGCGATCTGCGCCTTGGTGCGCCGCTTGGGCTTGTAGGGGAGGTAGATGTCCTCCAGACGTGCCTTGGTCTCGGCGCCCCGGATCCGGGCTTCCAGCTCCTCGGTGAGCTTGCCCTGCTCGCGCACCGATTCCAGGATCGCCGTCCGCCGCTCCTCGAGCTCCCGCAGATAGCGCAGCCGCTCCTCGATCGTGCGCAGTTGCGCGTCGTCGAGCATCTCGGTCGCTTCCTTGCGGTAGCGGGCGATGAAGGGCACCGTCGAACCGCCGTCCAGCAGTTCGACCGCGGCCTTCACCTGCCGCTCCCGTACGCCGAGCTCCTCGGCGATCCTGCCTTCGATGGATCCTGCTTCGATGGATCCGGGTGTCGTCACGATCCCGTACCGCCTTCTCCACTGAGGTTGCGCGGCAATTGTGGCAGGTCGCACCGACAACCGGGGATCAGGGCGGCATCCCGGCGGGGCGCCGGGCCTGTCTCAGGCCCGGCCGCCGCGCGCCGAGGCGGAGGCTCCGCCGAAGAGCCGGGCCACGGCCCGGAACGGCAGCGTCACCACCGTGGCGATCGCCCCGCCGATCTGGCGCAGTACGTCTGCGATGGCACGGAACACGGACAGCTCCTTTCCTCGGGCCGGCCGCTCCGGCCGGCAGGAGACGGGTACCTCACCTGAGCCGACGCATGCAGGGGTGATCAGTGCGAGGGGGACACGCCCCAGGTGAAGCGCGGTGTCCGGCGCTCCAGGAAGGCGCGGACACCCTCCGCCGTCTCCTCGCTGCCGCGCATCTGCCCGGTCCAGTACGCGTCGCGGTCCGTGCGGCCGTCCGCGAACTCCTTCGCCGCGGCCTGCGTCAGCTGCGAGCGGGTGACCAGGATCCTGGTGAACTCCGCGACCCGCTTGCCCAGTTCCCCCTCGGGCAGCACCTCGTCGAGGAAGCCCGTGCGCAGCGCACGGGCCGAGTCGATCAACTCGCCCGAGAACAGCAGGTACTTGGCGGTGGCCGGGCCCACCAGCGACACCAGCCGCCGGGTGGCGGACGCCGGATAGACGATGCCGAGTTTCGCGGGCGTCACCCCGAACAGCGCCCCCTCCTCCGCGAACCGCAGGTCGCAGGCCGCCGCAAGCTGCGCCCCGCCGCCCACGCAGTGCCCTCGGACGGCCGCCAGCGTCGGCTTCGGGAACGCCGCGAGGGCCTCCTCGGCGCGGACGGCGAGCCCCTGCGCCTCCTCGGGCGCATCGCGCAGGGTCGAGATGTCGGCCCCGGCGCAGAAGGTGCCGCCCTCGCCGGTGAGCACCAGCGCCCGCACGGCCGGATCGGCGGCCAGCGCGTCCAGCAGCTCGGGCAGCGCCCGCCACATCGCGGCCGTCATGGCGTTGCGCTTGGCGGGGTGGTGGACGACGACGGTGGCGACCGAGTCGGTCACGTCGTGCAGCAGCTGGGGCTCCATGAGCCGGATGCTATCCGGCTCCCCTGACGCGTTCGACGGCATGTTCACCGACGACACCGGCGAACGCGTCAAAACCGGGCAGCACCAGTGGCGAAACGGTCGAGAAGCAACTGAAATCCGCTGACTTGTTTTCAGTTCCGCGGGTTGGCGTGGTTCCCTGTCGACACTCGACGTGTGGTGACAATCGAGCGCGAGGGTGGCGACCGGACGATGGAGAACCACGGGCGTGGGGCGGCCCCGCGCCCAGAGGGAGGCGACCGGCGAGAGCCGGACCCACTGCCGTACGAGGGGGTGTGGCGGTTCACCGCCCCCGCCGTCGACGCCTCGGTCCCGCAGGCGCGGCACGCCGTACGGGACCTGCTCCACCGCCAGGGCGTGCCGGCCGCGGACGACATGGTCCACGGGCTGCTGCTGATCGTCTCCGAACTCGTCACCAACGCGGTCAAGCACGCGGCGCTGCTGTCGCCGACGCTCGCCGTGGAGGTCGCCGTCGGCGCCGACTGGGTGCGGGTGTCGGTGGAGGACAACCACCCCTACCGTCCCACCGCCCTGGAGGCCGACCACGGGCGGACCGGCGGCCGCGGCCTGCTCCTGGTCCGCGAGGTGGCCGCGGAGGCCGGCGGGATGGTCGACATGGAGCACACGGCGGGCGGCGGCAAGGTGATCTGGGTCGCCCTGCCGCTCAAACCCGCACGGCTCCCGTGAACCGCCTCACCACCCGGCGGACTGGCCCGTCAGCTCCCTGATCGCCGGGCGCGCCGCGTCCAGCACGGTCATGAACCAGGACGAGAAGGTGTCGGTCGCGTGCCGCTCCTTCAGCTCGGCGGGTGTCACGAAGGCGGTCGCGCCGACCTCCTGCGGATCCGGCGCGGGCGGGGACTGCACCAGGCCGACGAACAGGTGGTTGTACTCCTGCTCGACCAGCCCCGACGCCGGGTCCGGGTGGTTGTAGCGGACCGTGCCCGCCTCGGCGAGCAGGGACGGGGAGACGCCCAGTTCCTCGTGCGTGCGCCGGGCCGCCGCCACGAAAGGCGCCTCACCGGGGTAGGGGTGGCCGCAGCAGGTGTTGGACCACACACCGGGGGAGTGGTACTTGCCGAGCGCCCGTCGCTGGAGCAGTAGCCGGCCGCGGGCATCGAACAGGAAGACGGAGAAGGCGCGGTGCAGCTGTCCCGGCGGCTGGTGGGCGGCGAGCTTCTCCGCGGTGCCGATCGTCACGCCGTCCTCGTCGACCAGTTCCAGCAAAATCGCCTCTGCGGTGCCGTTCGACGAACTGTGCGTCGCGGTGGCAGGTGTGATCGGCATACCCATCCTTCGCCTCGGTCTTCGCACCTCAAGTCTGCCGCACGAATCCGGCACTCCTGTCACTTCCCGGCACGTCCGCATGTCCCGCGCGCGGCGCGGCCCGCGGCCGCCCGGCCGGACACCGGAAAGCGAGACCCGGTAGGTGAGCTGCCCGACCGGGACGGCCGGGAACCGCCGGGGACGCCCTGAACAGGGGAACCCGGAGCACGACGCACTGCCGCGCGCCACCGGCGGCGCCCCCCGGGCCGGCGGCTCCCGACGGCCCGGGGCCAGCGGCACGCCGTCCCAGCGGCTCGTCGTCAGCCGCCCGCCGTCAGCGGCATGTCATCTGCCGCCCGCCGTCAGTGGCACAGCCGTGCCTCGTGCTCCGCGTGGCCGCTCGGCTCCAGCTGGAAGGTGCAGTGCTCCACGTCGAAGTGGTCGCCGAGACAGCCCTGCAGCTCGTGCAGCATCTTCTCGTGGCCGATCGCGCTGAGCGCGTCCGAGCTCACGACCACGTGCGCGGAGAGCACCGGCAGCCCGGAGGTGATCGTCCAGGCGTGCAGATCGTGCACGTCCTCCACGCCGTCCAGGGCCAGAAGATGCGCCCGCACCTCCGCCATGTCGACGTCCTTCGGGGCCGCCTCCAGCAGCACGTCCAGGGTCTCGCGCAGCAGCTTGACGGTACGCGGGACGATCATCAGCCCGATGACGAGCGAGGCGATCGGATCGGCGGCCTGCCAGCCGGTGGCTAGGATCACGACCGCGGAGACGATCACCGCCACCGAGCCCAGCGCGTCCGCGGCCACCTCGAGGAACGCGCCGCGCACGTTCAGGCTCTCCTTCTGGCCCCGCATCAGCAGCGTGAGCGAGATCGTGTTCGCGACCAGGCCGATCGCACCGAACACGATCATCAGCCCGCCCTCGGTGCCGGCCGGGGTGAAGAAGCGCTGGACGGCCTCGTACAGCACGTACCCGCCGACGCCGAGCAGGAGCAGGCAGTTGGCGAGGGCCGCGAGGATCTCGGCGCGGGCGTAGCCGAAGGTGCGGTTGGTGCTCGGAGGGCGGCTCGCGAAATGGATCGCGAGCAGGGCCATGCCCAGACCCAGCGCGTCCGTGGCCATGTGCGCCGCGTCCGCGATGAGCGCGAGGGAGTCGGCGGCCAGACCGCCGGCGATCTCCAGCACCATGACGGCGAGGGTGATCGACAGCGTGACGCGCAGTGTGCCCCGGTACGCCGCGGCCGCCGTCCCGGTGGGCGGCGCGTGCGTGTGCGCGTGCCCGTGATCGTGCCCTGCACCCATGCCGTCCGCCCTTCCGTGTGCCGCCCGAGTTCACAGTGAACTACGGGGAGGGGGTATCGGGCAACGCGGCACTGAACACCGTTGTCATGTGCCTTGACCTGCGCAAACGATTCCCAGGTCAGGACACCGGGGATCCTGTGGCGGCGACGTCGCCGTGGTGCAGCCGCCAGCCCTGCCAGGCCGATTCCACCATCGCCCGCACCCCCCGCGACGCCCGCCAGCCGAGCACCTCGGCGGCACGCTCGGCCGAGGCGACCGCCCGCGGCGCGTCCCCGGGGCGCCGCCCCTCCACCACGGGCGCCCGGCGGTCGCCGGCCACCTCACCGATGAGGGAGACCAGTTCGCGGACCGAGACGCCCTCGCCCCGGCCGATGTTCAACGTCAGGTCGCCGCTCAGGTCCCCCTCGGCCAGCCGCCGGGCCGCCGCCAGGTGCGCCTCGGCCAGGTCGGCGACGTGAATGTAGTCACGGACGCAGGTGCCGTCCGGGGTCGGGTAGTCGTCGCCGAAGACACGGGGAGCCTCGTCGCGGGTGAGCCGATCGAAGACCATGGGCACGATGTTGAAGACCCCGGTGTCCGCGAGTTCCGGCGCGGCCGCGCCCGCCACGTTGAAGTAGCGCAGGCAGACGGTGGCGATGCCGTGCGCCCGCCCCGCCGCACGCACCAGCCACTCCCCGGCGAGCTTGGTCTCGCCGTAGGGGTTCACCGGCGCGCACGGGGTGCCCTCGGTGATCAGGTCCACGTCCGGGTTGCCGTAGACGGCCGCCGAGGAGGAGAAGACGAAGCGGTCGATCCCGGCCTCGGCGACCGCCTCGAGGAGCGTGGCGAGTCCGCCCACGTTCTCCCTGTAGTAATGGGTGGGCCGTGCCACCGACTCGGCGACCTGCTTGCGCGCCGCGAGATGCACCACACCCGTCACCGCGTGCTCGGCGAAGACCCGCTCCAGCGCAGCCCGGTCCGTCACACAGCCCTCGACCAGCGGCACGCCGGCCGGGAGCCGCGCGGGCACCCCGGCCGAGAGGTCGTCCAGCGCGACGACACCCTCCCCGGCGTCGCTCATGACCCGCGCCACATGCGCCCCTATGTATCCGGCACCACCGGTGATCAGCCACGTCATGGTCGCCCACCCTATGCCGACGCCGACCGGGGCGGTCCCCGATGTCCCGGATGCCCGGTCCGGTGAGGTCACGTGCCCGGGGGCGGTTTGTGGGCAGGCCCCGGATCACAGATGATGATCGCGGCGAAGGCCGGTGCAGACCGGGTCGACCGGCCCGTGAACGGGCGGTGAACACGGGCTTCTCGGCATCCGATAGCCTCTGCCGACATGCCGCCCGGGTGTCCAGGAAGCGGCGCCCCACCAAGCAGACGACCGGCGCACACGCGTCGGCACCCAGGGAGTGAGTTCGGTTGTCGACCGCCATCGTGACCGGCCAGCCGGTCCCCGGATCGTCGCTCGAGAGCGATCTGCGGTCCCTCGGCTTCGAGGTGATCGGCGCAACCGACGCCTCCGACACGGAGAGCCTCCTCGCGGCCGTCCCCGCGGGGGAGCGCGTGGCCGTGGTCGACGCCCGTTTCGTCGGCCACCCGCACGCCCTCCGCCTCGGCCTCACCGACCCCCGCTTCCCGCTCGCCGCCGTCCCCGGCGCCGTCACCGCGCAGGCGGACGGCCGCCGGGCGCTGACCCGGGCGGTGGCGCGCGAGACCTCGGCCGGCGGCGGCAGCGTCCTCGCAGTGGACAGCCTCGCCGACCGTCTGGTCCTGGCCCTCGACGCCGACGGCGCACAGGTGCACCGGCCCGAGCTCGGCAGCCTGGTCGCCGCCGTCCCCGCCGATCCGCAGGCACGCAACGAGGCTCGGCAGGCCACGGCCGCCGTCGACGACGAGGCCGTGCGCCTGAAGTCGGCGGTGAAGGCCCGCGACGGATTCTTCACCACGTTCTTCATCAGCCCGTACTCCCGCTACATCGCCCGCTGGTGCGCCCGCCGCGGTCTGACCCCCAACCAGGTCACCACCGCCTCCCTGCTCACGGCCCTGATAGCCGCGGGCTGCGCGGCCACCGGCACCCGCGGGGGCTTCGTCGCCGCGGGCGTCCTGCTCATCGCCTCCTTCGTGCTGGACTGCACGGACGGCCAGCTGGCCCGCTACTCGCTGCAGTACTCCACGCTCGGCGCCTGGCTGGACGCCACCTTCGACCGGGCCAAGGAGTACGCCTACTACGCGGGCCTCGCCCTCGGCGCGGCCCGCGGCGGCGACGACGTATGGGCACTGGCACTGGGCGCGATGGTGCTGCAGGCCTGCCGGCACGTCGTCGACTTCGCCTTCAACGAGGCGAATGTCAACAGCACGGCCGCCAACGTCAACACCAGCCCCACCGCCGCCCTCTCCGACAAGCTCGACAGCGTCGGCTGGACGGTCTGGGTGCGGCGCATGATCGTGCTGCCCATCGGGGAACGCTGGGCCATGATCGCGGTCCTCACGGCGGTCACCACCCCCCGCATCACCTTCTACGCGCTGCTGATCGGTTGCGCCTTCGCGGCGACGTACACCACGGCGGGCAGGGTGCTGCGGTCGCTGACGCGCAAGGCGCGGCGCACGGACCGGGCCGCGCAGGCGCTCGCGGACCTCGCGGACAACGGGCCCCTCGCCACCGCCCTGGGCCGCGCCGCGCGCGGCGTGCGTCTCCCGGCGCCGGTCGCCGCCGCCGTCGGCGGTCTCCTCGTGGTGATCTCCGCCGCACTCCGGGGCGCCGACTGGGTCACCGTCGTCGCCGCCGTGCTCTACGCCGTACTGTCCGGTCTGGCCGTCGCGCGCCCCCTCAAGGGCGCTCTGGACTGGCTGGTTCCGCCCTTCATGCGGGCCGCCGAGTACGGCACCGTCCTGGTCCTGGCGGCGAAATCCGGGGTGAACGGTGTGCTTCCCGCGGCTTTCGGGCTGGTGGCCGCCGTCGCCTACCATCACTACGACACGGTGTACCGCATCCGCGGCAACGCCGGAGCGCCGCCGGCCTGGCTGGTGCGCGCCGTCGGGGGGCAGGAAGGGCGGACGCTGCTGGTCGCGGTTCTGGCCGCACTGCTCACCGCCTCGCAGTTCAAGGTCGCGCTCACGGTCCTCGCCGTGGCCGTCGCCCTGGTGGTGCTCGTCGAGAGCATCCGCTTCTGGGTGTCCGCAGGGGCGCCCGCCGTACACGATGAAGGAGAACCCGCATGATCGGCCTCGTGCTGGCGGCCGGCGCCGGACGGCGCCTGCGCCCCTACACCGACACCCTGCCGAAGGCTCTGGTGCCGGTGGGCCCCGCGGGCATAGAGGGCGAACCGACGGTGCTGGACCTGACTCTCGGCAACTTCGCCGAGATCGGCCTGACCGAGGTCGCGATCATCGTCGGCTACCGCAAGGAGGCCGTGTACGAGCGCAAGGCGGCCCTGGAGCAGAAGTACGGGCTGAAGCTCACCCTCATCGACAACGACAAGGCCGAGGAGTGGAACAACGCCTACTCGCTGTGGTGCGGCCGTGACGCCCTCAAGGACGGCGTGATCCTCGCCAACGGCGACACCGTCCACCCGGTCTCCGTCGAGAAGACGCTGCTCGCCGCCCGCGGCGGCGGCAAGAAGATCATCCTCGCCCTGGACACGGTGAAGTCCCTCGCCGACGAGGAGATGAAGGTCGTCGTCGACCCGGCCGAGGGCGTGCAGAAGATCACCAAGCTGATGGACCCCGCCGAGGCGACCGGCGAGTACATCGGCGTCACCCTCATCGAGGGCGACGCGGCCCCCGAACTGGCCGACGCGCTCAAGACGGTCTGGGAGACCGACCCGCAGCAGTTCTACGAGCACGGGTACCAGGAACTGGTGAACCGGGGCTTCAAGATCGACGTGGCGCCGATCGGCGACGTGCACTGGGTCGAGATCGACAACCACGACGACCTGGCCCGGGGACGGGAGATCGCGTGCCAGTACTGACCCGGCTCATCCCCTCGCCGCTCGTCGTGGACATCCGCCCGGGTGCCCTCGACGATCTGGCGTGCGTCCTCGCGGACGAGCGCATCTCCACCTCGGGCAGGCTCGCCGTCGCCGTCAGCGGCGGTTCCGGCGCCAGGCTGCGCGAGCGGATCGCCCCGACCCTGCCCGGTGCCACCTGGTACGAGGTCGGCGGTGGCACGCTCGACGACGCGGTCCGGCTGGCCGGCGACATAAAGGCCGGCCGCTACGACGCGGTCGTCGGCCTCGGCGGTGGCAAGATCATCGACTGTGCCAAGTTCGCCGCGGCCCGCGTCGGCCTGCCCCTGGTCGCCGTACCGACGAACCTCGCGCACGACGGTCTCTGCTCGCCGGTCGCCACGCTCGACAACGACGCGGGCCGCGGCTCCTACGGTGTGCCGAACCCCATCGCGGCCGTCATCGACCTGGACGTGATCCGGGAGGCGCCGGCGCGCTTCGTGCGGGCGGGCATCGGTGACGCGATCTCCAACATCAACTCGATCGCGGACTGGGAGCTGGCGAACCGCGTCAACGGTGAGAAGATCGACGGTCTCGCCGCGGCCATGGCCCGCCAGGCCGGCGAGGCGGTGCTCCGGCACCCCGGCGGCATCGGGGACAACGACTTCCTCCAGGTGCTCGCGGAGGCGCTGGTCCTCACCGGCATCGCGATGTCCATCTCCGGCGACTCACGCCCCGCCTCGGGGTCCTGCCACGAGATCAACCACGCCTTCGACCTGCTGTACCCCAAGCGCGCCGCGAGCCATGGCGAGCAGTGCGGCCTCGGTGCCGCCTTCGCGATGTACCTGCGCGGTGCGCACGAGGAGGCGGCGCACACGGCCGAGGTGCTGCGCCGGCACGGGCTGCCGGTGCTGCCGGACGAGATCGGCTTCACGGTGGACGAGTTCGTCCGCGTCGTGGAGTTCGCCCCGGAGACGCGCCCCGGCCGCTACACGATCCTCGAACACCTCGACCTGAAAACCGACCAGATCAAGGACATCTACGCCGACTATGTCAAGGCCATCGGTAGCTGAACTCCGTCCGGTCGTGCACCCCGCGGGGGTGAAGGATCGGCGCAGCGGTGAGCACTGGATGGGACGCCTCTACATGCGTGAGGTGTCCCTGCGGGTCGACCGCTACCTGGTGAACACCAGGGTCACGCCCAACCAGCTCACGTACCTGATGACCGTCTGCGGCGTCCTGGCGGCCCCGGCCCTGCTGGTGCCGGGGATCGCCGGCGCCGTGCTCGGCGTGGTCATGGTCCAGCTGTACCTGCTGCTGGACTGCGTCGACGGCGAGATCGCCCGCTGGAAGAAGCAGTACTCGCTGAACGGGGTCTACCTCGACCGTGTCGGCGCCTACCTCACCGACGCCGCGGTTCTCGTGGGCTTCGGCCTGCGCGCCGCCGACCTGTGGGGCAGCGGCCGTATCGACTGGCTGTGGGCCTTCCTCGGCACGCTGGCCGCCCTCGGCGCGATCCTGATCAAGGCCGAGACCGACCTCGTCGGTGTCGCCCGGCACCAGGGCGGACTGCCTCCCGTCAAGGAGACCGCGGCCGAGATGCGTTCCTCCGGCATGGCGCTGGCCCGCCGGGCCGCGGCCGCGTTCAAGTTCCACCGGCTGATCCTCGGCATCGAGGCGTCCCTGCTGATCCTGGTCCTGGCCGTCGTCGACCAGGCACGCGGCGACCTGTTCTTCACCCGGCTGGGCGTCGCGGTGCTGGCCGGCATCGCGCTGCTGCAGACCGTGCTGCACCTGGTGTCCATCCTCGCCTCCAGCAGGCTGCGATGAGCGCGGGCATGAAGGTCGGCGCGGTGATCATCACCATGGGCAACCGCCCCGACGAACTGCGCGCCCTGATCGACTCGGTCGCCAAGCAGGACGGCGATCCGGTCGAGGTGGTCGTGGTCGGCAACGGCTCGCCCGTCCCGGACGTGCCCGAGGGCGTGCGGACCATCGAACTGCCCGAGAACCTCGGGATCCCGGGGGGCCGGAACGTGGGCACGGAGGCCTTCGGGCCCGGTGGCCGCGATGTCGACATACTGCTCTTCCTCGACGACGACGGCCTGCTCGCGCACCACGACACCGCGGAACTGTGCCGCCAGGCCTTCGCGGCCGACCCGAAGCTCGGCATCATCAGCTTCCGCATCGCGGACCCGGACACCGGCGAGACCCAGCGCCGCCACGTCCCGCGGCTGCGCGCCTCCGACCCGATGCGCTCCTCCCGGGTCACCACCTTCCTCGGCGGCGCCAACGCCGTCCGCACGCGGGTCTTCGCCGAAGTCGGCGGCCTGCCGGACGCATTCTTCTACGCCCACGAGGAAACCGACCTTGCATGGCGGGCCCTCGACGCGGGCTGGATGATCGACTACCGGTCCGACATGGTGCTGTACCACCCCACGACCGCGCCCTCCCGGCACGCGGTCTACCACCGCATGGTCGCCCGCAACCGCGTCTGGCTCGCCCGCCGCAACCTCCCCGCCCTCCTGGTTCCCGTCTACCTCGGGGTCTGGATGCTGCTCACCCTGCTGCGCCGCCCCTCGCGCCCGGCCCTGAGGGCCTGGTTCGGCGGGTTCAAGGAGGGCTGGGCCACTCCGTGCGGTCCCCGCCGGCCGATGAAGTGGCGCACCGTGTGGCGGCTGACGCGACTGGGCCGGCCCCCGGTGATCTGACAAGCTCGACCGTGGGAGGAGGTGCCTCGCGCAGACCTCGCCAGGCCCCCTCCCCACGACGCACTCGAAAACGTATGCGAAGACGAAGGTTCCAACCCGTGAGTGAGACAACGCACGACGGTGGCATCGCGGTGAGCGCGGCCCCGTCACCCGACGAGGGACTGACGGCGGCGCAGCTCGCCGCCACGTACGGGTTGACCGTCAGCGGCGCCCGGCCCTCGCTCGTCGAATACGTGCGCCAGCTGTGGGGGCGGCGGCACTTCATCCTCGCCTTCTCCCAGGCGAAGCTGACCGCCCAGTACAGCCAGGCCAAGCTCGGCCAGCTCTGGCAGGTGGCCACACCCCTGCTGAACGCGGCCGTGTATTACTTCATCTTCGGCCTGATCCTGCACGCCAGCCGGGGCATGTCCCAGGACGTGTACATCCCGTTCCTGGTCACCGGCGTCTTCGTCTTCACCTTCACCCAGAGCTCGATCATGTCGGGTGTCCGCGCGATCTCCGGCAACCTCGGCCTGGTGCGCGCCCTGCACTTCCCGCGCGCCTCGCTGCCCGTCTCCTTCGCGCTGCAGCAGCTCCAGCAACTGCTGTTCTCGATGATCGTGCTGTTCATCGTGGCCATCGGCTTCGGCAGCTACCCGGGCCTGTCCTGGCTGCTGATCGTGCCGGTGCTGGCGCTGCAGTTCCTGTTCAACACCGGGCTCGCGCTGATCGTCGCCCGCATGGGCGCCAAGACGCCCGACCTGGCCCAGCTGATGCCGTTCATCCTGCGTACCTGGATGTACGCCTCCGGCGTCATGTTCTCGATCAACAAGATGCTCGAAGGACGCTCCGAGGCCGTCGCCCGCGTCCTCGAGGTGAACCCGGCCGCCGTCTACATGGACCTGATGCGCTTCGCCCTCATCGACGGCTACGGCGCCGGCAACCTCCCGCCGCACGTGTGGGCCATCGCGGTGTTCTGGGCGGTCGTCGCCTTCGTCGGCGGCTTCGTGTACTTCTGGAAGGCGGAGGAGCGGTACGGCCGTGGCTGAGCAGCAGACCGAGCAGCACACCGGGGAGCGTCGCCCCACCGTCATCGCGGACGACCTTCACATCGTCTACCGCGTCAACGGCGCCAAGACCGGAAAGGGCAGCGCGACCGCCGCGCTCAGCCGCATCCTCAAGCGCGGCGAGGAGAGGGGCGTGCGCAAGGTGCACGCCGTACGCGGTGTCTCCTTCGTCGCCTACCGGGGCGAGGCCATCGGCCTGATCGGCTCCAACGGCTCCGGCAAGTCGACACTGCTGCGCGCGGTCGCCGGCCTGCTCCCGGCGGAGAAGGGCAAGGTCTACACCGACGGCCAGCCCTCGCTGCTGGGCGTCAACGCCGCCCTGATGAACGACCTCACCGGCGAGCGGAACATCATCCTCGGCGGTCTCGCCATGGGCATGTCCCGGGAGGAGATCAAGGAGCGCTACCAGGACATCGTCGACTTCTCCGGCATCAACGAGAAGGGCGACTTCATCACCCTGCCGATGCGCACCTACTCCTCGGGCATGGCGGCCCGTCTGCGCTTCTCCATCGCCGCCGCCAAGGACCACGACGTCCTCATGATCGACGAGGCGCTGGCCACCGGCGACCGCAAGTTCCAGAAGCGCTCCGAGGAACGCATCCGGGAGCTGCGCAAGGAGGCCGGCACCGTCTTCCTGGTGAGTCACAACAACAAATCCATCCGTGACACCTGCAACCGCGTGCTGTGGCTGGAGCGCGGCGAGTTGCGGATGGACGGCCCGACCGAAGAGGTCCTCAAGGAGTACGAGAAGTTCACGGGCAAGTAGGAGCCCGCACCGCCCGATCCGACCAGTGCCCCGCCGGAACCCTCCGGTGGGGCACTGCGTCTGCAAAGGAAGCGTCAACTCGGGCCGACCCCAGGAATCTTGACGCCAATCGGTGTGTTGTTGTGATCTGCGGGACACCCCGACGGCCCTCGTCGCGCTGTACAACGTAAGCTGTACCGGCCCCGGAAAGCGGCAAGTGGGGCGATAATACGCGACACCCTCCGCCAGGGCCGCCCTACGGACGGCCGGGCGGCGTGTCCGAAATAGTGAGTATCGGGTCGGCGGTGTAGAACGGGAGATGTGACGGCAATGGCTACGGAAACTCCCCAGCTCAACGCAGCATGTGCCGTCCCCGCCACGGGCAGCGCACGGTGACGGGAACCGACACCGCGCGCCGTACCGAGCGCGCCACCCTCGACAAGGCCGCGGGCGAGAACTTCCCCGTGGCACCGTTCTTCCTGCCCCGGTCCTGGCGCGACGACCTCATGGCCGTCTACGGCTTCGCCCGCCTCGTCGACGACATCGGCGACGGTGACCTCGCACCCGGCGGCGCCGACGCCCGGCTGCTCGGCGTGTCGGCCACCGAGGCCGAGGACCGCCTCGTCCTCCTCGACGCCTTCGAGACCGACCTGCGCCGCGTCTTCGACGCCACCCCGCACCACCCCCTGCTGCGCCGCCTCCAGCCGACCGTCCGGCGCCGCTCGCTCACCCCCGAGCCGTTCCTCGGCCTGATCGCCGCGAACCGCCAGGACCAGCTCGTCACCCGGTACGAGAGCTACGACGACCTGCTCGCCTACTGCGAGCTGTCCGCCAACCCCGTCGGCCGTCTCGTCCTCGCCGTCACCGGCACCGCCACCCCCGAGCGGATCCGCCTCTCCGACCGGATCTGCACCGCGCTCCAGATCGTCGAACACCTCCAGGACGTCGCCGAGGACCTCGGCCGCGACCGGATCTATCTGCCCGCCGAGGACATGAAACGCTTTCACGTCCAGGAGGCGGACCTCGCCGCGACGACCGCGGGCGCGGGGGTGCGCGCGCTGGTCGCGTACGAAGCGGAACGCGCCCGCGATCTCCTGAATGAAGGCGCCCCTCTGGTGGGTAGCGTCCACGGCAGGCTGAAGCTGCTGCTCGCGGGGTTCGTGGCGGGGGGAAGGGCGGCGATCGGTGCGATCGCCGCCGCCGAACACGACGTACTTCCCGGCCCGCCCAAGCCCGGCAAGGCTCAGTTGCTGCGCGAGGTGGGCCAGATTCTGCGAGGAGAGGGGTGATCCGGGCCGTGGAGTCCGTGCCGCACGTGTCCGCACCGGTACTCGCCGCCTACCGTTACTGCGAGGCCGTCACCGGGCAGCAGGCCCGCAACTTCGCGTACGGCATCAGGCTGCTGCCGCCGCCCAAGCGCCGCGCGATGTCGGCGCTGTACGCGTTCTCCCGGCGCGTGGACGACATCGGCGACGGCGCGCTGGCGGACGACGTCAAGACCGCGCGGCTGCGGGACACCCGGGCGCTGCTGACCCGGATCCGCGAGGGCGAGGTCGCCGAGGACGACACCGACCCGGTCGCGGTCGCCCTGGCCCACGCCGCCGAGGCCTTCCCGATCCCGCTCGGCGGCCTGGACGAACTCATCGATGGCGTCCTCATGGACGTACGCGGCGAGACCTACGAGACCTGGGACGACCTCAAGGTCTACTGCCGCTGCGTGGCCGGCGCCATCGGCCGCCTCTCGCTCGGCGTGTTCGGTACGGAACCGGGGGCGCGCGGCGCCGAGCGCGCACCCGAGTACGCCGACACCCTCGGGCTGGCCCTGCAGCTCACCAACATCCTCAGGGACGTCCGCGAGGACGCCGAGGACGGCCGTACCTACCTGCCCACCGACGACCTCGCCAAGTTCGGCTGCTCGGCGGGCATCGGCGGACCCACGCCACCGGAGGGTTCCGACTTCGCGGGCCTCGTGCACTTCGAAGTGCGACGGGCCCGCGCCCTCTTCGCCGAGGGCTACCGGCTGCTGCCCATGCTCGACCGGCGCAGCGGCGCCTGCGTCGCCGCCATGGCCGGCATCTACCGTCGCCTGCTCGATCGCATCGAGCGCGAACCGGAGGCCGTGCTGCGCGGCCGTGTCTCGCTGCCCGGGCGGGAGAAGGCGTACGTCGCCGTGCGCGGCCTGTCCGGGCTCGACACCCGGCACGTGACCCGCCACGTCTCCCGGCGGACCGTCAGGAGGCGTGCCTGATGGAGCTGACGGGCGGAGAGGACCCCACTCCCGGTGTGCGGCACGCAACCCTTCGGTGCCGCGCGGCGTCCCTGACGGTGACGGCCGGCCGTACATCGTTCCCGCAGTACGGCGGACCTGCACAGGGGGGCGCACGATGACCGACGGAACCCGGTCCGACCGGCCGTCCGCCGACCGACACACCGTGCCCGGGCACACCGGACGTGCCGCCGTGGTGGTCGGCGGCGGCCTCGCCGGCATCACCGCGGCGCTCGCGCTCGCCGACGCGGGCGTCCGCGTCACCCTGCTGGAGGGCAGGCCGAGGCTGGGCGGCCTCGCCTTCTCCTTCCGCCGCGGCGGGCTGACCGTGGACAACGGACAGCACGTCTACCTTCGCTGCTGCACCGCCTACCGCTGGTTCCTCGACCGTATCGAGGGCGCGGCGCTGGCACCCCTGCAGGATCGTCTCGACGTGCCCGTTCTCGACGTCACCAGACCCGAGGGCCGACGGCTCGGCAGACTGCGGCGCGACCCGCTGCCCGTACCCCTGCACCTGGGCCGGAGCCTCGCCACGTACCCGCATCTCTCGCTCGCCGAACGTGCCGCGGTCGGGCGTGCCGCGCTCGCGCTCAAAGGGCTCGACCTCGCCGATCCGGCGCTGGACGCGACCGACTTCGGCGGCTGGCTGGCCGCGCACGGCCAGTCGGCGCGTGCCGTGGAAGCCCTGTGGGACCTGGTCGGGGTCGCCACCCTCAACGCGGTCGCGGGCGACGCCTCGCTCGCGCTCGCCGCGATGGTGTTCAAGACCGGTCTGCTGTCCGACCCGGGTGCGGCCGACATCGGCTGGGCCCGAGTGCCGCTGGGCGAACTGCACGACCGGCTCGCCCGCAGGGCGCTCGACTCCGCGGGCGTGCGCACCGAGGTCCGTGCACGCGTCACCTCCGTCTCCGTCGACGAAAACGGCACCTGGAGCGTTCAGGTTCCCGGCGAGACGCTCCGGGCCGACACCGTCGTGCTCGCCGTACCCCAGCGCGAGGCCCACGACCTGCTGCCGCCCGGAGCCCTCGACGCCCCGGAGCGACTGCTCGCGATCGGCACCGCGCCGATCCTCAACGTCCACGTCGTCTACGACCGCAAGGTGCTCACCAGGCCCTTCTTCGCCGCCCTGGGCACACCCGTGCAGTGGGTCTTCGACCGCACGGAGGCGTCCGGCCTCGCCGAGGGCCAGTACCTCGCCCTGTCCCAGTCGGCCGCGCGGGACGAGATCGACGAACCGGTCGCCGCACTGCGCGAGCGCTACCTCCCCGAACTGAGGCGGCTGCTGCCCCGCGCGCGCGGCGCCGAGGTGAGGGACTTCTTCGTGACCCGGGAGCGCACGGCGACGTTCGCTCCCGCCCCCGGCGTCGGGCGCCTCAGACCCGGCGCCCGCACCAAGGCACCCGGCCTCTACCTGGCCGGAGCGTGGACCGCCACGGGGTGGCCCGCGACGATGGAGAGTGCGGTCCGCAGCGGAGTGAGCGCGGCCGACGCCGCGCTGAGCGCCCTGGGACGGCCCCGCCCGAGTCACCTCTTCGCATTCGAGGAGGCGGCCTGATGCCCGAACGGCCCGCGGCGGCCCCCCGCACCCCCGGCACCGCAACAAGAGGAGTAACCGTGCCCACTGTGCCCCCGGCCGACAAGGCCGTTTCAGAGACCGCGGTGGACGTCGCCGCGCTCCTGGAGCGCGGCCGGACCCTGGCCACCCCGGTGCTGCGGGCGGCCGTCGACCGTCTGGCGCCCCCCATGGACACCGTGGCCGCCTACCACTTCGGCTGGATCGACGCGGCGGGCAACCCGGCCGACGGCGACGGTGGCAAGGCCGTGCGCCCCGCCCTCGCCGTGCTCTCCGCCGAGGTCACCGGCGCCGCGCCCGAGGTGGGCATCCCCGGCGCGGTCGCCGTGGAACTGGTGCACAACTTCTCCCTGTTGCACGACGACCTGATGGACGGCGACGAACAGCGCAGGCACCGCGACACCGTCTGGAAGGTGCACGGCCCCGCCCAGGCGATCCTCGTCGGCGACGCCCTCTTCGCCCTCGCCAACGAGATCCTGCTGGAGCTCGGCACCGTCGACGCGGGCCGCGCCACCCGCCGGCTGACCACCGCCACCCGCGCCCTGATCGACGGTCAGGCACAGGACATCTCCTACGAGCACCGCGACCGTGTCAGCGTCGAGGAGTGCCTGGAGATGGAGGGCAACAAGACCGGCGCCCTGCTGGCCTGCGCGTCCTCCATCGGCGCGGTGCTCGGCGGGGCCGACGAGCACACCGCCGACACACTCGAGAAGTACGGCTACCACCTCGGCCTCGCCTTCCAGGCCGTCGACGACCTCCTCGGCATCTGGGGTGACCCGGAGGCCACCGGCAAGCAGACCTGGAGCGATCTGCGCCAGCGCAAGAAGTCCCTGCCGGTCGTCGCTGCGCTCGCGGCGGGCGGAGACGCCTCCGTGCGGCTCGGCGAGATCCTCGCCGCGGACGCCAAGAGCAGCGACTTCGAGAACTTCTCCGAGGAGGAGTTCGCGGCCCGCGCCGCCCTCATCGAGGAGGCGGGAGGCCGTGAGTGGACGGCCGAGGAGGCTCGCCGCCAGCACACCATCGCCGTCGAAGCCCTCGACACCGTCGACATGCCCGACCGGGTCCGCGCCGCGTTCACCGCGCTCGCCGACTTCGTCGTCGTGAGAAAGAGATGATCACTTTTCGTCGAATAGCCCTCGCTTAGTCGCCGGCCGGTGCCGCGCCCAGCACCCGCGCACCGGCCGACGGCGGACCCACAGCAGCACGACTCGCACGACTGCACGAAGGGGAAGCCATGACAGCGACGACCGACGGAAGCACCGGGGCCACACTGCCGTCCCGCGCTGCCGCGGCCAGTGCCACCGACATCACCACACCCGCGGCGGCCGGGGTGCACGAAGCCGCCGCACGCGCCGCGCGGCGCGCCACCGACTTCCTCCTGTCCGTGCAGGACGCCGAGGGCTGGTGGAAGGGCGACCTCGAGACCAACGTCACGATGGACGCCGAAGACCTGCTGCTGCGTCAGTTCCTGGGCATCCGCGACGAGGCGACCACCGCCGCCGCCGCGCTCTTCATCCGCGGCGAGCAGCGTGCGGACGGCACCTGGGCCACTTTTCACGGCGGCCCCGGTGAACTCTCCACCACGATCGAGGCCTACGTCGCCCTCCGCCTCGCCGGGGACCAGCCGGACGCCCCGCACATGCGCAGGGCCTCGGCCTGGATCCGCGAGCGGGGCGGCATCGCCGCCGCCCGGGTCTTCACCCGGATCTGGCTGGCCCTGTTCGGCTGGTGGAAGTGGGAGGACCTGCCCGAACTCCCGCCGGAACTCATCTGGTTCCCCAAGTGGTTCCCCCTCAACATCTACGACTTCGGCTGCTGGGCCCGGCAGACCATCGTGCCGCTGACCATCGTCTCCGCCAAGCGCCCGGTGCGTCCCGCACCCTTCCCGCTGGACGAACTGCACACCGACCCGGAGAACCCCAACCCGGCGGGTCCCCTCGCCCCGGCCGCGAGCTGGGACGGTGCCTTCCAGCGTCTGGACAAGGCGCTGCACCGGTTGCGCAAGGTCGCCCCGCGCCGGCTGCGCCGGGCCGCGATGAACGCCGCCGCCCGCTGGATCATCGAACGGCAGGAGAACGACGGCTGCTGGGGCGGCATCCAGCCACCCGCGGTGTACTCGGTCATCGCCCTCCACCTGCTCGGCTACGACCTCCAGCACCCGGTGCTGCGGGCGGGCCTGGACTCGCTGGACCGGTTCGCCGTGTGGCGCGAGGACGGCGCCCGCATGATCGAGGCCTGCCAGTCGCCGGTGTGGGACACCTGCCTGGCCACCATCGCCCTCGCCGACGCGGGACTTCCCGCCGACCATCCGGCGCTGGTGAAGGCCGCCGACTGGATGCTGGGGGAGCAGGTCGTACGGCCCGGCGACTGGTCGGTCCGGCGGCCCGGACTCCCGCCGGGCGGCTGGGCGTTCGAGTTCCACAACGACAACTACCCCGACATCGACGACACCGCCGAGGTGGTCCTCGCCCTGCGCCGGGTACGGCACCACGACCCGGAGCGGGTGGACAAGGCGATCGGGCGCGGGGTGCGCTGGAACCTCGGCATGCAGTCGAAGAACGGCGCGTGGGGCGCCTTCGACGTCGACAACACCAGCCCGTTCCCCAACCGGCTGCCGTTCTGCGACTTCGGTGAGGTCATCGACCCGCCCTCGGCCGACGTCACCGCGCACGTCGTCGAGATGCTCGCGGTCGAGGGTCTCGCCCACGATCCGCGCACCCGGCGCGGCATCCAGTGGCTGCTCGCCGAACAGGAGCCGGACGGTTCCTGGTTCGGCCGCTGGGGGGTCAACTACGTCTACGGCACCGGCTCGGTGGTTCCCGCCCTGACCGCGGCCGGCCTGCCGGGTTCGCATCCCGCGATCCGCCGGGCGGTGGCCTGGCTCGAGTTGGTGCAGAACGACGACGGCGGCTGGGGAGAGGACCTGCGCTCCTACAAGTACGCCGAGGAGTGGAGCGGCCGGGGCGCGTCCACCGCCTCCCAGACCGCGTGGGCGCTGATGGCGCTGCTCGCGGCGGGGGAGAGGGACTCGAAGGCCGTGGAACGCGGCGTCGAATGGCTCGCGGCCACCCAGCGGGAGGACGGCACCTGGGACGAGCCGTACTTCACCGGCACCGGTTTCCCCTGGGACTTCTCCATCAACTACCACCTCTACCGGCAGGTCTTCCCGCTCACCGCGCTCGGCCGCTATCTGAACGGCGAGCCCTTCACCGACAGGCCCGTCACCCGCCCCGTCAAGGTCGAGGCCCCACTCGTCAGGGCCGAGGCTCCCCTCGCCGAGGCCGAGGGGAGCTGATGAGCATCCAGCCCGCCCCGGCCCCGCTGCTGATCGCCTGCGCGCTCGGCATCGAGCACCTCGCCCTGCGCAGGCGCGAGCGCGGTGGTGAGGGCGGGCCGGTCACCGTCCTGCGCACCGGCATGGGGCCGAAGGCGGCGCAGCGGTCCGTCAGCCGCCGTCTGGCCGATCCCGAGTTCGCCGGGGCGGCCGTCCTGGCCACCGGCTTCTGCGCGGGACTCGCCCCCGGGATGCACCCCGGCGACCTGGTCGTCGCCGAGGAGACCCGTGACCCGCGCGGGACCGTCGCCTGCGTCGGCACGGACCTGCTCGTCAAGGAACTCGCGCGGATCCTCCCCGGGCGCACCGTCCACACCGGTCCACTCACCGGCTCCGATCACGTCGTCCGGGGTCAGGAACGGTCAGATCTGCTCTCGACCGGCGCGATCGCGGTCGACATGGAGTCGGCGGCCACACTCCTGAGCGCCGTCCGCGCGGGCGAGCGCCCGGTTGCGGCCGTACGGGTGGTCGTGGACGCTCCAGAACATGAACTCGTCCGGATCGGCACGGTGCGCGGTGGAATATCGGCTTTCCGCGTTCTTCGATCCGTCCTTCCGGCTTTCTACGAATGGCACCGTTCTTCGCTGCTCCCCCGGAGGTGAGCCAGATGGCCATGCCGCTGCGTCAGTCCATCAAGGTCGCTACATACCTGGCCGAACAGAAACTCCGTAAGCGGGACAAGTTCCCGCTCATCGTGGAGCTCGAGCCCCTGTTCGCCTGCAACCTCAAGTGCGAGGGCTGCGGCAAGATCCAGCACCCGGCCGGAGTGCTCAAGCAGCGCATGCCGGTGGCGCAGGCCGTGGGGGCGGTGCTCGAATCGGGTGCGCCGATGGTGTCCATCGCCGGTGGCGAGCCTTTGATGCACCCGCACATCGACGAGATCGTGCGTCAACTGGTGGCGAGGCGGAAGTACGTCTTCCTGTGCACCAACGCGATGCTGCTGCGCAAGAAGATGGACAAGTTCAAGCCCTCTCCCTACTTCGCGTTCGCCGTGCACATCGACGGGCTGCGGGAGCGGCACGACGAGTCGGTCGCGAAGGAGGGCGTCTTCGACGAGGCGGTGGAGGCGATCAAGGAGGCCAAGCGGCGTGGCTTCCGGGTGACCACCAACTCGACCTTCTTCAACACGGACACCCCGCAGACGATCATCGAGGTGCTCAACTTCCTCAACGACGACCTCGAGGTCGACGAGATGATGATCTCGCCCGCCTACGCCTACGAGAAGGCACCCGACCAGGAGCACTTCCTGGGTGTCGAGCAGACCCGGGAGCTGTTCAAGAAGGCCTTCGCGGGCGGCAACCGGCGCCGCTGGCGGCTCAACCACTCACCGCTGTTCCTCGACTTCCTCGAGGGCAAGGTCGACTTCCCGTGCACCGCCTGGGCGATCCCGAACTACTCGCTCTTCGGCTGGCAGCGGCCCTGCTATCTGATGAGCGACGGGTACGTGCCGACGTACCGGGAGCTCATCGAGGACACCGACTGGGACAAGTACGGCCGTGGCAAGGACCCGCGCTGCGCCAACTGCATGGCGCACTGCGGCTACGAGCCCACCGCCGTGCTGGCCACCATGGGATCCCTGAAGGAGTCTCTGCGCGCCATGCGCGAGACGGTCTCCGGGAACCGGGACTGACGCGATGACCGCCGTCCCCTTGGGCGTTCCCGAGGTGCCGGTCCGGCCGGTGGCGCCGCGGCGCGTGTCGCGGCGCATCCAGGTCGGAACCGTGGCGGTCGGTGGTGACGCTCCGGTGTCGGTGCAGTCGATGACGACGACCCGTACGTCCGATGTCGGGGCCACGCTGCAGCAGATCGCGGAGCTGACCGCGTCGGGCTGCCAGATCGTGCGGGTGGCGTGTCCGACGCAGGACGACGCGGACGCGCTGGCGACGATCGCCCGCAAGTCGCAGATCCCGGTGATCGCGGACATCCACTTCCAGCCGAAGTACGTCTTCGCGGCGATCGAGGCGGGCTGTGCGGCGGTGCGGGTGAACCCGGGCAACATCAAGCAGTTCGACGACAAGGTCAAGGAGATCGCTAAGGCGGCGAAGGACCAAGGCACGCCGATCCGGATCGGGGTGAACGCGGGTTCGCTGGACCGGCGGCTGCTGCGGAAGTACGGCAAGGCCACCCCGGAGGCGCTGGTGGAGTC
>NZ_JBIATQ010000011.1:0-340375 GCF_042891955.1 Streptomyces sp. NPDC001843 | reverse complement strand
TAACTCACCCCGGAGCCGTTCCACCTCCCCCAACCTCATACCAGGACAATGCCCACCACCAGCCGAGATCACCCAACGTAACGAAGCACTACTAGTCGCCCATCATCAGCCCGTCCTTCGCCGCGCCCCTGCTGAGCACCGTGTCCCGGATCGCGTCGCGTACGCCGGTCAGGTCCGCGCCGTCCGCGATCGCCTGGCCGAGGTCGACCACCCGGCCGGCGTCGAGGTCGTACATCTGCGGGACGAACTCGGCGCCGGTCACCTCCCAGCGGCCGCCGGGGCGGGGGGGCGGGGCGAAGGTGAAGCGGGCCAGGGTGGACTCGTTGGCGCGCAGGTCGCGGGCGCCCTTGTCGTCGGACGCGTCGCCGGTGACCTGATCGCCCGTGCCGTACACCACCCAGGTTCCGTTGACCTTCTCGTACGCCTGCGGGACATGGGCGCCGCTGCCGAGGACGAGGTCGATGTCGGGGCGGCCGTTCGTGCGTGCGGCGGTGAGCCGCTTGGCGAGGGTGAGCTGCCGCCGGTCGGGGGCCTCCTGCCCCTCGGTGCCCCAGTGCAGACAGACGACGACCACGTCGGCGCCGGCCCGCCGGGCGGCACGTGCGTCGGCGAGGACGCGGTCCTCGTCGATCAGGTCGACCGCCCAGGGCTGTCCGGGGGGCAGCACGGCGCCGTCGCCGGCGTAGGTGTACGCCAGATGCGCGACCTTGGCCGGGCCGGCGCGCAGGATCGTGGGGGTGCGCGCCTCGGCATCGGTGCGCGCGATCCCGGGGTGTCCGAGGCCCGCCGCGTCCATGGCGTCCAGGGTGCGCCGGACGCCGGCCGGGCCGTTGTCCAGGGCGTGGTCCGAGGCGGTGGCGCAGCTGTCGTAGCCGGTGGCGACGAGGCCTGCGGCCAGCTCCGGCGGGGCCTCGGACGCCCGCTGCCCGGCATGTCCGGGGTCCGCGCCGTGGACGGTCTCCAGCTGACAGAGCGCCACGTCGGCCGTCGACACGGCGCCTTGCGCACCGGCCAGCATGGGGCGGAAGTCACGGCCGTTGCCGCCGGCGTCGAAGCCGGCGCGGTCGACGACCGAATCGTGCGGCACGATGTCGCCGGAGGCCACCAGGGTGAAGCCGCGCGTGGACGCGGGCGGCGCCGGCCGTCCGGGCCGGCCGGGCTCGTGCCGTGCCTGGGCCTGACAGGCGGCGCCGCCGGCGAGAAGCGCGGTCAGGGCCCAGGCCACCTGCTGCCTGCGTGCGATCATCAGCTCACCCCACGGTTGTCGCATTTACTTACAAATAGGTACGAAGCTGGACGGCGTCGCAAACGGCTACCGCACCCTCATTGACCCGTCCGGTGTCGTGGCGGAAGCGGGGCGGACCGTTCGTCGAACCGTTCGTCGACGCGATCGACCGTCCGTCGCAGATCCCCGTACACCCCCTGTCCCCGAGCCCCGCCCTGCTGTGCCATACGGCCATGACGGCCGGAACCACCCTGCCCACCGGGACGACGACCGCCGAGCACGAGCTCGCCGCGCTGCAGCGCGAGCACGGCCGACCGCTCTTCGCGCTGCTGCTGAGGCTGTGCGACGGGGACCGGCAGCGCGCCGAGGACCTCGTGCAGGAGACCCTGGTACGGGCCTGGCAGCATCCCGAGGCCCTGCGCGCCGACGAATTCGCCTCCGTACGGCCCTGGCTGCTGACGGTGGGCCGGCGGCTCGCCATCGACGCCCGCCGCGCCCGGCAGGCCCGCCCTCCCGAGGTGGGTGACGCGGTCCTGGAGAACGCCCGGGTGATCGGCGACCACGCCGAACGGGCGGCCGCGACGCTCGATGTACGGGAGGCTGTGAAGACACTCACTCCCCAGCACCGTGAAGTCCTGGTGCTCGTGTACTTCCAAGGGGCGAGTGTTGCGGAGGCCGCCGAAACGCTCGGGATTCCGCCCGGTACCGTGAAGTCGCGCGCCTACTACGCGCTGCGTGCCCTCCGCCGGGTACTCCCCGGCTACGCGGCCGACCTGCGATGAAACATCCTCGGGGCAAAGTGTTCGCAAAGCGCCTTGCTGAGGACCCCGGTTGAGCAATCAGCTGTCTTCATCCGTGTTCCGGACTGGGGGTCCGGGCGACGCACGCGCGTACCACACGGACCGGAGGAAGGCAGGAAGGGATGCTGCACACAGGCCAAGAGAGCGCGGACGGCGCCGGCGGCGGTGACCTGGCCGTTCCCATGGCATGGCTGTACGCCGAGTACATCGCCGACGAGCTGCTGCGCACCGGCGACCTGATGCCGCCGACGTCCTTCGAGTTCCGGGCGGGCCGGGACGCGCTGGCGCTGACCATCTTCCTGTCCGACACCGACGGCGAACTCTCCGGCATCCGGGTCGTCACCCAGCTCGAGACCTGGCTGTCTCTGACGGCGTACGACCAGCCGTGGCAGGACTGGGTGGGCGAGCGGATGGCCGAGCTCGCCGCCGAGACGGCGAAGGCGGACACGCCGTCGCCGGACCTGGCACTGGCCGAGGACGCCTGGCGGTGGCTGGAGGAGACCGAGCTGCTCGCGCCCGACCTCGACGCGGTGCCGGGCGGCGGACCGGTGATCGGCGAGGACGACGGACCGAAGGTCTGGACGCCCGCCTGGCGGCTGGGACTGCCCCTCGGACACCTCGCCATCCATCTCTTCTGAGTTTTTTCGAAGCCGGACCAATCCGCGGGCGCCGCCGTTACGAATCCGTTGGTTACGTTTCTGTGCGCGCCTTGAGTGATTCGACTGTCCGATGCGTACGGGTGGGGGCAAGGAGTCACCCCACCCGCACCCATCGGCATGAGGATTCGGCATGAGGTCCCTGGAACGGCATCGCGACGTCGGCGCCTACGCGCTCGGCGTGCTCGACGAGGCGGAGGCTTTCCGCTTCGAGGACCACCTCATGGAGTGCCCGCAGTGCACCGCACACGTGACCGAATTCGGGCCCGCGGCACGCCAGTTGATGTTGTACCGGCGCGCGACGCCGCGCTTCGTGCATCCCGTGGCGCAGCCCGGGCCCCGGCTGCTGGACGGCCTGCTGAACGCGGTGGCCTCCCGGCGCCGGGCCGGCCGCCGGCGCCTGCTGTTCGGCCTGGCCGCCTCGGTCGTGTTCGCCGTGGCCGGCCCCGGGATCGCCATGTACGCCTCTCACCCGGGCGGCTCCGGCGACCCCGAGGTGCAGGTCATGGCGGCGACCGACGCGCACTCGGGCGTGTGGGCGCAGGTCACCACCAAGGACGACGAGCACGGCAGCGACCTGGTGCTGGAGATCAAGGACGGTGCCGGGCCCCGTTCCTGCCGTCTCGTCGCCATCGGCCGCGACGGCTCGGAACAGGTGGTGACCAGCTGGACCGTACGCGGCCACGACTCCGGCATGACCACCGTCGCGGGCGGCTCCTCGATGCACACGGACCAGGTCGTCCGGTACGAGGTCCGCACCGCGGCCGGCGAGCGGCTGGTCAGCCTCGACGCCGGCTAGGGGATGTTGCGGGATCTACTTCAGCAGCCGTGACATCCTCCGGTCCGCCAGTGGTCTGCCGCCCGTCTGGCAGGTGGGGCAGTACTGGAGCGACGAGTCGCTGAAGGAGACCTCGCGGATGGTGTCGCCGCAGACCGGGCAGGGCTCGCCGGTGCGGCCGTGGACCCTGAGGCCGCTCTTCTTCTCCGCCTTCAGCCGGCCGGCGGCCAGGCCCCGGGAGCGTTCGACCGCCTCGGTGAGGGTGGTGCGCAGGGCCGCGTGGAGGGTGCGGACCTCCTCCGGGGTGAGGGAGGCGGCCACCTTGAACGGGGACATCCGGGCCGCGTGCAGGATCTCGTCGCTGTAGGCGTTGCCCACGCCCGCGATCAGGCCCTGGTCGCGCAGGGCTCCCTTCAGCCGGCGCCGCTCGCCCTCGAGCAGTGCGGCGAGCCGGCCGGCGTCGAAGTCGTCGGCGAGCGGGTCCGGGCCCAGGCGGGCGATCCCGGGGACCTCCCGCGGATCGTGGACGACGTACACCGCGAGGCGCTTCTGTGTGCCCGCCTCGGTGAGGTCGAAGCCCTCGCCGGTCTCCAGGGCCACCCGCAGGGCGAGGGGACCCTTGCCGGGGCGGGGCAGGCCGTCGGGCAGCCGGTCCCTCCACTGCAGCCAGCCCGCGCGGGCCAGATGGGTGACCAGGCGCGGGCCGTCCCGCGTCACGATGTCGAGGAACTTGCCGTGCCGGTGCACGGCGGTGACCGCATGGCCCTCCAGGGCGGCCGGAGGGGGGTCGTACGTCTTCAGGACACTGACGGCCACGGGCAGCACCCGCACCACCTCGTGGCCGACCAGGTGCTCGGCCAGGAAGTCCTTCAGCGCCTCGACCTCGGGCAGTTCCGGCATACGTCCAGAGTGCCATCCCGGACCGGCACGGTCAGGTCCGCTCCGGCACCACGAACTCGCACCACACGCACTTGCCGCCGCCCCGCGCCTCCACCCCCCAGACGTCGGTGAGCCGGTCTACCAGGACCAGCCCCCGGCCGGACACGCCGGACACATCCACGTCCCGGCGGCGGGGCAGGGCGCTGGAGGAGTCCTCGACCTCGACGCGCAACCGGCGGTCCACGCCGCACAGGAACCTCAGGGTGACGACCGCGGAGCCCTCGGTGTGCAGCAGCACGTTGGTGATCAGCTCGTCGGCGACCAGCTCGATCTCGTCGGCGCGTTCGGTGGCGCCCCAGGCACGGACCGTGGCGCGGATCATGTGCCGGGCGAGCCGCAACGCCTCGGGGTCGCCGGGGGCCACGTGCTGCTGGAGCCGGCCGCCGGTGCGCGCGGCGTCCCAGCCGCGGCGGCGCAGCAGGAGCAGGGCCACGTCGTCGTCGCCACCGCGTTCCTCGGCCACGTCGATGAGCCGGTCGGCGAGGTCGCGCACGTCGTCCGGGCCCGACTCGATGAGCGCGGCCAGGGTGCGCAGCCCGTCGTCGAGGTCGGCGCCGGGCTGTTCGACGAGCCCGTCGGTGCACAGCACCAGTGTCTGGCCCGGATCGAGCTCGACGGTGGACACCGGGTACTCCAGACGGCCGAACTCGGCGGACAGGCCCAGCGGCAGGCCGCCCTCGACGGAGATCCGGCGGCACGACGCGTCGGTGTGCCGGATCAGCGGGTCTATGTGGCCGGCCCGGACCACCTGGACCACACCGGTGGTCAGGTCGGCCTCCGCGTACAGGCAGGTGGCGGAGCGGTCGGTGTCGAGTTCGTGCAGGAACACGGAGGACCGGGCCATCACGGTGGCCGGGGTGTGCCCCTCGGCGGCGTACGCGCGCAGCACGATGCGCAGCTGGCCCATGACGGCCGCCGCGTGCGTGTCGTGCCCCTGGACGTCGCCGATGACCGCGCCGACCCGGCCTCCGGGCAGCGGTATCAGGTCGTACCAGTCGCCGCCGATGTCCCGGCCGAGCGACGCCGAACGGTAGCGGACCGCCACGTCCGCCCCGGGCACGCTGGGGATGGTCCGGGGCAGCATCGCCTGCTGCAGGCCCTGGGCGAGGTCCTTCTCCTCCTCGTAGAGCATCGCCCGCTGCAGGCTCTGGGCGATGCTGCTGCCGAGGGCGACGAGGACGGTGCGCTCCTCGTCGGAGAAGCCGCGCCGGTCGTTGTAGAGCAGGCCCATGGCGCCGATCGGGCGGGCCTGGGCGATCAGGGGCAGATAGGCGGCGGAGGTGATCCTCAGGTCGGTGATGTGCGGCCAGAGGATCGGGTAGCCCTCGGCGAACTCCTCCGGTGACTCGATGAAACGCGGGAGGAGGGTCCGTACGACCTCGCTCATGGGGTACGGCTCGTCGATCCGGGTGATCCGGGTGCCGGGCACGATCCCGTCCTCCGGTCCCTCGGCGACCATCCGGATCCGGCCCGCCTCCACCAGCCCCATGACCACGCTCGTAGCGCCGAGGTGCCGGACGCCGTGGCTGTCCTTGAGGACGTCGATGACGTCCTGGACGCTGCGGGCGTGCGAGAGGGCCGCGGTGGTCACCTGCACCACGCCCGTCTGCCGCCGGACCGCCTCGTCCTGGGCGGCGCGCAGGCTGCGGGCCGCGCTCTCCTGGAGCTCCTGCGTCGCGTCCCGCACGATGCCGATGACCCGGCGCGGGCGGCCGGTCTCGTCGCGCCGGATGTAGCCCTGCGTGTGCGTCCAGCGGCGGGTGCCGTCACGGCAGCGGAGGCGGAAGTACGCGCCGTAGTTCTCGCTGCCGTCCTTGATGGCCTGGGACACCACGGCGTCCAGGCGGCTGGCCTCCGGCGGGGGCACCCGGACGGCGAGGGACTCGGGACGGCCGTCGTACTCCTCCGGGAGGAGGTCGAAGACCTCGTACGCCTGCGCGTCCATGTGGAACAGACCGGTGTCCAGGTCCCAGTCGAAGGTGCCCATGCGGTTGAGCGCCAGTACGGGATCCGGACGGGCGGTCCGTTCGTCCGGGAGCGACAGGGCGCCCGCGCCCCGATCTGCCATGGGGCCACCTTGCCAGGAATCGCCGGAATCTTCGAGTGGTGTCGCGCGGTCGGCTGCCGGAGAGGGGTTACCCGGCCGGAGGCATGCGGTACACGGAGTGACAGCATCCGAGGCGTCACGGGGCAGGGAGAGCACACGGCTGTGAACTGGTTCACCGCACCCGACTACTGGATGGGCCGGCTGGTCTTCCAGCGGGCCCTCGCCGCCCTGTACCTCGTCGCGTTCCTCGGGGCGGCCGTCCAGTTCCGGGCCCTGCTGGGCGAACGCGGCATGCTGCCCATCCCCCGGTTCGTCGAGCGGGTGCCGTTCCGGCGCGCGCCGAGCCTGTTCCAGCTGCGCTACTCGGACCGTCTGTTCGCCGGCTGCGCCTGGACGGGCTGTGCCGTCTCAGCGGCGCTGCTGGCGGGCGCGGACTCCTGGCTGCCGCTGTGGGCGGGGATGCTGCTGTGGCTTCTCCCGTGGGTGCTGTACCTGTCGATCGTCAACGTGGGCCAGACCTGGTACGCGTTCGGCTGGGAGTCGCTGCTGCTGGAGGCCGGTTTCCTCGCCGTGTTCCTCGGCAACGACGAGGTCGCCCCGCCGGTCGTGGTGCTGTTCCTGCTGCGCTGGGTGCTGTTCCGGGTGGAGTTCGGCGCCGGTCTGATCAAGATGCGCGGGGACGCGTGCTGGCGGAAGCTGACCTGCCTGGACTACCACCACGAGACCCAGCCGATGCCGGGCCCGCTGAGCTGGTTCTTCCACCACCTGCCTGCGCCGCTGCACCGGGTGGAGGTGGCCGCCAACCACTTCACCCAGCTCGTGGTCCCGGTGCTGCTGTTCGCCCCGCAGCCGGTCGCCACGGCCGCCGCCGCCCTGATGATCGTCACCCAGCTGTGGCTGGTCCTCTCCGGCAACTTCGCCTGGCTGAACTGGATCACCATCGTGGCGGCCCTGCCGGTGGTCCGCTTCCCCGCGCACGCCCCGGCCCTGCCCCCGGCGCCCCTGTGGTACGAGGTGGTGGTCCTCACCGTCGCCGCGCTGCTGCTGTTCCTGAGCTACCACCCGGTGGTGAACATGGTCTCCCGCAGCCAGGTGATGAACCGCTCCTTCGACCCGCTCCACCTGGTCAACACCTACGGCGCCTTCGGCAGCGTCAGCCGGATCCGGTACGAGGTGGTGGTGGAGGGCACGCTCGACGACGTACCGCGCGAGGACTCCGACTGGCGGGAGTACGAGTTCAAGGGCAAACCCGGTGACCCCCGGCGCTGGCCACGGCAGTTCGCGCCCTACCATCTGCGCCTCGACTGGCTGATGTGGTTCGCCGCGCTGTCGCCCGGCTACGCCGGCGCGTGGTTCGGCGGCCTGGTGGAACGCCTGCTGGAGAACGACCCGGACACCCTCAGGCTGCTGCGCCGCTCCCCCTTCCCGGCCGACGAGCCCCCGCGCCACGTCCGCGCCCGCCTCTTCCGCTACCGCTACACGACCTGGCGGGAGCTGCGGGAGACGGGCGCGTGCTGGGAGCGGACCCCGGTGCGGGAGTACCTGCCGCCGACGCGGCTGGCGGCATCCGGTGCCCGGCACACGACACCCGGACCATGAGTTCGTCGGCACCGGGGACGTCCTGGTGGAGCGACGCGGGTGGACGGGTGCCCCTCAGAGGCGGTACACGCGTGCCGCGGTCCGCTCGAACACCGCGCCCCGCTCCTCGTCGCCCAGTTCGCCCAGGAGCAGCCCCGCGGTCTCGGCGACCCGCGCGTACGAGGCGGCGAGGGTGCACACCGGCCAGTCCGAGCCGAACATCAGACGGTCGGGGCCGAACGCGGACAGGGCCTCGTCCGTGTACGGGCGAAGGTCCGCGATGGTCCAGGAGGCGAAGTCGGCCTCGGTGACCAGGCCGGAGAGTTTGGCGACGGTGTTGGGGAGCGCGGCGAGCGCCCTGAGGGCCGTCGCCCAGGGCACGCGGTCGCCGGAGGCGATGGGCGGCTTGCCCAGGTGGTCCAGTACGAAGGTGAGCCCGGGGAGGGACTCGGCCGCCTTGACGCAGGCCGGGAGCTGGTGGGCCTGGACGATCAGGTCGTACACCAGGCCGGCGTCGGCGACGGCCAGCAGACCGCGGCGCACGTCGGGGCGCAGCAGCCATTCCGGGTCGGGTTCCGACTGGACCTGGTGGCGGATGCCCTTCAGGTACCGGCCGCCGGGCAGTGCTCGCAGACGGGCCAGTTCCTCGGCCACGTCGGGACGGGTCAGGTCGGTCCAGCCGACGACGCCCGCGATCAACTCGTGCGTCTCGGCCAGCGCGAGGAATTCCGGGGTCTCCTCCGGGACGGTGATCGTCTGGACCAGGACGGTGCGGTCGACGCCCGCCGCCCGGGCCTGCGGTTCCAGGTCGGCCATGTGGAAGTCGCGGCGCAGCGGCCGGAGTGCGGGGCCGGTGATCCATTCCTGGTCGCGGACCGAGAGGTCCCACACATGGTGGTGGGCGTCCACCGTCATGGCAGCTCCCACACGACGGGCAGGCCGGCGTCCGCGCCGTCCCCCGAGTAGTCGTGCACGACGTCCAGCAGTTCGGCCATCCGGGCCTGCCAGGCGACGTTGACCGGCAGTTTCTCCAGTTCGGCGAGCAGGCGCGCGTAGTCCTCGCACTCCAGGACGTGGAAGAGTTCGGTGCCGCTGCGCCAGATCGTCCAGGAGGTGGCGCCGGCGGCGCGGATGGCGTTCGTGAGTTCGGCCGGCACCTCGCGGTGGGCGGCCTCGTACTCGGTGATGCGGTCGGCGCGGACCTTGGTGTGCAGGGCGACTCTCATGAGGGCTCCTCGGTGGGCGGCAGACCGGTGGGCAGCAGACCGGTGTCCCGTAGTTCCCGCCAGAAGGCGGCAGGGATCTGCGCGTCGAACTGCTCGGCGCAGTCGCGGGCCTCGTGCGCCGAGCGGGCGCCGACCAGGACGCTTCCGACGGCCGGGTGCGCGGCGCAGAAGGCGAGGGCGGCGGCCCGCAGGGTGGTGCCGTGCCGGTCCGCGACGGACTGCAGGCGCCGGGCGCGGTCCAGCAACTCCCCCGGGACGCGTGTGTAGTTGTACGTCGCGTCCGGTCGCGGATCCGCCAGCAGACCGGAGTTGAAGGCTCCGCCGACGACCACCGACACGCCTCGTTCGGCGGCGGCGGGCAGCAGTTCGGCGGCGGCGCTCTGGTCGAGGAGCGTGTACCGGCCCGCGCAGAGCACCACGTCGACGTCCGTCTCGCGGACGAACCGGGTGAGCATCTCGGCCTGGTTCATGCCGGCGCCGATCGCGCCGACCACGCCCTCGGAGCGGAGCTTCTCCAGCGCGGGGTAGCCCTCCCGGAAGGCCTGCTCGGCGTGGTCGTCGGGGTCGTGGAGGTACACGACGTCGACGCGGTCCAGGCCGAGCCGTTCCAGACTGGCCTCCAGGGTGCGCCGTACGCCGTCCGCGCTGAAGTCCCAGACGCGGCGGTGGGTGGCGGGGACGGCGAAGCCGTGCGCGAGGTCGTCGCCGCCCGCGTCCGTGGGCTCGAGGCGGCGGCCGACCTTCGTGGAGACCGTGTACTCGGCGCGCGGGTAGTCCCGCAGGACGTCGCCGAGGCGGCGTTCGGACAGGCCGAGGCCGTAGTGCGGGGCGGTGTCGAAGTAGCGGACGCCGTGCTGCCAGGCCGTGTGCACCGCGTCGTGCGCCTGCTCGTCGTCGATCCGGGTGTACAAGTTGCCGATCCCGGCGGCGCCGAAGGCCAGCGGGCTGACCCGGACTCCGCTGCGGCCGAGCGTTCTCACTGGCCCACCGGCCTGAGGCGCAGGCCCTGCATGCCGCCGTCGACGGCGAGGGAGGTACCGGTGGTGGCGCCGGACAGGGGGCTCGCCAGGTACGCGATGGCGCCCGCCACCTCGGCGGCCGACACCAGGCGGCCGGTGGGCTGGCGGGCCTCCAGGGCGGCCCGTTCGGTGGCCGGGTCGGGGGCGGCGTCGAGCAGGCGGCCGACCCATGGGGTGTCCGCGGTGCCGGGGTTGACGCAGTTGACGCGGATTCCCTCGCGGACGTGGTCGGCGGCCATCGCCAGGGTGAGGGAGTACACGGCGCCCTTGGTCGCGCTGTACAGGGCGCGTTGCGGCAGGCCGGCGGTGGCCGCGATGGAGCAGGTGTTGACGATCGCCGCGTGCCGGGAGCGCCTGAGGTACGGCAGGGCGGCGCGGGCGGTACGGACCATGCCGAGGACGTTGACGTCGAAGACACGGCGCCACTCCTCGTCGTCGTTGTCCTCGACGGTGCCCTGGGCGCCGATGCCGGCGTTGTTGACCAGGACGTCGATGACGCCGTGGCCGCCGAGGTCCTCGGCCGCCGCCGCGACGGCCGCGCGTACGGAGGCGTCGTCGGTGACGTCGGCGCGGAAGGCGAGCAGCGGCTTGTCGACCGACGAGGGGTCCAGGTCGAGCACCGCCACCCGGGCGCCGCGCTCGGAGAGGAGTTCGGCGGTGGCCCGTCCGATTCCGGAAGCACCGCCGGTCACCAGGGCCGTCAGGCCCTCGAAGTCGCTCATGCCGCCTTGCCTTTCCGCGTCTCGGGGTCGGCGGCCCAGAAGCCGCCGCCGGGGAACGTGAACCGCGCGATGGACTCGGGCCGCATGGTGGCGGAGAAGCCCGGCGCGGTGGGTGCCGTGTAGTGACCGTCGCGGATCACCACCGGGGCGAGGAAGTGTTCGTGCAGGTGGTCGACGTACTCGATGACCCGGTCCTCGGTGGTGCCGGAGAGGGCCAGGTAGTCGAACATCGACAGGTGCTGGACGAGTTCGCACAGGCCGACGCCGCCCGCGTGCGGACAGACGGGGACCCCGAACTTGGCCGCGAGCAGCAGGATGGCGAGGTTCTCGTTGACGCCGCCGACCCGGGCCGCGTCGATCTGCAGGATGTCGAGGGAGCCGGCCTGGAGCAGCTGCTTGAAGACGATCCGGTTCTGCACGTGCTCGCCGGTGGCGACCTTGACCGGGGCCACGGCGGCGCGGATCGCGGCGTGGCCGAGGACGTCGTCCGGGCTGGTGGGCTCCTCGATCCAGTACGGGTCGAAGTCGGCGAGGGCCTTGGTCCAGCGGATCGCCTCCGCCACGTCCCAGCGCTGGTTGGCGTCGATCGCGAGGCGGACGCCAGGTCCGACGACCGAGCGGGCGACCCGGCAGCGGCGGACGTCGTCCTCCAGGTCCGCGCCCACCTTGAGCTTGATCTGGGTGAAGCCGTCCGCGACCGCCTGGGCGGCGAGCCGGGTGAGCTTGTCGTCGTCGTAGCCGAGCCAGCCGGCGGAGGTGGTGTACGCCGGGTAGCCGCGCTCCAGGAGACGGGACCGGCGTTCGGCGGCGCCCTCGCGGCCCCGGCGCAGCAGGTCCAGGGCCTCCTCGGGGGTGAGGGCGTCGGTGATGTACCGGAAGTCGATCTGCGCGACGAGCCACTCCGGTTCGGCGTCGGCGAGCAGCTGCCACAGCGGCCGGCCGACACGTTTGGCGGCGAGGTCCCAGACGGCGTTGATCACCGCCCCGATGGCCATGTGCATCACGCCCTTCTCCGGCCCGAGCCAGCGCAGCTGACTGTCGCCGATCAGGTCCCTGAAGAGGGATCCGGGGTCGTCGCACATCTCCTGGACCGGGCGCCCGAGGACATGGTCCCGCAGCGCGTCGATCGCGGCGACCTGGACATCGTTGCCCCGCCCGATGGTGAAGGTGAACCCGTGTCCCTCGTGCCCGTCGGCCGCGTCGGTGCGCAGCACCACATAGGCCGCCGAGTAGTCCGGGTCGGGGTTCATCGCGTCGGAGCCGTCCAGCTGGCGCGAGGTGGGGAAGCGGATGTCGTAGGTGTCGACCGCGATGACGCGGGCGGGGCTCGGGGACACAGCAGACCTTTCCGTCAGGGGTGATGCGGACGCGTGAGTCAGTCCTGCGCCCGGCCCGTCGTCACGCGGGCGATCATGAGGGCGACGAGGATGATCCCGCCGTAGATGGCCTGGATCCAGAAGGACGGCACCTGGGCGAGGGTGAGCAGGTTCTGTACGACGCCCAGCAACAGCACACCGGTCAGCGCGCCGAACATGGTGCCCTTGCCGCCGTCCAGACTGATCCCGCCGATCACCGCGGCGGCGAACACGGTGAAGATCATGTTGTTGCCCTGGTTGGCGCTGATCGCGCCGACGTAGCCGGTCTGCATGATCCCGCCGACCGAGGCGAGGACCCCGGCGACGACGAACACGCCCAGCATCACGCGCTCCACCCGGATGCCTGCCGCGCGGGCCGCCTCCGCGTTGCCGCCGATGGCGTACAGGGCGCGGCCGACGCGGTGGTACTTCAGCAGGAACCCGGTGACCGCGAAGGCCGCGGCGGCCACCCACACCGACAGCGGGACGGTGAGGAAGGTGGTGGTGGCCAGGGAGTAGAAGCTGTCCGGCATGCCGAAGAGCGTCTTGCCCTTGGTCGCGCCGACCAGCAGGCCGCGCAGCACGATCAGCATCGCCAGCGTCACGATGAACGCGTTGAGTTTGAACTTGACGACGAGGACGCCGTTGAAGGCGCCGACCGCCGCGCCGACGACGAGCACCGCCAGCAGGGCGAGCGGGGCCGGGAGTTCGGTGCCCCAGCCGGACTGCGCGGACGGCAGCACGAGGAGCGCGCCCACGGCCGGCGCGATACCGACGACCGACTCCAGGGACAGGTCGAACTTGCCGGTGATCAGTACCAGGGACTCGGCGAGCACCACCATGGCCAGGGCGGCGGAGGCGCCGAGGATCGAGATCAGGTTGCGCTCGGTGAGGAACGAGTCGTTGACCACCGCGCCGAGCACCATGAGCAGCAACAGGGCGGGAACGAGGGCGAGTTCGCGGGCCCGGCGGAGCAGGACGGCCTTGGTGGCCCGCGGGTCGGGGGCCCTCAGGGGGGCGAGCGGCGGAGCTGCCTTGGTTTCAGCCATGGTCCACTCCTTCGATGGAGGCGATCAGCTCGTGGTCGCGCCAGCCGGCCGGGTGCTCGGCGACGACGCGGCCGTGGAAGAGGACGAGGACGCGGTCACAGCGGCGCAGGTCGTCGAGTTCGTCGGAGACGACGAGGACGGCGGTGCCGTCGTCCCGGGCGCCGTCCACCCGGGCCAGCAGGGACTCCTTGGACTTCACGTCGACGCCCGCGGTGGGGTTGATCAGGACGAGCAGCCGGGGGTCGCGGGCGAGGGCGCGGGCCATGACGACCTTCTGGGCGTTGCCGCCGGACAGGTCGGAGACCGGCTGGTCGGGGCCCTCGGCGTGGATGTCGAGGCGTTCGATGAGGTCGGTGGCGAACCCGCGTTTGCGGTCGGGGGCGACGAAGCCGTAGCGGCCGAGCCGGTCCAGTACGCCGAGGGTGGTGTTGTCGCCGATGGTCATGCCGGCCACCAGTCCCTGGTCGTGCCGGTCGCGGGGCACGCAGCCGACGCCCGCCTTCAGCGTGGCCCGTACGTCGCCGAAGGGCAGCTCCCGGTCCTCCAGCCGTGCGGTCCCGGCCGTCGGAGAGCGCAGTCCGGCGAGGGTTTCGGCGAGTTCGGTCTTGCCGCTGCCGCTGGAGCCGGCGAGCCCGACGACCTCCCCGCTGCGGACGGTGAGGTCGACGGCGTCGTACGCCTCGGAGGCGAGCCCGCGCACGTCGAGCACAACGGGCCCCTCGGCGGCCGCGGTGGCGTGCGGGGTCCGGCGGTCCTCCACCGACTCCCCCGCCATCGCCTCCACCAGCGCCGCCCTGGGCAGTTCGGCGACGGGCGCGGTGACGATCCAGCGGGCGTCGCGCAGCACCGTGACGGTCTGGCAGACCTCGTACACCTCCTGCAGGTGGTGGGAGATGAACAGGAAGGTGACACCGGAGTCCTGCAGGGCGCGCATGCGGGCGAACAGCCGCTCGATCTCGCGGTTGTCGAGCTGGGCGGTGGGTTCGTCGAGGACGATGAACCGGGCGCCGAAGCTCAGCGCGCGGGCGATCTCCACCATCTGGCGGTCCTCGACCTTGAGGTCGGCGGTGCGGACGTCGGGGTCGACGCGTACGTCCCAGGTGTCGAGGAGCTGTGCCGCCTCGGCCCTGAGTCTGCGCCAGCTGATGAACCGGCGGGTGAGCGGCTGCCGGTTGATGAAGAGGTTCTCGGCGACCGTCAGCTCCGGTACGACCGTGGGCTTCTGGTAGACACAGGCGACCTTGCGGCGCCAGGCGTCCCGGTCGGCGAGCGGGGGCGCCGGCTCGCCGTCGAAGTGGACCGTGCCCTCGTCCGGGGCCTGCAGTCCGGTGAGGACGCTGACCAGGGTGGACTTGCCGGCGCCGTTGCGGCCGACGAGGGCGTGGGACTCGCCGGGCAGCACCGTGAGCCGGCCGTCGGCGAGGGCGGTGGTGGGGCCGTACCGCTTGACGACGTCCCGTGCCTCAACAAGTGGCGTACTCATTTGACCGTGTTGCCCCACAGCTTGGGGTCGTCGACGTTGTCCTTGGTGACCAGCGGCGCGGGGAGCTGGTCCTCGAGGATGCCGCTCGGCAGCTTCACGATCGTGGAGTCGTGGTCGGTCGGGCCCGGCTTGAACGTCTTCCCCTCCATCGCGGCCTTGATGTAGTACATGCCGTACTTGGCGTAGGTGTCGGCCGGCTGGGAGACGGTGGCGTCTATCTGGCCCTTGCGGATGGCGTCGAACTCCTGCGGGATGCCGTCGTTGGAGACGATGACGATGTGGCCTTTCTGCCCGGCCGCCTTCAGCATGCTCTTGGACTTCAGGGTCTGCAGGGTGGGCGCGAGGTAGACGCCGCCGGCCTGCATGTAGATGCCCTTGATGTCGGGGTTGGCGTTGAGGAGCGTGTCGAGCTTCGACGCGGCGGTGTCCGACTCCCACTTGGCCGGGATCTCCAGGACCTTCAGCTTCGGGTACTTCTTCTTCACGCAGGAGCGGAACGCCTCGGAGCGGTCCCGGCCGTTGACCGAGGCGAGGTCGCCCATGATCTGCACGACCTTGCCGCTGGTGACGTGCGCGCCGAGGTATTCGCAGGCCTTTTCGCCGTAGGCGACGTTGTCGGCCCGTACGACCATGGCGACCTTGCCCTTGTCGGGCGCGACGTCCACGGCCACCACCGGTACGCCCTTGCGTTCGGCCTGGTCGAGGCCGGCCTGGATGGCGGCGCTGTCCAGCGGGGCGACCACCAGGCCCTTGACGCCCTGGTTGAGCTCGTTGTTGATGTCGGTGATCTGCTGCGAGGGGTCGCTGTTGGAGTTGACCGTCTTGAGCGCGTCGACGCCTTCGGACTTGGCCATCTTCGGCACGTAGTCGTTGTACGACTGCCAGAACGGCGAGGTCAGCAGGGGCAGGACCACCCCGACGTTGCCGGTGCCGCCGCCCCCGGTACTGGCCGCGCCGGTGTCCTTGGTGCTGCCGCACGCGGCGAGCGCGAGTGAGGCGCCGACGGCTGCGGCCACCACGCCGACGATCCGGGACCTGCTTCGTTTCCACACTGTTGTGCCGGGCATCCTGCGGCTCCTCGTTGAGCGACTTCGTACGAACTCCGAGCGACTTTCAAGCGACTTCGCTCGACTTTCGAGCGACTTCGAGGTTGAACGACTTCGAGCAGACGTCCGCATACTTATCAGACCACTTCCCCGGAGGAACACCCTTCGACGGCAGATTTTCCCGTTTCCGCGCTGTAGTGGTCCGACCAACCGGGTGGCTAGACTGCGGCGCATCCGGTGACTGGAGGAACGGCGTGGACGAGACGGCCCCGCAGAAGGGCACTGTGACGCAGCGCGCCATCGAGCAGATCAAGGTGATGATCGGCGAGGGCCGCCTGGAGCCGGGCCAGCGGCTGCCCACCGAACGCGACCTCGCGGCCCAGCTGGGCATCTCCCGCAGCTCGATGCGCGAGGCCATCCGCGCGCTGACGGTGCTCGGGGTGCTGGAGGCCCGGCACGGTTCCGGTATCTACGTCACGCAGCTCCAGGCCGGTGACCTGCTGGAGACCTTCGGGGTGGTCGCCGACCTGTCCCGGGGCCCGCGGCTGGTCGAGCTGCTGGAGGTGCGCCGGGTCCTGGAGTCCACGGCGACCGCCCTGGCGGCGGCCCGCATCACTGCGGACCAGCTGGCGGAGGTCGAGAAGCATCTGACGGCGATGAACGCCACCGACGACCCGGAGGAGATCCTCGCCCACGATCTGGCCTTCCACCGCGAGATCGCGATGGCCGCGGGCAACGAGACCATGGCCGCCATCCTGGACGGCCTGTCCTCCCGCACCTTCCGGGCCCGCGTCTGGCGCGGCTACCAGGAGGAGGGCGCCTTCGCCCGCACCCGCCGCGAGCACGCCGCCATCCACCGCGCCCTGGCCGCCCGTGACCCGGAGGCCGCGAGGGCGGCGGCGGCCGCGCACGTGGGCGAGGTGGAGGAGTGGCTGCGGGCGCAGCTGGGCCGGTGAGCGCGGTGTTCATGTCCCGGGGTGCCCGGGGGCGCGGGCGGGCGGACACTGGGAGGGACGGGCCCGGCACGCACGAGGGGGTGTGGCCATGGCCAGGAGCCGAAGCGACAGCCCGTGGACGTGGCGGTGGCGCCGCAACCCGCTGAGGCGCACCAGCGACGTCGTCGAGGCATGGATCGTGCTGGTCACGTGGCTGCTCGCCGTGGTGGGCAGTGTGCTCACCGGGCTGGCCACCGCGGACGCCGTGGCGCGGGGACTCGACCGGCAGTGGACCGAGCGGCGTCCGGTCGAGGCCGTGCTCGTGGGTCGGGTGCCCTCGGTCACGTCGGCGCGGGGCGACGACGGCCGGGTCTGGGCCGGCGTCCGCTGGACGACACCGGACGGCGCGGTCCACACGGGCCGGACCAAGGTACGTCCCGGCATGGCGTCGGGCACCCGGGTCACCGTGTGGACGGACCGGCAGGGGAAGGTCACCGCGAAGCCCCTGTCGCCCGGCGAGGCGGGGTTCCGGTCGGCGTGGACGGGCACCCTCGTCGCGACCGGCACGGCCGCCGCCGTGTTCGGCGGTGCCCAGCTGGCCCGTGCGGGTCTGGAACGGCGCCGGCTGCGGCAGTGGGACGAGGAGTGGGCGCGCGTGGACACCCGCCGGGGAGGCCTGACCGGCTGACGGCGTACGGCCGCGCGCCTCGGAACGCCGGCAGAGCTGCGCGGTTCTCGGCCCGGGAAACAGCCGTCCGCGGGCACCGCGCGGCGACATGGTTGCGGGCCCGGTGGACCGTGGTTCACCTCAGCCGCACGCCGACCACCGCCCGGCCCGGGGTCGGCGCGAAATCCCCTTGCCCAATGGTCAAGAATCGTTGACCATTACTCGAATGACTACCGATGATCTTCCAGAGACGTTTCACGTCACCACGGACGAGCAGCTGCGTGCCGTCTCCAATCTCACGCGCCACCGGATCATGGCCGTGCTCCGCTTCGAGCCGGCGACGATCACGCAGATCGCCGAGCGGGTCGGTCTTGCCAAGGGGAGTTCGAGCTATCACGTGCGGCTGCTGGAGCGGGCCGGCCTGGTGAAGGTGGTTCGGACACGGAAGGTGCGGGGGGTCACCGAGCGGTACTACGCGATGGCCGCACGGTCGATCGAGCTGCCGGACCCGGGGGTGGGGCAGCCCGATGTGCTGATGCGGCATGCGGTGGCGGACCTGGAGGCCTCGCCGGTGGATGGCGAGCGGCACGTACGGATGGCGCATCTGCGGCTCACCGAGGAGCAGTTCGCGCAGTTGGGGGCGCGGCTGCAGGCACTGGCGGACGAGTACCGGGAGCTGTCCGATCCGTCGCTGCCGGACGCGTCACTCGTCTTCGCACTGTTCCGCCCGGCGCCGCGCGAGCAGGCCGAGGGGGGTGCCAAGTGACCTCAGGTGTCCGGAAGTCGCCGATCGGGTTCGGACGGCTGTGGACCGCGCAGACGGTGTCCTCGCTCGGTGACGGGGTGTCGCACGCCGCGCTTCCGCTGATCGCGTTGACGTTGACACGGGATCCGATGGCGCTCGCAGTCGTCACGGCCGCCGGGACGCTGCCGTGGCTGCTCTTCGGAGTGCTCGGCGGTGCGCTGGTGGACCGCTGGGACCGTCGGCGCACGATGTGGGTCATGGACGCGGCGCGCGCGGTGCTGCTCGTCATACCGGCGGCAGCGGCCGCGCTCGACGGCTTGAGCATTCCGCTGCTCGCGTCCGTCGCCTTCCTGCTCGGGCTCGGCGGACTCTTCTTCGACACGGCCGCCACGGCCTATCTGCCGGAGTTGCTCGGCCGCGCCCCGGCCCTGCTGGAGCGAGCCAACGCTCGCTTACGCGGGGCCCAGACCGCCATGTCCGGCTTCGCGGGGCCGCCTGCGGGCAGTGCGCTGCTCGCGCTCGGACGGACGGTCCCGCTGCTCGCCGACGCGGTGTCGTTCCTGCTCTCCGCACTGCTCGTACGGTCGCTCCCCGCCATGCCCCGGCCCGTGCCGGAGATCCGCGAGTCGCTGCTTCAGCAGGCGCGGGCGGGGGCCTCGTACGTCTTCCGGGACCGATTGCTGCTCGGGCTCGCGCTGCGCCCGGCGGTCGGGAACATCGCCTTCCTCGCCGTGGAGACCGTCCTCGCCCTCTTCGCGCACGACCGCCTCGGTATCGACACCTACGGCTTCGGCCTGCTCCTCACGGCGGAGGCCACCGGCGGTCTGCTCGGCGCAGGCGTCGCCTCCCACCTCGGCCGACTGCTCGGCACCGGCACCGCACTGACCTGCACGGCCGCAGTCGAAGGGCTTGCCGTCCTGGGTCTTGCCGCCGCCCCGAACCCGTACGTGGCCGGGCTGGCGCTCGCCGTCTGCGGGGCCGGCATGGGCGCCACGATGGTGCTCGGGCCCTCCCTCCGGCAGGCGGTCGTCCCGGCCCGCCTCATGGGCCGGGTCGCCTCCACCTCCCGCATGCTGGCCATGTGCGCCGCCCCCGTCGGGGCCTTCCTCGGCGGCTGGCTGGCCACCACCTACGACATCCGCACCCCGCTCTACGCCGCCGCCGGCCTCCTCCTGACGATGACGGCCGTCACGAGATCCATGACCAGCAACCGCCGGGTCGAAGCCGCGCTGCGTGCCGCCGCCGCGGCCGGCGGTCCGGATCACCCGGCTTCCAGGGATAGCACCCAGGAGAGTGCACCCGGCTTGTTGTGACGCCTGCCGGGAAGCGGGCACCGGTTGCGTCAGCAGTGGCCCCAGGCCCCCCGTACCGAAGGCCTCACGCCTCGGCCGCCGGGAGGGTCACCTCGAAGCGGCAGCCGCCCGGGATGTTGTGGACGGTGGCCCGGCCCTGGTGGGCCTCGACGATGCCACGCACGATGGCGAGGCCGAGGCCCGCGCCGGCGGGGGGTGTGCGGGCGTGGGTGCCGCGCCAGCCGGTGTCGAAGACCCGGGTCAGGTCCTCCTCGGGGATGCCCCCGCAGCCGTCGGTGACGGAGAGCACCACGCCCTGGGGTGATCGTTCGGCGGCGACGGCCACGGTGCCGTCGGCCGGGGTCCTGCGGATCGCGTTCACCAGCAGGTTGCCGAGGACCCGGCTCATCTCCTTGCCGTCCACCTCGACCGGCACGGCCTCGACCCGGTCGCCGACGAGGCGTACGCCGTGTTCGCGCGCGAGCGGGTCGGCGCCGGCGAGGGCGTCGCCGACGAGATCGTACACGGAGATCCGGCTGGGGCTCAGCGCAAGCGCCCCCGCGTGGATGCGGGACAGTTCGAAGAGGTCGCCCACCATGTCGTTGAGCCGCTCGACCTCGGTGCGGATCTGCGTGAGGTAGCGGGCCGGGTCGGCGGCCACCCCGTCCTCCAGCGCCTCCGACATGGCCCGCAACCCGGCGAGCGGGGTGCGCAGGTCGTGCGAGATCCAGGCGACGAGCTCACGCCGGGACGACTCCAGGGCACGCTCCCGCTCCCGGGACTCGGCGAGCCGGGCGCTGGTGGCGGCCAGTTCACGGCTGAGCGCGTCCAGTTCGGCGGTGGCCGGGTGGGCGGGCGCCGCGAAGTCGCCGCGGTCGCCGAAGGAGCGGGCGGCGAGGGCGAGTTCACGGCTGCGCGCGACCACCCAGCGGCCCAGCAGCACGGCCGTGGCCAGGGACACGACGGCGGCCATCGCGACGACGGTCGTCACCACGCTCAGGTCGTGCGCGGACAGGAACATCGCCTGTGCCACGGCCATGGTGCCCGCGAGCATCGCGAACACGCCGACCGCCGCCACCACACCGAGCGAGGCGGTCAGCGACCGGCGCCGGATCAGCCGGAGCACGGCCGCGCCGAGCAGTCCGGTGGCGGCCGCGGCGAGGAAGGCGTACAGGGCGATGAGGAGGGTGTCGCGCATGGTCAGCCCACCTCCCGGCCACGGGGGTCGAAGCGGTAGCCCACGCCCCACACGGTCTGGATCAGACGGGGCCGCGCCGGGTCGTCCTCGACCTTGCCGCGCAGCCGGCGGACGTGGACGGTGACCGTCGACAGGTCACCGAAGTCCCAGCCCCACACCTCACGCATCAGGTCCTCCCGGGCGAACGCCCGGCCCGGATTCCGCAGGAGGAACGCCAGGAGGTCGAATTCGCGCAGGGTGAGGGCGAGTTCGGCCCCATCCTTGGTGGCCCGGCGGGCGGCGGGGTCGACGGTCAGACCGGCCGAGGTCAGCGTGTGCGGCTGGACGGCGGGCCGGGTGCGGCGCAGCACCGACTCCACCCGCAGGACGAGTTCGCGGGGGCTGAACGGCTTGGTGACGTAGTCGTCGGCGCCCACCTCGAGGCCGAGGATGCGGTCGTCCTCGTCACCGCGGGCAGTGAGCATGATGACCGGCACCGGCCCGCGGGCCCGCAGCCGGCGGCACACCTCCAGGCCGTCCATGCCGGGCAGCATCAGGTCCAGCACCACGAGGTCCGGGCGGTGCGCGGCGGCCCGGGTGAGCGCGGTGGGCCCGTCGTCGGCCCGGTCCACGGTGTACCCGGCGCGGCCGAGGTACCCGGCGACCACCTCGGCGACGGTGGGGTCGTCGTCGACGACCAGGACCCGGGCGGAGTCGGGCGGCGCGGGGTCGGCGGGGGTCCCCGCCTGCGTGAACTCGTACGGCTGCTGCATGCGTCCAGCCTCGCACCGCCTCCCCCGCCCGCGCCGCCGACGGACGCTGCGGGGGCCGTGACGTCCGCGTTTCGTAAGGAGCCGAAGCCCGATATGCCCGTTTCGCGTTCGTAGGGTGAGACCCGTGACGACCACTCCCACACCCACAGGGGTCGACGTGGTGCTCCCCTGTCTGAACGAGGCCGAAGCACTGCCCTGGGTCCTGGCCCGCATCCCGCCCGGCTGGCGCGCGCTCGTCGTGGACAACGGCTCCACCGACGGCTCCGCCGACGTCGCCCGCGCGCTCGGCGCGACCGTCGTGCACGAGCCGCGCCGCGGGTTCGGCGCCGCCTGCCATGCGGGGCTCGCCGCCGCCGACGCCGACATCGTGTGCTTCTGCGACTGCGACGCCTCGCTCGACCCGGCGCTGCTGGTGCCGTTCGTACGGGAGGTGCGCGACGGCCGGGCCGATCTGGTGCTGGGCCGGCGGCGTCCCGAGAGCCGGGGTGCCTGGCCCGCGCACGCCAGGGCCGGCAACCTCGCTCTCACCCGGATGCTGCGCCGCCGCACGGGGCTGCGTCTGAAGGATCTCGGTCCGCTGCGGGCCGCGCGCCGGGAGGCGCTGCTCGCGCTGGACCTCACCGACCGGCGCAGCGGCTACCCGCTGCAGATGATGGTGCGCGCCGCCGACGCGGGCTGGCGCATCACCGAGCACGACGTCCCCTACCGGCCGCGTACCGGCGCGTCGAAGGTGACCGGGACCTGGCGCGGTACCTGGCAGGCGGTACGGGACATGAGCCGCGTCCTGGCGGAGGCGCCCGCCCACCCACCCGTCCGAGGAGGCAGCCCCAGGTGATCACGCTGCTCGTCATCGCCAAGGAGCCGCGGCCGGGCCGGGTCACGACCCGGCTCACCCCGCCGTTCACCCCCCGGGAGGCGGCCGAGCTGGCCGAGGCGGCCCTCGCGGACACCCTGCACAGCGTGGCCACGGCGCCGGCCGGCCGCCGGATCCTCGTCCTCGACGGGAAGCCCGGCCCCTGGCTGCCGCCCGGTTTCGACGTCGTACCGCAGTGCCCGGGTGAGCTGGACGAGCGTCTGGCCGCGGCGTTCGCCGGGTGCGACGGGCCCGCCCTGCTCATCGGCATGGACACCCCTCAGGTGACGCCGGAGCTGCTCGACGTCGGCTTCGACGACTGCGACGCGTGGTTCGGGCCGGCCGAGGACGGCGGCTTCTGGGCCCTCGGCCTGGCGGAGCCCGATCCCCGGCTGCTGCGGGGCGTGCCCATGTCGACACCGGAGACGGGCGCCGTGCAGCGGGACCGGCTGGTCGCCGCGGGGCTCAGGGTGCGGGATCTGCCCCGGCTGCGGGACGTCGACACCGCCGCCGACGCGCACGCGGTCGCCGCCCGCGCGCCGCACGGCCGCTTCGCCGCCCGCCTCGCCCGGCTCACCCGGGCGGTGGGCCGATGAGCACCGCCCAGGAGCTCGCCCGCCCGGCCCCGCGCCCGGTCGGCGTGCGGCGGTCCCTGGCCCCGCCGGGCCGGACGGCGGTCCCCCTGTCCCCGCCCCGGCCTGGTCCACCGACGACTCCTACGCCGCCGCCCTGCGCTCCGGCCGCCGCCCCCTTTTCCTGCGGCGCGCGGACGGCCGGCCGCTGCCGCTGGAGGTGGAGCGCTGGTGTGCCCGGGCCGACGCCGCGGATCTGGAGGTGCTGTCCCGGTGCGAGGGCGCCGTCCTCGACGTGGGATGCGGTCCGGGACGGCTGGTCGCAGCCCTCGCGGCACAGGGGTGGCACGCCCTCGGCATCGACGTCAGCGAGGCGGCCGTGGCCGGCACGGTCCGGCGGGGCGGGGCGGCGCTGTGCCGCTCGGTCTTCGAGCCGCTGCCGGGCGAGGGCGGCTGGGGCACCGCGCTGCTGCTCGACGGCAATATCGGCATCGGCGGGGATCCGGCCGCGTTGCTGGACCGGCCGGCCCGGCTCCCCGTGCCCGGCGGGCTGCTGGTCGCCGAGACCGCGCCGGTCGACGTGGACGAACGCACCCGGGCCCAGGTCGTGGACGCGACGGTCGTGCCCGGCCCGGCCGCCCGCCCTTTCCCCTGGGCGCCGCACCCCAGCCCGCCCTGCCGCGGCACGCGGCCCGGGCGGGCTGGGGTGCCGAGGATCAGTGGACGGCGGGTTCCCGCCGCTTCGTCGCCCTGCGCGACCGCGCCAGCCGCAGGGCCAGCAGCAGCGCCGAGCCGCCGAACAGCACGGCGGTGATCAGCAGCCAGCGGGCCGCGAAGCCGCTCGCCGAGAGCCCCGCGGCCGACCGGTAGCGCTCGTTCACCTGGCCGCTGATCAGCGGGAACCACACCAGGAGCAGCAGCCCGGACAGCGCGGCGGGCACCCGGACGTACAGTGTCCAGCCGCGCCGTCCGGCCGCGCCGAGCGTGCGTACGAGAGCGCGGTCGGCCGCCGCGTACAGCGGCAGCAGCACCAGGTCGTGCAGCAGGGCCGCCCCCACGAACCACAGCGCCACGCCGAACCAGTCGCCCGCGAGGAGCCGCAGGCCCGCGTATCCGGCGAGCGCGAAGGAACAGCCGAGCAGCACCAGTTGCAGGGGGCTGCCGAGCGGGATCCGGCGGGGCGTCACAGGTCTCCGCATCACAGGTCTCCGAAGGTCATCCGGGCCACCCATTTGGTGTTGAGCACGCCGGGCGCCGCGGGCACGATGATCCGCGCGGGGTAGCCGTGGTCGGGGGTGAGGTCCTCGCCGTTGACGTACAGGGCGAGCAGGGAGCGCGGGTCGGCGACCTGGTTGGCGCGCAGGGCGGCCCGGCGGAAGGCTCCGTGCCGCTGGAGGGACTCGACGAGGACGTCGGGCGGGTCGTCGTGGCCGACCCGGGCGGCGAGGTCACGCAGGCGCACACCCCGCCACCACTGGTCGGAGGTGGACCACCCCTCGACGCAGGCGATCGGCAGCGCGGAGCTGTGCAGCGGCATGCGCAGCAGGTCGGCGCGGCTCAGCCGGACGGTTCCGGTACGGCCGGTGACGGTCAGCCGCCACGCCTCCTCGCCGGTCTCCGCCGCGTCGATACCCGCGTAGGCCGCCGTCTTGTTGATCTGGAAGCCGCCGGGACCGCCGCCGGGTTCCGCACCGCCGTGCGGGGTGAGCAGTGCGGTCCGGCGCAGCGGTCCGTCGAAGCTGCGGCCGACGGTCGTCAGGAACAGCAGCAGGGAGCCGCCACCGACCAGCCACAGCGCGCCGCGTCTGGAAACGGTGGCGGAGTCCGGCCGCGGCGCGACCAGGTCCCCCTCCTCCCGCGCGCGGCGCACGTTCCGCACCGCCGTGGGCAGCTTCAGCACGGCGTGCGCGACGAACGCGGCGAAGAAGACCCAGGCGCCGTAGAAGTGCAGCGGGTAGAAGGAGCCGGGGAAGACGTAGTCGAGCTGGACGTTGAGCACGCCGGTGGTGAACTCGAAAAGGCCGCCGCCGACCAGCAGCAGCAGTGAGATCCGCTCCAGTGCGTGGGTGAGCGAGCGGGCCGGCGGGAGGGTGAAGAGCCTCGGCACGACCGACCACAGCTTGGCCAGCAGCACCGGGATCAGGGTGATGCCCAGCGTGACGTGGACGCCCTGGGTGAGCCGGTACAGCCAGTACGGGTTCGTCGGCCAGGCGAACAGGTAGAAGCCGAGGATCCCCTTGTCCGGGGTCTTGTCGTTGACCGGCGAGAGTCCCGGGTTGTAGGCGGCGTACGACACCAGGCCCGTCACGAACAGCACGGTGATGCCGACGAGGAGGACGAGGCCGAGCACCGAGGTGAACCAGGGACCGCGCAGCGGGCTGCGCCAGAAGCCGGGTGAGGTGGGGAGCCGTGGATCGCTCATGTTCCGACCGTAGGCCGGTGGGGCCCCGGTGCAGGGCCCGTGACCGGTGACGAAACGCTGACGTCCGCCGCGCGCACCGGCCCGCCGCCCGCCGTGCGCCCTAGCGTTCCGGTGTGACCCGCCCTTTCCCGCGCGACGGGTACGCCGTCGCTGCCGCCGTCCTGCTCGTGCTGACCGCCGTCCTGGTCGGCCGCCGCATCCAGGACAGCCGCCACACGCTGTTCGTCCACTGGCCCCCGCTGTACGCCTCCTGGAACCCGCACATCGGACCGGGCACTCCGGCCGCCGTCGTGGTGGCGGTCGCCGTGGTGGTGTACGGGCCGCGGCTCGCGGCACGGCTGCGCCCGGGGGCGCTGCTCGCCGCGGCCTGGGGGGCGGCCATGGCCTGGATCTGGTCCCTCGCACTGGTCGACGGCTGGCACCGGGGTGTCGCGGGCCGGCTGGCCACCCGCACCGAGTACCTCCGGGCTGTCGGCCGCTTCCAGGACGTCCCGGCGGCCCTGCGTGACTTCACCCGCCACATCGTCTGGGGCACCCCCGACCCCTGGCCCGCCCATGTCGCGGGGCATCCGCCGGCCGCGACGCTCACGTTCGTCCTGCTCGACCGGATCGGGCTGGGCGGGGGCGGTTGGGCGGGGGCCTGGTGCGTCACCGTCGGCGCCACGGCCTGCGTGGCCGTCCTGGTCGCGGTGCGCGCCCTCGCCGGGGACGGCGTGGCGCGGCGGGCGGCGCCGTTCCTGGTGCTGGCCCCGGCCGCGGTGTGGATGGGTGCCTCGGCCGACGCCTACTTCGCGGCCGTCGCCTCCTGGGCCGTCGCCCTGCTCGCCCTGGCGGTGACCGGACGGTCGGTGTGGTGGGCGGCGGGCTCCGGGCTCCTGTTCGGGCTCACCTGCTACCTGTCCTACGGGCTCACGCTCCTCGCGGTGATCGCGGCGGCGGTGCTGTTCCTCGGCCGGCACCGGGTCCGCGAGCGTCCTGTGCTGCCCGTGGCTCTGCTCGCCGGCCTGGTGGTGGTGCCCGCCGCCTTCACCCTCGCCGGTTTCGACTGGTGGGAGGCCTACCACCTGCTGGTCACGCGCTACTACCAGGGGGTGGGCGGCACCCGGCCCTACGGCTACTGGGTCTGGGCGAACCTCGCCTGCACGGTGGTGATCACCGGCCTCGCCACGGTGGCCGGCCTGCGCCGGGCCGGCGGCACGCTCGCCCGCGCGCCCCGCCCTCTCCTCGGGCCTCCCGGGAAGGTCCCGCCGGCGGGCACTCCCCCGGTGGCCGGCGCCGAGACGCGCCTGGCCCTGCTCGTCTTCGCCGCCCTGCCGGCCCTCCTCGTCGCCGATCTGTCCGGCATGAGCAAGGCGGAGACGGAACGTATCTGGCTGCCGTTCGCGATGTGGCTCCTGCCGGCCTGCGCGCTCCTCGCCCGGCCCCGGGCGTGGCTCGCCGCCCAGGCGGTCCTGGCCCTGCTGGTCAACCATCTGCTGCTGACCGGCTGGTGACCGCGGCCGGGGCCTCTCGACGCGGGGCGGGCGAACGGGCACAGTTCTGCCTACGTACCGTACGTACCGACCGGTACGCGCCCGTGTGTCTTTCCCGTCCCCCTTTCAGGAGCGCCCGTGACCAGCTGGGTCGGCCGGACCGCCGCCGAGATCGCCGCCGCCGTACGTGAGAAGCGGGCCACGCCCCGCGAGGTGGTGGCCGAGCACCTCGCCCGGATCGAGCGGCTCGACGCCCGCACCGGCGCGTTCCGGACGGTGCGGGCCGAGGCGGCGCTCGCCGAGGCGGACGAGGTGGCGGGCCGTGCCGGTCTGGCGGACCTGCCGCTCGCCGGTGTTCCGGTGGCGGTCAAGGACAACCTGGCCGTACGCGGCGAGGCGAACCGGAACGGCTCCGCCGCGACCTCTTCGGCGCCCGCGCCCGACGACCATGTCACCGTGGCGCGGCTGCGGGCGGCGGGCGCGGTGATCGTGGGGCTGACGAACGTTCCGGAGCTGTGCGTCTTCGGTACCACGGATGGTGTGCACGGCACCGCGCGCAACCCGTGGGACCTCTCGCGCACCGCAGGGGGTTCCTCGGGCGGCAGCGCGGCCGCGGTGGCCGCCGGCCTGGTACCGGTCGCCCTCGGCAACGACGGCATGGGCAGTCTGCGCATCCCGGCGGCGAACTGCGGCCTGGTGACGCTGAAGCCCGGGCACGGGGTGGTGCCGGCGGGCATCGGCAACGGCGACTGGTTCGGCATGTCGGAGAACGGGCCGCTGGCGACCACGGTCGAGGACCTGCGGCTGGTGCTGTCGGTCCTTGCGGACGCGGAGTTCGGCCGCCGGGTGGACCCCGCCCCGCTCGCTGTCGCCGTCTCGCTGCGCAGCCCGCTGCTCGGCGTGCGCGTCGGCAGGCCGTACACGAGCGCGGTCCGGGAGGCGGCGGGGCTGCTGGCCGGGGCGGGGCACCGGCTCCGGCGTGCCGAGCCGCCGTATCCGGCGTCGCTGGGCGTCACCGCGCTGCGGCACTGGACGGCGGGCACCGCGGTGGACGCCGAGGGCCTGGACCCGGCGCGGCTGGCCCGGCGGACCCGGGTGCACGCGGCGGTGGGCCGACGCTTCGTCGGCGCGGTCCGCACCGGCGAACCGCGGGAGCTGCTGCGCCGCCGCCTGAAGCCGTTCTTCGCCGAGCACGACGTGCTGCTCATGCCCGCCCTCGCCCGCCGCTCGCCCGAGGCCGGGCCCTGGCACGAACGGGGCTGGCTGCGCAATCTCCTGGTCAACACGAACTACTCGCCGATGACCCCGCCGTGGAACCTCACGGGCTGGCCCGCCATGTCCGTCCCCTTCGGCACTCTGCCCTCCGGTGCACCGTGCGCCGTGCAACTGGCAGCCCGTCCGGGGTCGGAGGCGGTGCTGCTGGAGGTCGCGGAGCAGTTGGAGGAACTGCGCCCGTGGCGGCGGACGGCGCCGCTCGACTAGCACGCCGCAACGCCTCGGGCACCGCGCCGAGGAGCGTACGACGATGCGGCGCAGGAAAGTCGGATGCCTAACCGGCCGTCGGCCACGGCTTGTCCGATCGGCATGGGCGTGAGCCGGCACGCCCATGCCTGCGGCGATCGCGACGGTCCGACCCGCGAGGGTCAGTCCACGCTCGGCAGGATGTGGTCCTCGGCGAGGTCGTCCTCGTAGCCCGCGAGGCGGATCGGGGCGGACCGGGCCCACACGTCGAGGCTGCCGAGCTGCGTGGGCCCGCGGCCCGCACGCTCCATGCGTTCCTTGGGGCGCTGATCGCGATTCGTCTTCTCCGGTGTCACCGCGCACTCCTTATGTGTCGGGTCACCCTCGGGGGCGTACCGGTCAGTCTGCGATCCGCCGCCTGACGCCCGCTCGGGATGGAATAGAAGGCCAGTTCGGACGCGGTGGCGCCGGTAACTCGTATGTGAGCAGGCCGATGTGCACCGGCTCGCCCCGGGACGGACCGTGGGTGTGGGTTGGGACCCCGTGCTGCTGTCCGTCCACCTCAGGTTAACCAAATGAGCGGAGACCCGCTCGATAGGGAGTGCAAACAAGCTGTAACTTTCGCGCGTCATTCTGCGACTCACCGGCCGTTATATCCCCAAATGCCCTATAAGCGCATTGCTGGATACACCCGATCGGCCCACGTCGGCGAATGCAGTTTCGACCCCCCTTTCCCTCCCGGCCGGGAAGCTTCGCAGTTCAAGTGCCGTTGGCCGAGTCGAAAGCCGGCCATGATCTGCTGGCGGACGGCAACGGCTGTCTCGCGGGAGGACTGACGCATGGAGCTGCGCAGCGTCGAGGAGCTGATGGATCTGCTGTACGCCTGCCCTTACGACCCAGCGCTGCGCACCGCCGCTCTGTTGCGCCGCGCCCGGCCGGCCGACAAGGAACTCCAGGTGGCCGGGCTGGTCTCGGGCATCGGACGCCTGCTCGGCCCCGCCGACCGGGCCGGGCAGGCGCAGGCCGCGGCACGTGCGGTGCGGCCGCTGCTGGGCGAACGCGTCCACCGGCTCGTGCGCGGACAGCCGGGCGACGACGGTCCCACCGCCGACGACGATCTGCTGCGCCTGCACCAGGCCGCCGAGGAGGGGGCGCTCGTCGCTTTCGACGCCGGCGTCCTGGAGGACTGGCGCACGGTCCTGGAGCTGGTGGCGGCACGCAACTCCCGCCTGGGGGCGGTCGACTGACGGCCCCGCGGGCCCGGTGGAAGGCACCGGGTGCCCGAGGTCGGGTCGGTGGCGCGTTGATTACCCCCCGGAGGGGCCACAGGCCCGAGTGGTGGACCTGTGTGGAGTCGAACCACGAAGAACGCGTCACCGGCGCACCGGGCACTTCGGTGCTTCGCGGTCCACGGTAGGCGCCGCCGGCCGAACAGGCCAGCGGTCAAGGCCCGTTGCTGCCTGTTCGGGGTCCTCTTCGGGGGCGTCTCACCACTTGCCGGGCGCGTAGTCCTTCAGAAAGACGCCGTACAGGTCCTCGCCCGCCTCGCCGCGCACGATCGGGTCGTAGACGCGCGCCGCGCCGTCGACGAGGTCGAGGGGGGCGTGGAAGCCGGCCTCGGCGAGGCGGAGCTTGTCGTAGTGCGGACGCTCGTCGGTGATCCAGCCGGTGTCGACGGAAGTCATGAGGATGCCGTCGGTCTCGAACATCTCCTGGGCGCTTGTCCTCGTGACCATGTTCATGGCCGCCTTGGCGGCATTGGTGTTCGGGTGCCCGGCGCCCTTGTAGCCGCGGCCGAAGACGCCCTCCATCGCAGAGACGTTGACGACGTACGCACGGCCGCTGGCGGCCTTCTTCGCGGCGTCCGCCATCGCCGGGCGCAGGGCGCTGATCAGGATGAACGGCGACGTGTAGTTGCACAGCTGGGTCTCCAGCAACTCGACCGGCGAGATCTGGTCGATGGTCTGCACCCAGGTGTTGCTCTCGACGACGTCGGGGACTAGGCCGCCCGCGTCGATGGCGGTGCCGTCGAGGTGCCGGGCGACGCTGGCGTTGCCCGCGACGAGCGCGAGGTCGGCGACCTTCTGTGCGTCCAGACCGCTGGTGCCGAGGGGCAGTGCGGCGATGCCGTCGACGGCGCCGGAGCCGAAGGCGCCGATGACGTGGTGGGCGGGGAGCTCCCCGGCGGGCAGCGGGGCGCTCTCGCCCTCGACCAGGGCCGCGTACGCGGAGGGCAGGCGGCGCACGGTCTGCGTCGCGTTGTTGATCAGGATGTCGAGCGGACCCGCCCCGGCGACCTGCTCGGCGAGGGCCACGGCCTGGGCCGGGTCGCGCAGATCGATGCCGACGACCTCCAGCCGGTGCATCCAGTCCGCCGAGTCGTCCATGGCCTTGAAGCGGCGGATGGCGTCCTTGGGGAAGCGGGTCGTGATCGTGGTGTGGGCGCCGTCTCGCAGCAGCCGCAGCGCGATGTACATGCCGATCTTGGCACGGCCGCCGGTGAGCAGCGCGCGCTTGCCGGTGAGGTCGGCCCGGACGTCACGCTTGACCCGGTTCGTCCGGGCGCAGTCCGGGCAGAGCTGGTGGTAGAAGTAGTCGACCTCGACGTAGCGGGCCTTGCAGGTGTAGCAGGAGCGGGGGCGCTGGAGTATCCCCGCGATCTTGCCCTCCTCGGTGATCGACGACGGCAGGATGCCCTCGGTCTCGTCGTCGATGCGCTGGGCGGAGCCGGTCGCGGTGGCCTCGGTGACCGCCTTGTCGTGCGCGGTCTTGGCGGCCCGGCGCTCCTGGCGGCGGCGCTGCTTGACCGTGCGGTAGATGCCGGCCGTGGCCCGGCGCACCGCGATGGCGTCGGGGTGGTCGACCTCCAGCTGGTCGAGCTCCTCTAGCACGCTGAGGCACACGGCGAGCCGCTCGGGGTCGATCCCGGGTCCGTAGACCACCTCGTCCATGTCCATGGACGCCGAGCCGTCCTCAGTCACCGTCATCGCGCTGCCGTTTCCCTGGTCACCCGCGTAGCGCTCCGACTCGCGCCCGCTTTCGAACGGGGGATTTTACGGCAGCGCGACCCCCCACCGCCAAACCGCTCCGTTCGGGTGGAGCGGATCCGGCTCAGCGCCCCGCACCTACCCCCCCGGACGGCCCACGCAGCCCCACCCCCGGGGCCGGCCGGACGAGCGGCAGCCCACACCTCGGCGCCCACCGGCCGGACCAGCCTCCGGCAAGCGGGAACAAACACACCGGCGCCCGCCCCGCCACCGAGACGGGTCCGGCCCCGGCAGGGCGGACCGACACCGCGGCGGGCACGGGCGCGCAGGACGGCGGGCGGCCCCGGCCGCCACCCGGGTCAGGGGTCGCAGACCGAGATCAGCGTCTCCACCTCGTCCGTCACCGCCCGGGCGAGGCGGTCCAGGTCCGGTACGGCTTCCGCGTCGGCCACGAGCCCGTAGTGGACCCGGCCCCGGTAGGTCGACACCGCCACCGCGAGGGACTGGCCGGGGGCGAGCGGGGCGAAGGGGTAGACCGCGGCCAGCGGATGACCGCCGAGCCGGAGGCCGAGGCCGGGCAGCGGCACGCTGGTGACCAGGATGTCGAACCACAGCCGGGCGGCCTGGCCGACCAGTGGCCCGCCGAGCCGGTGGCCGAGCGCGGGCACGTGGTCGGCGAGCAGCGCGACGGCGCCCGCGCCCCGGTTGGGGCCGGCGTCCTTGTTGCGGTCCATCGCCGTACGGACCCGGGCGAGGCGGGCGAGCGGGTCGGGGTCGCCGACCGGAAGCCGTATCAGGTAACCGGAGAGCCGGTTGCCCTGTGGGTGCGAGGTGCGCGGGCGGCGCCGGGACACCGGGATCAGCGCACGGGGCGCCACGCCCTCGCTGCCGTCGCCGCGCTCGTCGAGCCAGCGGCGCAGGGCGCCCGCGACGACGGCGATGAGGACGTCGTTGACGGTGCCGCCGACGGCCTTGCGCACCCGGTGCACGTCGTCGATGTCCAGGACGACCCCCGCGGTGCGCCGGGTGCCACTGGAGCCGGCGGCCAGCGCGGCCGAGGAGCTCACCCCCAGCGCGGACAGGGCGACGGAGGCACCGATGTCCAGGGCCCGGCCCACATCGGACAGCGCACCGCGCAACACCCCGGGCAGCCGGACGGGTAGCCGGCGCAGGTCGGCCAGCAGTCCGCGCGGCGGCTCCACGGGGCGGGGGCGGCGTTCCGGCATGTCCATCGGGTCGAGCACGGCGGCGGCCAGCGTGAGCGCCCTGAGGCCGTCGGCCAGCGCGTGGTGGAACTTGAACAGCACCGCGAAGGAGACCCCGTCCTCACCGGGCAGCACATGGGCCTCCCACGGTGCCCGGGAGCGCTCCAGCGGGCGCTCCATGAGCCGGCCGGCGACGGCGTGGAAGTCGCCGGTGGGGGCGTGCAGCCGGACGTGGTTGAGCGGGTCGAAGCCGGGGTCCGCCTCCCGGGTCGCGCCGCCGAACGAGCCGAGCGGCTGCCACACGTCCCGGATCCGCATCCTGAGGCCGGGCACGGCGGCGGCGCGCGCGGCGAGCAGGTCCGCCGCATGGGCGCCGGCGGTGGGCGAGTGCGCCGAGAAGACGCCGAGTGCGCCCAGGTGCATCGGGTGCCGGTCGGACTCGATGTTCCAGAACGCCAGATCGAGAGGAGCGAGCGGGTCGGAAGTCAATGGCTTGCCTCTCATCGACGACGGACGGGGTGAGTCTGAGTCAATCCCTGACTGACGATTACGGTCAAGTACGATCAGGCTACGCTCAGTTAACAGCAGATTAAGTCCCGCCCCTCCGAAAGGGGCGGGACACGTGTGACAGGCGAGGTCACTTCAGGGCCGGTGGCGCCGCTGCGGGCGACGTGCCCCACTCCGACGGGCGCGGGCCGACCGTGAACGCGAGCGAGCGCAGGGACCGCAGCTCACGGGTCGTCAGGTAGGTCCGGTCGTGGGTCACCGTATCCCTGCGGACCGCCTGTACGTAGCGGTCGGTGGCCGAGGTGCCCGGCGCGGTGACCGTCAGGGTGCCGCCGGGCCAGTACCGGCGGTCCAGGTGGAGGTCGACCCGGTCGAAGACGGGCGTCGACAGGCCCCATGTGCCGTAACCGGGCTGCACCGGGAAGATCCCGATCGACGACAGCACGTGCCAGGCCGACATCGTGCCGAGGTCGTCGTTGCCGGTCATACCGGTCGGCGCGTCCGTGAACAGGGTCAGCGCGGCGTGCACCACGTCGGTGGTCTTCCAGGGCTGCCCGGTCGACAGGTACGTGTACGGGGCGATGAGGTCGGGCTCGTTCTGCGGGTTGTAGACGGCCGCGTTGTAGTAGGCGTACGGATCGCCGTGCACCCAGACCTGGCGGGCGGTGCCGGCCGGATCGCCCAGCAGCCTGTCGTAGGCGAAGAACAGGTCGAGCCGCTCGTTCGCCACGCGCTCGCCGCCGATCAGGCCGATCATGCCGGGCAGGTCCTGCGGCACCAGCCACTGGTACTGCCAGGCGGTGCCCTCGTGGAAGCCCACGCTGCGGGCCGGGTCGGCCGGGCCGGTGAAGGCGCCGGAGGCGTCCCGGGCACGGAAGAAGCCGGTCGAGGGGTCGAGGACGTTGCGGTAGTTGCGGGACCGGGCTGCGTAGCGGGCCGCGTCCTCGTCGTGGCCGAGCCCCCGCGCCATCTGGGCGAGCATCGCGTCGGACAGAGCGTACTCCAGGGTGACGGAGGCGCCCTGGTGGTAGTCCGAGTCGCCCGCCTTCGTGCGCGGGCGGTCCTTGATGTACGGCGCGAACCCGCCTCGGATGTACTCCGCGTTGGCCTCCCGGCCGACGCCCGGGTAGTCGGCGGGCGGCACCCCGTCGGCGTTCTTGCGCAGCGCCCGGTAGGCGCGTTCCTCGTGCCCCCGGAGCAGGCCCAACTGGTAGGCGGTGGTCAGGAACGGGGTCACCGGGTCACCGGTCATGATGTTGGTCTCGATCGGACCGTAGCCCCATTTGGGCAGCCAGCCGCCGTCCTCGTCGACCCTGATCACCGAGAGCGCCATGTCCCGGGCCTCCCGGGGCGCCAGCAGGGCGAGGAGCTGGCACTGGGTGCGGTAGGTGTCCCACAGCGACCAGTTCTGGTAGTACGTGAAGCCCCTGGCCCGGTGGATCCGCCGGTCCCAGCCGGTGTAGCGGCCGTCGGCGTCGCTGCCGACGCTGGGCGCCAGGAACGAGCGGTACAGCGACGAGTAGAAGGTGCGGCGCAGGGTCGCGTCACCGCCCCGCACCCGGGCGGCGTCCAGCCGGCGCTCCCAGGCCCGCCGGGCCCGCTCGCGGACGGTGTCGAAGGAACGTCCTCCCTCGTCGCGCAGGTTGACCTCGGCGCCGCGCGCGTCGACGTACGACAGGGCGGTGGTCGCCTCGACGGTGCGGTCCCGGGTGGTGTCGAAGCGTACGTAGGCGCCGCCGCGCCCGGTCCGCGATCCCGCGGTGACCTCGGCACCGTCCCAGGTGCCGTAGGCGGTGAAGGGGCGGGAGAAGCGGGTGACGGTGTACACGGTGTACGGGCCGGTGTCCCGGCAGAAGCCGTGGCCGGTGATGGTGGTGCGCACGGTCCGGTCGTCGAGGACCTCCACCGTGCTGGTGACCGGCTTGTGCAGCGCCTGCGCCGCGTTGAGCAGGACGTTGGCGTGATCGGTGGCGGGGAACGTGTAGCGCTGCACACCGGTGCGCGCGGTGGCCGTGAGCTCGGCCTCGATCCCGGAGTCCAGGCCGACCCGGTAGTACCCCGGGCTCGCCGACTCCTCCTGGTGGCGGAAACGGGCCGCGTACCGCGCGTAGTCGGTCCGGGTGACCTCACCCGTGGTCGGCAGTACGGGCAGGTCGCCGCCGATCCGGCAGCCGACGCCCGAGAGGTGGACCAGGGAGAAGCCGCGGATGCGGTCCTGGGAGTAGTCGTAACCGGTGCTGTGCCCGGTGTCGGGCGAGAGCTGCACCATGCCGAAGGGCACGGCCGCGCCGGGGAAGGTGTTGCCCTCGTTCTGGGTCCCGATGAAGGGGTTGACCAGGTCGGTGAGGTGGCCGTCGGACGGCTCTGCGGCCCGTGCGGCGGGAGCGGTGAGCAGCGCGGACGCCACCATCACCCCGGCCAGGCACAGCCGCGGGCGCCGGGTCCCTCTCATGTGGGATGGCCTTTCGGAGTCGGACATCGTTGTCCGCATCCTGCTGGTCGAAGGCCGCGAAGCCGGGGAAGCCGCGCGGATCGCGCGAAACGCGTCGCGCGCGAACAATGGAGGCGGCACCCCTCGGCGGAGGGAGAACGGCCGCCTCAGCGACGAAAGGGGGCGGGGACGATGCCGAAGGTTTCCCGGCACACGGCCACCCAGGGCGGCGACTACGGCTCCGTGGTCGACCACTCCGAGGACCTCGAGCCCTACACCGTGGACTTCCTGACGTTCCGCGCGGACGTCGACCACACGCCCTTGCTCAAGGGGCTCCCCGACGACCGCTGCCAGTGCCCGCACTGGGGTTACGTCTTCAAGGGCGAGCTCGTCTTCCGCTATCCGGACCACGACGAGGTCTACCGCGGCGGTGAGGCCTTCTACGCCCCGCCCGGCCACGTGCCCGTGCACACCGAGCCGGGCAGCGAGTACCTCCAGTTCAGCCCGGCCGACGACCTGCGCCGCACCAGCGAGGTGACCATGACCCACTTTCCGCCGCTGACCGGCTGAGGACCGGCGGCGCGGTGCCTGGCGCCGCAGCAGGCACTAGGACACGATCTGGCCCTTGCCGAGCGCGATCACCCCGCCCTTGGACACGGTGTACAGCTCCGCGTCCCGCTCCGGGTTGACGCCGATCGTCGCGCCGGGCGGCACCTCCACGTTCTTGTCGAGCACGGCCCCCCGCACGACCGCGCCCCGGCCTATGTGGACGTTGTCGTGCAGTACGGATCCCTGGACGACCGCACCGGGATCGACCCGGACGCCCGGTGACAGCACGGACCGGCTCACCTGGCCGCGGATCAGGCAGCCCGCGCTGATGATGGACTCGCTCGCGATGCCGCCGGCGTTGAAGCGGGCGGGCGAGAGCTGGTACGAGTGGGTGTAGAGGGGCCAGTCGCGGTTGTAGAGGTTGAAGGCGGGGCGCTCGGCGATCAGGTCCATGTGGGCGTCGTAGTACGCGTCGAGGGTGCCGACGTCCCGCCAGTAGCCCTGGTCCCGGACGGTCTCGCCGGGTACGTGGTTCTCGCTGAAGTCGTAGAGCTGGGCCTCGCCGCGTTCGGTGAGCTGGGGCAGGATCGAGCCGCCCATGTCGTGCACCGAGTTCGGGTCCTCGGCGTCCCGCTGGAGGGCCTCGATCAGCGCCTTGGTGGTGAAGATGTAGTTGCCCATCGAGGCGAAGACGCACTCCGGGTCGTCCGCGAGGCCCGGAGGATCGGCGGGCTTCTCCAGGAAACGCTCCACGAGCCGGCCGTCGGACCCTGGAGTGATCACACCGAAGGAGGAGGACTCCGAGCGCGGGACGCGGATCCCGGCCACCGTGACGCCCGCGCCGCCCTCGATGTGCTGCCGGAGCATCTGGCGGGGGTCCATGCGGTAGACGTGGTCGGCGCCGAAGACCGCCACGTAGTCGGGCTGTTCGTCGTGCACGAGGTTGAGCGACTGCAGGATGGCGTCCGCGCTGCCCAGGTACCAGCGCGGGCCGAGCCGCTGCTGTGCCGGGACCGGGGTGACGTAGTTGCCGAGCAGGCTGGACATCCGCCAGGTCGTGGTGATGTGCCGGTCCAGCGAGTGCGACTTGTACTGGGTCAGGACGCAGATGCGCAGGATGTCGCCGTTGACGAGGTTGGACAGTACGAAGTCGACGAGCCGGTAGGCGCCGCCGAAGGTGACCGCGGGTTTCGCGCGGTCGGCGGTCAGCGGCATCAGGCGTTTGCCCTCTCCGCCCGCCAGTACGATTCCGAGCACCGAAGGTCCGCCACGACGCATGGTCGCTCCCCTCACCGTGGTTGACACCATGCCTGCCCCGGGGCGGGACGGCTAAGCCTGCTTGACGATCTCCTCGTAGAGCCGGACCGTCCGCCGGGCCACCGCGTCCCAGCCGAACTCACCGACCGCGCGCTCCCGTCCGGCCCCTCCCATCCGCCGGGCCGCCTCCGGGTCGCCGAGGACCGTGTCCAGGGCGTGGGCGAGGCCCGCCTCGAAGTCGTCGTCGGCCGTCACGAGGAGGCCGGTCACCCCGTCCTCCACCACCTCGGGGATGCCGCCGACCCGGGAGGCCACGACGGGGGTGCCGCAGGCCATCGCCTCCAGGTTGACGATGCCGAGGGGTTCGTACACCGACGGGCAGACGAAGACGGCGGCGTGCGTGAGGAGTTGGATCACCTCCGCGCGCGGCAGCATCTGCGGGATCCAGTGCACGCCCGCGCGGACCCGGCTCAGCTCCTCGAACAGGTCGCGGAACTCGCGGTCGATCTCCGGAGTGTCCGGCGCGCCGGCGCACAGCACGACCTGCGCGGCCGGGTCGATGTCGCGCACCGCGCGCAGCAGGTGGGGCACGCCCTTCTGGCGGGTGATGCGGCCGACGAACAGCACGTAGGGCCGGTCGGGGTCGAGGCCGACGCGGCGCAGCACGTCGGTGCCGGGATCCGGCCGGTAGAGCCTGGTGTCGATGCCGTTGTGCACGACGTGCACCCGGTCCGGGTCCAGGGCCGGGTAGCAGCCGAGGATGTCCTCGCGCATGGCGCCCGACACGGCGATCACCGCGTCCGCGGCCTCGAGCGCGGTGCGCTCCGCCCACCCCGAAAGCGCGTACCCGCCGCCGAGTTGCTCGGCCTTCCAGGGGCGCAGCGGCTCCAGCGAGTGGGCGGTCACCACGTGCGGGACGCCGTACAGCAGCTTGGCCACGTGGCCCGCGAGGTTGGCGTACCAGGTGTGGGAGTGGACGAGTTCGCGGCCCTCGAGGCCGGCGGCGATGGCGAGGTCCACGGAGAAGGTGCGCAGCGCGTCGTTGGCCCCGTCGAGCGCGGACCACGGCCGGTGGCGTACGACGCCGGCCCCGCGGCCCTCGCCCCAGCAGTGCACCTCGAGGTCCACCAGGGGGCGCAGCTCCCGGGCAAGGAACTCGACGTGGACCCCCGCTCCGCCGTACACGTCCGGGGGGTACTCCCGGGTCAGCAGTCCCACTCGCACCGGCAACTCCCTGGTCTCACACGGCCGGGCCACCATGGTCACCCAGATGTGGCTCTTGGGGAAGGGCGCGGCGGTCGTGGGAAACAACAGTCCCCGCAGACACCGCCGCCCGGGACGCGGTAGTAGAGGCAGCAGCTGCGGCGCAGGAAGGCGGTCCCGGTGAGGGTGCCGGTGGCGCTCAGCAGGGGGTGGGTGAAGAGGGCCGAGGTGAGGGTGCGGCACCGCTCGGACACGTCGTCACGGCCGTGCGCCCGTGCCCACCGGTCGAGTTCACGGGCCGCACCGGCCAGCGCGGAGCCCGCGTTGCCCCACAGCAGGCCGGTCGCGACCCCGTAGCGGGCCCTCAGGGTGGCCCCTAGGGGTGCGAGGTGGCCGTGCAGCACCGTGTCCGCGACGGTGCCGGGGTCCGCGGGCAAGGGGCGTACCTCGGTCAGCCACAGGTCGTCGGGGGCGGTGGCGTCGCAGTCCCAGAGCAGCAGGGCGGGATCCAGGTCGGGCAGGCGGCCGTACAGGGCGGCGCAGCCGAGGGCCGCGGACCACAGGCGTGCCGCGAGTCCCTGGTGTGCGATCGACGCGGAGACCCGCTGCTCGTGGCTGCCGAGACGGCGGGCGACGGTCTCGATCCGGGCGGTGAGGGCGTCCCGTCGGGCGTCCGGTGGCGTGCCCGCGTAGGTCTGCGCGAGCGTCGGCAGCGGGCCGGGCGGGGCCACGTCCACCGGGCTCACCGCCGTGCGCAGGACGAAGAAACCGCCGAGCGGGCGGAGCGCGGCGAGGCCGGCGTCGAGGTCCATGAAGGAGAGTGGTACCAGGCCCGGTTCGGTCCCGGCTGAGGGGGCCCTACGCTCGTCGTCGCCCACCTTGGGGAGGATGGCGGCCCCCTTGTACTCCATCGGCAGTAGGACCCATTGAGTGCTCAGGGACGACGACGGGAACACCTGGGCCGGGGCAGAGTGTTGTGCATGGAAGCCGACCGTTCGCCGCGCCGGGCCACGGGCCCCCGCCCCACGCAGAAGAGCCGCTGATGAACGCCCTCGCGTTGTCCGTGCTGCTGTCGTTCGTCTCCGCCGTCGCGTACGCGGGCGGGGCGATCGTGCAGGAGCAGGTCGCGCTGTCCTCCCCCGACGGGCATTACGCGCCGCTGCGCCGGCCGAGCTGGTGGGCTTCGCTCGCGCTGAACGGTCTCGGCGGGGTGCTGCACGTGGTGGCGCTGGCCTACGGCCCCCTCAGCCTGGTGCAGCCGCTGGGCGCGCTGACCATCGTGTGCGCACTGCCCATGGCCGCCCTGTTCGTCGGACGCAGGGCCGGGGCGACCGCCTGGCGCGGCGCCGTCATGGCCACGGCGGGCCTGGCCGGTCTGCTCTCTCTCGTCGGCACCTCCGACGGCCCGCCGCTCGACCCGGCCCACCGGGTCGGTGTCGCACTGGTCACCGGTGCGGCGGTCGTCGCGCTGATGATCGCGGGCCGGGCCGCGCACCGGCACCCCGCGGTGCGCGCGGTGCTGCTGGCCACCGGGTCCGGCATAGCCTTCGGCATGTCGTCCGTGTTCACCAAGACCGTGGCGGTCGACTGGGCCGGCGGGGTCTCGATGGCGGACCTGCCCTCCCTCGGGGCGATCGCCGTCTTCGCCGTCGCCGGGGTGCTGCTCTCGCAGGCCTCCTACCGGGGCGCCGGCCTGGCGGCGCCGCTCGCCACGCTGACGGTGGTCAACCCGGTGCTCGCCGCCGCGGTCGGCATCACGATGTTCGGCGAGACCTTCCGGTACGGCACCACGGGCACCGTCCTCGCCCTGAGCTGCGGCGTGGTGGCGGCCGGCGGTCTGATCCTGCTGACGACGGAGCGGTTGGAGCGCGCGCCGGCCACCGCGGAGACGGCGCCGCGGACCGCGACCGAACCGGAGTCGTCGTCCGGGGCGCCGGCCGGGGCGGCCGAGCAGGTGCCGTCCGTCGGGGAGCGGCCCGTCGCGTTGCCCCGACAGCGCGCCGCGTCGGCACTGGCCGAGGAGACCCTGGGCGAGGCGGCCGCGGACACGGCGGCCCTGCACGGGGCGGCCGTGGCCCGCCAGGCCGAAGCGGACGCCGTGCGGGCGGACGTGGCTCTCGCGGAGTCCGTCCTGGAGGAAGCGGCCCGCGCGGACACCGTCCTGACGGAGGCGGACCTGGCCGGCACCGTCCCGGACGACATCGAGATCCTGGTCAGGGACGCCTGCACGGGCCTGGTCATGCTCCCGGCCCTGGAGGGGCACCCGTCGCGGGTCAGATCCTGACGCCGCCGGCCCGGAGGTAGGCGACCGGGTCGATGTCCGAGCCGAAACCGGGCCCCGTCCGCACCTCGAAGTGCAGATGCGGGCCCGTGACGTTTCCGGTGGCGCCGGAGCGCCCTATGCGCTGCCCCTCGCCGACCGTCTGCCCGGCTCTCACGGAGATCGCCGACAGGTGGGCGTACTGGGTGTAGCGGCCGTCGGCGTGCCGGATCACCACCTGGTAGCCGAACGAGCCGCCCCAGCCGGCGGCGACCACATGACCGGCCGCGACCGCCCTGACGGAGGTGCCGGTGGGCACGGGGAAGTCGACGCCGGTGTGGTAGCCCTTCGACCAGTGCGAGCCCGCGGCGTGGTAGGGCTCGCCCGTGGCCGCGTTGACGGGAGCGACGAGCGAGTGGCCGCTCGTGGAGGTGGAGTGGCTGTGGTGCGTGGGCGCCTTCTTCTGCGCGGGCTTGGCCGGAGTACGGGTGTCGGTGGCCGGGGACACCGTGGCGTGCAGGTTCAGCCGCTGTCCCGGGACGATCAGGTCGGGATCGGCTCCGATCGTCGCGCGGTTGCCCGCGTAGAGCCGGTGCCAGCCGCCCTGGACGTGCCGTTCCTCGGCGATCCCGGAGAGCGTGTCGCCGTGCACCACCGTGTACATTTCGGCCCGGCCCGCCCGGGACTGGGGCGTCGTGTGCGGCTGGACGTCCCGGACGGAGGGCCTGGCCGCGGTCTCGGCGGAGCTTTTGGCGGAGCTCTTGGCGGGCCGGGTGGCCGTGCTCGCCGTGTGGACTTCCGGACCGGCGCCGCCCCGGGTGAGCCCCGCGTGCACCGAGCACACCGGCCAGGCCCCCGGGCCCTGCCCGTCGAGCACCTTCTCGGCGACGGCCATCTGCTGGTGCGGGGTGGCGAGGTCGGCGCGGGCCGCGTACGCGGTGCCTCCGTAGGCCTCCCAGGTGGACTGGGTGAACTGCAGTCCGCCGTAGTAGCCGTTGCCCGTGTTGATGCTCCAGTTGCCGCTGGACTCGCAGGCGGCGACCTTGTTCCAGGTGGCCGCGTCGGCCGCGTCGGCGCTGCCTGCGGCGACGAGGGGGAGCGCGAGGCCTGCGCCGCCCGCCGTGACGGTGAGCGATGCGCGGTTGATCCTGTTCGGCTGATACCGGCGGTGCCGGCCGCGTACGGCCATGTCTCAAGCCCCCTAGCCATGCGTCAGGAGCGGCAAAAGTAAGCGCTGCGAACAGGCCATGACAAGGCGGCAATCGGCCGCCTCGCGTACCCAAGTGGCCGGGAATAAACCTTCCTTGGCCCGCCTCCGCGTGATCGGCCGGATCTTTGCTGAGGCGTCAGGCGTCTTCCGTGCGTAATCAAGCCTGGCGGGTCGGATGTGCGCTCGCCGTAGCGGCACGTCAGGATGGGCGCAGCACCACTGCCGGGCAATACTGGCGGGGCCGTACTCACGACGCAGTTAGGAAGCAGGCGGTATGAGCACTTCAGCCCAGATCGGCGTGACGGGACTGGCGGTCATGGGCCGCAACCTCGCCCGGAACTTCGCGCGCAACGGCTACACGGTCGCACTGCACAACCGGACGGCGTCACGCACGCACGCCCTGGTGGAGGAGTTCGGACACGAAGGCGACTTCATCGCGGCCGAGACCGCCAAGGAGTTCGTGGCGGCACTGGAACGACCGCGCCGGCTGGTCATCATGGTCAAGGCCGGCGGTCCCACGGACGCCGTGATCGAGGAGTTCGCCCCGCTCCTGGAGCCCGGCGACATGATCATCGACGGTGGCAACGCGCACTTCGCGGACACCCGCCGCCGGGAGAAGGCGCTGCGCGAGCAGGGCATCCACTTCGTCGGCATGGGCGTCTCCGGCGGGGAGGAGGGCGCGCTGAACGGGCCGAGCATCATGCCGGGCGGCCCGAAGGAGTCGTACGACTCGCTGGGCCCGATGCTGGAGAAGATCTCGGCGAAGGCGGCGGACGGCGCGCCCTGCGTCACGCACGTCGGCCCCGACGGCGCCGGCCACTTCGTGAAGATGGTGCACAACGGCATCGAGTACGCCGACATGCAGTTGATCGGCGAGGCATACCAGCTGCTGCGTGATGTCGCCGGCTACTCCCCCGCGCAGATCGCGGAGATCTTCCGCACCTGGAACACGGGACGTCTGGACTCGTACCTGATCGAGATCACGGCCGAGGTGCTGTCCCACGTGGACGCGGCCACCGGCAAGCCGTTCGTGGACGTGGTGGTCGACCAGGCCGAGCAGAAGGGCACCGGCCGCTGGACCGTGCAGATCGCGCTCGACCTCGGTGTCCCGGTCTCCGGCATCGCGGAGGCGGTCTTCGCCCGTTCCCTCTCCGGTCACGCTGCCCTGCGGGAGGCCTCGCGGGGTCTGGCCGGTCCGACGGCGACCCCGCTGTCCGAGTCCGAGGCGGCGGCCTTCGCGGACCGCGTGGAGCAGGCGCTGTACGCGTCGAAGATCGTGTCGTACACGCAGGGCTTCCACGAGATCGACGCGGCGCGCGCGGAGTACGGCTGGGACATCGACCTCGGCGCGGTCTCCGCGATCTGGCGCGGTGGCTGCATCATCCGCGCGGCGTTCCTCGACCGTATCCGCGCCGCGTACGACGCCCGGCCGGACCTGCCGAGCCTGCTGTCGGACGAGACGTTCGCGCAGGAGATCGCGGCGGCCCAGGACGACTGGCGCGAGGTGCTCGTCGCCGCGACCCGGCAGGGCGTGCCGACGCCGGGCTTCGCCGCGGCCCTCGCCTACTACGACGCGCTGCGCGCCGAGCGTCTGCCCGCCGCGCTCACCCAGGGGCAGCGGGACTTCTTCGGCGCGCACACCTACCGGCGGGTCGACCGGGACGGCGCGTTCCACACGCTGTGGGGCGGGGACCGGTCCGAGGTGTCCGCGTAGGTCTCCCGGCAGGAGGACGTACGCAGCGGTGGGCGGCCCGGGTGGCCGCCCACCGGCGTTTCGTGCTCCGCCGGATCAGGTCAGCGGCGGTCCGGGCTCGGGGTTCGGGACCGGCTCCGGGCCCGGCGGGATCGGCGACGGCGAGGGCTCCGGCGGGCCGTCCGGCTCGGGCGGCGGCTGCGGAACCGGGTTCGGCCCCGGGGCAGGGGGCGGCCCGGGCGCGGGCGGCGGCTCGGGGGGCGGGACCGGGTTCGGGGTCGGCTCGGGGTGCTGCGGGTCCGGGCCGGGCGTCGGTCCGGGCGGGACCGGGTCGGGGTACGGGTTCGTCATCGTGTCCTCCGGCCAGTCACTCGACGTGGGCTCTGGACTACTCCCCCACCTACCCGACGGCCGCCCCGCCACTCACCCGCCGGGGGGACGGCGCGCCGCCGGGTGGGTGCCCGTCCCTCAGAACCGGCCCGGATGCGCCACCAGCCAGGCCTTCGCCGCGTCCAGCAGTCGCGGGTCGGGCGCCGGGGCGACGTCGGGGTGCCGCTCGGCCCACTTGACGACGTACGGGCAGAGCGGCGCCACCGTGACACCCTCGCGCTCGGCGCTCGCGTACAGCTCCCGGGCGAGGGAGCCGGCGATGCCCTTCCCCTCGTGGGCCGGTTCCACGATCGTGTGCACGGGCACGAGCGCCCGCTCCGGGGCGTCGAGGACGAAGTACTCGACGTGCCCGACGACTTCCCCGCCGGCCACCGCCTCGAGGCGCCCCGCCGTCCGGTCGTCGCGGATCTCGATGTCGCTCATGGCCACGCTCCTGATGGCGTCGGTCAGGCCGGCACGGCCTGCGGGCTGCGCTGCTGGTCCGACCCCGGCACCGGCTCGGACGGGTCGGCACCGAGGGCCACGATCCGGTTGTCGCGGTCGACGTGCACGACCCGCGGCTCCAGCGCCCGCGCCTCGGCGTCGGTGACCTGAGCGTAACTGATGATGATCACCAGATCACCGGGCTGGACGAGATGCGCGGCGGCCCCGTTGATCCCGACGACCCCCGACCCGCGCTCGCCCTCGATGACGTACGTCTCCAGACGGGCACCGTTGGTGATGTCCACGATGTGCACGAGTTCGCCGGGCAGCAGGTCCGCGGCATCGAGCAGGTCGGCGTCGATCGTCACCGATCCGACGTAGTGCAGGTCGGCCTGGGTGACGGTGGCGCGGTGGATCTTGGACTTGAATACGGTACGAATCATTCAGCACTCCCGGTATTCGCTCCCTGCCTGCTTTGTGCAGGTCAAGGGCTGTTCTCTCACCCTACAACGGCCCGCCACCAACGCGCTTCCGACGCCCGTTGCGGGCTTTGTGCTGACCGCTTGCTGACTTGGCTGACACTTCGCCAGCCACATACGGAAGGCTCTTCATGAGCCTTACATCTCACTTTCGGCCAACAAACGGGAACAGACTATAGACCCGTCTACCGGAGCCACATCGAGATCTGTGTCACGTCAGCGTCGACGCAGAGGACTCGGCCTCCAGTCGAGCGTCGTGGCACGCGACATCCGCGTCGGCGAGCAAATCAGAGACGCCCCCGAAAATGGATGCTGTCTCAGCTCAGTAGCAGAGAAGGCGTCGAGCGTGCCACGTACGCCAGTCCGTCGTACTCGCGCATGAGCACCGTCTCTGTCACGGTGAAGCGGTACGTCACGCGTGGCACACCGGCGCCGAAGGCCCGCACGAGCTGTGGGCTCTCCAGCCACCGGGCAACGGCGGGCTGGGTTCGGCCGGCGCAGAGGTCGATCAAGTGGTCCTCGGGGGTGGCCGAGGCCAGCGGGGCCTGGACGGAGCGTGGACCCCCCGCGCTGGTGGACCACGGCGGCAGGCATCATGAGCACAGCCAGCCCGGCAGCGGCAGCCACGCCGAGCGGAGCCAAGGCCAGGCCGAGCAGCAGACCGGCGGCTCCGGCGATCTGAAGGAGAAGAAGATCGCTGAGAGTGCGACGGCGAGGGTGAGCTGTGCGGTCGTCATGCCGATCGGTCCTGGCGCTCGGCGCCCAGTTGGGCGTAGTAGTCGATGAGGTGGGGGATGTCCACGGCGGCCAGGTTGACGACCTGCTCGACCGGGGCGCCCTGAAGGATGCGCTTGACGGGGACCTCGAGCTTCTTGCCGGTGCGGGTGTGCGGGATCCCGGGCACTTCGAGGATCTCGTCGGGGACATGACGGGGTGAGGCACCGCTGCGGATGGCTTCACGGATGCGGTCGCGGAGAGTGTCGTTCAGTTCGGCTCCGGCGGCCAGCACCACGAACAGCGGCATCCAGTAGCCGCCGTCGGGTTCCTCCGCGCCGATGACGAGGGCCTCGGAGATTTCCGGGAGGCGTTCGACCACGTCGTGGATGTCGGCGCTGCCGAGCCGGACACCGTTGCGGTTGAGCGTGCTGTCGGAGCGGCCGTGGACGATCACCGAGCCGTGACCGGTGACCGTGATCCAGTCGCCGTGCCGCCACACGCCGGGATACGAGGAGAAGTAGGCGTCGCGGTAGCGGGTGCCGTCGGGGTCGTTCCAGAAGCACAGCGGCATCGACGGCATCGGGCGGGTGACAACCAGTTCGCCGACCTGGCCCACCACCGGAAAGCCCTCGCTGTCGTACGCAGCCAGCGCCACTCCCAGGTGCGGTGCGGACAACTCACCGGCCCACACCGGGGTGTTGGGCGCGCTGCCCGCGAAGCCGGAGACGACGTCCGTGCCGCCGCTGATAGAGGCCAGCAGCACGCGGTCGCCGACGTGCTCGCGGACCCAGGGGTAGGCGGAAGCCGGCAGGGCGGAGCCTGTGCAGCCGACCACGCGGATGGACGACAGGTCGTGCACCGAGGGGTCGATGCCGAACTTGGCCATGCTCAGCAGGTACTGGGGGCTGGTCCCGAAGACGGTCACGCGATGGCGGGCGGCAAGCTTCCACAGGGTGTCGGTCTGGGCGGGGGGTGCCGGGCTGCCGTCGTAGGTACAGGTCGCAGCGCCCGTCAGCAGCGTCGAGGCGACAAGGTTCCACATCATCCAATGGGTGGTGGTGTACCACAGGAAGCGGTCGCCGGGGCCTAGGTCACAGTGCAGGCCGAGAGTCTTGAGGTGCTCCAGCAGGACGCCACCGTGGCCGTGGACGATCCCTTTGGGCAGGCCGGTGGTGCCAGAGGAGAACACGATCCACAAGGGGTGGTCGAACGGTACCGGCGTGCAGGCGAGTGCCTCGGTGCGCGTCGAGGCATCGTCCCACGGAATCACCAGCGAGGGGTACGTCCGTGATGGCCACGGCAGGCCCACGTGGTGCACCAGCAGGGTCGCTTTCAAGGTGGGCAACGCATGGGCGAGTTCGAGGGTGGCTTCGCGGCGGTCATGGGTGGTGCCGTTGAAGAGGTAGCCGTCGGCGGCGACCAGGACCGTGGGTTCCAGCTGGGCGAAGCGGTCGGCGGCGGCCTTGGGCGCGTAATCCTGACCGCAAACCGACCACACGGCGCCCAGGCTCGCGGCGGCCAGGAACGCGATGATCGCGTGCGGGGTGTTGGGCAGATAGCCGACGACCCGGTCACCCATGCCGACGCCCAGGTCGCACAAGGTCGCGGCGACGGAGGCGACCTCGGCGCGCAGCCGACTGGCGGTCACCTCGTAACAGGAGCCCGTCTCGTCCAGCGCGATGATGGCCACGGCATCGTCGGCGAGGTTGCGCAGGGCGTGGTGGGCGTAGTTGAGAGTGGCGCCGGGGAACCAACGGGCACCCGGCATCGTGTCCTCTGCCAGGACCTGCTCGTACGGGGTGTCCGCGTCGATGTCGAAGTACTCCCACACCGCTTTCCAAAAGCCCTCGAGGTCGGAAACCGACCGGCGGTGCAAGGTGGCGTAATCGGCGCCGGGCATCCCGATGTGGCGGGCGAAATCCATGATGTTGCTGTCCGCGACGGCCCGCGGATCAGGCGTCGTGAAAGGGGCGGGCACGGTCATCGACTGGCACTCCCTGAGCAGGCTTTCTTCAGTGGTCCGGCGGGGTCATAGGGGTTTCGCGTGGTGTGCAGGAGGGACGCCCAGGCAGCGGTGTCGGTGAAGTAACGGCCTCCGACGGGGATGGCGTCCAGGACGACACGGTCGGGACGCAGCAGGACAGCGTCCGCCCGGCCGGCGCGCATCCAGGCGGCGAGTGTTCCGCCGTCGTCGAGGTCGGTCACAGAGATCACGCGGGCACCGAGTCCGTGGGCGAGGGAATCGAGTGAGGGCCACGTCTCGGTGGTGGTGAGCACGGTGAAGGAAGCGCCGAGCACCTCGTCGAGGCGGGTGCGCCGTCCGTCCGCGGTGATCCACGGTTGCGGGCAGTGGGTACCCACCAGTGCCCTGCGGGGGCGGCGTCGGACGAGAGGGCCTGCGGTCAGAGGCGGGTTTAGGTCGTGGCCGACCGCCTCGGTCAGGCCAGGGATGCGGCAGGCCGCGGCCAGGATCCTGCGGCGCAGTGCGGCGGCGCGGTCCTGGCCGCCGGTCATGGCCCAGCCCATGGCGACCGCGAGCCGGATCACATGGCGGGCGTGCGGTTTGCGTTCGCTCTCGTAGGTATCCAGGATCCGTTCGTCGGCGCCCTGCTGGAGGACGTGCGCGAGCTTCCAGGTGAGGTTGCAGGCGTCGCGCAGGCCCGAGCACAGGCCCTGTCCGATGAACGGCGGGGTGAGATGGGCGGCGTCCCCGAGCAGGAAGACCCGCCCGCCGCGCCAGCGGTCGGCTATGCGCGCCCGGAAGGTGTACTCCGCCTTGCGGACGATCTCGAAGTCGCCCTGGTACGAAGGCGGCAACCACGGGGTGACCAACTCGCGGACCGGCTGCATCGCCCCCTCACGCAACCGGAATTCCCAGCGGTAGCGGTCTTCGCCGACTCGCATGAAGGTCGCCGGCCGGTCCGGGTCGCAGACCTGATCGACTCCTTCCCAGCAGCGGACGTCGGCCGTCGTGCGGACGTCGATGACGCTCCAGCGTTCCTCGAAGCGCAGGTCCTCCCAGACGGCTCCGATGGCTGCGCGGGTGAGACTGTTCGCACCGTCGCAGCCGAGCACCGCGTCGGCCCACAGCTCGTGTTCGCCGCTCGCGTCGCGGTAAGTCATTCGAACTGGGCCGTCGCCGTCCTGTTCGATGCCGACGGCCTCAGCCCCACCGCGCAGTTCACACTCCGGGTGCCTCGCCAGGGCGCGGCGCAGCAGTTGTTCCAGCTCGGGCTGGTCGAACATGCTGGTCTGCGGGTAGCCGTGCGGGCCGTGTCCGGAGCGGCGGAACTCGGCCATCACCCGGTGTCGGGCGTCCAGCAGGCGCAGCCCGCTCGCCGGTCGGGCGATCGCCGCGAACTCGTCCCCCACCCCTGCGGCCTGAAGGATTCTGCATACCTCGTCGTCGGTGGCGACGGCCCGCGGGAGCGGGTACGCGTCCTGATGTCGTTCGACGATGACACTGCGGACTCCGCGCCGGGCGAGGAGGAGGGCAGCGGTCACGCCCACCGGGCCGGCCCCGATGATCACGACGGGCACGCGTGCGGCTTCATCGACGGTCATGTGCGGCTCACCTCGGGGTGTCACTCGGCGTCCGTGACGGGCGTGCGCTGCTCGCCGAGGTCGATGTGGCGGTCCGGGGTCGCGATCGTCGCCGTGATCACATCACCCGCGTGCAGGTAGTGCGGATTCCTGGCCTGGGACTTGAAGAACGCCTTCCACTTCAGGGCGGGCGGGAGCAGGGCACCGATCTTCTCGACCGGCTTCGGCGGGGCTTTGAGGGCCGTGCCGCCGGGGGTGCCGGTCAGCAGCAGGTCGCCGGGGTCGAGGGTCTGGAAGCGGGCCAGCAGGGTCAGGGCCCGCGCCGGATGGACGATCATGTTGGCGAGGGTGCGGTCCTGACGCAGCTCTCCGTTGACGGACAACTGCAGCCGCAGGTCGAGGAGACGGGCGAAGTCCTCCGGCTCCAGCAGCGCGAGGTAGGGCCCGGTCGGTGTGAAGGTGGGGTACGACTTGCTCTCGTAGAACTGTGTCTTGGTCAGCTGCACCTCGCGGGCGCTGACGTCGTTGGTGATCACGAGTCCGGCGATGTATGACGGCAGGTCCTGCTCCTCGACGGTGGTGCCGACGGGCAGCGGCGCACCCATGACCAGGCCGAGCTCGATCTCGTAGTCGAGGAACCTCACATGCGCGGGTCGGACGACGGCCTCGCCAGGGCCACTGACCGAGCCGGACGCCTTGCGGAAGAAGGCGGGCGGAATTTCTCCGGTGAAGCCCGAATCACGGGCGTGGCTGCGGTAATTGACCATCTGCGCGACCACCCGGCAGGGAGTGGTAACCGGCGAAAGTGCGACCAGGTCGGCCAAGGGAGTGCCGGGCTCGCCGGAGGCGGCGGCTTCGCGGACGGCGGCCCGGTCCGCGATGAGTTCTGCGGTTGTGTCGGCTTTGGTCTCGACAGGGACAGCCCGGTTCCCGCGGACGACCCACCAGCCGTCAGCGGTGCGCAGGACATTGGTGCTCATGACATGGCTCTCTGTGAAGGGGGTCAGGAGTGGGCGGCCCTGAGCAGGCCGAAGAGGCGTGCCGGGTCCAGCTCGTTGTCGCCGCGCAGGGCCTGGATGACGTCGCGGACCCGCTGTGGGGAAGGGCTGGCGCCGAGGAAGTCGCGAGTGGCCGGCGGGCCCCACTGGGCCAGGCCGCTGGTCGACATGGGCGCCCAGCCTGGCTCGACGTCACAGGTGAAGAGGTCGCCGTCGGCGAAGTGCTCCAGCATGAAGTGGTCGGGGTCGCGCCAGTAGTCGAAGAGCTGGCTGCCCTGAATGTGCCGGCCGATGCCCCAACTGCGCTTGTAGCCACGCTCCTTGAGGTACTCGCCGCCGACGGCTATGGAGTCGAGGTCGGTGACCTGGTAGGCGGAGTGGACGTAGCCCGTGCCGGGACCCAGGTGCATGGCCAGCGTGTGATGGTCGGCCGGCACGCTGCCCAGATCGCAGCGGATGAACGCCATCGTCGGGCCGCGCTCGCGTTGGCCATCCAGGAACAGGAAGTCCGACACGATCATGCCGAGAGTGTCCAGGTACCACTCCAGTGCCTGACCGAAGACGCGAGTCTCCAGGACCAGATGCCCAAGACGCTGGATGCGCGACGGTTCGCGGGGCGGGCGCTGCATGGCGTTCGTACGACGGTGAGTGGTGCCGGCGTTGAGGAGCAGTGGCCGCTGCTCCGGCAGCGCGGGCAGTTGTTCACGGCGGTGCACCACTCGCACCGGAAATCCGGAGGGGTCGAGCAGGTCGACCACTTTGCCGCCGCCGGGTACGTCCGCATCCCGTACGGTCGCCCCGGTCGCCCGTGACACCCGGTCCAGGTCGGCCCGCTCGGTGGCCCGGAACGCCGGGCCGATGAAACGGGAGGTGCGTCCCTTACGGATCACCATGCAGGGCGAGCCGGCGAAAGTGCCGCGCAGCCACAGCTCCTGCTCGGTACGGGCGGCGATACCGAACCCGAAGTCCCGGGCGAAGACCTCGGCGCGGTCCAGGTCAGGCTTCTCGAACTCCAGCCATGCCAGGTCGGCCACCTTGATCAACGGATTTCGGGAGCGGCCGGGGTGTTCGCCGCGCAGAGCACCCTGCTCGCTGTGGAGGTCCTGGTGGGCCGTGATGACGTCGGCTCCCCTGACATGGGTTTCAAACACGGTGCCCTCCGAGCAACATCTACGATGAGGAAATCATCAGTTGTGACAGTTTCCTCGTCAAGACGCTCACGACAGAAAATGATGAATTCATCAGGACTGCGATCTCCATCGCCCGGCAGTTACACTCGGCGCATGTCTACGTCAGCCCGACCCAGCAACCGGTTCGAGCGGCGCCGCGCCGAAACCCGCAGGGCTCTCGTGCGAGCGGCCCGGCAGATACTCGCCGAGACCGGGGACACCAGCGCCAGCATCCAGGCGATCGCCGAGCGCGCCGACGTGGGCTTCGGCTCCTTCTACAACCACTTCGACTCCAAGACGGATCTGTTCGAGGCGGCGGTGGTGGACGCCATGGAAGAGTTCGGCCAGAACTTCGACGAGCGCCTTGCGGGCGTCGACGACCCCGCGGAACTCGTCGCGGCAGGCTTCCGGCTCAGCGCCCTCATGGCCGACTCGCACCCAGAGCTGATGCAGGTCCTGCGCCGCCGCGGCCTCGGCCACATCCACTCGGACAACGGCCTGGTCCGGCGAGCCCTGCGCGACATCGAGGCCGGCCTCACCTCCGGCCGCTTCAACCCCCTCGATCCGGTGGTCGCCCTGACCGCACTGGGCGGAACCCTGCTGTCTCTGGTGGAAATGAGATTCGCCCGCCCCGACCTGGACGGTGACAAGGCCGCGGTGCACCTCGCCGAGATGGTCCTGCGCATGCTGGGCGTCCCACCGGACGACGCCCATGAGGTCGCCCGGCGCCCCCTCCCCGCACCCACCTCACCGGCCACCCCCGCGCGGCCCGCCGGAAGGTGACCGACCGGCCAGGGAAGGCGCCCGAGGCGGCGGAAGCCGTGGAGCCATGCGATCGTGCGCTCGACTACGTCACCTACTTCATCGACCGCTCCGGCCGAGGCCGTCCCGGCATGGGGTATGGCGACCTGCCCGGCGGGCCCAGGCTGATCCTGCGCGGAGACATCGAAGCAGCCCCCTACGACGCCATCGCTCCCTACACCGAGATCTGTTACGCCACCACACCGACCGTCATCGACGAACACCCTGGCTGAGTGGACGCCACGTTTCGCACCACCCGGGTGACGAGACCATCGAGGTCACTGAGCGCTTCGACCTCGTGGTGGGCGCCGACGGCCTGCGCTCACCGTGCGCCGCCTGGTCTTCGGCCCGGACTCGCGGTTCATGCGGCCGCTCGGCCACATCATCGGCGCCACGATCAGCAAGGAGCCCGTGGCCGGCTATCGCCTTCAGGACGGCGTCGTCCTGGCCGAGCCGGGCCGCTCTGTATGGACTTTCCCCCTCACCGACAAGCAGCCCGGAGTGCTGTTCAACTGTCACACAAACGATGAGGACGCCCACTTCCGCCGTCCGCCCATCGAGTCGCTGCGGCCTCGCCTTCGGCCCCGCACCGACCGGGCCCGTGCTGGAACACCTCCTCGAGCAGTTCGAGCAGGCCGACGACTACCTCTTCGACTCTCCCCCAGGTGGAGATGTCGGCCTGGCACACCGACCGCGTCGTCCTGCTCGGCGGCTCAGCCTGGTGTCTGACCCTCTACTCCGGCATGGGCGCCTCAACCGCCCTGGTCGGCGCGGACCTCCTGGGCACCCTGCTGCAGCGCAACGGGAGCAACACCTGCCGGGCCCTGCGTGGATGGGACCAGCGGCCACGCCCCTTCATAGCCCTCCAGCAGCGCAGCGGCCGCACACAGGCCTGACTGTGTTCGTCCTCCCAAAGCCGCCGGCACAAGGCCGTGCGAACCTTCACCCAGAGGCTCGCCGGCCGTCCGGTCGGCAAGCGCGTGATGGAGAACCTTGCCGCCCGGCGGACCAAGGCAAAGTCCATCGACATCGCCGTTGTCTGACGACGGCCTTGTCCGACGTCGGCGCCGTCCGACTTGATCGATGGCGCACGCTCGGGAGCACACGATTCGCCGGGGCCACAGCTAAGGCAGCAGCTGGGCCCCGGCGGGTCACCGCGTCAACGGATCACGACAGCGGCGGGTAGGCGTTCTGCATCAGCTGCTGGAACTGGGCGGAGAACCAGTGCCCGGCGAGCGGTGCGTTGGGCAGCGCCCCGGTGGGGTTGTTGCCGTTTCGGGCGTTGCCGCCGTAGGTGGGATCGCACATGCGGTCGAAGCCCTTGCCCTCATCGTTCGGGATGGCGGCGCTGTTGCCGTCGGACTCTCCCGGCGGCTTGACCCACACGTAGGCGTCGACGCCGGTGGCGGGGGCGGCGGTGGGCCGCTGGCCGATTCCGGCGCCGCTCTGGTTGCACCAGTTGCCGGCGTGGATGCGTCGGTCGATGCGGCCGCCGTTGACGTAGTCGTCGACGGAGGTCATCGGTCCGGGGCCGGTGGGCCTGGCGGAGCCGCCCCAGCCGTTGCGGGAGGTGTCGATCAGCATGCCGAGGCCGGAGTCGAACCCGGCGGCTACCAGCTTGTCCCGCAGTCCGAGCGCGAACGACTGCTCGTCCACGTACTGGTTCCAGTCGACCCACTTGGACTGGCGTATGGTCTGCCCGTTCACCATGTCGGTGACCTTGAAGTTGGGCTCCTTGACGGGGCTGTAGTTGGCGGTGTTGACGATGAAGCCGGCCACGTCGCCCACCCTCGCGCCGTTGGTCGTGGCGACCTTGTAGAACTCCTGCACCGCCGGGCCGAGGTTGCTGTCCCAGCCCAGCCAGCCGTGGTGGCCGGCGTCGATGTAGTTGTAGACGTTGGAGAGGGCGCCGAGCTTGTCGAGGGCGTAGGAGACGCCTTTCTCGTAGTTGCCGTTGCTCTTCATGGTCACGCACGCGTCGGTGGTGGTGTTGGTGCCTCCGGCGTTGGTGACCAGGTTGGGCAGCGAGTCGGGTTCGATGACGGTGGCGATCCGCAGGCCCGCGTACTTCGACTCGGACAGGATCGAGGTGATCGGGTCTATGTACTGGCTCTTGTACTTGTCGAGGTCGTTCGGTCCCAGCTCGCCGTTGGAGGCGAGGGCGGCGCAGTCGCGGCCCGGCAGGTCGTAGATGACCAGCTGGACGACGAGTTCTCCGCTGCCCTTCTGCTTCAGCGCCTCGTCCAGGTGGGCGCGCAGGCCCATGCCGCCGTTGACGCCGTTGATGGCGGCGATGCGGTCCAGCCACACGGCGGTGGGCTGGTTGGAGATGCGGCTGCCGCCCGGTTCGGCGGCCGCCTTCGCGGACCACTCCGGGTTCACGTAGACCTTGGCGCCGACATAGGGGTTGGCGGCCTTCGGCCCGTCCGGGCCGGGGCCGGTCGGCCCCGGGTCGGTCGGTCCCGGATCCGTCGGTCCCGGATCCGTCGGCCCGCCGTCGACGTTGCAGGTCACGCCGTCGAGCGTGAACGTGGCCGGGACGTCGTTGGTCCCGCTGTAGGACGCCTGGAAACCGAAGCTCGCCGAACCCCCGGTGGGAAGCGTGCCGTTGTAGCTCTCGTTGGCGGCCGTCACGGACGAACCGCTCTGGCTGAGCTTCGCGTTCCAGCCATTGCTGATCCTCTGGTTTCCGGCGTACGACCACTTCAGCGACCAACTCGACTTGGCCGGGCCGTTGTTGGTGATCGTGACGGCGGTGGTGAAGCCGGTGTCCCACTGGTTCACCTTGTAGTCCACGGTGCAGGGCGCGGCCCCGGCGACGGCGCCGGCCGGCGCCGCGACGAGTGCGGCCGCTGAGGTCCCGCTGAGCAGCGCGAGCGCTGCGAGCAATGAGGTTTTGGTGCGACTCATGAGGACGGGGCCCTTCTGGTTAGAGGATTTCTCCGCTGTTGGAGCACGCGCAGGTGATCGCGCACCTTGATCCGTAATGGGTCGGCATGGCGTCGTGGCCGAAGGGCAAGGACGTTTTGGAGCAGCGATCCGCCCCCACGACCGGCGCTCCGGGCACGGGTACGGAACACACAGGAGACTTGGTCTGGGAGCGCTCCCCACTCGACGGTCAACGGGCGGGGGCTGCCGGCGTCCCTGTGTTCGAGCATCGCCGGAGGAGTGGAGGCATTCGCTCATGGGGCAGGGGAGCGTGAGCCGACCCTCGCGTCGGTTGTAGCGAGACTCGTCCGGCTTTCGTTCGGTGCGCAGCCGTCGGCAAGAACCGACGGCGCGCCGCCAACTACCGGGTTCGAGCTGGGTGTTGCTCATCGACACGGCTCCTTCAGCCGTGGTCCCACTGCCCGGCGGACGGCGCTTTCCGCCCTGCGGCGGTGCGTTGCTCCCGGAGCCGGATCATGGGAACCACCGCTGTGGCGACGAGCGTGTCGGCGCGTGCGGTGACGAGGAGAAAGGAACGTGGAGGGTGTCGCATGAGCGACTCCTCGCAGTGTGGCGCGCCGTGTCCGGCACGTCGACTGACGGGAACCGCTCCCACTGGTGCGAAGGAAGGTAGCGCCAAGTGGCGCGGTTGCCCAGAGGAAGGGCTGAACTTCCTTTGAACTAAACCCTTTCGTGTGTTCGATTCTTCAAGCTCCTTGACCGTTGCCGTCCCCATCCCCATCATGGGAGCGCTCCCACTGGCCAAGACTTGTGCTTCTCCGTGCTTTGAGCCGCTTGGAGGAAACCAGTTCATGGATCCCGGACACAAACGCAGAACTGTTCGGCGGGCGTTGACCGCCGCGGCAGCCGTCTTGACCCTGCCCCTGTCGATGCTGGCCACGGGTGCGACGACCGCGCGTGCGGCGGGCGTTCAATGCAGCGTGGACTACAAGACGAACGACTGGGGCTCCGGCTTCACCACGGACGTGACCATCACCAACCGCGGTACGGACACCATCGACGGCTGGACGCTGACGTACGGCTACACGGGCAACCAGAAGCTGATGAACGGCTGGAACGGCACCTGGTCCCAGTCCGGCCAGAACATCAGCGTCAAGGACGCCGGCTACAACGGCAAGATCGCCGCGGGCGCGTCCGCCTCTACCGGCGCCCAGTTCACCTACAGCGGCGCCAACGCGGCGCCCACGTCCCTTTCGGTCAACGGCACCGTCTGCAACGGGGCCCACCAGCCGCCGATCACCGTGCTGACCAGCCCCGCCGCGGGCGCCGTCTACACCCAGGGCGAGGCGGTACCGCTCGCGGCCACGGCCGCCGCCGCGGACAACGCGTCGATCAGCAAGGTGGAGTTCTACGACGACACCAAACTGCTGGGCACGGACACGACAGCGCCGTACACGCTCTCCGCCTCAAGCTTGACCGTGGGCAGTCATTCCCTGCTGGCGAAGGCGTACGACAGCCTGGGCGCCTCCGCGGAGTCCACACCGGTCGGCATCATGGTCGCCTCGGGCCCCTCTGTGGTCGCCACACCCTCCCAACTGGGGGTCCAGCAGGGCCAAGACGGGCACGTACGAAGTGAAGCTGTCGAAGCAGCCGAGCGCGAACGTGACGGTGACGACAGCTCGCGCGAGCGGGAACTCAGGCCTGTCGGTGACCGGTGGCGCTTCGCTCACCTTCACGCCGTCGAACTGGAACACCGCCCAGAAGGTGACCATCACCGCCGACTCCTCCGGAACCGGGGCGGCGACCTTCGAATCGACGGCCCCCGGGCAGGCCAAGGCCTCGGTCACCGTGACGCAGCTGGGAGCGACGAAGGCGTACGACGCCCGTTTCCTGGAGCTGTACGGCAAGATCACGAACCCGGCGAACGGCTATTTCTCCCCCGAGGGCATCCCCTACCACTCGGTGGAGACGCTGATCGTCGAGGCGCCGGACCAGGGCCACGAGACCACGTCGGAGGCGTACAGCTATCTCCTGTGGCTGCAGGCGATGTACGGCAAGGTGACGGGTGACTGGTCGAAGTTCAACGGCGCCTGGGATCTGATGGAGAAGTACATGATCCCGACGCACGCCGACCAGCCGACCAACTCCTTCTACAACGCCTCCAAGCCGGCTACCTACGCGCCCGAGCTGGACACCCCCAACGAGTACCCGGCGAAACTCGACTCGTCGGTCGCGTCCGGTTCGGACCCGATCGCCGGCGAGCTGAAGTCGGCGTACGGCACGGACGACATCTACGGCATGCACTGGCTTGAGGATGTCGACAACGTCTACGGCTTCGGCAACGCGCCGGGCAAGTGCGAGGCCGGGCCGACGGACACGGGGCCGTCGTACATCAACACCTTCCAACGCGGTGTGCAGGAGTCGGTGTGGGAGACGGTGCCGCAGCCGACCTGTGACGCCTTCAAGTACGGCGGGAAGAACGGGTACCTGGACCTGTTCACCGGTGACGCGTCGTACGCCAAGCAGTGGAAGTTCACGGACGCCCCGGACGCCGACGCGCGTGCGGTGCAGGCCGCGTACTGGGCCGACGTCTGGGCCAAGCAGCAGGGCAAGGGCTCCGAGGTCTCCACGACCGTGGGCAAGGCCGCGAAGATGGGCGACTACCTGCGCTACGCCATGTACGACAAGTACTTCAAGAAGATCGGCAACTGCGTCGGCTCATCGGCGTGCCCGGCGGGTACCGGCAAGGACGCCTCGCACTACCTGCTGTCCTGGTACTACGCCTGGGGCGGCGCGACCGACACCTCGGCGGGCTGGGCCTGGCGCATCGGCTCCAGCCACGCGCACGGCGGTTACCAGAACCCTCTCGCGGCCTACGCGCTGAGCTCCTACGCGGATCTGAAGCCGAAGTCGGCGACGGGACAGGCGGACTGGGCCAAGTCCCTCGGCCGGCAGCTGGAGTTCTACCGCTGGCTCCAGTCAGACGAAGGTGCGATCGCGGGCGGTGCGACGAACAGCTGGGCGGGCCGCTACGCCACTCCCCCGGCCGGCACGTCGACCTTCTACGGCATGTACTACGACCAGCAGCCCGTCTACCACGACCCGCCGTCCAACCAGTGGTTCGGCTTCCAGGCGTGGTCGATGGAGCGGGTGGCCGAGCTGTATCAGCAGACGGGGAACGCGCAGGCCAAGGCGGTCCTCGACAAGTGGGTGAAGTGGGCGCTGTCCAAGACCACGATCAACCCGGACGGCACCTACCAGATCCCGTCGACCCTTCAGTGGTCGGGCCAGCCCGACACCTGGAACGCGTCAAGTCCCGGCGCCAACAGCGGACTTCACGTCACCGTCGCCGACTACACCAACGACGTCGGCGTGGCCGCCGCGTACGCCAAGACGCTGAGCTACTACGCCGCCAAGTCGGGCGACACGGCGGCGAAGACGACGGCCAAGGCACTCCTGGACGGCATGTGGAACAACTACCAGGACAGCCTCGGGATCGCGGTGCCGGAGAACCGGGCGGACTACAACCGGTTCGGTGACAGCGTCTACATCCCCAGCAGCTTCAGTGGCGCGATGCCGAACGGGGACGCGATCAACTCCTCCTCGACCTTCGCCTCGCTGCGGTCCTTCTACAAGAGCGACCCGGCCTGGTCGAAGATCGAGGCCTATCTGAAGGGCGGCGCGGTGCCGTCGTTCACGTACCACCGGTTCTGGGCCCAGGCGGACATCGCCCTGGCCATGGGTTCGTACGCGGAACTCCTCGAGTAGCCCCCCGCTGAGACCGCGTGCGCGACCCCGTCACCCGGCGACGGGGTCACCGGCCGGGCGGCCCCTCCCCCTTGGGGCCGCCCGGTGCCTGGGCCCGACATCCGTCGAGCCCCATTCCGACCCGCACCACCGACCGCTTCAGGAATCACCTCAAGACACCAGAGCCGACCTCCTTGTCAGGAACATGATCCTCTCCTACAGTCCCAGCGAGCTCGCTTTGGGAGCGCTCCCAATTCCATGCAGAAGCCCTAGCTCCCCCCAACCGCCGCGGAGGACCCGCATGCAACCGTCACGTCACCAAGTCCGCAGGATGCGCGCGCTCTGCGGTGCGCTGCTGACCACGCTCGTCGCGCTGGCCGCGCTGCTCACCGGCGCTACGGCCTCTCAGGCCGACACGACGATCTGCGAGGAGTTCGGCAGCACCACGATCCAGGGCCGTTACGTCGTACAGAACAACCGCTGGGGCACGAGCGCCTCCCAGTGCATCTCCGTCACGAACTCGGGCTTCAGGATCACCCAGGCCGACGGCTCGGTCCCGACGAACGGGGCCCCGAAGTCGTACCCGTCCGTGTACAACGGCTGCCACTACACCAACTGCTCGCCGGGCACGAACCTCCCGGCCAAGCTCAGCTCCATCGCGAGCGCGCCCTCGGGCATCTCCTACAGCTACGTGAGCGGTGCGGCCTATGACGCCGCCTACGACATCTGGCTGGACCCGACACCCCGCACCGACGGCGTGAACCGCACCGAGATCATGATCTGGTTCAACCGCGTGGGATCCGTGCAGCCGGTGGGCTCGCCCGTCGGTTCCGCCACGGTGGCCGGACGCCAGTGGCAGGTGTGGTCGGGCAACAACGGCACCAACGACGTCCTGTCCTTCGTCGCCCCGTCGGCGATCGACAGCTGGAACTTCGACGTGATGGACTTCGTCCGGCAGGCCGTCTCCCGCGGACTCGCGCAGGACAGCTGGTACCTGACGAGCGTTCAGGCGGGTTTCGAGCCCTGGCAGAACGGCGCGGGCCTGGCCGTGAACTCCTTCTCCTCCACGGTGAACCTCGGGGGCAGCACCCCTGGCGGCCCCGGCACCCCCAGCGGTCCCGCCGCATGCAAGGTGGCCTACGGCACGAGCGTCTGGCAGGACGGCTTCACTGCCGACGTCACCGTGACCAACACCGGCTCCTCCCCGGTCAACGGCTGGAACCTCGCGTTCACGCTGCCCTCCGGTCAGAGGATCACCAACGCCTGGAATGCCACTGTCTCGTCGTCGACGGGGGCCATAACGGCCACGAACGCCGCGCACAACGGGTCCATCACACCAGGCGGACAGGTCTCCTTCGGGTTCCAAGGCACCTACAGTGGCAGCTTCGTCAAGCCGGCCGCCTTCAGCCTCAACGGAACGTCCTGCACCATCGCGTAACCCACGGGAGGGTTCTTCCGTCCGGGCTCGCCCAACCGCCCACATGCCGACAGGGCGGGCCTCGCTCCTCCCCTCCCTCCCGGAGCCCCTCCCCCTCCGGAGCTCCTCCGCTCCCGGAGCTCCTCGCCGTATCCGACGAAGAGCGCAGAGCAGACACTCCGCAACAAGCAGCAACCCCACATCCCCTTGGCTGACACGGCACGGGTTCCGCGCGGAAGGCGTGTGCCCGGTTCTTCCGGCCCGTAAGATCGGCTATCTCATGGGGGAGGTGGTCATGGGCACGCGACGCCCCGGCACGCCGACGCTGGAAGAGGTGGCCGCGCACGCAGGGGTGGGCCGGGGCACCGTCTCCCGCGTCATCAACAACGCGGCAGGCGTGAAGGCATCGACGCGCCGAGCCGTGCAGCAAGCCATCGAGGAACTGGGGTACGTCCCCAATCTCGCGGCCCGCTCCCTGGCCGGCCAGCGAAGCAATGCCGTCGCTCTCGTCCTGACCGAACCCGACTGGAGAGTGTTCGCGGAGCCCTTCTTCTCCGAGATCGTCCGTTCCCTCGGCGACGCGCTGGCGGACTTCGGGATGCAGCTGATGCTGACCCTGGTCCGCTCGGACGCCGATCGGAAGCGCTTCTTGGAATACGCGCGCGGCAGCCGAGTTGACGGAGTCCTGCTGCTGTCCGTGCGCGCCGGGGACCGGCTGCCGGACATGCTTGCCGAGGCGCGGTTGCCGACGGTGATGCTGGGTCGCCGCTCGGGCGACGAGTACGTCAGTTACGTGGACGCGGACAACGTGGGGGGCGCCCGCAGCGCCGTCTCCCACCTGGTCTCGCGGGGCCGCGCGACGATCGCCACCATCACCGGCCCACTGGACATGGACGCCGCCCAGTGCCGACTCCGCGGCTATCAGGACGCTCTGGCACTGGCCGGCCTGAACAGCGAGAAGTCCCTGGTGGCCGAAGGCGACTTCACCCAGGACAGCGGACGCCGCGCCATGACCGAACTACTCGCACGGCACCCGGAGATCGACGGCGTTCTCGCCGCGTCGGACACCACGGCCGCAGGGGCTCTCCAGGCGTTGCGCGGGGCAGGACGACGCGTGCCGCGGGACGTCGCCGTGATCGGCTTCGACGACTTCCCCCTGGCCCAGCGCACAAGGCCGCGGCTCACGACGGTGCGTCAACCGCTGGAGGAGATGGGCCGGGCCATGATCCGGCTGCTCCTGGAGGACATGGAGGAGCCGTCGGTGGCCTATCGCCATGTCATTCTCCGTACGGAGCTGGTCGTCCGCGAGTCGACCTGAGCCACACAGGCTGCCTGCACCGGACTTGACCGTCCGGTCTCGGAAGCGCTCCCGGTCTTCAGGCTCCCTCCTGCGCCCGACAGACGACCCTTGGGCCACGCAAAGTCGTCGGCAACCTTTTCGCTGTGGACGGCCACTGACCAGTGCACCATCGGCTCGATCCTGAACGGACAGGTAATGGCGACAACGAGGCAGGTCGCGCGGCAGCGCAGGCACAGACGCAGACTCGTACTGGGCGCCGCGGCGGCGCTGACCGCAGCGGGCGTTCTCGCCTACCTGGTCATGGCTCTGCTCCCCGGCCACAAGGTCGATGCAGGGCCGGCCGCGGCCTCCCCCCTGGTCACCACCCAACCGAAAGCCGCCGGCACCGCCGGCACCGCGTCTCCCAGCGCGACGCCCAGCCCGTCGTCGAGCCCGAGCGCAAGCGGCTCCGCCAGCCCGAAGACCACGGCCACACCCAAGGCCGCGAAGTCCCCGTCCAAGGGCGCCCAGAAGTCCTCGCGCGGGTCCACCACACCCCCATCGGCAGGGCGAATCCGGCCCCATACCCTGTATCAGGGCGTCGCCACCGCCTACCAGGCGGGTGCCGGGGACGGGGCCTGTCTGTTCGGTCCCAGTCCGGACATGATGATCGCGGCGATGAACACCACCGACTACGAAACCTCCAGAGCCTGCGGCGCTTACGTCCTCGTCCGCGCGGCCAACGGCAAGTCCGTCACGGTGCGGATCACCAACGAATGCCCCCTGCCCTGCGCACCCGGGCAGATCGACCTCAGCCAACAGGCCTTCGCCGAACTCGCCGACCTCAAGGTCGGCCGACTCCCCATCACCTGGAGCCTGGTGAGCCCCAGCTCCCTCGGCACGATGTCGATCAGGTACAAGACCGGATCCAGCGCCTACTGGTGCGGCATCCAGGTCGTCGGCCACCGCAACCCGGTCGTAAGGCTCGAGGTCAGCACCGGGAACGGCTGGCGCCAGTTGCCCCGTACCAGCTTCAACTACTTCATCTCCGCCGACGGCAACGGCTGCGGCAAGGCGATCAGAGTCACCGACATCTACGGCGAACAACTGACCGTCAGCGGACTCGCGGTGCTGCCGAACGTCCTGCAATCGACGCGGGTCCAGTTCGCCCGGCACTGACCCGTGTGAGCACCGCCCGGCACTGAGGCAAGCGCGGGTATTGAGGCGCCGACGGCTCCAGACATCGGGCCACCCGCGTTCCTCCTAGCTGGATTCCCGGGGTTCGTCCATGTCTTGCTCTCTGCTGGACGGTGAGGACGCCCCGGGCCGGCTCACGACGGGCAGTCTCCTGATTCACCACCCTGACGAACAGGGTGCGGCGCTTCGTGAAAGGTGAGGTTCAGGCCGGAGGTCGGCCCGGCAGCGTGGTAGCCCGGCAGGCGTCGATGCCCACAACAACCCCGTCGGCCGCGCCTGAGGCCGCTGGGACATCATCGTGTCCTCACGGCGCGACTGCGTCCAAGGGCTCGCCACCCAGGGTGCGGTTCGCCGGCATCGTAAGGTTCACGGTCACGGCCGCTCCGGGCGCTCAGTGCACGTACTTTGAGGCTGCCGACATCGCTCACACCCGGCCAGCCAAGTCCGGTTCACCCGTCGGCGATCTTCGTCTCGAAGCCGAACGACCGGCCCTGGAAGCCGGAAGCCTCGGCTCGGCCGGGTTCTCCCGCGCCAGCTGTACCTGCGCCCCATCCATCTGTTCCACCACGTCGATCCAGGAGGGCGCTCGCGGGGTCGCCACCCCAACCCTTACCTCTGCGATTTCATCCGGGACGCTACCGCAGGGGTTGTTCAATCAGCCTCGCCACCCTCCCCCAACAGCGGTTACGCATGTCGTCGCACAAGCAGGACCGACTCCGGCGATATCGGCAGTCGTGCGCTCGGCCATCTCGGCAACTGAAGAGACAGTCACTGCACGGGCCTTGACACCGTCTCGCGCGGCGGCAAAGAATTCCCGCTGCAAACACCGAAATGAAACGATTCAAACTCAACGTCCCCGCGACCGCACTCTCTTCCCGGTCGTCGAAATGCTTCCTCATCCGTAGCCCCACCGCACATCGACGGCAGGAGCCCTCATGTCCTCTGTAACGCGTCGGTCCGCCTTGCGCTCGGCCATAGCCGTGGCGCTCGCGTCCACTCTCGGCTCAGCGCTCCTGCCGGGACTCGCTGCCCCGGCGTCGGCCGCCGTTTCCTGGACCGCGAGGTGGATCTGGGCTCCGTCCAGCTCGACGAACCAGTGGGTGGCGTTCCGCAGATCGTTCACTGTGAGCACCGCTCCGTCGAAGGCGGTGACGCAGATCGCGGCGGACTCCAAGTACTGGCTGTGGGTCAACGGCACGCTCGTTGTCTTCGACGGTCAGCTCAAGCGCGGCCCCAACCGGACCGGCACCTACTACGACGAGATCGACTTGGCGCCGTACCTCACGAGCGGTCGCAACACGGTGGCGCTGCTGGTGTGGTATTTCGGCAAGCAGGGCTTCTCGCACAGCAGCAGCGGCAGCGGCGGTCTGCTGTTCCAGTCCGACATCACCACCGGTTCCACCACCACCCGGGTCGTCAGCGACACCAACTGGAAGCACACCGTCCACCCGGGCTACTCCAACAACACCACCGGCACGCAGGTCAACTTCCGCCTGCCCGAGTCGAACGTTTACTACGACGCCCGCAACGCCACCGCCATGACCGCCTGGGAGTCGGCCGGCTTCGACGACAGCTCGTGGAGCGCCCCCACGGACTTCGGAGCCGCAGGTACCGCGCCCTGGAACGATCTCGTCCGGCGGCCGGTCCCGCAGTTCCGGTACTCGGGCCTGAGGTCCTACGGCAACGCGTCGTCGCTGCCGTCCACGGGTCAGGGCGCCACCGCCATCACTGCCACCTTGCCCTCGAACCTCCAGGTCACGCCGTATCTGAAGGTGGACGCTCCGGCCGGCGCGGTGATCGGCATGCAGACCGACCACTACGCCGACGGCGACGGCCTGACCGGCTTGACACCCGGGGCGGAGAACAACATCCGCGCCACCTACGTCTGCATGGGCGGAGTCCAGGAGTTCGAGGCGCTGACCTGGATGAGCGGTACGGCGGTGAAGTACACGATCCCCGCCGGCGTCACCATTCTGGATCTGAAGTACCGGGAGTCAGGCTACGACACCGACTTCGCAGGATCGTTCAGCAGCAACGAGCCCTTCTTCGACGCCCTGTGGGGCAAGGCGGCGCGCACGATGTACGTCAACATGCGCGACAACTACATGGACTGCCCCACCCGCGAGCGCGCCCAGTGGTGGGGCGATGTGGTCAACCAGCTCAAAGAGGGCTTCTACACCTTCGACACCCGCTCCCACGCCCTCGGCGCCAAGGCCATCGCCCAGCTGACCGCCTGGCAGAAGCCCAGCGGCGTGCTCTACTCGCCGGTCCCGTCCACCATCTGGACCGCTGAACTGCCCGTCCAGATGCTCGCCTCGGTGTGGGCCTTCGGTACGTACCACCTCTACACGGGCAACTCCGACGCCGTCTCCGGCACCTACCCGGCGGTGAAGGCGTACCTGAACCTGTGGAGCCTGGACTCGGCCGGGCTGGTCAGCCACCGCGCCGGGGACTGGGACTGGGAGGACTGGGGCAGCAACATCGATGCCCGCGTCCTGGACAACTGCTGGTACTACCTGGCCCTCGGCACGGCCGTCACGCTGGCCGGCCTCAGCGGCAACAGCGGCGACGTCGCCGCATGGCAGGCCAAGCGCGACAGCATCAAGGCCAGCTTCGACCGGGTCCTGTGGGACACCTCCAGGAACGAGTACCGCTCACCCGGCTACACCGGCGACACCGATGACCGCGCCAACGGCCTCGCCGTCGTCGCCGGCCTCGCGGCCGCCTCCCGCTACCGGGCGATCACCGATGTCCTGCGCACCCACCTCAACGCCAGCCCCTACATGGAGTTCTACGTCCTCGAAGCGCTCTACCTCATGGGAGCGGCCACCATCGCCGAGGAGCGGATGCGCAACCGCTACGCCGCCCAGGTCGCCGACCCCACCTGCTACACACTGTGGGAGGTATGGGACAAGTCCGGTGGCACCGACAATCACGCCTGGAACGGCGGTCCCCTGTACACCCTGTCCGCCTATGCCGCCGGCGTCCGTCCCACCAAGCCCGGCTGGGAGACGTACGACGTCATTCCGCAGACCGGCACCCTCACGAAGATCAACACCGTCACGCCGACCGTCAAGGGCGACATCCGCTTCGGCATCACGCGCGACGGCGACCAGGTCACCCTGACCCTCACCTCCCCTGGTGCGACGACCGCGCGGGTGGGTGTCCCGACGTACCGCGGCTCCTCACCGGTCATCAAGACCAGCGGAACCACGGTTTTCACAGGCGGCGCCTCCACCGGCAGCGTCTCGGGCCTCAGCTACGCGAGCAAGGACTCCTCGTACGTCTACTTCACCCTCCAACCGGGCAACTGGACGTTCACGGTCACCGGCGCCGGCCGCCTCGACAACGTCGCCCTGGGCCGGCCCGTCACCAGCAACAGCAGCCTGGAGAACAGCGACTGGGGCAAGAACCGGCTCACCGACGGCAAGCTCACCAGCATGGCCGGCACCCAGGGCTACACCAGCATCGACTTCCCCTCCCCCGACGTCAGCGCGAACCCCGTCTGGGTAGAGATCGACCTCGGCACCGACACCGACCTCGACGCCGTACGGCTCTTCCCACGTACCGACACCCCGGCTGTCGGCGGCGGCACGGCGGGCTTCCCCGTGGACTTCACGATCCAGACCCGACCCGACGGATCCAGCACCTACACCACCGTTCGCACGGTCACCGCCGAGCCCAACCCGGGCAAGCTCGTGCAGACGTACGGCTTCAAGACCACGACCGCCCGCTACGTGCGCCTGCAGGCCACCAAGCTCGGTATCCCTCCCATCGACGAGACAACCAAGTACCGCCTCCAGCTCGCCGAACTCACCGTCCCCACCGCCGCGACCGCCGTCACCGCCAACTACACCCTGGAGAACGGCGACTGGGGCAAGACACGGCTCCTGGACGGCGCCCTCACCAGCGTGACCGGTGCCAGGGGCTTCACCAGCATCGACTTTTCCTCGGCCGACGTCAGCGCCACTCCGGTGTGGATAGAGATCGACCTCGGCGCCGACCGGGCGATCAACTCCGTCACCCTCCACCCCCGCACGGACACCAGCGCAGCCGGCGGCGGCACAGCCGGCTTCCCCGTCGACTTCACCATCCAGACCCGACCCGACGGATCCAGCACCTACACCACCGCCCGCACCATCACCGCCGAACCCAACCCGGGCGGAGCCGCTCAGACCTACACCCTCACTTCCGCGACAGGCCGCTATGTGCGCCTGAAAGCCTCGAAGCTCGGCAAGCCCGCCTCGGACGAGAGCACCCGGTACCGCTTGCAGCTCGCCGAGATCCGTATCAAGTGACGTCATCCTCACCCGTGCGACAGAACGCGGGGAGAAGACGCCGGACGTCGAGACGGTCATCGACGGCGTCGTCGCCCCGCTGATGTACCGCATGCTCTTCCGCCCAGACGGGGTTCGGCGGCGTAGGCCGAGCACTGGCCGGCGTTGCTGCCGTCCGGGTCGCCGAGCAGGGCGTCACGGATGTAGGCGCGGCCGGCGGGGGAGGACATCTCGTCGAGGAACTGCTCGGCCCAGGCCGTCAGGTCGGGTGGCAGGGCACCGTGGTCCCCGGGCGCGGTCTCGGGCCGCAGACGCTCGACCGCCACGTCCGACAACAGCTCCTGCAGATCCCGCCAGCGGCGGTAGATCGTCGACGGTGTCACGCCCGCGCGCTGGGCGATCATCGGTACCGTCAGGGCGTCGCGGCCCACCTCCGAGGCGAGTTCGCGCACGGCGGCGTGCACCGATGCCTGGACCCGGGCGCTGCGCCCACCAGGGCGTACCATCTGCCTGCTCATGGGACCCGCCTCAAAGCGAAATCATTGCGTCTAGTGACCCGCTGGGCCACCGTTCGACGGCCTCTCTCGCCGCGAGTCGTGTGGTTCAGCGCCGCCTCGGTGCACGCCCGCAGGGAGGAGACCTTCATGGCGCGGGCGTGATCCGTCCCCTCGTGCGCACAAAAGACGTCGTCCAGGCGCTGGGCTGGTCGTCCTTCCGCGCTGCGGGATGCGCGGTGCGGTATGTCCGCTCCATCAGCCTCGGCGCCGTCACCGCTCGGGCGCTTTCGGGGAATGTCCGCGCAGGCTGCGTCGTCGAGAGCGGGTGAGTGTCCGACGGCTGCGGCAGAGCCGTCGGACACTCACCCTGCCCATGCGATGCTGCCGGGTCCCGCCCTTCGTTCACGCCGCGTGTGCGAGGTCGGGGGCGGGCTGGGTCTGCTCGTAGGCGTGGCCGACCCGTAGGAGCACGCTCTCCTGGAGCGGTCGCCCGAGCAGCTGCATGCCGATCGGCAGCCCGGCCGTGTCGTGGCCGACCGGCATGGACAGGGACGGTACTCCGGTGATGTTGGCGGGGGACGACAGGCGCACGTAGGCGTCGGAGACGCCCTCGACGGTGCCGTCGGCCCAGGTGATCGCCTCCTGGCCTGCCTTGACGGCCGTCGCCGGGACGGTGGGGGCGGCGATCACGTCGACCTCCGTGAGCATGCGGGCCCATTCCTGCCGCATGAGGGTGCGGGAGCGCTGGGCGCGCAGGTAGTCTCCGGCGGGCATCAGTTCGCCGGCCTCGAGGAGGACGCGGACGTCGTCCTGGTAGAGCTCGGGGACCGTGCGCAGGGTGCCCGCGTGGTAGGCGGTGGCCTCGGGCACCATCAGACCCCAATGGGTGGCCTGGATGTAGCGCGTCATGGGGATCTCCACCTCGACGAGGCGTGCGCCGAGCGCCTGAAGCTGGTCGATGGCACGCCGGACGGCGACTTCGACCTCGGGGGCGACGTGGTCGAAGTAGTAGGTGCGCGGCACGCCGACCCGCAGCCCGGTCAGGTCCGTACCCGCATCCGGCCGGTAGTCCGTGGCGGGTGTGGTCAGGGAGGCGGGGTCGCGGGGGTCTTGCCCGGCCAGGGCGGCCAGGACCAGGGCCGCGTCCTCGACCGTGCGGGCGATCGGGCCGACGTGGTCCAGTGACCAGGACAGGGACGTGACACCGTGCCGGGGGACGAGCCCGTAGGTCGGCTTGAGGCCGACGACCCCGTTGAGCGCGGCGGGCACCCTGATGGATCCGCCGGTGTCGGTGCCCAGGGCGAAGGTGGCCATGCCCGCGGCGACGGCAACGGCGGACCCGCCGCTGGATCCGCCGGCAACCCGGCCTGTGTCCCAGGCGTTGTGGGTCTGTGGGGTGGTCAGGCCATAGGCGAACTCATGCGTGTGCGTCTTGCCCAGCAGGACCGCACCGGCCTCCGCCAGGCGCGCGGCGACCGCGCTGTCGGTCTGCGCACTGTGGTCGCCGCGGACCCGGGAGCTGGCCGTTGTCGCCACGCCCGCGACGTCGATCAGATCTTTGACGCCCATGGGGATGCCGTGCAGCGGACCGAGGTAGCGGCCGGCCGCGATGTCGTGTTCGGCTGCACGCGCGGCAGTGCGGGTGCGCTCGGCGGTGACGGTGACGTAGGCCCGAAGGCGCGGCTCCGCCTGTGCGATGCGCTCAAGGACCGAGTCCGCCAGCTCGACGGGGGACAGCTGCCGTGCCCGGATCGCTTCGGCGGCTGCGGTCAGGGACAGCTCATGCGGCTGCATCGGGCTTCTCCTGTTCCGCGCGGTAGGCGGGGGCGGGCGGGGTGTCCCCGAAGTCCAGCTCCCGCAGGACCGCGACGACGGAGTGGATGTGGTGGGCGGTGGCCGCGACCGCGGCGTGGCGGTCGGCAGGCAGCGGGAGCCCGGCGCGGGCGGCCCAGCGGGCCGCTTCCGGCGGGGTGAGCTCTACGGCGTACATGGATCTCTCTCTTCTCGGGCCGAAGCGGCGAAGCGCCCACTTCAGCTACAAAAGCTAAGCATTTGCGTTAGTCCACCGTAGGGCCTACGGTCGCTTAAAGCAAACGAATTGCTTTTAGTGCATGAGGAGTCCCATGCCCACCGTCACACCCCGAGCTCCCGCGCCACGCCGTCCCTACCAAGCCGCCCGCTCCCGCACGGCCAACCGCGCGGCGCCCTTCGTCCTGAACGCCTCGGTCCTGGCCGCACTCCTCGCGGCATCCAGTGCACCCACCCCGCTCTACCCCCATTACCAGGACGCCTGGCACCTGTCCGCGCTCGCCATCACCGTGGCGTTCAGCGCCTGCGCTCTGGCCCTGCTGCTGGCCCTGCTCACCACCGGAGCACTCTCCGACCACCTGGGACGACGCCCCGTCCTGGTGGGCGCCCTGGCGGTGGAGGCCGCCTCCATGGTGCTGCTGGCCTCGGCGGACGGCGCCGGTGCGCTGATCGCCGGCCGCGTCCTGCAGGGGGCGGCCACCGGCGCGGCCGCCAGCGCCGCGGGCGCGGCCCTCCTCGACCTGGAAAACCCCCGGCGTCCGGGCCGGTCCGCCCTGACCAACAGCATCGCACCGGTGGCGGGCATGGCCGCCGGCGTCCTGACCTCCACCCTTTTCATCCGTTTCGTGCCCGCCCCCACGGTCACCGTGTATGTAGTGCTGGCGGTCCTCTTCGCCGCCCAGGCGGTCGCGGTCATGTTCACGACGGAGACGGCCCGCCCGCACCCCGGCGCCCTGGGTTCGCTGCGCCCTGAGCTCGCCGTGCCCCCGTCGGCGCGTCGCGCTCTGCTGGCGGCCGGTACCGGTGTCGTCGCCGTCTGGGCCCTGGGCGGTTTCTACTCCGCCCTCGGGCCGGCGCTCGTGCGCCTGGTGGCCCCCGGTGCCCCGCTCGCGGCCGGCGGCATGGTCTTCTTCACGCTGACCGCCGCGGCCACGCTCACCGTGTGGATTCTGCGGCGCATGGCGCCGTACGCCGCCGCCACCGGCGGGAGCCTGGCCGTCGTTCCCGCCGCGGCCCTGCCGCTGAGCGGTCTGCACGGCGCCGGCCTGCCCGCCGTCTACGGCGGCGCGGCTCTGGCCGGGATCGCCTTCGGCGCCGTCTCCCAAGGGGCGCTGCGCATGACACTCGCCTCCCTCGACGCGCAGGACCGCGCCGCGCCCCTGGCCGCCTACTACGTCCTCAGCTACCTCTCCATGAGCCTGCCCGCCATCGCCGCGGGCGCCGCCACCCAGCACTATGGGCTGCGCACCGCCGCCCATGCCTATGCCATCGCCGCCACCCTGCTCGCCGTCGCGGCCCTGGCCGCACTCACCGTGTCAAGGGGCAGGACAGTCCACCACGCGCACAACGACCTTCCGTAACAAGACCCAGAGGACAGAACGATCATGAGCACTGCCCACCACAACCACCCGGCCACCGACCTGACCGCCGCCCCCTCCTGGACCGTGGGCGACGTCACCGTCCACCGCATCGACGAGGTTCTCCTGCCGCCCACCACCGGGCCCTGGCTGCTGCCCGACGCCAGCCCGGACCTCGTCGCCGCGCAAGACTGGCTGCGCCCCCACTTCGCCGACGACGAGGGCACCCTCCGCATCGACAGCCACAGCTTCGCGTTCACCCTCGGCGGCCTGCGCATCCTGGTCGACACCGGCATCGGCAACGGCAAGGAACGGGCCAACCCCGCCTGGCACGACCTGGACACCGACTACCTTCGGGACCTCACCGCCGCCGGATTCCCCCCGGACTCGGTCGACCTGGTGATCCTCACCCACCTGCACGCCGACCACGTCGGCTGGAACACACGGGAGGTGGACGGTGATTGGGTGCCCACCTTCCCCCACGCCCGTTACCTGACCTCCCGCACCGAGCGGGAGTTCTGGGCCGGGTACGACATGGACGAGGCACGCGAGCAGATGTTCCGCGACTCCGTGATCCCGGTCGAGGAGGCGGGACTGCTCGACCTCGTCGACGTCCCCGCCGAGGGCATCGACGTCGCCCCCGGCCTGCGCCTGCTCCCCACCCCCGGCCACACCCCCGGCCACGTCGCCGTCGAGCTGACCAGCCACGGCCGGACGGCACTGATCACCGGCGACTGCATCCACCACCCCGTCCAGCTCGCCCACCCGGCCATCGGTTCCTGCGTCGACATCGACCCAGAGCAGTCCGAGACCTCGCGCCGGACACTGCTCGCCTCACTCGCCGACACGGACACCCTCGTCCTGGGCACCCACTTCGCACCGCCCACGGCCGGCCGCGTCGTTTCCCATGAGGGCGGCTACCGACTCTCGCCCGTCCCCGCCAGCTCGCACTGACCCGGCGACGGTCCGGGCGGTGTCCATCAGGGGAGCGTTATCCGCTTGTCGAGTGGCGCGTCTTCGCGGTGCCTCGGCTCGGCCGGGCAGGCGTCGAGCAGGTCGCCGGTGGCTCGACCGTCGCCCGCGCGCAGCACCACGCGGTAGGCCAGGTCACCGTCCTGGGCCTGCAGCTGCTGGTATGCGCGCTGCGCCTGCTGCTCCAGCGTCAGTACCTCGGACGGCAGGCGCCCGTTCAGGCCCAGCTCGTCCCGGTCCGCTTGCGTACGCGAGGCACCTGTCCCCGCCGCTCGTTGATATCGAGCCGGTTCGTCGGATCACGACACACGCTTGGCCTCAAGACCATCGGGGATCCTTCAACGCCCACGACAAGGATCGCTTGGAGAATTACCTGCACCGTGCCGTCTGCAGGGAGGTTGTCCACGGGCAGCTCAGGTCGCCAACACGACGAACTGGGTGAAGGCGCACTGCGAAAGGGAAGCTCGGGGAATGTCCGGCTCGCATTCAGTCGCGGCAGCTCGTGTGGCAGGTTGTGTTCAGCAGCCGGCCTCGTCCAGCCACTCAGTGACGACGCCGGCAGTCTGTCGGCTCAGCTTGGGGCCGACTGCGGCTGCGTCACGCCGCCGGGCGCGCGGATCGATGTCCGCGGCGAGGAGAGCCTCGGCGTGGCCCATGAGCCAGTGTTCGATGTCACGGGGATCGGTTTCCAGGTGGAATTGGAGCCCGAGGATATGGGCTCCAACGGCGAACGCCTGGTGCGGGCATCGCGAGGTGGCAGGCGCCGGCGGGCAGTGCGAAGCAGTCGTTGTACCAGTGCAGGACGGGAACATCGGCGAGGGGACGCAGGGCTGCAGTCATGTCTGGGCCCCGAGACAGATTCCCATCGTGGGTCTCCGCGTGGTGAGCCGTACGCGAACTCGGGGGGGGGCGGAAGCTTGGGGTTCTCGCTCATCTGGCACCGTGAAGTGGTTCAACGCGGAAAAGCGCTTCGGCTACATCGAGCAGGAGGGCGGCGGCGCTGACGTGTTCGCCCACTACTCGAACATCATCAGCAACGGAGGCTTCCGCGAGCTTCAGGAAGGCCAGAAGGTTAGCTTCGACGTCACGCAGGGCCAGAAGGGCCCGCAGGCCGAGAACATCGTTCCCGCCTGACGCTGACGCGAATCGTCGCGAGCCACTGGTTCGCGCATCATGTGGCTGGGCCCGTGCTCTTGGAGTACGGGCCCCACCTCATTGATTTTACCGTTCACGAATTTTCCGGGCCGCCGGCCGTCCCCGCTCCAGCGCCACGAGGCCCAGCCCTTTTTCTTCGGCTCGTTCTTGCGATTCCTCGTGCGGTCATCACTGCTGGACGGAATTCCCCGATACGCCGCATCGAGGCAGGTTCTTCCGGGAGTACGCCGCCGGTAAGGTGGCCGACGTACAGCTCACCGAGGCACTCACACCCCCGGCCGCGGTCTTGGCGGTTCGTCGGCGGAGGAACCCCGAGCTTCTCGGGATCCACGACGGAGTCGAGCTCAGATGTCGATCCTGGACCGGTCCAGCGTGGCAGCGGAGCCGGTGATGAACTCCTTGCGGGGAGCCACGTCGTTGCCCATCAGCAGGTCGAACACGCCTTCCGCGGCCTCCAGGTCGGAGAGGTTGATGCGGCGCAGGGTGCGGTGGCGCGGGTCCATCGTGGTCTCGGCCAGCTGGTCGGCGTCCATCTCACCCAGCCCCTTGTAGCGCTGGATCGAGTCCTTGTACCGGATGCCCTTGCTCTGGAACTCCATGAGCTTGTCGCGCAGCTCGCGGTCGGAGTAGGTGTACACGTACTTGTCCTGGCCACGCTTGGGCTGGACGAGTTCGATGCGGTGCAGCGGCGGCACCGCGGCGAAGACCCGGCCGGCCTCGACCATGGGCCGCATGTAGCGCTGGAACAGCGTGAGCAGCAGACACCGGATGTGGGAGCCGTCCACATCGGCGTCGGTCATCATGATGATCTTGCCGTACCGGGCCTGATCGATGTCGAAGGTGCGGCCCGAACCCGCTCCTACGACCTGGATGATCGCACCGCATTCGGCATTCTTCAGCATGTCGGTCACGGAGGAACGCTGCACGTTGAGGATCTTGCCTCGGATCGGCAGCAGGGCCTGGAACTCGGAGTTCCGGGCGAGCTTCGCCGTACCGAGCGCGGAGTCGCCCTCGACGATGAACAGTTCGCTGCGGTCCACGTCGTCGCTGCGGCAGTCGGCGAGCTTGGCGGGCAGCGAAGAGGACTCCAGGGCCGTCTTCCGGCGCTGGGCGTCCTTGTGCTGGCGGGCAGCGATGCGCGTACGGGCGGCGGCGACCGCCTTCTCCAGGACCACCCGGGCCTGGGCGGCGGCGTCGCGCTTGGTGGAGGTCAGGAACGCCTTGAGTTCCTTGCTGACCACGTTGTTCACGATGCGACGGGCCGCCGAGGTACCGAGGACTTCCTTGGTCTGGCCCTCGAACTGCGGTTCGGCGAGGCGGACCGTGACGACCGCGGTGAGGCCCTCGAGGGCGTCGTCTTTGGCGATGTCGTCCTCGGCGACGCGCAGCAGCTTCTTGGCGCGCAGCACCTCGTTCATCGTCTTGGTGACGGCCTGCTCGAAGCCGGCGACGTGGGTGCCCCCCTTGGGGGTGGCGATGATGTTGACGAAGGATCGCACCGTGGTGTCGTATCCGGTGCCCCAGCGCAGCGCGACGTCCACGCCGAGCTCGCGGGTGACCTCGGTGGGAGTCATCTGGCCGTGCTCGTCCAGGACCGGGACCGTCTCCTTGAAGGCGCCCTGTCCGCTGAAACGGAGGATGTCGCAGACCGGCCTGTCGTCCGCCAGGTACTCGCAGAACTCGCTGATGCCGCCGTCGAAGCGGAACGACTCCTCACCTTTGCTGCCGCCCTCACCGAGGCCGTACTCGTCGCGCACGACGATGGTCAACCCGGGGACCAGGAACGCGGTCTGGCGGGCACGCTGGTGCAGGTTCTCCAGGGAGAGCTTGGCGTCCTTGAGGAAAATCTCGCGGTCGGCCCAGTACCGCACGCGCGTGCCGGTCCGCGACTTGGGGATTTCGGTGCTCCGGTGCAGTCCCTGGGCGGGGGTGAAGGGGGCGTCGGGTCCGGGGCCGGTGTAGGTGCCGGGTGTGCCGCGGCGGAAGCTGATGGTGTGAGTGCGGCCGTGGCGGTCGACCTCGATGTCCAGCCGGGCGGACAGCGCGTTGACCACGGAGGCGCCGACGCCGTGCAGGCCACCGGAGGCGGTGTAGGAGCCGCCGCCGAATTTTCCACCGGCGTGGAGTTTGGTGTAGGCGATCTCGACTCCGGACAGGCCGGTGCGGGGTTCGGTGTCCACGGGGATGCCGCGGCCGTTGTCGGTGACTTCCACGGAGCCGTCGTCGTGGAGGATGACCTCGATGTGGTCGCAGGCGCCGGCCAGGGCCTCGTCCACGGAGTTGTCGATGATCTCCCACAGGCAGTGCATCAGACCGCGGCTGTCGCTGGATCCGATGTACATGCCCGGGCGCTTGCGCACGGCTTCGAGCCCTTCGAGCACCATCAGGTGCCTTGCGGTGTAGTCGGAGCCGTCCTGGGGGCGGCTGCCGACGGCCGGGGCGGGGAATGTACTCACGCAGTGCTCTCCTGAATAACAGAGGTAGCGATGGGGCTTTGGGTCACGCGCCCGAGAGGGGCGGGAGCAGTGCCCAGGGTCAGATGTCGAGGAAGCGGACGTCCTTGGCGTTGCGCTGGATGAAGTGACGGCGGGCTTCCACGTCCTCGCCCATCAGGACGGAGAAGAGGTCGTCGGCGAAAGCCGCGTCATCGAGGGTGACCTGTCCCAGGACCCGGTGGTCGGGGTCCATGGTGGTGACGCGCAGTTCCTCGGCGTTCATCTCGCCCAGACCCTTGAAGCGCTGGATGGAGTCGTCCCTGATCCGGCGGCCGTTCCGTCTGCCCCGTTCCAGGAGCGTGTTGCGTTCGCGGTCGGAGTAGGCGTATTCGACGTGGTCCCGACTCCACTTGATCTTGTACAGCGGCGGGCGGGAGAGGTGGACGTGCCCCTCCTCGACCAGTGGCCGCATGAAGCGGAACAGGAAGGTCAGCAGCAGGGTGTTGATGTGCTGACCGTCGACGTCCGCGTCCGCCATCAGAATGATTCTGTGGTAGCGGAGCTTGGCGATGTCGAAGTCCTCGTGCACACCCGTGCCGAACGCGGAGATGAGCGCCTGGATCTCCTGGTTCTGCAGAATTTTGTCGATCCGCGCCTTCTCGACGTTCAGAATCTTGCCGCGGATCGGGAGGATCGCCTGGTACTGCGGGTTGCGGCCGGCTTTGGCGGAGCCGCCGGCGGAGTCTCCTTCGACGATGAAGATCTCGGACATCGCCGGGTCGTTCGACTGGCAGTCGGACAGCTTGCCCGGCAGCGCCGCCGTTTCCAGCAGGCCCTTGCGACGGGTCAGGTCGCGCGCCTTGCGGGCCGCGACCCGGGCCGTGGCGGCCTGGACGGCCTTGCGCACGATGTCCGCCGCCTCGTTCGGGTTGCGGTCGAACCAGTCGGTCAGATGCTCGTGGACGATCTTCTGAACGAAGGTGCGCACCTCGGTGTTGCCGAGTTTGGTCTTGGTCTGGCCCTCGAACTGCGGTTCGCCGAGCTTGACCGAGATGATCGCGGTCAGGCCCTCGCGGATGTCCTCGCCGGAGAGGTTCGCGTCCTTCTCCCGCAGCAGCCTCTTCTCCCGCGCGTAGCGGTTGACCACAGTGGTCAGGGCCGTGCGGAAGCCCTCCTCGTGGGTGCCGCCCTCATGGGTGTGGATGGCGTTGGCGTAGGAGTACACGCTCTCGGTGTACTGGCCGTTCCACTGCAGGGCGATCTCGGCCGACAACAGCCGTTCCGTGTCCTCGGCGGCGATGGTGATGACCGAGGGATGGGTCGGCTCGCCCTTGCGGGCGTTGAGGTGGGCGACGAAGTCGGTGATGCCGCCGTCATAGCGGTAGGAGACCGTCTTCGCCGCCGGGTCCGAGTCGGCTTCGTCGGCCGCGGCCGTCGCGCGCGCGGAGGTCCGTTCGTCGGTGAGGGTCAGGGTGAGCCCACGATTGAGGAAGGCCATTTCCTGGAAACGCCTGGCCAGCGTCTCGAAGGAGTATTCAGTGGTCTCGAATATGTCGCCGTCCGCCCAGAACGTCAGCGAGGTGCCCGTCCGGGAGGTGGCCTCGTGGCGGGCCAGTGGGGTGATGGGAGCGCCGTCCCTGTAGTCCTGCGTCCACCGGTGGCCGTCGGTCCAGATCTCCGCCGACAGCCGGGTCGACAGGGCGTTGACCACCGACAGACCCACACCGTGCAGACCGCCGGAGACCGCGTACCCGCCGCCCCCGAACTTCCCGCCCGCGTGGAGCACGGTCAGCACCACCTCGACGGCCGGCCGCTTCTCCACCGGGTGCATCCCCACCGGGATGCCGCGGCCGTTGTCGACCACCCGCACCCCGCCGTCGGCGAGGACCGTCACGTCGATCCGGTCGGCCACCCCCGCGAGTGCCTCGTCCACGGAGTTGTCCACGAGCTCCTGCACCAGGTGGTGGAGCCCCCGCTCCCCCGTGGAGCCGATGTACATCCCGGGCCGCTTGCGTACGGCGTCCAGGCCGTCCAGAACAGTGATCGCGTTGGCGTCGTACGAGGCCGTCCCCACATGGCCGGGCTGCTGGGATCCGCGGGTGTCGGTGGCGGTGCGAGTGTCGTAAGTAGTCACAGACGCTCTCTTTCGGGCATAGCTGTCCGGCCGCTCCCGCACCGTGGTGCGGGAGCGGCCGGACAGCTGGGGGAGACACGGCACGGCAGCCCGAACAGGGCCCTGGGCACATCGGGCCTCGGGACGTCGCCGTTCGAGACGCTGCCGAGCGTACCGGAGACGCCCCTTGCCGACGGGATGAGAGCACCCCCGTACGCCGCCGTGCGACTCGCGCGCCACCTATGCCGATCCCCTCTGCCTTGCCCCACCGAAAATGCGGCAGAAGGTCACTCAGGTGGCTTGTTGGCGCCTTGTCGCATAGCGCCCGGGACACTATTTCCGGCTAACAGGTCCCAGGGCTTCGCCGAGCAGGAGCGTGTCCTGGTCACGGGCGGGGAGCAGCGGCGTCCCGCTGGGCTGGTCGATGGCCGACACATCGGCGAAGTGGATGCCGCGCACCACGCCGCGAACGGATACCGACGGATTGACGAGCGGGCGGAGTTTCACGACGACTGCAACTCCTTCAACTCCTGATCGGCGAGCAGGTCGAGGAGATACCGGCCGTAGCCGCTCTTCAGCAGCGGGCGGCTGAGTTCCCGCAACTGGTCGTCCCCGATGAGGCCGCAGCGCCAGGCGACCTCTTCCACGCAGCCGATCTTGAGGCCCTGCCGTTCTTCCACCACACGCACGTACTCCGATGCCTGGACCAAGGAGGTGAACGTTCCTGTGTCCAGCCAGGCGGTACCCCGCTCGAGCGCGGTGACCCGCAGCTGGCCCCACTTCAGATACGTTTCGTTGACGGCGGTGATCTCCAGTTCGCCACGCTGACTCGGCATCAGGCCGCGAGCGACCTCCAACACCCGGTTGTCGTAGAAGTACAGCCCCGGCACGGCGTACCGCGACTTGGGATGGGCCGGCTTCTCCTCTATGGAGACGGCAGTACCGGCCTCGTCGAACTCCACTACCGCGTAGGCCCTGGGGTCGGCTACGACGCAGGCGAAGATCCGTCCCCCGGCGGGATCGCTGTACTGACGCAGCCTGGCTCCCAGGCCCGCGCCATGGAAGACGTTGTCCCCGAGGACCAAGGCCACCGACTGGTCGCCGATGAACTCGGCACCCAGGACGAACGCCTGGGCGATACCCTCGGGCTTCTCCTGGACCGCGTACTCGAGACACAGGCCCAGTTGCGAGCCGTCGCCGAGGAGATGACGGAACTGACGCTGGTCCTCGGGGCGCGTGATCACCAGTATCTCCCGGATGCCGGCCATCATCAGCGTGGTCAGCGGGTAGTAGATCATCGGCTTGTCGAAGACCGGTATCAACTGCTTGGAAACGGCCCGGGTGACCGGCCACAGCCTGGAGCCGGTACCGCCCGCGAGAAGGATTCCCCTCAACCAGCCACCTCATCAGCAACCTGACAACGCCTGATCACCGTTGGTGCAGCCTTCGGTGTCACCACCCCGACTCCGCCGATATCACGCGCGGTTCGGGTATGGGAACGATGAAACGGCCGCCCTCTTCCAGAAACGCCTTCTCCTTGCTGATGATCTCCGGCGCGTAGTTCCAGGCCAACAGCAGGTAGTAGTCCGGTACATGGTCGCTTGCTTGTTCCGGCGACCAGATGGGAACTCTGGAACCCGGTAGGAACTTTCCCTGCTTCAGGGCTGTTGTGTCACTACAGAACCGGATCTCCTGATGCCCCAGCCCGCATGCGGCCAGCAGTGCGCTGCCTTTGGTCGGTGCGCCGTATCCGGCCACTGTCTTGCCCTCTGCCACCAAGCTGCGCACCAGTTCCCGGATCTGTGCGCGCACCCGTTCCGTACGCTCGGCGAATTTCTGGTAAGTACTCTCCTCTGCGATGCCCTGGCTTCGTTCTTCCGCGAGCATCTCGGCGACGGCGGGCCGCACCTGATGGTCGGCGGTGGCCGGGGCGGCGAAGACCACGATCGAGCCGCCGTGCACATCGGCTGTATGCACGTCCACGACGCGTAGCCCGTGCGACTCGAACAGCCTGCACAGCGCGCCGAGTGAGAAGTAGGAAAGATGTTCGTGGAAGATGGTGTCGAACTGATTGTTTGCGAGCAGTTCCACCAGATACGGAACTTCCACGAAGAACATGCCATCAGGCGCCAGCAGGGCAGAGACTCCGTTGAGGACTTCGTGGATGTCGTCGATGTGGGCGAAACATTGGCGACCGAACACCAGTCGCGCCGGACCATGTCCAGCCGCGATCTCCTGGCCGACTTCGGTGGTGAAGCCGACAGGAATCGTTGTGACGCCGCGGTCATTGGCGATGTCGGCGAGATTGCGCGCGGGATCAACGCCAACCACACGCATGCCGGCCTGCTGGAACAGCTCCAGGTGAGCACCGGTGTTACTGCCGAACTCCACGACGAGATCTCTGTCGGTCAGGCCGACCCACCGGATACACAGTTCGACGAGCTGCCGCATGTGCTGGATGATCGAGCCTGCGTCCGAGGCGACGTACCGGTAATGCCCGAAAAGGACATCTGGTTCGATGACATGCCGCAGTGTCATCAGCCAGCATTTACGGCACACGCCGACATCCAGCGGGAACAGAGTCTCATCCCTCGAGTCGTCTTCCGTGCCGAGCAGGTTCCCGGCCAGTGGTGTGGATCCGAACGAGACCACATCCAGCCAATCGTTGTGCCCGCACACCCGGCACTCGTTGATGGGACGCACAATGTCCTGCATGTGTTCCTCCCCCTCACGGGCATGTCCGACGTGCTGCGCCATCATGTGCTGGCGTCGGTTGGTGAACCCGTCGCTGCGTCAGGATTTTTGAGTGGTTCCCACCAACCACGGTGAGTGCGGTACCACTCCACTGTCTCCGCCAGCCCGTCCGCGAACGCGACACGAGGCGAATAACCGAGTTCCGTACGAATCTTGGTGGTGTCCAGCGAATAGCGGAGATCATGTCCCAACCTGTCCGGAACATGCCTCACCATGTCCCAGCCGGCACCACAGGCCTTGAGGATGTGTTCGGTCAGTTCGAGGTTGGTCAACTCGGTGCCGCCGCCAATGTGGTAAACCTCCCCGGGCCGACCACCGAGGAGCACGCACTGGATCGCGCGACAGTGGTCCGACACGTGCAGCCACTGTCGGCGGTTGCAGCCGTCCCCGTACACCGGAACCTGCTGCCCGTCCAGGAGATTGGTCGTGAACAGCGGGATCAGCTTCTCCGGATACTGGTACGGCCCATAGTTGTTGGTGCATCTGGTGACCACGACGTCGAGCTTCCGGGTCCGGTGCCACGCCAGCGCCAGCAGGTCTCCCGCCGCCTTGGCTGCCGCGTACGGTGCGTTCGGGGCCACCGGGGACTCCTCGGTCCAGGCGCCCTCGGCAATCGATCCGTACACCTCGTCGGTCGAGATGTGAACGAACCGTCCCAGTCGGTGACGGGAGGCCGCTTCCAGCAGCACCTGCGTACCCAGTGCGTTCGTACGGACGAACGAAGCGGCACCTTCGATCGAGCGATCCACATGTGTCTCGGCAGCGAAGTGCACGATCGCGTCGTGTCCGGCGACCACATCGTCCACCAGATGCCGATCACAGATGTCGCCTTGCACGAACCGGTAATTCGGCAGGTCCGCGATCGGTGCCAGATTGAGCTCGTTGCCAGAATATGTCAGTTTGTCCAGAACGGTGATGTGGGTTCCCGATGAGCCCGGCAGAACGCCACGCAAGGTGGCCCGGACGAACTCCGAGCCAATGAAGCCGGCACCGCCCGTCACCAGAAGTCGCATCCGCGGAACCTCCTTTCTCTTACTCGAGGAGGGTTACCATTCATCGTCAGCCAGAAGGGAAAACGACTGCTCCAGAGCGGCAGACCAGTGCCGAATCGGCGTCAGCCCGGCCTCGCGCCAGGCGGCATGCCCCAACACCGTGTATCGGGGACGCAGTTCGCCGCCGGCGACCTGGTCGCTGCGCACCGGGCGGATTCGTCCGGGATCCGCACCGAGCAACCGGAAGATCATTTGGGCGAAGTCGTACCACGTGGTCTCGCCTGAGCTTGTCCCGTGGAACACGCCGGACGCACCGCGCCGAACGAGTGCCACGATCTGTTGTGCCAAATCCACGGTCCACGTTGGCTGGCCCCACTGGTCGTCCACCACGTCCACCGTCTTGCGCGTCTGCTCCAGCCGGACCATCTTGCGAATGAAGTTCGTGCCATGTCGACCGTACAGCCAGGCGGTTCTCACGATCGTCCCGTGGTCCGGCAGCAACTCGAGAACAGCCTGCTCGCCGGCCAGCTTCGTCCGACCGTATGCGTTGATCGGACTGGTGGTCGCACTTTCGGCATAGGGTCGGCAACTCGCGCCGTCGAAAACGTAATCGGTGGAGAGATGGACCAACCGTATCGATCGATCGCCGCATATCGTAGCGAGCTCCCTCACCCCTCTTCCGTTGACAAGAAGGGCCTCAGCTTCATTGGTCTCCGCTTCATGAAATCGCGTCCATGCTGCGCAATTGACGATCATCGTCGGTCGATACCTGGAGACAACGGCTCGGATCGATAAGCGGTCAGTGATGTCGAGATCCTGTCGAGTGGCAGCCAGCACTGGTTCGTTCAGCGCCTCCAAAACCGCCACCAAATCCCTCCCGAGCATTCCTCCCGCACCAGTAACTAACCACCGATTCACCATGCGAGCTTCCAGCCCCGCCGCCATAGTTGTCAAGGCGAATGAGTCGGTGGGTGGTTATTGCGTGGTCGTGGGCCGGCCAGTGGACTGGTTGATCCAGACCGCTTGAGAAACAGAAACACCGTTCACGGGATGGACCCGGCGCGGCGGGCCAGGAACACCGGTCGTCAGACGGTCCCGGCCTGGGCGACGGTGAGCAGGTTGAGCACGACGGCACGGCGTGCGGGATCGGGTAGCGCGAGTGCGGTGGGCACGAGGACCGGTGGGACGGGCGGAACGAGGGCGACAGCGGCGGGGACGTGGTGGAGGAAGTCTGCGGCGAGCAAGGCCCAGCAGTCTCCGGCGGAAACGGGTCCGCTGAGGAGGTCCTGGGCTCGGGTGAGGGTGGGGCCCTTCCGGGGGGTGAACCCGGCCGCCTGGCAGGCGGCGGTGATCAGGTCGTCGGTACCGGGGCTGTCCGCGCGAACGTATCGGGCCAGAGGGAGATCAGCGAGAGTGGCGAGGTCGCCGGCGGAGCCGGCGCGTGCAGCGGGGACGGCCAGGAGCAACGGCTCGTCCCAGAGGTGATGAACCCGGACGCCCGGGGTGGCCTGTGGTGCGGCCACGAAGGCGGCATCGAGATCGTGGTCGGCGACGGCGGCGAGATGACCGGTTGTCGACGCAGAGGTCGTCACCTGGAGCGTGAGGCCGGGGTACGCACCGCGGACGGCCGCGAGTGCGGCATCGACGCGGGGGCCGAGTCCAATGCTGCTACCGATGCGCAGCAAGCCTGTGTTACCGGCGGCCAGGTCGGCGGCCGCGGCGGCGGCGCGGTCGATGCCGCGTAGCGCGCGGCGTGCGTGGGCCAGGAAGGCATGGCCGTCCGGGGTGAGTCGGACCCGGCGGTGGGACCGGTCGAACAACGTGAGTCCGAGTTCGCGTTCCAGCCGCGCGACTTGCTTGCTCACCGCAGCTTGAACGATGTGCAGGGTCTCGGCCGCCCGGCCGAAGTGTTCACACTCGGCGACGGCGACGAAGTAGCGCAACTGCCGAACCTCCATCTTCACCGCCCTCCGCACCTCGATCGATTCCTATTGGTGATTGTTCCATGACCATGTTGGTCATTGATCGGCTTTGGTGAGACCGGCTGAAGTGAAGTCAGCGAGTAGACGTCATGAGGCAGGACGGAAGGGCCGGTATGAGAGAAACCGACGTGGCCGAACCGATGCAGGCAGGGCGCTGGGCAGCGTACTCGGTGTGCCTGCTGGCAGGATTCGTAACGCTGCTGGACGTGAGCGTCATCAACGTCGCGGTCCCCTCGATGCAGGCCGGGCTGCACTTGTCGGCCGGGCAGATGCTGTGGGCGGCGTTCGGCTACACACTGACCTTCGGGGTGGTGCTGGTGCCCGCCGGGGCGCTGGGTGATCAGATCGGCAGGCGGCGCACGCTGCTGGTTGGGCTGGCCTTCTTCGCGTTCGGCAGCCTGGCCTGTGGGCTGGCGGCCTCCGGGTGGTGGCTCGTGGTCGCCAGGCTGCTGCAGGGCCTCGCCGCAGGGGTGGTGACGCCGCAGGTGGTCGGGCTGATGCGGCAGCTGTTCGCACGGGGCCCGGAACTGGGCAAGGCAAGCGGGGCGTACAGCGGGATGATCGCCGCGACCACGGCCATTGGTCCGCTGGTCGGCGGTCTGCTGATCCAGGCCGGCGGCCCTGACGACGGATGGCGGTGGGTGTTCCTGGTGAACGTGCCCATCGCGGCACTGTCGCTACCCTTGGGCCTGCGGTGGCTCCCCCGCGATCGGCAGCAGGTACGAGGAGTCCGACTCGACCTGCTCGGGATAGCACTGCTCGGATCCGGTGTCGCCGCGCTTATCCTGCCGCTGATCGCGGCTGAGCAGCGACAGCCGTCGGTGCCCTGGTACCTGCTCGGGCTGTCGGCCCTGCTGCTGGCGTGTTTCATCGCCTGGGAGCAGCACTGCACGCGTTCCGGCCGGGCACGGCTGGTCAACCTCGCGATGTTGCGCCAGCGCGACTATGCGATAAGCGCGTTCGTCGGCATGGGCTACTTCGCCGGCTATGTCGGTATCCCGTTCGTGGTGTCGCTGTACTTCCAACAGGGGCTGGGTTACTCGGCACTGGCCGCCGGCGCCGTCGGGACCCCCACTGCGCTCGGCGCGGCGATCAGCGCCCCGCTGGCCGGCCGCGTGGTCCACCGGGTCGGACGCCGGTTGGTCGTCATCGGACTGGCCGCCGTCGCACTGGGATCCGCCGGGCTGCTCGCCCTGATCGGCCACCGCGCGGGCGGCCTTGTGTGGCTGCTCGTGGCCGGGCCGCTGCTGCTCGTCGGCGTGGGCAGCGGGCTGGTGATCGGCCCGAACCTGACGCTTGCCCTGCAAACGGTGCCCCTGACCGAGGGAAGTGCCGCCGGCGCCGTCCTGCAAACCGGGCAGCGCATCGGATCGACGATCGGGATTGCTGTCATCGGAGCGCTGTACTTCGGCTCCCTGACCGACCACCGCGGCGACCATCTCCGCGCCGCCACCGACGGGTTCCTCGGCTCCACCGTGGCGATCACGATCACACTGCTGATCACCGTCATCGCCCTGCTGGCCACGCGGGGCCGGCGACCGTCCAAGCAGCCCGGCGCCCCAGCCACCGTTGGCGACCGGCCCGACTGAACCCAAGTCCGGCACCGTTCGGTGGGCCGGCGCGATCACACCATCCCCGGTGGCACCGACGGTGCTACCGGGGGATGAGCCAGTCCCGGCCGAGATCGGCGACGTCCGAGCAGCCCATGAGCGCCAGGGTGCGGTCGATTTCCTCGCGCAGGATGTTGAGCACGTGTTCGACCCCGGACTCGCCACCCACGGCAAGTCCGTAGAGCGCCGGGCGACCGATCAGGCAGCCATCCGCACCGAGGCACAGAGCCTTCACCACGTCGGTGCCTCTGCGGATCCCGCCGTCGACGAGCACCGTAGCGCGGTGGGCCAGCCGGTCGGCGATCACGGGCAGCGCGTCCAGTGTGGCCGGGGCGCCGTCCAGCTGCCGGCCGCCGTGATTGGACACGATGACCCCGTCCGCACCGAGCGAGACAGCGCGCTCTGCGTCATCTGCGTCCAGGATTCCCTTGACGTAACAGAGTCCCTGCCACTGCGCGCGGACCCTGGCGAAGTCGTCCCAGTCGAGTTCGCCGGCCATCATCCGTTCCCGGCGCACCTTCGCCGCGAGCGCACCGGCCCCCACTCCGCTCATCCCGACCAGGTTGCCCATGTACACCCGTTGGTGGCGCAGGACTTTGTACGCCCACCGAGGGTGCAGCGCGGCGTCCAACGCGTGCCTGGGGGTCAGCACGGGCGGGATGCTCATGCCCTGCAGCCGTTCCGGTTCGCGATTTCCGAACACCGGTGTGTCGACCGTGACCACCAGCGTCGGGCAATCGGCTCGTCGGCCGCGCTCGAGCAGCCAGTCCATGAGTTCTCGATCGCGCCACGGATAGACCTGTAGCCAGTGTCCGACCGGACTCGCCTCGGCGACCTCTTCGACAGAATAGGACGCTGCCGTGCTCAAAACGATCCTGGTACCGGCCGCGGCCGCACCGCATGCGGTGGCCAACTCGCCGCGCCAGTGCACCAGTCCGTTGATCCCGGTCGGCGCAATCATGACCGGGATCGCCAGCTCGGTGTTTCCGAACCGGGCAGCCATTTTCCGCCCGGCGGAACTCCGCAGTACTCGTTGGCGCAGGGACCAGCGGGCGAACGCGGACCGGTTGGCCGCCAACGTGACGGAATCGTCTGCGCCGTTCTCCACGTACGCCCACACCAGGTCGGGAAGGACCCGCCGGGCGGCCGTCCGGTACCCGGCAATGCTGATCGGCCGGCCCTGCTTCGGCAGGGCGAACCTGATTGCACCCACTGACACCCCCGGGGAATGCACCGGCCAAAAGGGAATCGACTCACTCGTTCGCCGTCAGCGAGTGTGCAGTTCAGTCAAGTCGGGTGCCGTCCGCAGCGTCGGGACCACCGAGTTGAGCAGGAACAGTTCGCAGTCGGCGGCGACTGTTCTCAGCGCCGCGTTGGCCGCGCGGATCCCCTCCACCTCATGCTGGTCGAACAGCAGTGCCAGAGTGGTCCCGCTGTGTGCGACCGAGACTCCGTAACTGCCACAGGCCTCAGCCACTTCTCTGGCAATCTCGAAGTTCCGCTTGTACACCCGCCGCTGGTTGACCTCGGCGCTGATCATCGCGGCCCGGCCGATCAACGCGAGATCACCCAGCCGGAAGCCCCGGTCCACCAAGTCGAACGCCAAGGCCAACCGCTCGCTCTCGGCCTCGGTACAGGGCAGCCGCCGCATGGTCACGGTGTCCACCGTCCCGCCCTCGTCCAGCACCAACGCAGCCATCGGCGGCGGGTCGTCGTAGCGCAACAGCACCTCGCCGCGGATGAAGTCGAACAGTGTGGGGACCGGACGGCACACCGCATCGGACGGCTCCAGTTCGCAGCACAGCCGCATGATGTCGTCGTCAGCGAGCGGCACGCCGAGCCACCGCGCCATCGCCCGGCACAGCGCCGTCAGATCCGCGGAGCTGCTCGCGTGGCCGCGGCCCTCCGGGATCATCGAGCTGACCAGCACGTCCAGCCCGACATCGGCGGAACTGGCCCCGACCAGCCGGTCGAGCAGCAAATCGCACATCCGGCGGACCTTGACCTTCGACCGTGGCCACACCCGGACGCCGGGCAAGTAGGAGCCACGCACGACCACGTCGCTGTACCAGTCGACGGGAAAGGTCACCATCAACTCGCGGCCGTCAACCGTGCCTTGAACGAGCTCGCCGCAGGTACCGACCGCTCGTCCGCGTCCGCTCTCAACAGGTTGCATCGACCTTCCAGTTCTCGCTTCCAGTTCTCGACGGCCGCCTGCCGTTCACACGACGGGCAGTTCGGACCTGGCCCGCAAGCCTCGGCAGTGCGTGCGGAACCGAGCCGCGTATCCGGCCAGGCGGCCCTCGATCCGGCCGGGGACGTTCTGGCCGTCCGGCGCGACCGGGAGGCGCAACAGATGCGGTCGGGTGAGCTCGCCGGCGAGGAGGCCGGCCACCACGGAGCCGACGCCGTCGGCCGGTGGTGGGGACAACACCAGATAGCCGAGCGAGGCCGCCCAGGACTCGATGTCCCCGACCGCTGGGGTGGGCTGGGCGCCTGTGGAACTGTACGCGCGGTCATCCAACACGATGTGGATCAGCGGCAACGCGTTGAACTCGGCGGCCAGCAACAGCGCGCCGGGATTCATCGCCAACGCGCCGTCCCCGTCGACGACGATCACCGGCTGGGACAGCCCGGCCGCGACGCCCACCGCGACACAGCCGGCCAGCCCCATGGAGCCGACCATGTAGAAGTGGCCGGGCTTGTCCTGGATGCCGTTGGCGATACGGCAGGCATAGCCGGTGGTGAACACGATCGGCGTGTTCCCGGACGCGCCGATGATCTCGGCGATGGCTGCCACCTTGGTCTGCGGCGAGTGCGTCGTCATGCGGATCGTCACGCGCGCCAACCGAAAAGACCGGGGGCGATGAGCAGGAACCGCGGTTGGTCCACCTTGGCGGCGAGCCAGTCGGCTGTGGCCTCGGTCAGGTCGGCGCCCTCGGCGAGCCAGCGGACGTCCGCATCCAGACCGGCCAGGATCGTCGGAGTGAGCGTGCCCATAGCGCTGTTCTCCTCAGTGTTGTCCGGGGCCATGCCCCGGACGCTGATGACCGTGACCACGTCGAGCCGGCAGGGCATGATCAACGACGCGAATGCGTTGACCGACTGGCCGAACCCGGAGTTCTGCATCAAGACCACCGGCTGCCGGCCGGCCAGTGCCGCGCCGGCCGCGACCCCGACCGCGGAGTCCTCCCGCGCGATGGTCCGCATCCCGCGCGCGGCGTCGAGCTCGCGGTACAGCTGGGCGAGCACGCCGCACGGGGTGCCCAGGAACGGACCGGACCGACCGGTCGTCAGGATCCGCGCGAGCCGACCGGCCACGTCATCAACGGGCTTGACCACCGATGTACCCATCAACCGCCCTCGCCGTCCGCCTGGATCGCACCGCTGATGAGCGCGCGTACCTCGTCCGGGGTGTTCACCTCGATCAGCCGACTCCGGTCGATCTGGTTGAACTCACCTTCGGAATACGCGCCCGAGCCATGGATGACCACGTCGGCACCGGCGGGGATCAGGTCACGGTCGATCGCGTTGAGGCAGCCGACGGCGGACATCACCATGGCCCACTCCCGCAGCTGGCGGGGGTCCTCCGGCAGCCGGTGGAAGTCGGCGCCGCGCAACAGATCTCGGACGAAGGCATAGCGGTTGACGCACTCCGGCAGGGAAACCACGATCCCATCGCCACCGTGGTCGGCCACCAGTTGCCGGACCGCTGTCGTCGTCGGCGGGTTGCGCGTGTAGAAGGTCCGTTCCAGGCGCTCGCCGGTTGAATAGCAGTACTCGGGCAACCGGGGATCGGCGTCCGCGGGCCTGGTCAGCAAGCCGTCTCCGGTGGCCCGGTAAAGATCCCGGACCACGGTCTCGACGTCGATGCCGGTGACGGCGCTGACAAGATCCGGCGTCTCCAGATGCTGCACCAGCAAGTAGCGCTGCGGCACGTCGAACCGGACACCGTCCTCGGCCGCCATCTGCCGGCCCAGGTCGTGTCCGAGGAAACCGTAGGCGCTGGAGACGGCGTGGGTGTGCCACCGCTCGCCGACAGGCGGGAAGTACTCGTACTCGAACAGTGTCCGAATGAAGTCGGCCACCATGTAGTTCTTCGGGTTCAGCGTGTACCAGACTCGAAATCCACGCAGGACAGGATCGCTGGCGACCAGATCATCGACGGCGGCCGTCGTGATCTTCTTGACGTGTTCACGTTCGGGGCCGGAGTAGACGCCCATCGGGTTGGCCGCGTGCAGCGCCGGATCGGCATCGAGGTCGGAGGCCCACAGTTTGGGCAGTGAACTGTCCGGCACCACGGTGACCACGCGCAGCCTGCCCGGGTCCGACAGGCCGACCCGGTAGGCGCGTAGCACCGCGTTACGCAGCGCCACCGCCTTGTTGGCCGCCGACGGGGTCACCAGCAGTACCGGCTCGCCGGTCAGCTCGGTATGCCGCACCGCGCGGGCCACGATCACCGAGGAGCCGAACGTCTTCGTCGTGTGTGTGCCCGGGTTCTCGGTCAAGTCGAGGAAGTGAAGCCGACGCCCCTGGTATTCGCCGAGTTCGCTGGCGGAGATCGCGCTGACCGAGAAGAACTCGTCCAGCTCGGGGCCGAGTTTGGGAAGTTGCCAGCTCGGTTCGAACCAGGAACCGGTACTGGCCCAAGTGGCATCGATCCGCTCACTGGCCACGAGCAGATGCTGATAGTAGAAGCTGAGAGAGTTAGGGACTCGATGCAATACCCCCGTGGCTGAAGAGCCCTGCACGGACCGATGTTCTGAGTGAGTACACATTACGGGTCACCGCATTCTGATCCGGGTCCGCGATTGGTGTTCTTGCGCCCTCCGCCCGGGTGGTCCACATACCCGAGGCGTCGAGTCGCCGTGGAACTACTTGGTGCGCTGCCAGTAGACACCGTCGCGGTCGATCCTGATCAGTTCGTCGGTGATGTCGAACCGCGCTCGGTATTCGTCCACCGCGACTTTGCACGGCGGGCACATCAGGTAGTCGTCCACGATGACGTAGCCACCGACGGACACCTTCGGGTAGAGGTTGGTCAGGGTGTCCCAGGTGGATTCATACAGGTCCCCGTCCATCCGCAATACGGCGAGCGCGTCGATCGGCGCGGTGGGCAGCGTGTCCTTGAACCAGCCGGGGAGGAACCGGACCTGATCGTCGAGCAGATCGTAGTTGCGGAAGTTGCGCCGAACCTCGTCCTCGGACACCGCGAGCACCGAATTTCGCCGATGCAGCGCCATCTTCCGGTCGCCGGCATGGCCGTCCTCACCGACGTCAGGAATGCCCTGGAAGGAGTCAGCGACCCACACGGTCCGGTCGCGCACGTCGTGGGCGCGCAGTATTCCCCGCATGAAGATGCACGCTCCCCCACGCCACACCCCGGTTTCCACGAGGTCACCGGGGACGTCGTTGTCGAGAACATCCTCGACACACTGCCGAATGTTTTCGAGGCGTTTGATTCCGATCATCGTGTGCGCGTTCGCCGGCCAGTCGCGTCCCTCGTTGCGAACCTCTTCCCGGTACGTTGAATCGCGATGGGAGAAGTTTTCCCGGTGCGCGGGATCCTCGTACACCGTCCCGGCTAACACCTTGATCATGAGGTCCAGATACAGCGATGAGTGGCTGCCTGCGCCTTGGGGGGTTTCTTCGGGCTGAGATTGGAGTATGTGTGCCACGCTGCCTACGATAGGTGCCACCACCAGCCGGGTCCAGGTGCCTCGGCTCAGTATTTTCCACCCACCGTGCTCACGCCGTGAGTTCGTTGAATCCGCAGCTGACGACTCGATGCCATAATTCTTTATGTATCCGCCGTCTTCGAGTTCTTCCCGGACGCCGATCTCCTCGAATGCGTTGGTGCGGCGGGACTGCACTGCCGGGGCCGGCCGCGGTGCGGCCGGCCCCGGCAGTCCGGTGGCACCTTCGATGTCGTGGCGGGCGATCCAGTGCTGAGCAGCAGGACCGAACCGCCACTCAGGCGGCGGCCCGACGGGCAAAGCACTTGACCGTGGGAACGCCGTAGCCCCGGTCATCGACCCAGATTCTCTGCTCGGACACCGGCGTCTGACCGGCCGCCTGAGCCAGGGCGTCCCGGTAGTCCTGGAGCCGGGGCGCGTAATAGTGAGCCAGCGCCCAGGCGGCCTGCATCTCCGGGGCCCAGGGCCGCTCCTTCAGAAACTGAACCCACGTTAGGAACCCGGGCTCGTCGAAGTCGCTGACATGCAGGAAGGAGACGTTGAGGATGGCTCCCCCTGGCTTGACCAGGCGCAACATGGTGTCGAACCCCGCCGGGAGCCGGGTGAGCCGGTGGAACGCGTGCCTCGAGACCACCAGATCCGCCTTCCCGAGCAGATCTTCCATGCCATCCGGGGACTGCGCGTCCCCGTGACGGAATTCCAGCTCCTTGCCCTGCTCGGCGGCATACTCCCGGGCGATGCGGACCATGTCCTCCGAGAGGTCGACACCGACCAGGTTCAGCGATGGGAACCGGGAGGTGAGGATGATCTCCAACTCCCCGGAACCGCAACACAGATCCACCACGGTCTGGCCGTCGGCGATGCCGGCGCCGACCAGCAGATCCACGAACTCGTTGTACCTTTCGAACGCCCGGGAGCCCATCCGGTGAAAGGCTTCGGCCTGGGATCCCGTAATCGGTTCGATCTTCATCTCGATCCCCCTAATGCTGCGTCAGTGAACTGATCTCAACGATTGGCGGGGTTAGCGGCTCGATGCACTGAGCCTACATGCCACTTCGGTGCTCTGATGCCGGTCGGTCCCGGATTCTAAGAACCGTTGTGCGAGCGCGCTTTCGTGAACACCTCGAACAGCAACTGGGCGAAGGGCTCCGAATCGGTCAGGAAGCCGGTGTGGTCGCCGGGAAAGTCGACGATTTCGGTGCCGAGTTGATCGGCGAGTGCGACCGCGGTGCGGTGGAAGAGCGCCCCCTGGGCCTTGGATCCGCCGGCGATGACGATTCGGTCGGCAATGGATCGCAGCGCGTCGATGTCAGGCCGGTAGCGGGTGGTCGGGCGAAGGGTGAAATGGAAGAGCCGGTCGAGGATGGTCCACACGTCCCACGGGGCGGTGAACGAATTCGGTCCGGGCGGCTCCGGGGTCGGCCGGTGCAGGCGGATGTCGGCCAGGGCGAGGTACTTCTGCAACGCCGCGGGGCGGTCCTCACGGTACATGTCGCATATCTCGTCGATGGCGGCGCGCACCTCTGCGCGGTCGGTCAACAGCTCCAGCAGCGGGGGCTCGTGGGCGACCAGCATCCTGACCTGGTCAGGGTGCTGGGCAGCCAGCGCGAGCGCGGTCACACCGCCTCCGCTGCTGGCGAACAAGTACGCCGGCCCGGCGTCGAGCGCCGAAATGAGCCGGTGCACGTCGTCGGCCATCAACTCGGGGACGGCGTCCTGGTTCGGGTCATCCGCAGGGCTGCTGTGGACCCCACGGGGGTCGAAGGTCACGACCGTGAAGTGCTCGGCCAGCGGCCGCGAGATCGGCGCGAACCCTTTGCAGCCCATGGGCAGACCGACCACGACGAGCAGGGGACCTGCTCCTTGGATCTCGTAGTGCAAGCGCGCGCCAGGCACTTTCAGGCTATACACCACCGGTCCGTGGTTCGCCATGGTCAGTCGGTCCTTCCTGCTGTTGAGAAGTGTGCCGTCTCCGTGGGGTCACGGGGTCGTCGAGAGCTCGCGGATCAACTCCTGCGGCACCGTGACGTCGTCGAACCAGCGGCCGCCGAAGGGGCGGGGTATCGGCAGGATCTGGTCGCTGGAATAAGCGAGGATCTTGCGGTTGTAAGCGCGCATTTCGTCCCGCAGGGTCGCGGGGAGCCGGCCGTCCAGGGACAGAGCGTGATCCATCTCCGCGAGGAGCCGCTTGGTCTGTTCAATCGTCTTCAGCACCGCTTCGCAGAACACGCTGGACAAGACACCGTGCTCACCCTTGATGCTCACCAGCCGCTCGATCGCCTCGTAGGAGACATCCTGAATGTCGCGTCGGCTCAGCCACTGGGTCTCGTAATTCAGCCGACGGTACCAGAGCGGTTCGACCATGGCCTGCCGATGTTGCTCCAGCGTACGGTGGTGAATTCGATAGCCGTACTTGGCGGGCTCCTCGAAGAATCGGCAGCCAGGGTCCAGGAAGGGCACCATGGGACAGATGAGCGGAAGGACCGACGACCCCGCGAACTTGCTGATCAGGCGCTCCGAGTAGGCAACCGTGTCGCGTACGGACTGGCTGTCTTGATATGGCATGCCGATGAAAAACCAAATCATCACGCCCTTGACCCCGGCGTCCAACGCGCGTGGAATCCATTCCTCCATCTCGGCCATCGTGTATGTGCCGCGGCCGGCGGCCTTGCTGATCTTCGGGTCGTGCGACTCGGGGGAGAGCATGATGTACGAATCCGTGGAAGTGCCCATCTTCTTCAGCGTGTCGTCCGGCGTCAGGTTGAACTGCTCGAAGAAGACACTCCGGTACCCGAGGTCGCGCACGGCATCGAGGTATGCGTGCATCCTCGTCCTGCCTTCCGAGTAGCACTGGAGGGCGTAGATGGAGGTGTGTCTGGCCGCCTCCCCCATCGTCTTGAGCTCCTCGACGATCAGGTCGTTGTCCTTTCGCACGAGGGTCCTGTCCACCTCCATGATGTTGCGATAGGCGAAGCGAGAGCCACCGCACCAGCCGCAGTCGTGGGCGCACCCGGTGTTCGGCAGCGTCATGATCAGCTTGCTCGAAAGCGGCGTCACCGGCGTGTTCCGGTAGTAGGACCAGTCATTCCTGACGTTGTTGTAGTCCGTGGTGGGTTTGTGACTGAATCCTGTGGTCTCGACCCGATCATCACCCTTGTAGAGGAGGTTGGGTATCGAGCTGAAGTCCCGGCCACCCCGGACCACGGCCTCGACCAGCTGGGTGATGGGGGCGAGTGTGTCGTAGCCCTGCACAACGACGTCCACTTGCGGGTACCGGATGAGTTCCCGGGCAAAGTAGGTGGCCGAGATGCCACCGAAGACGATCAGCGACTCCGGATGAATCCGCTTCACCGCCTTGGCCAGCTCGATTGCACCGTTGCACTGGGTCATCCAGTGCAGGTCGAAGCCGAAGACCGGCGCTTCCAACCGCCCGATCAGTCGCTCGACGTCGAGATTCGGGTGCGTCAACATCAGGGAGGCGATGTTGACGATCTGGCAGTCGAAGTCGTGGTCGGCCAGCTGTTGCTTGATCGAGAACCAGCCGATGGGGTACATCTCGTACACGGACGTGACGTTGACACTGTCGCTGTCACTCAGGTAGGCGAACAGGATGTCGTCACGGTCCCGGAAGTCGTACACGCTGGGCGCATGTAGCAGGAACATGTCCGCGTTTAATTTCAATTGGACATCCAGACTACTTGTTGGCGGGAACGACGGTCTTCACTTCTGCGACAGACTCTCGTGCACCAGCTCACTCAGGGTGCGCACGGACTTGAAGGTGGTGGCGGTGACGTCGATCAACGGCACGTGGACGCCATACTCCTCCCCGAGGTGTGCGACCAGAATGGCGGTGTTCAGGGAGTTGAGTATCCCGAGCTCGAGCAACGGGGTATCCGCGTCGAGCTCGCCCTCCGGATCCCCGGCCAGGAAGCTCTCACGGATGTAGGTGAGCAGCTCGGACGAAATGTCTTCTCGGGTCTGGGTCGTCATTTCTCACCCTTGAACTTTCTGTGCGCCGTGGAGTGGTTTCTGCAGAGCCGCGAGGTCGAGCTTCCCTCGATCGTTGTGGGGCAGCCGGTCCACGAAGCGGATGTCACCGGGAATCATGTGCGGTGCGAGTCTGTCGGCCAGGTGTCGACGCAGCGCGACGTTCCCGAAACTGCTTCCCTGGCTTCGGACCACGAACGCGGACAGAACCCGGTCCAACCCCTCGCCCACCGCGACGACAGCGGCCTCGGCGACCCCCGGATGGGAGTACAGCGCCGCGACGACGTCTCCGAGTTCGATCCGGTGTCCGCGGATCTTCACCATGCCGTCGCGGCGCCCGAGGTAATCGAACGAACCATCTGGCCGGACCTTGACTCGATCGCCGGTCGCGTAAGGGCCCTCCTGCGGCTGCCGGCCCCAGTAACCAGCAAAAACTGTCGGCCCGCTGACGACCAGCTCGCCCTCCTCACCGGGTTCCGCTTCCGAACCGTCGGCGCGGCGAGCCCAGACCCGGTCGCCGCTGCACGGCCTGCCGATCGGGACCGGCAGGTCGCGGGCAAGGTCCGCGGGGCGGACCTCGTGATAGGTGCACACGTTGGTCTCGGTGGGTCCGTACAGATTGAGCAGCCGGGCGTCGGACCAGGCGGCGAGGGCTCGCAGATGGCCGATCGGAAACGGCTCGCCGGCGAACAGCAGCGCGCGGAGCGTCTCGGGCGCGGGCCGATCGAGCAGACCGCCGTCACGCAGCATGAGAATCAGAGCGGAAGGCACGGAGTACCACACACTGATCCGCTCACGGTGCAGGAACTCGACCAGCCGTTCCGGGGCGTACGCGAATTCGGCGTCTATCAGACACACGGCCGCCCCCACGGTGAAGGCGGCATAGAGGTCGAGTACGGACAGGTCGAACGAGAGCCCCGAATGGTTGGCAAAGCGGTCCCACGGGCCGGGGGCGAGTTCCGCAACGGCCCAATCGATGAAGGCCAGGGCGCTGCGGTGGCTGATGCAGACACCCTTCGGCGTCCCGGTCGAACCCGAGGTGTAGAGGATGTAGGCGAGATCGTCCGGTTCGACGCGCGTGTTCACCGGTGTACGCGGGAGAGCGTCGGACGCCGGCGCGGCGTCGAGGTCGACGCACGCGAGGCAGTCGCGCAGCGGGCTCGGCACCCGTGCGGACAGGTCCTGCGGAGCGCACAGGGCGAGCGCCCCGGACTCGCGCGCGATCGCCACGAACCGCTCGGGGGGAGTGAGGGGATCGACCGGGATGTAGATCGCGCCGAGGCGCAGGACCGCCTGCATGGCGGCGATCGCGTCGGCGGACTTGGGGGACCAGATCAGGACTCGATCCCCCTTTCCGATTCCCTGGCCGGCCAGCCTGCCGGCCAGGGAATCGGCTCGTTCGTCGAGTTCCCCGTAGCTCGTCGAACCGGCGGGCCCGACGACCGCGGGAGCGTCGGGTGTGCGAGCTGCGGAGGCGGACAGCAGGTCGTGGAGGCCGCGCCGATCACTCATGCTTCGGCTCCTGGGTGCAGTAGGAAAGGTTGGTTGGTCATGTGGAACGTCTGACGGCACGAAAGGCTCTGGTTCTGCCGTCAGGGGTCATTTGCTGAACCTGTTTTCGACCGACCGCTCATAACCCCATGCTCTTTGCGACAACCTCCCGTTGAATCTCCGTCGTCCCCGAGAAGATGTTCAGCGGTACGGCGTTCTGCAGCTGCTGGCCGATTCCGTCTGCTGCCAGATACCCTCGCGCGCCGAACACCTGTACCGCGTCCAGCGCGTTGGCCACGGCGGCCTCGGCGACTGCCGTCTTGGCCAATGCGGCCGCCTCCACGGCCGGCCGGCCTTGGTCGAGGTACCAGCACGCGCGGTACAGAAGCAGGCGGCTGGTCTCCAGCCTCAGTTTCATGGTGGCGAGCCGGTGGGAGATCGCCTGGAAGTTCCCGATGCTGCGGCCGAACTGCTTGCGGCTCTTGGCATGGTCCACGCACTGGGCCAGTTGGACCTCCATCGCACCCAGGTAGATCGCGGGCAGACAGGCGCGTTCCCAGGTCATGGAGCGTTGGAAGACGCTGTTCCCCTGGTTCTCGGAGCCCAGCAGACAGCGGCCGGGAACCCTGCAGTCAGTGAACTCGACCTGAGCGGCGGCACAGCCGTTCAACCCCATCTTGGCCAGCAGGGAATCGACCCGCAGGCCGAGCAGGGTTCGCGGCACCGCGAACGCCGACATCCCCAGGTAACCGGCGCTCGGTGCGGTGGCCGCGTAGGTGATGAAGACGTCGGCCAGCGGGGCGTTGCTGACGAAGGACTTCTTTCCGTTCAGGACGTAGCTGTCACTGTCCGCCACGGCTGTCGTGGTGAGTCTGCTCAGGTCCGATCCCGCATCGTCCTCCGTCATCGCGTTCGCCGCGATCACGGTTCCCGAGGCCATTCCCTGCAGCAGCTCGGCCCGCACCGGTTCGCCCGCGTGATCGGCCAGGACGGTACCGCAGGCAAGCAGGTGTGCCGCGATCCCGAAGGCGAGGCCGGTGTCCGCGCCACCGGCGCAGAACGCTTCGAGGCACAGCGCCGTGTCCAGAGCACCGAGCCCGCCGCCGCCGTGTTCCGTGGGCAGGCACAGGCCGGTCATGCCGAGTTCGGCCGCGGCCAGCCAACTGTCCCTGCCGGCGGTGCCGTCGGGTTCCGTGGCCGGCAGCTTGCCGGCGCCTGCGCGAATGTGGTCGACGCGCTGTTGCTGCTGTGGGCTGAGGTCAAAGTCCATCGGGCCGAGCCTCCTGGTTCCGAAAGGCGGCGGTGTCGAGGATTCGGATGACGGCCGCCTTGTACGTGACACCAGGCGAGGAACCGCACAGCAGCAGGTTGTCGCCGGGGCCGACCTCGCCCGTCGACAACAGGTGGTGCAGGGCGGCGAGATGGTCGCCGGCCCCGAGGTGGCCGGTTGTGCGGCTGAACTCCCAGGTCGAGCGTTCCAGCGAGAAACCGAGGATCTTCAAGTAGGAGGCGGCCGCCTGACGCGGCATGCTGTGGATCACGACGGTCTTGATGTCGCGGGCGTCAACACCGGCCTCGTGGAGCGCCTGGCCCACGCACTCCACACTGTGCTTCTGGTGGCCTAGGAGGAACTGTACCCAAGTGCCGTCATCGGTCGCCCTCTGCTGGAATCGTGCGGCTCTGGCACCGTAGTCCAGGAAGGTACCGGTGGTGGCGCCGGGCGGGAAGAGCGGCTCGCCTGCCCGGTGGACCTCCTCCATCCCGGAAAAGGTGGTGGTGCATATGGACAACAGCTCCGCGAACCCCGGGGAAGAACCCAGCACCACCGCGCCCGCGCCGTCACCCAGGTAGGCCAGCCCTTCGCCGGGGTTCCATCGGTCGATCAGCGGGGTGCCGAAGTTGTCACTGGCGGTGATCAGCACCCCGGCGGCATGAGCTGCGCATTTCACGTAGGGGACGGCCAACTCCAGCGCGCTGAAAGTCCCGTTGCAGCCATGCCTGAGTTCCACAGCGAGCAGATCGTCACCGAGCAGGTGCCGCTGGAGATAGTACTGCGGTCCCCATCCGTCGGGTCCCTGGTGCCAAACCCCGGTGTGGAGCAGCAGTCCGATGTCATCGGCGCTCAGTCCACTGCTGTTGAGGGCCTGGTGCGCGGCGATCAACGCGATTTCGGCAGGAGAGACGTCACCGGCGACGGACACGCCAGTGATCCCGGAGGCGTCAGCGGACTCCTTCGAGACGAGCCCCTGCCGGACTGCGGCATCGACGCTTTCCGTCTTGGGCCGGAAGACTCCGATCCCGGCCATGTACGTACCCGCTGTCCGCATGTGCCGCGCCCTATGCCTCGGCAGCGGCGGCGCCGCCGTCCCGTCGCAGGACAAGATCCGCGATGGAACGTAGCGAGATGGCTCCGCCCAGACGGGTGCCGGCCGTCCAGTCGATGTGGAATTCCCTGCCCACGTTCTCGAGCAGCAGCGCAAGCGTGAGCGAGTCCACCCCGAGGCTCGCCAGCGGGGCGGTGGCAGACACCGCCACACCCGCCGGCCGCTGATCCCAGACGTTGTTCAGCAGCGTTTCCAGGCGAGTAAGGACGTGCTCGGGCTCGGTGTGTCCAGTGACCATGTCGCGTAGTTCCCGTCGCTTGTGATGCCGAGGAGAAGAGTCAACTCTGCGACGCGTGCTGCGGTCGCAGGACATTCGGGGTGTGCTCGCGGACCAGGGCCATCAGGTCCTGGGCCACCTCTGTCGGTTTCGGTCGGCTCGCGTTCTCTTCGGCGAGTTGCGCTGAGATCGCCCGGTGCGGGCCGTCTTCGGTGAGCAGCGCGCAGGCTGCTGTGATCCGCGCCAGGTCATCGGTGTCGTGCGGCAGGCTCGTGCCCGCGCCGACCGCGGTGATCCGCTCCGCATTGGCGAAGTGGTCGGCGAAGTGCGGGACGACCAGTTGCGGCACGCCGAACGCCGCCGCCGCCATGGTGCTCCCGGAGCCACCGTGGTGCACGATCGCGGTGCAGGTCGGCAGCAAGTCGCACAGTGGGATCCTCGCGGCCCGCACGCCGCCCGGCAAGTGACCCAACAGCGACCGGTGGCTGTCGTCGATGGCGATGACCACCTCCTGGCCCAGCGCCACCAGTTCGTCCAGCAGCAGCCGCCACAGCGGTGCGACCCGCGGATCGCGCCGGGGCAGGGACGTGCCCAGGGTCAGGCATACCCGGGGCCGTGGCGGCGGCCCGGCCAGTAGCCAGTCGGGCACGACGGCGGGGCCGTTGTAGGGCACGTACCCCATGGGCGTGGTCGCCACCGCAGCCGAAGGCTGGAGACTGTCGGGGCACACGTCGATCGTCCTGGCCGGCTCTGCCAACGGGGGCAGCCCGAGTACCGCCAGTTCTGCGTCCAGGGCCGCGCCCGCGGCGCCCAGCAGTCGCTCCGGCGGGATCAGGCCGTAGGAATGCCGCACCCAGGGCACGCCGGCGATCGTCGCCGCGGCCGGCCCGGCCAGCTCCATGGGTTCGGCAACCACCAGGTCCGGGTGCCACGCGTCGACGAGTGCACGGACGGCGGGCAGCGCTCGGACACCGATCTGGGCGCACCGGTGGCCGGTCCTCTCAGCCGGGCTCACCGGACCGCCGGAGAGGCCGGACAGGCCGGAGAGGCCGGAGAGGCCGACCGGTTTGAACAGCTCGACCGGGTCAACAGGGTCCCGTACGGCCGCGGCAGGCAGTCCGGCTCCGGTCACCACTGGGAGAAACTCACGGTCGGTGGCGACCAGCACGGTGTGCCCGGCCGCCTGTAGCGCCCAGGCGAGCGGCACCATGGGAAACAGGTGGCCGATACCGGGCAGGCTCGTGAACAGCACTCTCATCGAATGACTCACCTCACCTGTCCACCAGCACGTCCGGGCCCTCACCGCGAGCCTCGGCGCTGACCTCGCGGATCCGCAGCCGATCCGTCTTCCCGGTGTTGTTGATCGGGAACTGCCGCCAGCGCACGAACCGGACCGGAGCGTGCGTCGGGGTCATGGCCTGCGCGACGTGGTCGCGCAGAGCGGCGAAACTCGGGCCGTCCTCGTTACTGAGCACGACAGCGGCGTGCAGCTCCTCGATCAGGTCCGGCCCGCGGTGGCCGTACACGCACGCATCCACCACGCCGGGACAGCCGACGAGCACCTTCTCCACCTCGGTCGGACTGACTCGCGTGTCCTGCACTTTGACCATCTCGTGCATCCGGCCGAACAGCCGCACGTACCCGCGTTCGTCGACGGAGCCCATGTCTCCGGTATGCACCCAGCCGTCCCGGACCACCCGCGCGGTGCCCTCGGGATCGCCGATGTAGCCGGCCATATTGTTCGGGCTGCGCACCACCACCTCGCCGATCTGGTTGACCGGCAGGTCTCGTCCTGTTTCCGGGTCGCGGATCGCGATGGTGATCCCCGGCATCGGCCGGCCCACGGTGGCCAGCAGTTCAGGATGGTCGTGGTCGTCCTCACGGAGCATCGCGATCCGGCCGGTCTCGGTGGAACCGTAGGACTGGCACAGCACACCGGGAAACACAGTGGCCGCCTCCCGCAGGCGTTCCGGCGATGCGGGACAGCCGACATACACCAGGTGTTGCAGCGAAGACAGGTCCGTGGTGCGAACATCGGGATGGTTGAGGATCGCGTACAACTGCGGCACACCCATGAATGTGTCGGTGACCTTGTGCGTCACGACATCTCGCAGGAAGTCGGCGGGGTCGAACCTCTCACGCAGCAGCACGCCGCCGCCGGCGGCCAGCGCTATGTCGACGACCATACCTACTGTGTGGCTCACGGCGGTCATCGCCAGATAGGTCTGCCGCGGCCGGGGCTGCCCGGCCAGGCCGACCACGGTCGCGTTCCACGACCCGAACGGTTTGCACACGCCCTTGGGCTGGCCGGTGGTGCCGCTGGTGTAGAGCACCATTGCCAGCTCGGGTGTTTCGGCCGGGAATTCCACCGCCACGTCCTCGACCGGCCGGCCGTCGGCGGTCACCGTGCCGGACGCCGGATGACCGAGGCCGCACAGCACGAGCTTGTCCGGAACCGTCTCGCGGATGGTCTCGGCGAGCTGAGCGTTACGCTCGTCGAAAACCAGTACAGATGCGCCTGCTTCACGCATCATTCGGACCCGGGTGGTGACCGGCAGGTCGTGGGTCACGGTGCCGTGGTTGGCGCCGGTTATGTACACGACCGATGCGCCCAGCAGGTGTGCGGCATAGCGGACGATCAGCATCCATGGGCTGTTCACCTGGGTAAGGATGGCCACCGCGTGGTCGCGTGCCACACCTGCCTCGCGCAGTGCCGTCGCCACCCGCCGTACCGATCGGTGGAGCTCCGTGCCGGTGATGACCGTGTCCCGCCACCGGACAACCGGTCGCGCGCCGTTCCGGGCCGCCTCATCGAGGATGCGGGTGACGTAGTGCTCCGGTCCGTGGTCCCTGTTCGCCACCAGTGACTACCTTTCGCGAAGTAGAGGTACTCCCGCTTGGGCAGCGGCGAGGTAGATCTCCTGTCCGGTGATTCCGACAGCCTGCTCGTCGACCAGGAACTCCGTCACGTGCGCGACCCCCTCCGCGTAGGAGCCCGTGCTGTCGTTGACCGCCGGTTGGTGCGCCGGGGCCCGGCTGTCGACCGCGCTGTGGGCCGGCGCGATGAGGTTCACGGTGATACCGGACCTCGTCAGCTCCAGCGCCGCGGACCGGGTGAAGCCGATCAACCCGGCCAGCACCGGCTGGGAGGTGCGCCAGGCGTTTTCGCCCACGTCGACCGGCTCGGTGACGATGATGATCCGTCCCCGCCGGTGGCGCAGGAGTTGGCCGGCCCCGGCCTGGGAACATACAAAGGCCGAGCGCAGCGCCCGTCGTACCACGCCATAGCGCTCTTCGTCCGCGAGTTCGTCCTCTGGCAACCCGTCCGGCACCGGACCCGGTTCGACGCAGGTGACCAGCACGGCGGGGCTGCTCAGCGTGGAGCGCACCTGACCGAAAGCGGCACCGACCGACCTGGCGTCGGTCAACTCGGCCTCCACCGTGACGCACCGCCTGCCGGACTCCTCGATCCGCCTGACGGTTTTGTCGGCCGCCGTGAACTCGGTGTCCAGCAGGGCGACGTCGAAGCCCCGCGCCGCCAGCCTGAGCGCGACCGCGAGCCCCGTGTGCTCGCTGCCGCCGGCCACGACCGCGACTCCTGTCATCGCCGACCGCCTTCGACGTGGATGGTCTCTCCGGTGAGGTAGCCCGATTCCGGCCGGGTGACGAATGCCACCACCGCGGCGATTTCCTCAGGCGTCCCGATCCGGCCCACGGCCGAGGACATCGCCGCCTCCAGCAGGACGGTGTCCCGATCCACACCGAGCCGTTCGGTCAGCTCGTCCACCATCGGCGTGGCCACGAAGCCCGGTGCGATCGAGTTGACCGTCACCCCGTGAGGACCGAATTCGGCCGCGAGCGTGCGGGTGAATCCGGCAATCGCGCCCTTCGCGGTCGCATAGTTGGTCTGACCGGCGTTGCCGCGCGCGGCAACAGAGCTGAAGTTGATGATCCGGCCGTGCCCCTGCCGGCGCATGTGCCTGCCGACCGCGAACGAACATCGCATGGTGCCGCCGAGGTTGACGTCCAGGACCCTGTCCCACTCCTGGTCGCTCATGGTGAGCAGCAGCCGGTCCTGGGTGACCCCGGCGCAGTTCACCAGCACGTCGAGGTGACCGAACTCCTCGACGGCCGAGGCGACGGTGGCCGTCACCGCGTGAGCTACGGTGACGTCGCAGCCGAGCCCGCTGGCCCGTCCGCCGGCCGCGCGGATGGCCGAGACGGTGGCTGTGGTGTCCTGTTCCACGCGGTCCACGACGATCACCGTCATGCCCTCCGAGGCAAGGCGCTCGGCCGTGGCCGCGCCGATGCCCCGGCCGGCTCCGGTGACCATCGCGACCGGCTCGCAAGCCACCGCTGATGCGGCGGGCCCGGTCGTCGGGTCGCGCTCCGCGGTCGGCGCGCCGACCGATTCCCCTCGATGTACGCAAGGGCAGGCTGCCGGGCGATCTGAGCAGAACTCGGCGCCTCGCCCCTCCTCGAATGCGTCGGCCGCGTAGACAGTGCTCATCAGGTGCACGTCCCCCCGGGGGCTTCAGGCCGTGATCTCGATCGGCAGTGAGCTCATGCCGTGCAAGATGCTGGAGTAGATCCACCGCTCTTCGCCGATCTGCTCCAAGCCGCCCACCAGCCGGCGTAACCCGTCGAGCACGGCGTAGACCTCCATCCGGCCGAGGTAGTGGCCGAGGCAGTAGTGCGAGCCGTAGGCGAAGGTGAAGTGCTTGTTCGGGGTGCGGGCGAGCTTGAACTCGTCCGGCGCGTCGAAGACGGTCTCGTCCCGGTTGGCTGAGGAGATCCACACGCTGACCACATCGCCGGCCCTGATCTGCTGGCCGTTGATCACAACGTCTCCGGTTGCCTTCCGACCACCGTGCAGCGACGGCACGGTCCACCGCAGTGCCTCTTCGGTCGCCGTCTTCAGATCGACATCGCCATTCTTCAGGGCTCGCCACTGGTCGGGATTCTCGATCAGCGCGAGGACCGTGCCGGTGATGGCGTGTCTGCCGGTCTCGTCGCCGCCGATCATCAGCCCGTAGCAGTTGGATATCTGCTCGGCTGCATTGAGCGGATCGCCGTCGATCCGGCAATTCGCCAACAGGCTGACCATGTCGTCCCGGTCACCACCACGACGCTCCTTGAGCAGTTTGCTGAAATACAGGAGGATCTCGTTCTTGGCGACCCAACTCTCCGCGGGAGGTTCGTCCGCGTAGTCCGTGCTCCACGCGTGCGCGGTCAAGCCGAGCAAGTATTCCCGGTCGGCCTGGGGAATTGCCAACAGGTCGCAGATGGCTCCCAGCGGCACTTTCGCCGAGAGGTCCCGCGCGGCATCGCATTCGCCTCGATCCAGCGCTGCCAGCAGCAGCCCGTCAACGGTTTCCCGCAGCGAGTTGGCGATCAGGTCGAGCATCTGCGGTGAAAAGCCCTTGGACAACACGTTGCGCACCTGGTGGTGGCGCACACCGTCGGTGACCGCGAGCATGGCACCCGAGGCCGAGTCACCGCCGGTGAGCAGGGTGGCCAGCGCGTTACCGTTCTCCGTGGTGAAGTGCGCCTTGTCCTTGTACACCTCGTTCACGTCGTCATACCGGCTGATCACCCAGAAGCCGGGCTGCTCACCCCGTGGCTGCTGCCAGTACATCGGCCGATTGGCCCGCAGGTGGCGGAAGACCTCATCGAGCTCGTACTCGGCGTGCAGAATGGGCGAGGCCAGGTCGATCTCCTCGAGCTCGTCGGGGGACACCGTGGGACGGGTGCTCATCTCTCACTCCTCGAGGGTCGCTATCGCGGCCAACTGCTCGATGGTCGGATGGTCGATCACGGACCTCGGCAAGAGCACCAGGCCGGCTTCCTGCGCTCGCTGAATGAGGTCGACAGCCTGGATGCTGTTCCCGCCCAGTTCGAAGAAGTTACTGCGCACGTCGATTTCGCCGGAGCCGAACAGGTCCCGGAAGATATCGAAGAGGATCTTCTCGGCAGAAGTGCGCGGTTCCTGACCGGCGGGCCGGGTGGTCTTGATCGGCGGCAGCGTGGCTCGGTCTGTCTTTCCGCTGGGAGTCAGAGGAATGGCGTCGACGGTCGCGTAGATCGACGGCACCATGTAGTCGGGCAGGAAGCGGCCGGCGTGCTCACGCAGTTCGTCCGCTGCGGGCGTGGTGCCGTGCGTCGGCACCACATAGGCCAGCAGTTGCGGCCCCTCGTCTTCCCCGGCCCGCAGCACGGCCACCGCCTGCCCCACATCCGGATGTTGGCTGAGCACGGACTCCACCTCTCCGAGCTCGATGCGGAATCCGCGCAGTTCGACCTGGTCGTCCCTCCGGCCGTGGAACAGGATGTCGCCGTCGGCCCGCATGGAGGCCAGATCACCGGTGCGGTACATCCGTTCGCCGTCGGCGGCGAAGGGATTGGCCACGAACGCCTGCGCGGTCAAATCAGGGCGGTTGAGGTAGCCTCGCGCGAGCCCGGCACCGCTGAGGTACAACTCGCCGATTTCTCCGACCGCGACCGGTAGTAGTGCGGCGTCGAGGATGTGCACGGACACGCCCGGAATCGGCCGGCCGATAGTGACCTCGTCCGTCGGGGTCAGCGGGCCGGTCATGGTCGCGCACACGGTGCACTCGGTCGGACCGTAGGCGTTGACCAAGAGGCGGCCTGGTGCCCACTGGTCCACCAGTCCGGCCGGGCACGCCTCGCCGGCCACCACCAGCACGCGTAGGTCCGGCGCCGCGTCCGGGGACATGGTCGCGACTGCGGCAGGCGGCAGCACCGCGTGGCTGACCTGGCCCTCCTGCAGGGCCTTTTCCAGCGGGTCACCGGCCAGTGTGTCCGATCGCGGTACCACCAAAGTGGCACCGGAGGTGAAAGCGGCCAGCAGCTCGGTCAAATAGGCGTCAAAGCTCGGCGAGGCGAACTGGAGCACCCGGCTGTCCTCGGTGACCTGCATCGTGGCGACCTTGGCCGCGGCCAAGGCGGGCAACCCGGCACCGGTCAGAGCGACACCTTTCGGTCGACCAGTCGAGCCCGAGGTGTAGATCACGTACGCCAGGTTTGTCGCGGCGAGTGGGCCACCACGTTCGTCCTCAGTCACGTCGGTCTCGGGCAGTGCGTCGAGCGTGGCGGTCTGCTTTTGCGAGTCCAGCACAAGCTGCGGCACCCCGATGTCAGCAGGCAGCTTCGGGAGAGCGGTACCGATGGTGCACAGCAATGCGGGCTCGGCATCAGCGAGCACGTAGGAAATCCGCTGCTGCGGGTGGTTGACGTCCACCGGCAGGAACGCCGCCCCGGCCTTGGCCACGGCGAGCACGCTGATCACCATTCGACTGGATCGGGGCAGCGCCAGTGCCACCACACGGCCCGGGCCCACCCCCTCGCTGAGCAGCAGTCGGGCCAGCTGGTTCGCCCTGGCGTTGACCTCGTCGTAGGACAGGATCTCGCTGTCCGAGACAATCGCCGGACTGCTCGGCCGACTGCGTACCGTCCGCTCCCACAGTTCGGCCAGCGTGGCCGATGCCGTCCTGGTTGTCGCCGACCGATCAGAAGCCTTGTTCAGACCCTTGGAGAACAAACCGCCCCCTGTTGAATGTCAGCATGGGTGTACCACCGTCAAGCCTCCATGCCATCGGAACATAATCCCCAGACAGCCGAAAGGAATTGCTGCACGAACAGGTGACTTCCGAGATAGCTTACCGATATCTATCTCGACGACACTCCAAGCGCTGGGAAGGCATGCATCGAATGCTTCGCGTCCCTGTCCGGAGGCCCGGCCGAGCACGACCGGCGGTCGCAGTTCGACTCTTGCACGAGCGGTGCCTACTCGTCACCCATCGCCGGCTGCAGGCTCAACGGTCGCATGTCTGTCCAATGCTGATTGACGTAATCGAGGCACTCTTGCCGCGACGCCTCATCGAGAATGACGGTCCACCCCTTGGGAAGAGCAGCGAACGAAGGCCACAGAGAATGCTGCCCCTCATCATTGACCAGGACCAGGTAGACGCCGTTCTCGTCCTCGAACGGGTTCGTCGCCATTACATGCGCCTCCATAGATATCATGTCGGTCCGGCAGGCAGGCGTATCGGACTGCCGCAACCTCGAAAAGGGCGTTGCGGAGAATACTCATCTGCCTTCTCGAACACCACCGCCACGGCACGTTCACGTACCTCACGAGAGCGTCTCGGGGACCGAGCCGTCTCTCCGTCGTCTTCATTGTGTGGTGGTGTTCAACCGTATGGTTCGAGCAGTTGAACGTCCCGCAGCCACCGGATCAGACCGCGTTTCTCCATCAGGCGGTGTCTCGGCCCGCGAGCTGGTCGGCCAGATGTTGCCATGCGGCGGCGCACTCGCGGGCCATGTCGATCACCATGACACGACAGTGTTCCGGCACGCTGTCCGCGATCTGGGCGATCTGCTCGACGCTGCCCGGGGCGGCGCCGCCGAGCAAGCGGAGCAAGCGTCGGCCGACGTCGGTGAACCGCAGTGATGGGTTGTTGCGCAGGCTCTGCAGCACGCGGCTGTAGTCCGGACTGGTGCGCTGCGTCACCGCGACCGGGCGTGGTTTCATGGCTGCCTGCTGCAGGGCGGTCATTGCCGGCTCGCCTCGCCGCAATCTGGCGCGCACTTTGCTGGCGGTGCCCACCGAGATCCGCGCTGCTTTGGCCAGTTCGCGAACCGACACGTTCGGGTTCTGGGCCAGCAGATCACTCGCACGCCGGCGTCCTTCCGTGCCGTCCTTGGGTCGAGTCCGGCCATCCTGCCCGATTCTACGCTCGAGCGTGCCGGCGATGGATGGCGATCTCAAAGACGCGACAGTGCTGGCCGCCAATCCAGTGGTCCGTGCGATCTTGCGGTCGGACCAGTGCGGGTGCAGATCCATGATCCGCGCGGCGGCAGATTTGCGCTCAGCCATCGTCAACGGCAGGCCGTGCGCACGGTTCAACTCAACCGCGAGGACAAACACATCGGCTGAGGAACCATCGACGAAAACGGCCTCGATCCATTCGTCGCCACGGAAATGAGCTGCCCGCAGTCTGTGCATCCCATCGATGACCCGCCGTGTCTCACGGTGTACGACGATCGGCGGCAGGACCTCCTCCGTTTCGACCAGTGCACGAACGTGTTCGGCACTTTCGTCGGACCGCAGTAGTTCAGACGGCGGCAATAACGAACCGATCGGAACCCGTTCCCCTTTTCCGATTGCTTCAGGTGAAATCGCCGCCATCTCCTCATCACCGCTGTTACTCACATGACCCCCGCAGGACATAATGATCTGGCCAGACGCAGATCTTGACCAGGCTCAGCAGCATCAAAGCACGTTCATCGCTCATTTCAACGACTACCCGATTTGCTCGATTCGGTCCGCGTCCGGATCGATCACGGCCATGCCTGACGTATGCGCATGCGCACGGTGTGCGGATCGTCGGCTCTACCCGGCGCGGCCTGTGGGTGGTCGACGGCGAGACCATCGCCGACCGTCCCCGTTCGCCGATTCTAAGTCACGGACATCGGCGCCCTGAAGTTCATCGGCGCCGTGCAACTCGAGTTCTTCGCGCACCGGTGTTGCGCGAGTGCTCACCGAGAGGGGTGTGCCGCGTGGTGAACGGAAGGCCGGATTCGAGGAATTCGCCCCTCGACTGGTGAGGCGTGACCACCGAAGGGCCCACCACTTCCGCAAAGCCCACCACTTCCGCCGGTCCACCGCTTCCGGCGGTTCCTCGGCCGTCCCATCAAATCGCCTCGTCGACGACGAGCAAGATCCAGTCCGTCAGAGTCAGATTGCTCCCCCGCGCCGCCTCTCTCCACCGTTCGAGACGTAACTCGTCCAATTGAAGGCTGAGCTGAACCTGGCGCCGGAGATCATCTTCTTCGCCCGATATACTGGCCCGGATCTGTTTGCGCAGCTGGTTCCTCGACCAGTTCAGTCGGACTGCGAAGTCGAGCCAGTGATCCTGTTCGGCTTCCGAGAGAGATGCTACTTCCATGTGATGTTGGAACGTGAGGCTGTCTCGCCGGCGGGACGGCTCGAATTTTCTCGCCACCCAGGCATAATTTCGCAGCGTTTGGTAGTCGAGCTTGGTCTTCTCCATCGCCCGGCGGTATCGGTCACCATACTGGTTCTGCCCGAACACCAACCAATCACCGATCCACCAGGCCGACGAGTCGCACACCGCGAGGATCCTTCCGCCGAGGCGGCACCATGCCTCCAGGGAGATGTCTTGCGGGATCTGAAGCCTGGTCTTCTCGGCCGAAACCTCAAGACCGAGATACGAGGCGTGGCTTGATTGCCTGCTGTCAACGGGGGTCGCTTCCCCTGCGGTCGGTCTCCTCGGAGTGGCCCCGCACCCCTCAGCCTTCGAAGCTGTCTGACCAGACGCGACCACGTTGCCTCCCGTTTCCGTCGTCAGGACAAGCAAGTCGGCGCAGCCTGGTCCATCTCAGACATGCTGCTTCGACCGACCGGACGTCAGATTACTGACTTTTGCCCATTCATGAGGAGCCATCAGCTCGCCGACGCGAGTTCGGCCACCATCGGACCTGCCCGTCCTCCCCTCCCCTCCCCCGGCGGCCCGCCGATCAGGACTTGGAGGACATCGCGCGCCCCGAGCCTGGGCCGGGAAGGGATCGACAGTGGTGGCCTGGATGCAGGAAACCGAGCTCCACATGTTCGACTCGGCCTGCCTATCTGACGGCGTGTCAGACAGCACCTCACGTGTCGATTCAGCGACCGGCCGGCTCCGGCTTCGAGGTCCGGATGGACGGGAACCGGTCATGGGATCACAGGTGACGTGGACGGCGTGTGATGTGGCCAGGCCCAGAGCCTGCTTCGAACCGAGAGTGCGGAGCACGCATACTTTCAGCCATGACAGCTGCCGCCGCCCTTCTCGTGGGACGTCCGCACGTCGACCTGTGCCGTCAGTCCAGCGCCGTCTGTTGCCGCTGACCGTCCGCCATTCGGTGTCCGACCCGTCAGAGCGAGGAACCCCGTACGGAAAACGGTAGTTGATGCGTCCTGGCGGCGAGTTCGGGTGTCACCTGGTGACCACCAGGTGACCGCTGTCCGCCGGACGATTTGTCGCCTCGCCCGACAGGGGTGACTGGCTGGAGGCGGACAGCGGGATGGGCGAGGACTGCCTCAACCTGAACGTGTGGGCCCCCGAGCGGCCGGCCGGCGAGGCACTGCCGGTGGCCGTGTACATCCACGGCGGCTGATTCGAGTACGGCGCGAACACACAGATCACCTCGAACGCCTCCGGTCTCGCCGCGTCGGGGCGTGCGGTGGGCGTGTCGGTCAACTACCGGCTCGGCGCCCTGGGCGCGGTCTCGCTGTCGCAGTACGGCGGCGCTCTCACCGAGGCCAGCAACCTCTGTCTGCAGGACGTTATCGCCGCGCTGACCTGGATCAAGCAGAATATCGCCTACTTCGGCGGCGACCCCGACAACGTCACCGTCTACGGCCACAGCGCCGGCGCCTTTTCCGCCTTCGGGCTGCTCGGTGCCCCCGCCGCCAACGGCCTGTACCGGCGCCTGGCCGGTTTCTCCGGAGGCCCCTCGCGTATCCAGCCGGTCTGGTGGGTCGAGGAACTCGCGCACCGGTTCGTCACCGAACTCGGTGTCGCGGACAGCCCGGACAAGCTCCTCGACCTCGACACGTCCGCGCTGGTGGCCGCCCTGCACAAGGTCACCCCGACAGACATCGGCGTCCGCGGCGGGATGTTGGGCACAAGCATCGCGGTCGGCGCCGCGGCGGTGACCACCAGCCTCGTCTCCGCCCCGGCGATGGACCGTTGGGCATGGCGTCTTCCCTACGTCCTCGGCGCGCTGCTCGCCACCGCGACACTGCTGGCCCGGCACTCGATGGAGGAGTCCCCTGACTTCGAACAGCGCGCCAAGACCGGGGACCACGACGGCACCGTCGAGGTGACCGCTCTCGGCCGCCTCCTGCACACCGGCTGGAAACCCATCAGCCGGGCCTTCCTCATCTCCGCGGTCGGCTCGATCACGTACTACGGCGGCGTCACCTACGTGACCACCTTCCTCACCGAGGACGCCGGATTCAGCGAACGCAGCTCCCTGTGGCTGTCCACCGGCGCCTCCGTCGTCGTCATCGCGGTCAGCCCGCTGGCCGGTCACCTCTCCGACCAGTGGCGGCGACGCGGGCTGCTGCGCGGCCTGTGCGTGACCTCGCTGGTGCTGTCGGTCGCAATGTTCGCGCTCATGCACCACCACGGCACCGCCCTCGCCCTGACCGGCGCCTGCGTACTCGCGGCGATCGCCGGCGCCTACAGCGCGGTCGCCGCCTCGGCCAGCCCCGAACTGTTCGCACCGCGCGACCGCATGACCAGACTGGCCCTCGGCAACGCCACCGCCACCGCGGTCTTCGGCGGACTCGCCCCCTACACCGCCCAGCAACTGATCCAGGCCACCGGCTGGAACCTGGCGCCCGGCGCGCTCACCGCCGCCGTCGCCCTCGTCGCGCTGCCGGTCATCTGGACGATGCGCGAGACCGCGCCGATGTTGCCGCGGCGACAGGACACAGCAGATCTGCGGGCACCGGTCGGCTGAGCCATCGAACTGTCTTCGGGGAGCAGCACGCTGCCCTCGCCCGCCACACGGCCGGCGCGCGCGGACCACCACTGACCCGACCGAGTGGCCGATCGTCTTTCAGGCTCGGTGCCCGGCAGCGGAATTGGCCGGGGCGTCCAGGAGAGCGATGCGGGCGGTGATGCGTTTGCCGAGCGGTTCCCGGCGGGCTTCGAATCCCTGGGCGACTGCCATCACGATCTCCAGACCGTGCTGCCCCACCCGCCCGGCATCGGCGGCCCGGGCCACCGGCAGCACCGGATCGCAATCCCACACCTGGACCTCCACGGCATCGCCGTCGATGCGCAGCTCCATCAGCACCGGGCCGGGCGCGTACTTGAGGGCGTTGGTGACCAGCTCGCTCACCACCAACTGGGTCAGGTCCGTCGCACGGGCCGAGACCGGCACACCGTGCTCGGCCCGGACGCGGGTGAGGAAGTCGACGGACAGGTGGCGGGCCTGGGCGATGTCGGTGCCGTCCCCGTCCAGCGCCACCGTGGTCCGCAGCGCGCACTCCTGCGGCGCGGGGCCGTCTTCCCCTGCGGGCACTGGGTTCATCACCGTCGCCTTCGCTCCCCGTTCACACCCCCGTGCGTACCCGCGCACGCGCAGGTGACGCCCCTCTGCCGGCTCCATCGCAAAAAGGCATCACCCGCCTCATGCGGGGCAGCACTCCGGGCGAAGGTCCAGTGTGCCAGTATCACCCACATGGCAGAGGGAGAAACGACGGACACGGAAACAGCCGCGCAGTCCGGTGGGCTGTCGGTCTTGTCCACCGCCACCGACGGCATCTGTGTCGTCACCCCCGCCGGGGAGATCGACCATCACACCGGCGACACACTGCGTGAGGCCCTCGACATCCCCGACGGCGCCCAGCCGCGCATTGTGATCGACATGGGGCAGGTCACCTTCATGGACTCCAGCGGCATCAACATCCTCATCTCCGCCCACCGCCGGCTGACCGAAGCCGGCGGCTGGCTGCGCCTGGCCGCACCCACCGAAACCGTGCTGCGCACCCTGCAGATCGTCGGCATCGACACTGTCATCGACTGCCGGGAAACCCTCCGCCACGCCCTCAGCATCTGAGGAGCAGGTACGCCGTCGGATGATCATGCGTTGACGAGCCGTGGGCCGGGCACGCAGCCCCATGGCCGAGGTGTGGCGGGGGCGGATGGCCATTCCGGCCGGTCGGGATTGCGGGCTCGTGTGCTGTTGCCGCACGGCGGGGCTCAGACGAGTGTGACGGTCAGCGGGTGGTGAGCATGCCTTCCCGCAGCCGGGCGAGGCAGCGCGAAAGCAGACGGGAGACGTGCATCTGGGAGACACCCAGGCGTTCGCCGATCTGTGCCTGGGTGAGTTCCTCCACGAACCGCATGTGAATGATCTGCCGGTCGCGTTCATCAAGGGCGGCGATCATCGGGGCGAGGGAGTGGAAGTCCTCCACGAGCTCCAGAGCCCGGTCGTCAGTGCCGATGAAGTCCTGCAGGGCGCTTTCGCCGTCCTCGCTGCCGTTGATCGTGGCGTCCAGGGAGGAGGAGTTGTAGCCGTTGGAAGCCAGGCGGGCCTCGCGTACCTCGTCCTCCGGCAGGCTCATCAGCTCGGACAGTTCCTTCACCGTCGGTGTGCGCCCCAGACGGCTGCGGAGCTCTTCGGTGGCGCGGGCCAGCTGGACGCGCGCCTCCTGCAGGCGGCGCGGCACGTGCACGGCCCAGGTGGTGTCGCGGAAGAACCGCTTGATCTCGCCGACGATGTACGGGATGGCGAAGGAGGTGAACTCCACCTCGCGGGTCAGCTCGAACCGGTCGATGGCCTTGATCAGGCCGATCATGCCGACCTGGACGATGTCCTCCATCTCCTCCGGGCCGCGGCTGCGGAAGCGGCCGGCCGCGAATCGGACGAGGGACATGTTCATCTCGATCAGCGTGTTCCGCGCGTACTGGTACTCGGGGGTGCCCTCCTCGAGGACCGCGAGCTGGTCGAAGAACAGGCGCGTCAGCTGCCGGGCGTCTTTCGGCGCCACCTGGGAGGGGTCGGCGACCTCCGGCAGACCACTTACGTTCGTGTCCGTTTTCGCCGCAGTCACTGTTGTCATGATGCTTCCCTCCCCTATCGCTGCACGCTGCCGGCCTGTCACGGGCCGACGACCGCGCGCCTACCCCGGCGTCTGCAGGTCATGCACACTGCGGGAAACGAGCGCCTCGCCACCCGCAGGGCGGCTGTCGCCTCGACGAGGCAACAGTTGCCCAGGAAGTCGGCCATCCCGCACCGGACACGGGCCGGGAGGGATACTCGAGGCAGGCGACGGGAGCGGCTTCGGACCGGGCCCCCGTACACCGCCGCGCAGGGGGCCCGGGAGCGCGCCACCTCCCGTGTCCCCCGTGTCAGCGGGCGCTCGAACGGGCATATTCGCCCGAACCCTCACTGTCTATTCTTGAATGCCGAGGAACCGGATGCGTCACCGGGCAAGAAAACTCTTTCCAGCCTCAGCGCACTCCGACCTGCGACCGCCGTCGGCAGCCGGCCGGTGCTGTCCCAGGGCGATGGCCCAGCCGCTTCCGGGTTGTCACGCCTACCGGTCGAGTACCGGCACTCACCCGCCCGCCAGGCGTTCGCACCACACCGCGCAGCGACCAGACCGCACCATCTGCGGCCGACGCCGCCTGTCCTGCCATGCGGGAGAAGCCGGCCATTCATGCCGTACATGAGGCTGAGCGGCACGTTCAGTGAAGCCGGCAGCAGCTCCAAGGATCGCCGATGCAGCACCTCCGACTTGATCAAAGCATGTTCACAGCGGCGCGCTGACCCGCCTCGGCGGGCGGGGACGTATCGAGCGCTCGTTGGATCACACACGCAACGGATCACCTGTCCCGCTCTCCGGGTACCGTCGGGGTATGAGTCATCCGCACCCCGAGCTGAAAGCCGCACCGCCCCTTCCCGAAGGAGGGCTGCGGGTCATCGCCCTGGGCGGCCTTGGTGAGATCGGCCGCAACATGACCGTCTTCGAGCACGCGGGCAAGCTGCTCATCGTCGACTGCGGCGTGCTGTTCCCCGAGGAGACCCAGCCCGGCGTGGACGTGATCCTGCCGGATTTCACCTCGATCCGGGACCGGCTGGACGACATCGTGGCCGTGGTGCTCACCCACGGCCACGAGGACCACATCGGCGGCGTGCCCTACCTGCTGCGCGAGCGGTCCGACATTCCCGTCGTCGGCTCCAAGCTGACGCTGGCGTTCCTGGAGGCCAAGCTCAAGGAACACGGCATCCGGCCGCGCACGGTGCGGGTGCGGGAGGGCGACCGGCGTGGCTTCGGGCCCTTCGACTGCGAGTTCGTGGCCGTCAACCACTCCATCCCGGACAGCCTCGCGGTAGCGATCCGCACCCGGGCCGGGATGGTGCTGCACACCGGCGACTTCAAGATGGACCAGTTCCCTCTGGACGACCGCATCACCGATCTGCGCGCCTTCGCCCGCCTCGGCGAGGAGGGCGTGGACCTGTTCCTCACCGACTCCACCAACGCCGAAGTCCCTGGCTTCACCACCTCCGAGCGAGAGCTGAACCCGGCGATCGAGCAGGTGATGCGCACCGCGCCGCGCCGGGTCATCGTCTCCAGCTTCGCCAGTCACGTGCACCGCATCCAGCAGGTCCTGGACGCCGCCCACCAGCATGGCCGCAAGGTCGCCTTCGTCGGCCGGTCGATGGTCCGCAACATGGGCATCGCCCGTGACCTGGGCTACCTGAAGGTCCCCTCCGGTCTGGTGGTGAGCACGAAGGAACTGGAGAAGCTCCCGGACCACAAGATCACTCTGGTGTGCACCGGCTCCCAGGGCGAACCGATGGCCGCGCTGTCACGGATGGCCAACCGCGACCATGTGATCCGCATCGGCAAGGGCGACACCGTCCTGCTCGCCAGCTCCCTCATCCCCGGCAACGAGAACGCCATCTACCGGGTGATCAACGGACTCACCCGGTGGGGCGCCCACGTGGTTCACAAGGGCAACGCCAAGGTGCATGTCTCCGGGCACGCCAGTGCCGGCGAACTCGTCTACTGCTACAACATCGTCAAACCCCGCAACGTCATGCCCGTGCACGGCGAATGGCGCCACCTGCGGGCCAACGCCGACCTCGCCATCCGCACCGGTGTCGACCCCGACCGGGTCGTCATCGCCGAGGACGGCGTCGTCGTCGACCTGGTCGACGGACGCGCGTCCATCACCGGCAAGGTCGCCGCCGGCAACGTCTACGTGGACGGCATGGAAGTCGGCGGTGCCACCGAAGCGTCCCTCAAGGACCGCCTCACCCTCGCCGCCGAAGGCGTGGTCACGGTGGTGGCGATCGTCGACGCGGACACCGGCGCCCTCGCCGAGGCCCCGGACTTCCTGGCCCGGGGCTTCGTCCACGACGACGCCACCTTCGAGCCGGTCATCCCCGTCATCGAGAAGACCCTGGCCACCGCAGCCGAGGAAGGCGTCGGGGACGCGCGCCAACTCGAACAACTCCTCGCCCGCGCCGTGGCGAACTGGGCGTTCCGCACCCACCGGCGCAAGCCCCTGATCATCCCCGTCATCATCGACGCCTGAGCCACGGCCCGGCAGCGCGGTCCCCGTTGCGGCCGCGGCACCGTCCGCGACGGACTCCCCGGGCGGTGCCGCCTCAACGGAGGCCAGGATCTACTTCGGTCCCAGAGCCCCGCCCCCGGGCAACCTCCTATGGTTGCCGCTCCTTCTACCGCGGGTTCGCCCCTCGGCACCCCGTACATGCGTCCCGCCCGCTCGTGGTTGTCTCTTCCGTCGAGTCCGGTTGACGCGTTGAGCCCGCGCGAGCTGCGGAACGGCGGTGCGGTCCCTCAGCGGGCTCATCCGCCGGCAGTGCATCGGTTGCCTCGGGTTCGGGCGTTCTGATCAGGCTGATGTCTTCGGCTGAGGCTTGACACCCTCAGCGCGCAGTTGCTCGTTGATGCGCTGCGCCTCTTCGAGCTGGCCTTCGAGGATGACGATGCGACAGGCGGCCTCTATGGCGGTGCCCTGGTCGACGAGTTCGCGAGCGCGGGCGGCGATGCGCAGCTGGTACCGGGAGTAGCGGCGATGGCCGCCGTCGGAGCGCAGCGGGGTGATCAGGCGGTGTTCATCGAGGGCGCGGAGGAAGGCGGGGGTGGTGCCGAGCATCTCGGCGGCCCGGCCCATGGTGTAGGCGGGGTAGTCGTCATCGTCGAGAGGATCGACGGGACGGGAACCGGCAGGCGGCACAGACCTCTTCTTTCGGGGACGCGTCGGGGGGCCCGGGTGCCAGTACGGCACCCGGGCCCCGAGCTTTCAACACCATCTACCGGCGCGCTGCGCCGGTCTTCTCTTTCCGCAGCTGCCGCCCGTGAGGGCGGGGTTGCGGGGATCGCGAATGCGTGACCGGGGACCACCTTCCAATCCGGGGCCTTGCGATACCCGGGCGGACCGCTTCCTCGCCCGGGCGATCCTGATGGCGTTCTGCTCCTTACCTTTCGATCACGCGGATACCGCGGGTGCTGCTCACAGCCCCACTGGAGCGGTGTCCTTCTGGTCTACCTGCACAGCAGTTCGTGCCTGCTGTGCCCACTTCGACTTCTGGGTACGAAGCCAACACTAACCCTGCGACGGCGGAATATCTACTGTCGCCATAGCAATTTTTATCCACAGAGTGTGCCTACTTCTACCGCAGGCACATCAGGAAGGCTTATCCGCTCGGCCGGCGCCGGGGACGGGGCCAGGCTGCCGGCAGCAGGGAAACGGTGTTCCAGACCGTGCCCCTTGCCTCCTGCCGATCATCAGCCGGTCAGGCCCACGATCGGCGCCGACCCCGGTGACGGCTGCTCGGGAAAGCGTGGAAGGCGTCGACGGACCGCCGGAATGGCCACCGACGTCGATCGCGCGCGCCTGCTGCGAGGGTCTCAGCGTGGCGAGGTCCGCGACGAAGTCGACCGGGGCGACGCCCCTCAGCTTCTCGATGCCGAAGCTGCTCACGGCGCCGCCTCGTACCGGACGGTGCTGAACCTCGACGATCACGGACTCCAGCGGCGTCGACACTCTCCTTAGGCGTACAGCCACACGTCGGCGCTCGACGACGTCACGTCGGGCAGCAACGGCTGCGCCCGCAGCCTCGCACGTCGCCGCACGCACCTGGCGGCGCGGCTGCAGCGAGGCTGCTCACGGCACGGGGTGGTCAGCACCGCTCATCCGTCGCCACCCTTCGTGCGGCCGTGCGGCCCGTGTCGTCGTGCTCCGGCTTCGGGCGGCGGAGTTCCACGAAGGGGCGTGCGCCGACCGTCCATCGGCCCGTCAGGATCCAGCCGGTCGCGTCCGCCGCGTGCAGCAGCGCCGTCGGGCCCAGGCGAGCCCAGGGGAAGGGCCGGCCGTATCTGCCCCGGGCGTCCTCGACGCGTGCGGTGAACCGGTCGTCCACGTCCTGCGGTGCGGCTTCGGCCAGCAGGCAGCCGCCGGGGGCGACCAGTTCGTGCATGCGGCCGAGCAGGGCGACCGGGTCACCGCCGATGCCCACGTTGCCGTCCATCAGCAGGGCGGTGCTCCAACGGCCCTCGCCCGGCAAGCGGTCGTACGCGGACCTGCGTACGGCGGCAGCGCCCTGGCGGCGGGTACGGGCGACGGCGGCCGGACTGAGGTCCACGCCCAACGCCGGTACCCCGAGCGCGGCCAGAGCGGACACCAGGCGCCCCGGTCCGCAGCCGACATCCAGGACCGGGCCCGTGCAGCGGCGCAGCACGCTCTTGTCACCGGCGTCCGGAGGGGCACACCAGCGCTCGACGTCCAGTGGCAGCATCCTCGGCTCCTCCGCGGTGTCCGGCAGCAGACGGCGCAGAAACAGCGGGCCCCGGCCGGTGCGTACCGCGTGGGCGTAGGGGTCGTCGGTCCACGCCTCGCCCGGTTCCGCGGGACGGATCCGGTCGGAAGAACGCGTAGGCGCGGAAACCCGGGTGGTGCGTATCGCCCGGGTCTGCGACCGGAGCGGTGCCGCGTTCGGCATCACGGCCTCGGTCACGGCGGAGCCGGTACCGGTTGCCGTCCCACTCATCGCGCGACCTCCGTGGACGAGGCCACGGTGGCGGCGAAGCGGGAGCCGGGCGGACAGCAGGCGGCGACCGCGGCTGCGTCGGAAGCGGTGTCCACGTCACGCAGTTCCGGGAGGTCGTGCACGAGCAGTCCTGCGTCGGTGAGGCGGCGCCGCTGGATCAGGCCCGTGCGGTCCGTCGACATCGGCACGCCGCGGACCAGGTCCCCGGCCCCTGCCGGGTCGGTGAGGCCCAGCGCCCAGAAGCCGCCGTCGGCGGCCGGGCCGAACCAGGCGTCGGCATCGTCCCGGGCGGGCTCGGCGAGGAGGTCCGGGGTCAGCTGCGGGGTGTCCATGCCCACCAGGAGCACCGGACCGTCGTCGCAGTGGGCGAAGGCGGCCGCGATCCGCTCGTCCAGGCCTCCGTGGGCCTGGGGTACGACCTGGAAGCCGGACGGCAGCCAGGAGCCGGGGGCACCGTCGAGGACGAGTACTCGGCGGCGTGCGGGCGTCCGGAGCACGGTGTACAGGGTGTCGGCGAGAGCCGCCTCGGCCAGGGCGGCCGCCTCCCGAGGCGTGTACGGCGGGGTGAGCCGGGTCTTGACCCGGCCGGGCACGGGTTCCTTGGCGATCACCAGCAGCGCCGCCCACGTCGGGGCGTTCATCGTCCGCCTCCCTGGGAGCTCGCGACCGCGGCCGTGCGGATCGGCTGCTCATCGAGCACGGCGCGCATGTCGCGTACCGCCTGCCAGGTGCCTCGCCAGGTGCCGGTGACCTTCGAGCGGCCGGTGCGCGGGTGGTAGGGCACGTCCGTCTCCTGCACGCGCCAGCCGGCGTCGGCCGCGCTGACCACCATCTGCAGCGGGTAGCCGCAGCGCCGGTCGGTCAGGTCGAGGGCGAGCAGTCCCTCACGGCGGGCGGCTCGCATCGGGCCGAGGTCCCGCAGGCGCAGGCCGGTGCGCCTGCGGATCAGGCGGGCCAGCTCCAGGTTGGCCAGCCTGGCGTGCGCCGGCCAGGCTGCAGGAGTGGTGGGCCGCCTCCGGCCCAGCACGAGGTCGGCGGAGCCGTCGAGGACGGGCGCGGCAAGGCCGGGCAGCAGGGCGGGGTCCAGGGAGGCGTCGCAGTCGCAGAAGCAGACGACGTCGGCCGTGGCGGCGGTCAGGCCCGCGTGGCAGGCCGCGCCGAACCCGCGGCGCGGCTCGTGCACCACGTGGGCGCCCAGCTCTCGGGCGATGTCCGCCGAGCCGTCGGTGGAGCCGTTGTCGACCACGATCGCGCGCCAGCCCTGCGGAATCCGGTCCAGTACCCAGGGCAGGGCCTGAGCCTCGTCCAGGCACGGCAGCACCACGTCGACCCGGGCGGGAGAAGAGGGGGATGTCTCGATCACCCCACTCACCCTACGAACCCAAAAGGAACATAAGGGACTTGGTGGCCTTACGAATCTCTGACGTCCGCAACCCTTACGGATCCCTGACGTCCACTGCCCATGTCGGTGACACCCGATCGCCGGTGCGAAACTCGTCGATGTGAAACGCGCACTCGTCGTGGACGACGACCCGACCGTCTGCGAGGTCGTCGGATACGTGGGCAGGGCGGGCTTCGCCGTCGATGTGGCGGCCGACGGCCCCGCTGCCGTGGCCGCGGCCACCGCGCAACCTCCGGCTGCGCGCCGCGCGGGAGCGGTGGCGGCCGCCGTGCGGGACCGCACCGGCCGCGGCAGAGTTTCGGACGGGGCCGCTCGCCCTGGACCCCAGGCGCCGCCGTGTCACCCCCGCTCGCGGGGTCGAACTCGCCTTGCAGATCCGGGAGTTCGACTTGCTTGAGTTTCCTGCGCAACCCTGGGCGGGCCACCAGCCGCGAGGAACTGATGCACCGCGTGTGGGGGTGGGAGTTCGGTGACCTGTCAACCGTCACCGTCCATGTGCGGCGGCTGCGCGAGAAGATCGAGGGCTCGTGGCGGCCGACGTCGGTGACCGACGGCTGCGGTGGCATCCCTGCCGAGGACCTGCCCCCCCCCGGCGTCTTCGACACCGGCCGGCGCGGCACCGACGCCCGAACCCCGCCCGCAGGCGCGGGCCTCGGTCTCGCCATCGTGCGCGGCATCGTCGAGGCGCATCGCGGTCACGCGGCGGTCCGCAGCGTCCCCGGCGGCTGCCGCTTCGAGGTCCGCCTGCCGGCGGCCGCCCGAGTCCCGGCCGATGTGAGCGGGGGAGGGCGAGAGCGAGGTGACCACCGGCTCCGCGCGTTCCACGCCGCGAGCTCGGGCAGCGTAGGAAGGGGTCAGCCGGCCCGCAGAGGTGCCACCGCGAATTCGGTCATCCCTTCCGTGAAGGCGACCTCCGGCATCCAGCCGTGTTCCTCGCGCAGCCTGCGCGAGGAGGCGGTGATGTGGCGGACGTCGCCGAGACGGTAGTCGCCCGTGACGATCGGGGACGGCCCGCCGTGGGCGGCGGCCAGGACGGCGGCCATCTCCCCCACCGTGTGCGGCTCTCCGCTGCCGACGTTGTACGCCCGCAGGGCGCCCTCCGGCAGACGGGGCAGGCCGTCCAGCGCCACGATGTTGGCCCCGGCGACGTCACGGACATGGACGAAGTCCCGTCGCTGACCGCCGTCCTCGAACACCCGCGGTGCCTCCCCCCGCTCGAGTGCGGACCTGAACAGCGAGGCGACGCCGGCGTACGGGGTGTCGCGCGGCATGCCGGGCCCGTACACGTTGTGGTACCGCAGTGCCGCCACCCGCCCACCGGTCGCCCGCGCCCACGCCGCGGCCAGGTGCTCCTGGGCGAGCTTGGTGGCCGCGTAGACGTTGCGCGGGTCGGCCGGCGCCTCCTCGTCGACCAGCCCCGCGGCGAGCGGCTCACCGCATCTCGGGCAGGGAGGTTCGAAGCGTCCCGACTCCAGCTCGGTCACCCGGCGCGGCCCCGGCCTGACGACGCCGTGGCGCGAGCACTCGTACCGGCCCTCGCCGTAGATCACCATCGAACTCGCCAACGCCAGGCTGCGGACGCCGGTTTCCGCCATGCCGGCCAGCAGCACGGCCGTGCCCAGGTCGTTGCAGCCGACGTAGTCGGGAGCGTCGGCGAAGTCCTTTCCGAGCCCGACCATCGCGGCCTGGTGGCAGACGGCGTCCACACCCCGAAGAGCGTCCGCGACCGCCTCCGCGTCACGGACGTCGGCGTGCCGCCAGTCGACGCCTGCGGGGATCGGCGGGGTGGTGCGATGGGCCGCGGGCAGCAGCGCGTCGAGCACGCGTACCTCGTGCCCGGCGGCGGTGAGAGCGGAGACGATGTGCGAGCCGATGAAGCCCGCGCCTCCGGTGACCAGGATCAACATGTCTCCGACCGTACGGCCGCTCAGGCGTCGGAGGACCCTTTGGTGAGCCGACGTCAGGACTTGGTAAGCCTTCGGCCGGTCGGGCGTACCGGCGGTGCGTGATCGCCGCGGGACGCCGCCACGGTCAGCAGTGCGAAACCGACGGCGAATCCGAGCATGGTGAACACTCCCCGTGGCCAGAAGATGTGGCTGTCGAGGAAGGACCAGCACGCCCCCAGCACCACCACGGCCCCGGGCAGCACCCGAACTCCCTTGCGCCGCAGCAGCACCACGCAGGTGGCGACAGTGGCTACCGCAAGCGCGTAGACCCCGGTCCTGCCCAGTTCGTCGCCGGTCGCGAACAGGTGCCCGACCACCCCGTGCACACCGAGACCGGCCACGGTTCCGGCGGAGATGCCCGCCACCGCGTCCAGCCCGGAGTAGTAGGCGGCGTAGCCCAGGCACCCGGCCCACGCCAGCACCGTGAGAACACCGTCGGCATCACGCCCGGGCCTGCCCCACAGCGGCACCAGCAGACCGAGGGACAGGAGGGGAAAGGCAGGCAGCAGGACAATGTGCAGGCCCGCCCAGTGGCCGGCCGTCGCCCCCGTCAGATGGCGCGGGTGGACCAGGCCCGCCACGGCGAGGAGCAACGGCGGCGCGGTCACGAGGAGTGTCGTACGAAGGGTTCGCATCGCGCCACCGTACGAACCCACCGGGTCGGGCACCGGCTCTCCCACCGGCGCGTAAGACACCCGTAATCAAGGCCGGTCGCTCAGGCAGGCGGACGTCCTCGGCTTCGCCGCACCCCCTGTGCGGTCACCAGCAGAGCGGTGACCGTCGCTACGGCCACCAGCGCGAGCAGCCAGTTGCGTGGGTAGTCCAGCGGCAGCACCGAGGAGTTGCCACGCGGCCCCGGGCGTAGCAGCGGCGGCAGGGCGACCACGGTCAGTGCCCCCGCGACCAGCAGGGCCCCGCGCACCGCCCCGCGTACGCGACCGCGCACCAGCCCCAGCCCCAGCCCTACGAGCAGCACCAGCGGCGCGATCAGTACGTCGTGCAACACCACGGCCCCGCCCAGCCACACCAGCACATCCGTCAGGTCCCGGACGTCCAGCAGCAGGGACACGCCGACGCCGAGGAGGGCGAGACCGGCAGCGCCCGTCATGACCCGCAGCACGCTCATCCTCATGACAGTGCCTCCAGTCGGCCGACCCACTTGGTCTGCAGCGCGCCCGGCCGGTTGGGGGCGATCAGACGTACCGGGTATCCGTGGTCCGGTGTGAGTTCCTCACCGTTCAGGCGGAGTGCGAGCAGTGTCAGCGGGTCACGGGCGTGCTCATGGCCCATCTCGGAGACCCGGTAGCCGCCGCGGGTCTGCAGCGACACCACCCGTACTCGGGCGTGTGCGGGGGCGCCCGCCCGTTCCAGCAGGTCCGTGACCCGTACGCCCGTCCAGTGAGCCGACTTGCTCCAGCCCTCCACGCAGGCGATGGGCAGCTCGACCTCGTACTGCGGCAGGGCGCGCAGTTCGTCGAGGGTCAGTGTGCAGGGGCGTGGTCCGTCGACTGTCAGGAGGTAGCGCTCCTCGTGAATCAGGCCCACTCCGGCCGCGGCGGCCGTCCGGTTGACCGGCAGGCCCTGCGAGCCGTGGTCAGGGTGGCGCGGTGCGAGCAGGACGAGGTCCTTCAGCGGGGTGAAGGACTGCCCGACCGTGGTCAGGGTGACGGTGCCGGCCGCGGCCGCCACCGCGGCGAGCAGCGAGCGCCGGTCGGCCCCTTCCTCGGCCGGCAGCGCGAGCGTGCCCGGCGACCGCCGGCTCCAGTGGTCCCGGATCTCCGGTGCCTTGACCGCGATGTGCAGCACCAGTGATCCGGCGGCCAGCCAGGCGACGGCATAGTGCACCGGGACGAAGGAGAAGGGCCACGGGTACCACTGGGCGGTGTTGAGCAGGCCGGTGGCCACCTCGAAGACGGCGGCCGCCACCAGCAGGGCCACCGACAGCCGTTCCAGACCGTGGCGCACCGAGCGAACCGGCGGCCACTCGAACAGCCGCGGATAGACCGTCCACAGCTTGGCCAGCAGCAGCGGAACGGCCGCGATACCCGACGCAACGTGCAGCCCCTGGGTGAAGCGGTAGCCCCACACGGGGCGGCTCGGCAGATCGTTGGCGAGCCACTGCGGGGGATGCTGCACCCAGTGGCTGATCAGTCCGGTGGCGAAGCACACCGCGAAGGCGAGCCCCAGCCACCGCCCGATCGAGGTCGCCGTGCGGGCGTCGTGCAGCCTGCCCTGGAACACGGGCGGGAAGAAGCGCGATCTCATGGCGTCCATCCCACCGATGGGCAGCCCTTCGTGGAACGCCTCAGCCCCTTACGGAACACGGACGTCTTGTCGACGGGGCCTGCGGTCCCCCGCGCGCAGAAGCGCAGGCCGACGTACTCGTCGAATTGCTTACGATCCGCTGACGCCCGCACCGCCGGCCACAGTGTCGCCCTTTCCAGCGATCTAGCGTTCCCCTGTGAGACGCATCCTCTCCCGCGACCTGTACGCCGCCGCGGCCGCCGCCCTGCTCGTCCTGACGGCGGTGATCGTCGGCCAACACATCGAGCACACCCACCACACACTGCGTGTCAACTGGCCGCCGCTGCTCGGCTCCTGGGGACCACACACAGGTCCGGGAACCCCTGCGGCCCTACTGTTGGCAGCGGTCACGGTGGCGTACGGGCCCTCTGTGGCAGCCCGTCTGCCCTGGCGTGCCGTGCCCTGGACCGCCTGGGCCGCCTCCATGGCCTGGATCTGGTCACTGGCGCTGATCGACGGCTGGCACACGGGCGTCACGGTACGCCTCACCACCCGCTACGAGTACCTGCAGGTCATCGACCGCTTCCACGACATCCCGGCGACGCTGCGGGACTTCACGCACCACATCCTGCTCCACTCCCCCGACAACTGGCCCGCGCACGTCGCGGGACATCCGCCCGCCGCGACGCTGACCTTCGTCCTGCTGGATCGGATCGGGCTGGGCGGCGGTGGCTGGGCCGGGGCCTGGTGCATCACCACCGGCGCCACGGCGGGCGTGGCCGTCATGATCGCGGTCCGGGCACTGGCCGACGAGGAACTGGCAAGGCGGGCGGCCCCGTTCCTGGTACTGGCGCCGGCCGCGGTGTGGATGGGCACCTCGGCCGACGCGTACTTCGCAGCCGTCGTCGCGTGGGCCGTCGCCCTGCTGTCCTTGGCGGTCACCCGCGGGTCGGCCTGGTGGGCGGCCGTTTCCGGGCTCCTGTTCGGCCTCACCTGCTACCTCTCCTACGGTCTGACCCTCTTCGCCCTCATAGCCGCGGCGGTGCTGCTGCTCGGCCGTCACCGGATACGGGAGCGGCCCTTCCTGCTGGTGCCGCTCTGCGCCGGACTGGCTGTCGCGCCCGCTGTGTTCACCGCCGTCGGCTTCAACTGGTGGGAGGCTTACCACCTGCTGGTCACGCGCTACTACCAGGGGGCCGGCGGCGTCCGGCCGTACGGCTACTGGGTGTGGGCGAACCTCGCCTGTGCCGTTCTCATCACCGGCCTCTCCGTGGCGGCGGGCCTGGCGCGCGCGGGCAGCGTACTGACCCGGCGACGCGGCGACGCCCTCACCCGACCGGGCACCTTCCCCGCCGTGGCCGAAGCGCGCCTCGCCCTGGTGGTGGCCTCCGCCCTGCTGTCGCTGCTGATCGCCGACCTGTCCGGTATGAGCAAGGCGGAGACCGAACGCATCTGGCTGCCGTTCGCGATGTGGCTGCTGCCCGCCTGCGCGCTCCTTCCCCGCCCCCGCGCCTGGCTCGCTGCCCAGGCCGTACTGGCCCTCGTGATCAACCACCTGCTGCGGACCGGCTGGTAGCCCGTGGGCGAAGACCGGCGGAAGCCGGGCCACCATCGGACGCCATCGCTTACCTCCGGAAGGCCGCTGGGTGAACAAGGCGACACCACCGCATCGGCCGCGCCCTGGGGGTGGACAGGCATACCAGGCGCAGGTCGAAGTTCCGGGTTGGGATGACCATCGCCGGGGCCGGCATCCTCGCGTCGGCGGCGGTCGCGACCACGGTGGCGACCGCCTCGGCGGGGGAAGTCGCCCACCCCTGCCAGGGGGCGACGACGAAGAGCGCCACGGGAGGAGCCGACCACGCCGTCTTCGTACAGCGCAACGAACTCGCCGGACACCATCCTTCTACCCCGTCCCCCGTCACCGGCCCGGTACCGTCTGGCGCCCCGACGCCCTTGAACCGCCACGTCGGCCGGCGGGCGGTCTCGGCAGGTCGTTGCCGCGGGCCAACGAGAGCCTGTCAACTGGTCGGACGCAAAGAGAGGTTGTAGTAGCGGATCTCCTCGTACTCCTCGAGTCCCTCGCTGCTGCCCTCGCGTCCGAGGCCGGACTGTTTGACCCCGCCGAACGGTGCGGCCGCGTTCGAGGGGACGCCCTGGTTGATGCCGACAAGGCCGGTGTCCAGTCGGTCGGCCACGTTGAAGGCGCGGTCGAGGTTCTCGGTGAAGACGTAGCCCGCCAGGCCGTGCTCGGTGTCATTGGCGCGGGCGATGGCCTCGTCCTGGTGCGAGAAGCGCTGGACGGCCGCGACCGGCCCGAAGATCTCGGTCCGGGCGAGGTCGGCGTCGGCCGGTACGTGGTCCAGGAGCGTCGGCTCGAAGAACGTGCCGGGGTGGCGGGGAGCCGAGCCGCCGACGAGCAGGTGTGCGCCGCGGCGGGTCGCGTCCTCGACCAGGGCGGCGAGTCTGGTCACGGCGCTGTGGTCGATGACGGGGCCGAGGTCGACGTCCGCGGCGAGCCCGTTGCCGACCTCCACGGCGGCCAGTCGCTCGGTCAGGGCGTCGACGAAGGCGCCGGCTATCCCGTCCTGGACGAAAATGCGGTTGGCCGCGATGCAGGACTGGCCGCCGTTGCGCATCTTGGCGGCGAACGTTCCGTCGACGGCCCGCTCCAGGTCGGCGTCGTCGAAGACCAGCAGCGGGGCGTTGCCGCCCAGTTCCATCGAGCTCTTCAGTACGTTGTCGGCCGCGAGGCGCAGGAGCGTCTTGCCCACCCCGGTGGAACCGGTGAAGGACACCTTGCGCACTCGTGGATCGGCCAGCACGGCGGTGCTGAAGGCGGGAGCGTCCGTGGTGGTCGTGACCTGCACCAGGTCTTCGGGGACACCGGCTGTGACCGCGAGCCGGACCGCGAAGATCGTGGTCAGGGGGGTGTGCGGCGCGGGTTTGATGACGACGGGGCAGCCAGCGGCCAGCGCCGGGGCGATCTTGCGGGTGGCCATGGCGAGCGGGAAGTTCCACGGCGTGACGAGGACCGACAGGCCCACCGGTGCGCGTCGGGTGAGCAGACGGGCGCCGCCGGCCGGAGCGTCGCGGAAGCTTCCGGCGGGGCGTACCGCTTCCTCGGCGTACCAGCGGACGAACTCGGCCCCGTAGGACACCTCGCCGCGGGCCTCGGCGAGGGGCTTGCCCATCTCGCGGGTGATGAGCAGGGCGATCGTCTCGGCGTTGTCGAGAATCAGCTCGTACCAGGTGCGCAGGACGTCGGCGCGGTGCCGGGTGGTGGTGGCGGCCCAGGAGCGGCCGGCTTCGTCGGCGCGGGCGACGGCGTCGAGGGCCTGCTGGACATCGAAGTCGGGGACCTGGGCGATCGCCTGGCCGGTGGCCGGATCGTGGATGTCGAAGGTGCGGTTGACGCCGGACACGGCGAGATCGAGGTCGGCCAGAACCTTGTCCGAGTCGGCCAGGCGGGCCGGATCGGCGTCGGGGAGGAGGCGCATGGTGGTCACTTGGCTTCCTGGACGGAGAGGACGGTGTCGATGGCGGCCACGAGCTGCCGTATCTCGTCGTCGGTGGTGATGAACGGCGGGCTGATCTGCACGGTGTTGCCGCGCAGCGGTCGAGTGATGAAACCGTGCTCGACCAGTTCGTCGGTGACCGCTTCGGCGCTGACGTCGTCCGTGAGCGTGATGCCGCCCAGGAAACCCGCCACACGCGTCTCCACCACGGTCGGGCGGGACGTGAGGCCGTTCAATTCGCGGCCGAGTAGTTGCTCCAGTTCGCTCACTCGGGGCAACAGCTTGTCCTCTTCGAGGAGGTCGAGGTTGCGCAGGGCGATGGCGGAGGCGGTCGCGTGCCCGGCGTAGGTGGCGCCGTGGCGGAAGACGGGGGTGTCGGAGGAGTCGCGGTAGAACGGCCGCCAGATGTGGGGCGCGACGAGCACACCGCCCAGCGGGGCGTATCCGGACGTGACGCCCTTGGCGAAGGTGATCAGGTCGGGCCGCAGGCCGTACCGCTCGGAGGCGAACATGTGGCCGGTACGTCCGAACCCGGTGATGACCTCGTCGACGATCAGGAGAATGTCGTTCTCCCGGCAGATGCGCTGCATCCCCTCCAGGTAGCCGGGGGCGGGCGGGTTGACGCCGCCGGTGCCCTGGATGGGCTCGGTCACGATCGCCGCGATGTTCTCCGAGCCGATGGCGCGCACCGTGCGCTCGACCGCGTCGATGTCGTGGGGCGAGACACGCGCGGTTTCGGGCACCAGGGACTCGGTGCCGTAGCCGGCGCGGTTGAAGTCGAGGCCGGCGATGCTGGTTCCGTACGCATGCAGGCCGTGGTAGGCGAACTCACGGCTGAGTATCACCGTCTTGCCGGTGCGTCCTTCGCGCTGCCAGTGACGGCGGGCGAGCTTGCAGGCGACGTCGATGGCGTCGGAGCCACCGCTGTTGAGGATGACCTTGGGGTCGTCGATCGGAGAGAGCCAGGCCAGGCGCTCGGCGAGTTCGACGGCCCGATCGTTCAGATAGCGGCCGAAGATGTGGTACGTCTCCAGGCGCCGCATCTGCTCGTGGGCGGCCTCCGCGAGTTCGGGGCGGGCGTGACCGACGTTCGCGTGCCACAGACCGGCCGTGCCGTCGAACAGACGGCGACCGTCCGTGGTGAAGACGTAGCTTCCTTCGGCGCGGTCGACGGTCAGCTGGCGTCCCAGGACGGACGGGAGGTGGGCCTGGGCGCTCCAGAGGGCGGGGCCGGTCAGGACGGGCGGGTTTTCGTGGGACATGACTGCTCCCTGGGGTGTGCGGGTTGTCGGGCGGTGTGGCCGCTGTTCATCGGGCGGTGTAGCCGCCGTCGACGGGAAGGGTGATGCCGGTGATGTAGTCGGAGTCGGGTGAGGCCAGGAACGCGATGGCGTTCGCGACGTCCTGCGGGGTGGCCGGCTGGCCGAGCGGAATGCTGTCCGCGACTCTGCGGGCGACGGCTTCCGGGTCCTTGTGGGAGCTGAGCCATGCCTCGTGGAGCGGGGTGCGGGTCATGCCGGGTGCCACGGCGTTGACGCGGATGTCGTATGGCGCGAGTTCCACCGCGGCCGCTGCCGTCAGGGCCCTCATCGCGCCCTTGCTGGCGCTGTAGACGCCCATCGTGGGGACACCGACCGTGGCCAGCCGGGAGGTGACGTTGACGATGCTGCCGCCCGACTGCCGCATGGCGCGCCCTGCCGCCTGGAGGACGGCGATCGCGGCGAAGGTGTTGATCTCGAAGGTGTCGCGGATCTCGGCGGCCGGGACGTGCAGCAGTTCTCCGGTGTGGTCGGCTGCCGCGTTGTTCACCACCGCGTCCACCCTGCCGAACCGGTCGACGGCGTGTTCCAGGAGGCGGTCGGGTTCGCCGTCCCGGGTAAGATCGGCCGGGACGAAGCAGGCCTCTTCGCAACCGAGTTCACGCGCAAGGGCCTCACCTCGTTCGCCGCTGCGACCGGTGAGGAGCACGGCGAATCCGTCATGGTGGAGGCGCCGGGCGGCTTCGGCGCCTATCCCGGAGGTGGCGCCCGTGACGAGAGCCACCCGGGACCGCCTCGGTACCTGGCTTGTCATCGACGTGCGACAGCCTTCTGCACGTACCGCACGACCACGTACGTGGCGAGGATGACGGCCAGGCTGAGGACGCTGAGGTAGAGCTGCGAGCGGGCGTCCGGAACCAGCAGCATGGAGCTCACCACGACCAGGATGCCCGCGAGGGTGATCCAGCTCAGGTACGGATAGCCCCACATGCGCAGCTTGAGCCGCTCGGGGGCCTCGCGCTCCAGGCGGCGCCGCATGCGCAGTTGTGATCCGGCGATGATCGCGTAGACGAACAGACCCACGGCACCGGCGGAGTTGATGATGAAGTCGAAGACGGTGTCCGGGGCGACGTAGCTCATGACGACGGCGACATAGCCGGCGGACGTGCAGGCCAGAATGGCCTTCCAGGGCGTTCCCTTCCGGTTGCGGTCGGCGACCCATCTCGGCGCCCAGTTGTGGCGCTGGAGTGCGAACAGCATCCGCGAGGCGGTGTACAGGCCGGAGTTCAGCACGGACAGCACCGAGGTGAGGACGACCACGTTGATGATGGTGGTCGCCGCGGGGATGCCCATCTTGCCGAAGGCGGCCGCATACGGGCTGGTCTGGGTCGGGATCTGGTCCCACGGGGTGATCATCACCAGCAGGGTCACCGAGCCGACGTAGAAGATGATCACCCGCCAGACCGTCGAGGAGGTCGCCTTGACCACCGACTTCACCGGGTCGGCGGATTCCGCCGCGGCGATGGTCACGATCTCCGTGCCGACGTAGGCGAAGATCACCATCACTATGCCGTGCAGGACCGCCGACATGCCGTGGGGAGCGAAGCCGCCCAGGGTGACGTTGCCGACCGACAGCTTCGATCCGGGCCAGACACCGAGCGCGAAGAGAGTGCCGGCCAGGAGGAAGACGACGATCGTGGCGATCTTGACTGAGGCCAGCCAGAACTCGGTTTCGCCGAACGAGCGGGTGGACACGAGGTTCGAGGCGGTCAGCAGGGTCATCAGGATCAGGGAGAAGACCCATTGGGGTACGCCTGGGATCCACAGCATGAGCAGTTTCGCGCCGGCCACCGCCTCGAACGCCACGACCCCCACCCAGAAGTACCAGTACAGCCAGCCGATGGTGTAGCCGGCCCAGCCGCCGAGCGAGGCGCGGGCGTATTCCATGAACGACCCGAGGGTGGGCGAGGCGGTGGCCATCTCCCCCAGCATCCGCATGACGAGGATGACCAGGAGGCCGCCGAGGGCGTAGGAGAGGATGCTCGCCGGACCCGCGGTGTGGATGACCGCTCCACTGCCGACGAAGAGGCTGGCTCCGACGATGCCGCCGAGGGCGATCATCCGGACGTGTCGTTGTCTGAGCGGTCCCGGCGCGTCGGCCTGGCGGCGCTCCGTTGTGACTTCGGGGATTGTCTGCACTGTTCTGAGCCTTTCTGCGGCGTCGTTGCCGGGGTCGCGCATGCGACAACGGGGGCCGTGTGAGCGTCAGGCGGTCCATGGGGTCACAAATGGGCGTGGAGCGCCTGGCATCGCGGCGGCTGGGCGGGGCAGGACTTGCGGCGTCGACTGACGACGCGGAGACGCCGCCCCGGGCAATTCGAGCGGTACGACCGTCGGTGTGGAACTGTAGAACAGTTCTACTGTTGAGCGCTAGAGGTCGGAATCGGTACTATGACGCCATGACGGCACTGGACGGGTTGGTGGCCCGCAGGACGACGACCGCACAGCAGATCGCGGACGGGCTTTCGCACCGGATCCTCGCGGGGGCCTTCCGCCCCGGTGAGCGTCTGCGCGAGAGCGCGATCGCCGCCGAACTCGGCATCGCGCGCAACACGGTCCGCGAGGCGGTCCGCCTGCTCGAGCACGGCGGTCTGGTCCGGTTCGAGGTGAACCGCGGGGCCGTGATCATCTCCCCGACGCACGAGACCGTCGCGGAGCTCTACACCGCTCGTCAGCGCTTGGAGACCGCCGCGCTGGCGGCGCCCCTCTCCGGGGAGCGACTCGCGGTCGTGGAGGAGGCCTACTCCCGCCTGGAGACGGTGACCATGTCACACGAGAGTGCTGACATAGTGGCCGCGGACCTGGCCTTTCACGCGGCGATCGTGGCAGCCCTCGGCAGTAGCCGCATCGACGCGTTCCATGCGGGACTGACCCGGGAACTGCGCTTCTACCTCATGGCCTTGTCCGCGCACGAGCGGGAGTTCGAGAACCCGCGCAAGGTGGTCAGCGAACACGAGCCGCTCATGGAAGCGATCAGGGCGGGCGACGCCCGGCGTGCACAGCGGGAGGCGAGTCATCACATCGAGACGAACGCCGAAAGAGTGCAGCGCATCCTGGCTGCCGACAACGACCACTGACGCCCGCACCCCGCGCACGCGGCCGGCGTCGGCGGCGGCGTGCACGACGGAGGCATCGATCAGGGCTCTGACCGGCAGAAGGGCCCCGACGCCCTTCCCCAGTCATCGGCCCCGGCGCCGGCTTCGTCCGTGACGGCCCGAAGACCGGCCGCCGTGAGCGTCGCGCTCCTCAGGGCATCGGGGGCTGTCCGGACCAGGCGGCCTGGAGGAGCCGGCCGAGGCCCTCCGCGTCCTCCCGGGAGTTGGCGTACGGGCGCGACCGGGGTGACCGCATCGGCCGACGGTGGGGCTTCACCCACCTGAGCCGTTTCTCCGCCGCCTGCCGCCGACGCTTCGGTACCGCTCCCTCCGAGACACTGGCCAGGGCCGGGATGAGCGGAGACAGCTGACCGCGGCTCGCCCTGCGGGGGACGTCCCGACACGTCGGCGGAGCACCACGGTCTCACCGTCTGACGCCGACTCGCTCCGCGAGGTCGTGGGCGCTGACGCCGTACGTCTCGCGGATGCGTATGCCCTCGGAGCCGACGTCGAAGACTCCGTGATCCGTGTAGACGCGGCTGACACAGCCGAGGCCGGTGAGCGGGTAGGTGCACCGCGGCACGAGCTTGGGCTCTCCGGAGCGGGTGAAGAGCGTCATCATCACGTAGACGTCCTTGGCGCCGATGGCTAGGTCCATGGCGCCGCCGACGGCGGGGATGTCGTCGGGTCTGCCGGTGTGCCAGTTGGCGAGGTCGCCGTTGAAGGCGACCTGGTACGCCCCGAGGACGCAGACGTCGAGGTGCCCGCCGCGCATCATGGCGAAGGAGTCGGCGTGGTGGAAGTACGCCGCCCCCGGCAGCTCGGTCACCGGGACCTTGCCGGCGTTGGTCAGGTCGGGGTCGACCGCGTCGCCCTCGGCCTTCGGCCCCATGTTGAGCATGCCGTTCTCGGTGTGCAGCACCACCCCGGAATCGGCCGGCAGATGGTCGGCGATCTTGGTGGGCTGCCCGATGCCGAGGTTGACGAAAGAGCCGGCCGGGATGTCGCGTGCGATGACGGCGGCCAGTTCGTCCATCGAGAGATGATGGTCGGTGGACGTGGTGGTCATCGTGCCCCCTGCACGGTGTAGTGCCGGGTCGCCACCTGGACGACCCGATCGACGTAGATGGACGGGGTGACGACGGCCTCGGGGTCGAGCTTGCCGGGCTCGACGACCTGTTCGACCTGGACGATCGTCGTGGTGGCGGCCGTGGCCATGACCGGGCCGAAGTTGCGGGCGGTCTTGCGGTAGACGAGGTTGCCCATGGTGTCCGCGACATGGGCGGCGATCAGCGCGTAGTCGCCCTTGATGGGGTACTCCAGCAGGTATCTGCGGCCGTCGATCTCCCGCTCCTCCTTGCCCTCGGCCAGCGGTGTGCCGACCGCCGTCGGGCAGTAGAACGCGCCGATGCCGGCACCGGCGGCGCGCATCCGCTCGGCGAGGTTGCCCTGCGGCACGACCTCGAGTTCGATCCTGCCCGCGCGGTAGAGGCCGTCGAAGACCCAGGAGTCGGCCTGGCGCGGGAAGGAGCAGAGCACCTTGCGCACCCGTCCGGCGGCCAGCAGCGCGGCCAGGCCGACGTCGCCGTTGCCGGCGTTGTTGGACACGATCGTGAGGTCTTTCGCGCCCTGCCGGATGAGCGCGTCGATCAGATCGAACGGCATCCCGGCCAGGCCGAAGCCGCCGACCAGGATGGTGGACCCGTCCTCGATACCGGTGACCGCCGCATCGGCGGAATCGAGGATCTCCGCCCGGCTCACCGGGCCACCCCCGTGGAGTCACAGTTCTCCAGTACGACGGCCAGCCCCTGGCCGACCCCGATGCAGATCGCGGCGACGCCGTAGCGCTGCCTCGTCTCGCGCAGCACCTTGGCCAGCGTGCCGAGGACGCGACCGCCCGAGGCGCCCAGCGGGTGGCCGATCGCGATCGCGCCGCCCTTCTGGTTGACGATGGCGGGGTCGACCTTCCACGCGTCCAGGCAGACGAGCGACTGAACGGCGAAGGCCTCGTTGAGTTCGACCGCACCGATCTGCTCCCAGCCGATCCCGGCCCGGGCCAGCGCACGGTTCGCCGCCTCGACCGGGGCGTAGCCGAAGGCCTGCGGCTGAAGTGCCATCACGCCGCGGCCGGCGATGCGGGCGATCGGGTCGGCCCCGATCTCTGCCGCGGCCTTCTCACTGCCCAAGAGCACCGCGGAGGCGCCGTCGTTGAGCGGGCTGGCGTTGCCCGCGGTGATGGTGCCGCCCTGCTCCGGTGTCCGGAAGACGGGCTTGAGCCCCGCCAGCACCTCCGGTGTGGATCCGGGGCGAATGCCCTCGTCGCGGGTCAGCTCGACGCCCTCGACCGACACCACCAGGTCGTCGTAGAAGCCGGACTCCCAGGCCGCGTGGGCGAGTTGGTGGGAGCGGGCGGCGAACTCGTCCTGCCGCTCGCGGGAGATCCCGAAGCGCTCCCGAAGCTGCTCGTTGGACTCGCCGAGGCTGACGGTCCACTCCTTCGGCATCCGGGGATTGACCAGCCGCCAGCCGAGTGTGGTCGAGACCGCGGTGACGTCGCCGGCCGGGAACGGTTTCGCCGACTTCGGCAGTACCCACGGCGCACGCGTCATCGACTCCACGCCGCCGGTCAACACCACCTCGGCATCGCCGGACTCGATCACCCGGCTCGCCATCATCGCCGCGTCGAGGCTCGAGCCGCACAGCCGGTTGACCGTGGTGCCGGGCACGCTCACCGGAAGCCCGGCGAGGAGCGCCGCCATCCGGCCGACGTTGCGGTTCTCCTCGCCGGCGCCGTTGGCGTTGCCCCACACCACGTCGTCGATCGCGGCGGGGTCGAGGCTCGGCACCTTCGCGAGCGTCGAGGTGATCGCGGCGGCGGCCAGGTCGTCGGGGCGGACACCGGCCAGGGTGCCGCCCAAGCGGCCGAACGGCGTCCGCGTCGCGGCGTACAGGAAAGCACTCATGGCAGCGACGCTAGTCGTCGTCGGCGATATGCTGAAGTACGCATATCCGATCCGATCGATATGGACGACATATGGATCTGCGCCATCTCCGGTACTTCGTGGCGGTGGCCGAGGAACGCCATTTCGGTCGCGCCGCCGAGCGGCTCCACATGGCCCAGCCCCCGCTCTCCCAGCAGATCCGGCAGCTGGAGGCGGAGCTCGGCGTCGAGCTGCTGCACCGCACCACACGGCGTGTGGACCTGACCGAGGCCGGCCGGGCCTACCTGGAGCGGGCACGCGCGATCCTCGCCGACGTCGACGAAGCCGCCCACCACGCACGGCTCGTCGCGGCGGGCTCGGTCGGGCACCTCGCGATCGGGTGCGTGGGCTCGGCGACGTACAGCCTCCTGCCCGCGCTCTCGCGCCGGCTCACGGAGGAACTGCCCGGCGTCGACTTCTCCTTCCGCGGTGAGATGCTCGCGCCCGACCAGGTCGAGGCGTTGCGCACCGGCGCGATCGACGTCGCGCTGCTGCGCCCTGTGGCGGCCGACCTCTCGCTCACCGTGCACACCCTGCGCCGGGACCGGCTCGTCGTCGCCGTACCCGTCGACCACCCCCTCGCCCACCGCAAGCGGTTGCGCGCCGCGGACCTCGCCGGTACCGACATGATCGTGCACTCCGCCGGCCGCCGGTCGGTGATGTACGACGTCGTGCTGGGGCTCCTGCGCGACGCCGGCGTCGAGCCCCGCATCCGCCATGAGGTCGGCGAGACCTCGACGCTAGTCACACTCGTGGCCGGCGGCCTCGGCGTCGCGGTCGTGCCCGAGCCCGTGACCGCGTTGGCACTCGACGGTGTCGCCTACCTGCCGCTGGCCGGGGCCGGTACGCGCGTGGAGCTCGCCGTCGCCCACCGCGCCGACCGCTCCGAACCGCACCTGGCCCGGACCGTCAGGATCATCCAGGCGACTTTGTGAGCTGCCACCGGCGCGACCCGGCAGAGCGGACAACCCGGCGTCCCCGTCCCCATGGACAACGCCCCTACCGGCCCCGGCTGCACGCCCCGCTGGGACCGGGGCCGGTACATGCCGGTGCGGCCGTGAGTGCGCCCCCGGTGCTCAGAGCCCGCCTGCCGACCCGGCTGCCCGAGGACTCCCCCTCCCCCCGATCTCCCGACGGCCGGAGTTCCCCAGCAGCATCGTCATGCTCTACGCCCCGCGCGACGTCGACGAGCTGGAGGTCGTCGCGACGGTTGTGCAGGCGTCGTACGAACAGGCCGTCCGCCGGCCCACGCGGCAACACGACTCCACGATCTTCTGACACACCGGCCGGCTGAACCACCAAGTCGCTCTGCCCCGAAGAGGCCGCCCGGCCCGCGGCCGGTACAGCCCCGGCGGCACACATGGTGCGATTCAACGCAGCCGCGTGAGGTCGATGGCGTTCGCCATCGCCTGGTCGCCCACGGAGTTCGGGTGCAAGTGGTCTCCGCTGTCGTAGGCAGGGAGGAGCTTCAGTGGGTCGGAAGGGTCGGCGACGGCCTTGGCGAAGTCGATGGTGCCGTCGAAGGCATGACTGGTGAGGATCCAGTGGTTGACCTTCTGGCGGATCGCGTCTCCGGAGGCGGTGTAGTAGGGGCCACCCTTGGTGTTGGTGTAGGCGGCGTCCTTGTAGGGGAGGAGGGTGCCGCCGTAGATGTGGACGTGGGCGGCGTGCGCCTTGGCGATCAGGGCGCGGTAGCCGTCGATCAGGTCCTGTGCGGTGAGTGCCTTGCCGTCAGGACCGGCGTTGTTCCCGATGTCGTTGATGCCTTCGAGCAGGATCACGCTGCGGACCCGGGGTTCACCGAGAGCGTCGTGGGCGAAGCGTTCCAAGCCACTGACGCCGAGGTCGGGCTCGGCGGCCGGTGCGTCGGTCAGGACCCGGTTGCCGCTGACACCCGCGTTCACGACACCCACCCGGCTGCCACCCGGCTGCGCGGCGAGGCGGCGGGCGAGGTCGTCCGGCCAGCGGGTGTTGGTCCCCGGTGCAGAGGCGAATCCGTCGGTGATGGAGTCGCCGAAGGCGACCAGCGTGCCGCGTGCGCGGGGGTCGAGAACGTCCAGGCCTTCCAGGAAGTACCAGGAGCTGGTGGTGGTGGGGTAGTTCGCGGTGCCGGTGTCCGCTGTGTGGTCGCCCGTCCTGGAGACGTAGCTGGTGTCCCGGGCGACGGAGTGGAAGGTGGCGGGGCCTGTCGTCTTCGGAAGGTAGACGCTCACCAACAGGTCCTCGTCGGCGGAGACGGTGAAGTCGACGGCGTCGCTGCGGAGTTCGCCACCCACCGGGATCACCGCCCGGGGGGCGCCGTGAAAGGTGACCTCGTGCCGGGAGCGGGCATCGACACTCCCGCCCGAGGCGCGCACGGCGACGTTCACGGCACCGATCACCAGTGGCGCGTTGCCGTACTTGTTGCTCAGCCGCAGCCGCACCTTCTTCCCCGCGACGTTGGTGTGCACCGCCATCCGCACCGTCTGGTCGGAGAAACTCGGCCCGCCGGCCGTCATACCGGCTTGCCAGCCGCCGACCCATGGCTGCCCTGCGGCGTCGGCCGCCGCCGTCCCGAAGGTGGCGAGCATCCCGGACACCAACAGCGTCAACGTGACCCTGCGGGTGCGTCGCGTGCCGAATTTCATCCTCATCCACTCCACCGATAAGTCGCTGCGCGCGATCGCCCAGCCGTGGTGGACGCCGTCGACGGGAAGACGCGCTGTTGTGCCGTCCACCCTTGCACGGCGGCTGAGCGATGTGAGGGGGGAGAAAACTTCCCCGTTTCCTTTCCCCCCAGGGGGTATGGCCCTCCTCCTCGCGGCGCGCCGGCGGGGACGTGACGGTGGATCACGGGCCGGTGAGTGGAGGGTCGGCACGGGGCGACTGCCTGCGCGGTGAGCGCGGCCACGCGTCCCGCCATGTCCTCGAAGAGCCCTTGGGTTCTGATGCCCGAGGCCCTGCCGGACCGGCGACGCAGCGATCACGGGCAACGGCGCGGGCTCGTCCGGATCCCATCAGGAACACCCGACTGCACTGCGGCGGGCGCGTCGCACCTTCAGGAGGGGTCAACGACGCGCCTCGGTGTAGCGGGTGGCAGGGGTGGGGCGCCTTCCTCCGGCAAGGATCTCGCTCTCGGCTGCGAGGAAGGCGTCGAAGGCGGTTCGGTCCTCCAGGCCGGGGACGCAGACGGTCTCGCCCAGGCGGAGCCCGGCCAGGCTGGCCGAGGCGACGTCCGTGGGGGACATGGCCCAAGGGACGTGGTGACCGGCGCCCCCTTCGAAGTCCGTGGCGACGACGCTGGGACACGCCACCTGCATGCGGACCGGCGTGTCGGCGAGTTCCCCGGCGAGGGTGCGAACGAAGGCGAGCATGCCGGCCTTGGCGCCGGCGTACAGGGTGCGGCGCGGCACTTGTGGGTCAGCGCTGGCCGCGCTGAAGGCGAGCAGTGAGGCGACGGCGACGATCGAGCCCTCCCCTGCGGCGAGCATTCCGGGGAGCGCGGCGCGGACCAGTTGGACGGGGGCGATGAAGTTCAACGTGAGCAGGTGGCCGATGTCGGCGGGGTCGACCTCCGTGAGCGGTGCGTAGCCGCCGACGCCGGCGTTGCTGATCAGCATGCGGACGTCGCCCGCGGCCAGGCGGCCGGTGACGGAGGCGATGCCGTCGTCGCTGGTGAGGTCGGCGGACAGCACCTCGACGGCAGAGCCTTCGGCGCGGAGCTGCTCGGCCAGGTCTTCGAGGCGGTCGGCGCGCCGGGCCACCAGGATCAGGTCGTGGTCGGGTGCCAGGAGGCGGGCGTAGGCGGACCCGATGCCGGAGGAGGCGCCGGTGACGAGAGCAAGAGTACGAGACATGACCTCATCGTTATTCAGCCGCTTGCGAGGTGTCAAGATGCTTGATACCTGTCCGGGTGTCATAGGGTCGCCGAGTGAAACAGGACGATGAGGACCCGATCGCTCCCGACGCGCTGAACCGGGTGACCTGGTGGCTACGGCGGGTCAATTGGGATGTGCAGGCTCACAAGGAGCAGCGGCTGCGTACGCGGGGCATCGCGGCCGCGCAGTACACCCTCCTGATCTGCGTCCACACCGAACCCGGCCTGACCGGCGCGGAAGTGGCCCGCCGCCTGAACGTCACCCCGCAGGCGGTGGCCTCCCTGGTGGCCCGCCTGGAGGAGCGGGGGCAGATCGAACGTCGGCCCCATCCGCGCCACCGTCACGTCCGGGAGCTGCATCTCACCGACGACGGTCGTGAAGCCCTGCGCCACGCCGACGCCGTGATCGAGGAGATCGAACAGCGGATCAACGAGAAGCTGGGGCGCGAGAGGGCCGCACAGCTCAAGGCACTGCTCAGCGAGGTGGCCGATGTGATCCGCGAGGCGTGACCGACCCGGCTCCCGTCAGCTCCTTTGCTGTCACCCCATCGCGGCGCCCCCCTGCACCGCCGACCCTCCCCACGCCGGCCTCCCGGGTACTGCGGTACGGCATCGGGAGCAAGCCCACTCGCGCGACGGCGCCGGACGGCCCGCGTAGGGCATGGACGATGTCACGCCTCCTGACGTTCGGTTCGGTCGGCGGGGTGAACGGGTGACGCGGGGAAGCGGGAGGACGGTGCCGCCGACCCCGCCCGGGACGGTGCTTCCGGCCAGGCCGCCATCGCCGCGTCGGCGACGCGCTCGAGCGTCTCCCGTGTCGCCCCGTCGCAGGCTTGCTGGTTCATCCCCTGGATGACCGCCGCGTAGAAGGCCGCCAGTCCGTCGGTGTCCGTATCGGCGAGGAGCAGCCCCGCATCCACGTCGGCGCGGATGCGGGCGGCGATCGAAGCCTTGGTCTCCTCGCGCATCGCGCGCAGCTTGTCCTTCACGTCCTGCGAGCCGGGGGCGCAGTTGGTCGCCCCGGTGATGATGAGGCAACCCGGCGGGTGGCTCGGGTCGGTGTAGTCGGCGGCGAGGTACCGCAGCAGCGCCGCGACGGCCGAGCGGGCGTCCGAGCCTTCCCGCAGGCGGGCCCCGTGGGTGCGCGTGTACAACTGGACGGCCTCGTCGAACAGTTGCCGCTTGTCACCGAAGGCGGCGTACAGGCTCGGCGGCTTGATTCCCATCGCCTTGGTGAGTGAGGCGATGGACGTCGTCTCATAACCGTGCGTCCAGAACTCCCGCAGGGCGGCGGCAAGGGCCTGATCCCGGTCGAACGCGCGCCGGCTCCGCTGCCCGGACGCGGTTTTCGCCGGGGTGTGTCCGCTGCTCATGAACGCAGCCTACCGCGACCCTGTAGCGATCGCTAAAGAAATCCTGCTATCGTCGCCGGCATCGTCCAGCTTTAGTGATCGCTAAAGATAATTGTCGGACCAGCAGGCCGACGCCATGAAGGGGAACCTGATGACCACACCCTCAACCGCCGCCTTCGCACGCACCGTCCGCGGCAGCGGCCCCGGCCTCCTCCTCGCCCACGGCGCGGGTGGCGGCGTCGAGGCCAACTACGGGCCGATCATGGAGGGCCTCGCCGCACGGCACACCGTCGTCGGGGTCGACTACCCCGGCACCGGCGCCACCCCGAAGGCCCGGATCGCCCTCGACGTCGACGAACTGGCCGACCAGTTGCTCGCGGCAGCCGACGCCGAGGGGCTCGGCACTTTCGCCGTCAGCGGGTACTCACTCGGCGGACCCGTCGCCATCCGCCTCGCCGCACGTCACCCCGAGCGGGTCACCTCACTCGTGCTGAGCGCGTCGTTCGCGCACGCCGACACCCGCGCCGCTCTCGCCGCCTCCCTCTCGCAGCAGCTGTTCGCATCCGGTCAGCACATCCTTCTGGCGCAATACCTGAACCTGATGGTGCTGAGCGAAACGACTCTGAACGCCCTCACCTCGGCGCAGGTTCAGGCCACCGCCGAGCAGCTCGCTCGCACTTTCCCGGCCGGCACCGGTGACCAGTTCGACCTCGTCCGAAGGGTCGACGTCCGAGACGACCTCGCCGGCATCGCCGTACCGACGCTCGTCGTCGTCACCACCGCCGACCCCCTGATCTCCCCCGCCCTGCAAAGGCAGCTCGCCGCCGCGATCCCCACCGCCGAGACCGCGGAACTCCCCACCGGACACCTGCCGTTCGCCGAACGCCCTCAGGAGTGGCTGGAACTCATCAGCGATTTCCTCACACGAAGCTGAGGGCCGCGGGACATCCCGTACCGCCCCCGCACCACCCCGCGGAGTGCGGCCCTGTCCGCACTCGCCTCCGGAGCGCTTCCCCACGATCCGCCGCCGATCGTCCCGTGGGCGGAGGTCGCGCAGGTCCACCAGCGCTTCGAGGCCGGAAACACCCGCGGGAAGACAGTGCTCGACATCGTGGGGACAGACGCCGCGTGAGCGGCATCCGCCATCGCAGGCACGACCACACGAGCGAGCGGCAAGCGGGGCGGAGAAGGCTGACCGTCACACCGCCGGACGGGCGAGCCGGTAGCCGCCCTTGCCGCCCGGCCGGCTGACCACGAGCCCGCCCCGGCGCAGGTCACCTGGGATGCCCTCCAGGAACTTGTGCGGAAATGCCCTGCGCCGCGGCGATCGCCTCGGCCTTGAGTGAGGCCTCGCCCCCTGCTGCGGCCGGCTCCAGTACCGCCCGCACCGCGTAGTCCGCCCGCGCCGAGATCCGCATGCCGCGATCGTCCGCCCCTGCCGTGTCCACCCGTCGCCGAACGCGCCGTCAGGCAGGAAGGGTGAACGGTGGGTGCACACCGTTGAGGAAGTAGTCCCCGATCTCGCGCAGCCTGTGGCCGACCGGCTCGCGCAGGGTGTGCGTCCGGGCGTTGCGCCAGAAGCGGTCGAAGCCGTGCCGCGCGGAGGCGGCGTCGGCGCCCATGACGTCCAGGGCACGGGTGGTGATCTCCTGCGCGGCCCGGGAGGCGGCCGCCTCCGCCACACTTGCCAGGACGGCGATCTCGGCGCACTCCTCGTCGTCGAGATCATCGCCTTGGGCGAGGCCGCGCAACAGGGCGTCCACCGCCTGACCGGCGAGGGCGGACGCGGCACGTGCGAGGACGGCGAGCTCGCCGTACACCGTCAGCGCGTACGGATCCTGTGGGGAGCCGCCCGGCCACGGCTGGGGCGAGAAGGGCTGCCAGGGGGACCGTACGGTCCTTCCGTGCTCGTGGACTTCGCCCAGCAGCCCCTCGGCGATGCCGAGACAGAACTGGGCGGAGACCAGACGTGCGGTCGGCACGGCCAGGGAGGCGAAGGGTGACAGGACGCCCTCGTCCGGCGAGAGGGAGCCGAGCACGTCGTCCGCCGCGACCGGCACGGAGTCGCACTCCACGGCGCCACCGGCTGCCGGCCGCTGGCCGAAGGTGTCCCCGCTGCTGCCGCTCACCACACCCGGGTGGGCGGGGTCGACGAGGACGGCCAGCGGCTCGCCGGTGCCGTGACTGGCGGCCCGGACCACCAGCCTGTCGACGACCCCGGCTCCGGCGGCATGCCTCTGGTAGCCGTCCAGCAGATAGCCGTCCGCGGTGGGAGTCAGGATGAGCGGCGGTTCGTGTGAGGCGATGCCGCCTCCCCAGCACCACTTCCGCGCCGCCGACTCAAGCTCGATGCGGGCGGCACGAGTGGGGTCGGCGAAGAAGCGGGCGCTGAAGGACAGGAAGTAGTGGCTTCCCAGCAGGTGACCGATGGCCCCGTCGGCCGCGGCGACGGTCCGGACAGCCGTGCAGGCCGCGCGCCAGTCCGCGCCCCCTCCCCCGTGCTCGGCCGGCACCAGCAGCGTCAGCAGTCCCGACTCGCGCAGCCGCGCGACCTCGTCGAGCGGTGCCTTACCGGCCTGTTCACGTTCGACCGCGTCCGTGGCCAGGTCGTCCGCCAGCTCACGGGCTATGCGCAGCCAGTCGGCCTGCCCGGCTCCCGCGTCGGTCACCTCGTCCGCCGTCACCGTCATCTCCGCACCCGCTTCTTGCGACTGCGGCTGTGGGGGCAGCTCGATGCTGGTGTCATGGCGTCTTCCTTCAGGGAACCGAGGACGACGCGGAGCGCGGCGATGCGGTGTGGGTGCGCAGCGGTGCGCGGTGACGCGTCGGCCTCATCATCCTCACTCCTGCGTTCGACCACCGTCAACGTTTCCCTAGTAATCCGATAGGAAAAATAGGAATAATGGAACGCTCCGGCTTGTCCACGCTCAGGGACAGCGAGTTCACGGCAGCGGGCCGGCCCGCGCGCGGCAGCGCGATCAGACCCGGTCGTCACCGACAAGTGGACCGAGTACACCGGCACCACGCGCGGGAGCACCTCGGGCTGCGCCGACCCCTCACCCACCGGTCCACACCGGACCGACGGCCGGCGGACCGCGCACCGGGACGGCGCTTCCGCCCATGACCGAGGACACGGACCGAGTGCAAACTGGGCGAACTCGCCCGCTGAGCACGGCTGTCGAGCCGATGGCCGCCGACGCTTCAGGAAGCGGACCGGTGAGCCCTGTTGGGCCGGCCCCACGTCGTGGGGAGGGACCCGGCGCGGGGACCAGCGCGTCGCCCGCCAACCGCGCTGACCGGACGCCCGGGGTGCGTGTGCGCCGACCCGGCCCGCCTGTGGGCTCACCAGGACGGCCGGGTCCGTGCCGTGGCTCTCTTCGCGGGCAGGTCGCCGCCGGAGCGGGCCGCTCACATGTGCACCTTCCGGCGCTCCCGAGGCACGGCTCCGCGCCGCCTGCCGAGCACGCAACTCGTCCGGCCGGAGACCGGGTTGGCGGCCGCGCTGGTACGCGCAGGCCGGGCCGCGGGCAGCTCCCCCGCCTCCGTCGACGCACGGGAAGCCATCGCCGAGCCGGGCACCGTGGAGGGCCCGCTGGAACGCACGGTGACGGCAAGGCCACCGTAGGCGTTCACCCGCCGGTGGGGCCGGTCTCGGACCTTGAACGCACAAATTACCCACATCCTCTCTTCATACCGGCCCTGATGGTCTAGATTGACCGTGCTTCGGCTGTTCGGGCACGAGGCGACCAGTAATGATCTATAGGTCCGGCGCTGTGGCAAGCCAGTAGGCATGCCCCCGGCGCCAGACGTGGGGGTGATCAGTGGCTGGAGCTCGGGTGGGGGCCTTGGGTGCGGGGAGCACCCGAGGTGTCGACGGGTTCCCGCGCATCTCGGAGATCTGGCAGGACGTGCGAGTCCCCTGCCTCCGGGATGAGTTGTTCGAGTAGCTCGGAAACAGCCGGGATGTCATGAGCGGGGAGGCGGGGGCCTCCTCGTGGGAAGAAACAGCGCTGCGTGGGAGGCGGGGGCCTCCCGAGGGGAGGAGCAGTGCGGGAGGCGGGGGCCTCCTGAGGGGTGGCGCAGTGCGGGGGGCGGGGGCCTCCCGTGCGGAGAACGGTGTTAGGCGAACACGTCGAATCACTGGGAACCTGGGGGGTTCTGTGCGGCAAGGGGGCGTAGTCAGCCCGTTTCCGTCGGCGCGCGAGCGTCTGGGGGACGGGGCAATCAGCCAGACCACGATCGACTGGGAGCAGCGGTACCGCCGTACCGTCATCACCAGCGATACCGTGGCAACCGCCATCGTGGTGGCGGGGATCGGCAACTTCTTCGGGGCCCGGGACGCGGCCAACTGGCATGAGAAGTGGGGCATTCTCGCATTCGGCACCGAGCTGCTGGTGCTGGGGTCGCTCGCGGTGAGCCGGTCGTGGGCTCCGGCCGTGCTCGGCCAGGGTGCCGAGGAATTCCGCCGGCTCGGACGCTCACTGTTCACGGCGACCGTCGTGCTGGCGCTCGGCGGGATAGCCCTCACCTCGCGCAACATCAAGCTCTGGATTTTCGTCGCGGTCCCCGCGATCGCGCTCGTCACCATGACCGAGCGGTATGTGCTCCGCCTCTGGCTGCACAAACAGCGCAAGGAAGGGCTGTGCCTGAGACCGGTGCTCGCTGCCGGGAGCCCGGCCACCGTGCGCGACCTGATCACCCGGACCCGCAAGTTCCCGCACCTGGGATGGCGGGTGGACGGAGTGTGCACGACGGACGACCTCGAGCTCGACGGTGACCAACTCGACGGAGTACCGGTCGTCGGCCGGCTGACGGACGTCGCCAAGCACGTCGAGCACGACGGCTACCGTGTCGTCGCGGTCACGCCGGACCCGTACTGGACACCGGACCGGCTGCAGCGGCTGGCCTGGAACCTCGAAGGCAGCGACGCCGAGATGGTCGTGGCCCCCGTGCTGATGGAGGTGGCCGGCCCCCGGCTGCACGTCGACGCGGTGCTGGGGATCCCGCTGCTGCGGGTCAGCATGCCCGCCTTCACCGGGGGCCGTCGGGCGATCAAGGGGGTCGTCGACCGGGTGGGCGCGGCGGTCCTGCTGCTGCTGTTCGCGCCGCTGATGCTGCTCGTCGGACTGCTCGTGCTGGTGGACAGCAGGGGCGGGGTGTTCTACCGCCAGCGCAGGGTCGGCAAGGACGGCCGCGAGTTCACCATCCTCAAGTTCCGCACCATGGTCGCCGGGGCCGACAGGGCGCGTGCCGAGCTCGCCCACCGCAACGAGGGCGCCGGCCCGCTGTTCAAGCTCCGCCGGGATCCGCGGGTGACCCGGGTGGGAGCGGTGCTGCGCCGGTACTCGATCGACGAGCTCCCGCAGCTCTTCAACGTGCTCACCGGATCGATGTCGCTCGTCGGTCCGCGGCCCCCGCTGCCGGAGGAGTCCGCCGCGTACGGCCCGGACATCCGGCGGCGGCTGCTGGTCAAGCCCGGGCTCACCGGCCTGTGGCAGATCAGCGGACGCAGCGACCTGCCGTGGGAGGAGGCGGTCCGCCTCGACCTGCGGTACGTGGAGGACTGGTCGCTCGCCCTGGACACGGTGATCTTGTGGAAGACGCTGCGCGCGGTGCTTTACGGCCAGGGGGCCTACTGATGCGCGGGGGCCGTCCGGCCGGCGCGCGGACCGCAGGCCGTCAGGGCCTGCCTGGGGGGAGGAACGGGTCATGAGAGTCAGCGTTTTCGGGCTCGGCTACGTGGGCTGCGTGTCGGCCGCGTGCCTGGCCGGCATGGGTCACGAGGTCATCGGGGTGGACGTCAACCAGGTGAAGGTCGACCTGGTCAACGACGGCAAGGCCCCGGTGGTCGAGGAACGGATCGGCGAGCTCATCGCCGAGGTCGTGCGGACCGGGGCGCTCCGCGCCACCGGTGACGTCCGCGAGGCCATCATGGGCAGCGAGGTGTCGCTGGTCTGCGTGGGCACGCCGTCGGAGCCCAACGGCAGCCTGTGCACCACCTACTTGGAGCGGGTCACCGAGCAGATCGGCGCCGCGCTGGCTGAACGAGGCGGACGGCAGACCGTCGTGTTCCGCAGCACCATGCTCCCCGGCACCTGTCTCAACCTGCTGGTGCCGATCCTGGAGAAGAACACCGGCGGCACGGCCGGGGTGGACTTCGGGGTCGCGGTCAACCCGGAGTTCCTGCGCGAGGGTACGAGCGTGCGGGACTTCTTCGATCCGCCCAAGACCGTCATCGGCGAGCTCGACCCGGCGAGCGGCGACGCGGTGCTGGCACTGTACGACGGCTTGCCGGGCGAGGTGTTCCGGGTGCCGGTACCGACGGCCGAGGCGATCAAGTACGCGGACAACGCGTTCCACGGCCTCAAGATCGGCTTCGCGAACGAGCTGGGCGCGGTGTGCCAGGCGCTCGGGGTGGACTCGCACCAGGTGATGGACGTGTTCCTGGCCGACCGCAAGCTGAACATCAGCCCCGCCTACCTGCGGCCCGGCTTCGCCTTCGGTGGCTCCTGTCTGCCCAAGGACCTGCGCAGTCTGGTCCACGCGGCGCAGCGGGCCGACGTCTCGGTGCCCATCCTCTCCCACGTGCTGCCCTCCAACTCCGACCATCTGCAACGCGCGGTGGAGCTGGTCGAGCGCACCGGCAAGCGCCGGGTGGGGATGTTCGGGCTGTCCTTCAAGCCCGGCACCGACGACCTCCGCGAGAGCCCGCTCGTCGAACTGGCGGAGAGGCTCCACGGCAAGGGGTACCACCTGCGGATCCACGACGCCAACGTGAGCCTCTCCCGGCTGCTCGGCGCGAACCGCGAGTACATCGAGACCCGGCTGCCGCACCTCGCGCAGCTGCTCGCGGACTCCGTCGAGGAGGTGCTCGAGCACGCCGAGGTGTGCCTGGTCGGAACCAGGGATCCGGCCGTCGTCTCGGCACTGCCCCATGGCGGCGGCCCGGTGATCGTCGACCTCGTCCGCCTTCCCGACGCCGAGGCGCGCCGGGCCGAACCGGGGTACGTGGGCCTTGCTTGGTAACGCAGTCAGCGGTGACGGGTCGGGCCGGCGCGCGCTGATCCTGGTGGAGAACCTGTCGGTGCCGTTCGACCGGCGGGTGTGGCAGGAGTGCACGACGCTGCGCGACGCGGGCTGGGAGGTGCACGTCATCTGTCCCCGGGGGGAGAAGCGGGACACGGAGCCGGAGGCGTTGATCGACGGGGTGCGGATCCACCGTTACCCGTTGCGCGCGGCCACCGGAGGGCCGGCCGGCTACCTGCGGGAGTACGGATCGGCGTTGTGGCACACGGCCCGGCTGGCCCGCAAGGTCGGCCCGGTCCACGTGGTCCACGCCTGCAACCCGCCCGACCTGCTGTTTCTGTCGGCCCGTTGGCTGAGGCGGCGCGGCGCGCGGTTCGTCTTCGACCAGCACGACCTGGTGCCCGAGCTGTACCTCTCCCGGTTCGGCCGCGGTGAGGACCTGCTCTACCGCGCCGTGTGCGCGCTGGAACGGCGGACCTACCGGGCCGCGGACATCGTGCTCGCCACGAACGAGAGCTACCGGGAGGTCGCGGTGCGGCGTGGCGGCCGACGTCCTGAGGACGTCTTCGTGGTGCGCAGCGCGCCCCAGATCGAGCGGTTCCAACCGGTGCCGCCCGAACAGGAGTTGAAGCGCGGGAAGCCTCATCTGCTGTGCTACCTCGGTGTGATGGGCCCGCAGGACGGCGTCGACTACGCCTTGCGCGCCCTCGCGAAGCTGCGCGACGAATTCGGAAGGACCGACTGGCACGCGGTGTTCGTCGGCTCCGGTGACGCCTTCGACGCGATGGTGGAGCTGTCCCGGCGGCTCGGGCTCACCGAGCAGGTGCAGTTCACCGGGCGCGTTCCGGATGCCGACCTGGTGCGCTACCTGTCCACCGCGGACGTGTGCCTCTCCCCCGACCCGCGCAATCCGCTCAACGACGTGTCGACGATGAACAAGGTCCTGGAGTACATGGCGATGGGCCGGCCGATCGTCTCGTTCGACCTGAAGGAGGCGCGCGTCTCCGCCGGTGACGCCGCCGTCTACGCGCCGGCCAACGACGAGGGCCGATTCGCCGAGCTCATCTCGGTGTTGCTGGACGATCCGGAGAAACGGGCCCGGATGGGCAAGATCGGCCAGGAGCGGATCGGCGGGCAGCTTTCCTGGCGCAACTCGCAGACGGCGCTGCTCGCCGCCTACGCCGCCGCCTGCGGTGACCGCACCGCGGTGTCGGCGGGCGGCCCGGTGCGCACAAGGAAGAGGCAGCGCAGTTGAACGAAGACACCATCCGCCTCGTCACGATCGGGCGGATACTGCGTCGGCGGTGGCGGCTTCTCGCCGTCCTCGCCGTGATGGGCGCACTCGTCGGCTACGGCACCTCGGTGGTGGTGTTCCCGCCGCGTTACACGGCGTCGGCACCGGTACTGCTGCCCGGGGTGTGGGAGGACCGCGAGCTGCTCACCCAGGTGGACATCGCGACCAGTTCGGCGGTGGTCGACCGCGCGGCCGCCGCTCTCCACTGGTCCGGCGTCAGCGGCACCGAGCTGCGGGACCAGGTGAGCGCCAAGGCAGCCGACGGGAACATCATCAACATCTCGGGGACGGCCGACACCCCTCAGCGCGCGCAGCGGCTCTCGGACCAGATGGCCCGGCAGTTCGTGCAGTTCACCGCGCAGATCGCGGGCAGCGGCACCGACGCCGGAGCGGCTTCGGGAACCGAGGCGCTGCGCAAGCAGGTGGCGCAGACCAACCGCCGCATCACCGACCTGGCCAAGGCGGCCGATCCGGGGCAGACCGTGGAGAGCGTGCAGGCCCGCACAGCGCTTGAGAACCTGCGCACCTCGCTGGAGGCGGCCATGAAGAAGCTGGACGACGCCGACCCGGCGACCAACAAGGCGGGCCTGGTCGTCATGGGACCGGCTGCCCGGCCGACCGGCGAGGCGCCCCCGACGAGGATGCAGCTCATCGGCGGCGGGGCGCTGCTGTTCTTCCTGCTCGCGGTCATCGGCCATCTCGTCGCCGCGCGGAGGAATCGCTGGCTGCGCACCGAACCGGAGATCGCCGCCGCACTGGGCGCGGCGTCGCTGGGCACCGTCGACGTGCCCGGTGAACGGCGCGCGCACCGGCCGGAAGGCGGGGGCCGGCGATCCTGGATCCGGCGGCTCCTCGGCCTCGACACCCGGTGGGACGTGCCGGCCCCGCAGAGGTCCGGCGACGAGGCCGGCCGACGGATCCGCTACCGGCGGGTGTGCGCTCGCCTCCGGGATCAGCTGCCGGCTCCCCGTCGGCTGCTGGTCGTCGTCCCGGACGGTGACGAGATCGCCCGCCGGGCCGCGGGGCAGCTCGTCGCCGAGGCCCAGAGCGATCCGCTGCTGCGGATGGTGGAGGTGTCGGTGGAGCGGCCGGCGGTGCCGGACCGCGACACCGAGTCCGGTGCCCTGGTGGTCCTCAGCGCGGGCAGCCGGACCGCGGAGGAGCTCGCCGGTATCGCCGACGCGTGCGCGGACGGCAGGCACGACATCGTCGGCGTCGTCGTCGCCGACCTGGTCCAGGACCACTCCACGCGGTCTGCCAGCCGGCATCCGGACGACGCCACTCCGGCGTTCGCGGTGCGCGGCCACGCGACGGGAGGTTCAGCGTGACGACCAGCACGACCTCGGAGTCGTCGGCCGCCGCTCCGCTCCTCGACCTGCAGGCGCTGGTGGTGTCGGTGCGCAGGCGCCGCCGCCTGTGGTGCGCCATGGCGCTCCTCGGACTGCTGCTCGGCGCCGCGGTGGCGGTCCTGATGCCGCCCCCGCCGAGCGCGACGACCAAGGTGCTGGTCGCGCACGAGGAGGACCAGCCGAACGACACCGGGACGCTCATCCGCACCGACGTCGCGGTGCTGCAGACCTCGCGGATCGCCGGCCTGGCCCTGAAGTCCCTCAAGTCCTCCGAGAAACCCGCGGACTTCATGCGGGACTACCGTGGCACCGGTCTGACCAACAACCTGCTGCAGATCGATGTGACCGGTGGCAGCGACGCGGAAGCGGTGGCCCGGGCCAAGGCGCTGGCCGACGCGTTCGTGGCGGACCATGTGCAGCGGATGCAGGAAACCGCGAAGGCCGAGGCCCAGGCCCTGCTCGACCAGCGTGACCGCACGCGGGACGAACTCGCCCAGGTCAACAAGGAGATCGGGAACCGGTCGCCGGACAGCGACCCGACGGCGTCGGCGAGCATCGAGTCGCTCTTCGCCCGCCGGGCCGAACTCAACTCGCGCATCGCCGATTTCGACCAGCGCGCCGCGGACGCGCGTACCGGCACGCCCAGGGTCGTCGCCGGCACGCAAATCGTGGACGCCCCGCGCGCGGTGCGACACTCCCTGCCCAAGGCAGCCGCCACGGACGCCGCCATCGGGGCCGTCCTCGGGCTGGTCCTCGGGCTCGCGCTGGCCGCGGTCGGCGTCGTGGTGGCGGACCGCCCCGTGCTGCGCCGGGACATCGCGGCGAACCTGGGTGCCTCGGTCATCGCGGAACTGCCCCGCCGCTCGGGCAGGCTGTGGCAGCGCCGACGGACCCGGACGGCACGTGAACGGCTCACCACGTCCCTGGCCCGCACCGTGCGCGGCTCCGCGGAACCGGTGTCGCTGCTGGAACTGGGCTGTGCGCGCAGCACGAGCGTGATCGCGCTGGACGTGGCCAGGGCACTGGCGGACGAGGGGCCCGTGGCCGTCATCGACGGTCTGCCCGGCCCGCACCTCTCGGGCCATCGCCCGAAGCCGGGGGATCCCACCGTGGTCAGCGGCGAGCGTGCCGCGGCCGTGCAGCATCAGGGGCGCCTGCTCGGCGTCGGCTCGGTGGCGCCCGGCACCGCGTGGACCGACCTGCAGTACCTCGGCACCCGGACCGTGCTCGTCGTACGGGCCGGGCACGGCAGCGCCGCATGGCTGCACACCGTGGCGCGGCAGCTCGCGGACCAGCGCATCCCGGTGATCGGGGTGGTGCTGATCGACCCCGATCCGCGGGACCGCACCGACGGCACGCTGTGGGACGGGCTGAACATCGCGCTGCGCGGCCGTGCCGAGCGGATGCCCCGGCAGAAGGGCACGAACCAGCCGCGGACGGAGCGGCAGCCGATCTGGGCCGCACGCGTCCCGGGCAACGACCAGGAGGCGCGGTAGGACATGTGTGGCATCGCAGGCACTTACCGATGGCCGGACGGAAAGATCGTGACCGACCGGCTCACCGACACCCTCGCCCACCGCGGCCCGGACGGGGCGGGCCGGTACAGCCACCCCGTCGCTGACGGCGAAGTGCACCTCGGGCACCGCCGGCTGGCCATCATCGACCTGTCCGAGACCGGGGCCCAGCCGATGGTCTCGGACGGCCTCGCCCTGACGTACAACGGCGAGCTGTACAACGCGCCCGAGCTGCGCGCCGAACTGGCGGCCGCCGGGGTGCGCTTCCACGGTACCTCCGACACCGAGGTGCTCCTCGAGGCCTGGCGGCGCTGGGGTACGGACTGTCTACCGCGGCTGCGCGGGATGTTCGCGTTCGGGATCTTCGACGAGCGCACCGGTGAACTGGTGCTGGTCCGCGACCAGTTGGGCATCAAGCCGCTGTTCCTGCTCCGGCGCGGCGAGGGCCTGGTGTTCGCTTCCGAGCTCAAGGCGCTCGCCGGCGCGACCGGCGGGTCCCTGGACGTGGACCATGCGGCGCTGGTGGCCTCGCTGCTGTACTACTGGGTGCCGGACTCACGGTGCGCGTTGCGTGAGGCGGAGAAGCTGTCGCCGGGGAGCTGGCTGCGGTGCCGGCCCGACGGCCGGGTGGAGCGCGGCAGGTTCTGGAACCTGAAGGACGTCGCCGCCGAGGGCCGGGAGCGGGCCCGGGCCGGCGAGCAGCCGGACCTGGCCGCCGTCGTCGAGGAGTCGACCCGCCGCCATCTGCTCTCCGACGTACCTGTGGCGACCTTTCTCTCCGGTGGCCTCGACTCCAGCTATCTGACCGCGCTGGCGGCCCGCCACCAACCGGGGATCTCCGCCTACACGATCGGGTTCCGCGCCGAGGACGCCAGGTTCGAGGCGATGCCGGACGACCTGCGCTACGCCCGGCAGGTGGCCGGGCGGTTCGGCGTCGACCTGCACGAGATCGAGATCGCCCCGAACGTGCTCGATCTGCTGCCGCAGATGACGTACCACCTCGACGAGCCGATCGGCGACCCCGCCGCGATCAACACGTACCTCATCTGCTCGGCCGCCCGGGAGGCCGGGGTCAAGGTGATGCTCTCGGGGATGGGCGCCGACGAGCTGTTCGCCGGGTACCGCAAGCACCTGGCCAACCTGATCGCGCTGCGCTACCAGCGTGTCCCACGGCCCCTGCGGCGCGGGGTGTCCGCGGCCGTGGACCGGCTGCCGGTCGCCACGTCCCGCCGGGGGTACCGGTCGGTGCGCTTCGCGAAGCGGTTCCTCTCCTTCGCGGACCTGCCGGAGGAGACCGCGTTCCGGCGCAGCTACACCATGTACGACCGGGACGAGCTGCTCGCCCTTCTCGATCCGGACCTGGCCGGGACGGTCGACGACGTGCTGACCGAACACCGGGACGTCTACCAGGACAACGACCTCGACGACTTCGTCAACCGCATGTGCCTGACCGACGCCCGGATGTTCCTGCCGGGTCTGAACCTCACGTACACGGACCGCTCCAGCATGGCCGCGTCGACCGAGGTGCGGGTGCCGTACGTGGACGTCGAGGTGGTCAGGGCGGCGTTCGCCGTGCCCGGCGACCGCAAGATCGTCGGACGGCAGGGCAAACGCGTCCTGAAGGAGGCGGCCACCTCGGTCCTGCCCCGGGAGATCGTGTACCGGCCCAAGGGCCTGTTCAGCGCCCCGCTGCGCGCCTGGATGAGCCGGGACCTGGCGCCGCTGGTGCGCGAGGTGGTCAACGACGGCGAGCTCGTCCGCTCCGGGTTCCTGCGCCGCGACGCGCTTCAGCGGCTCGTCACCGAGGACGCCGCCGGGCAGCGGGACTTCTCCAAGCATCTGTGGCATGTGCTGACCCTCGAGTACTGGTATCGCGACGCGACCTCTGGGTCCGGCCAGAGCACTCGGCAAACGGCTTAGGAAGACAGAGGAGTTCGGGTGAAGCAGGTTGTACAGAACTACAAGAGCGGCGAGCTGGCGGTGCTCGACGTTCCGGTGCCGGGGTGCAAGCCGGGGGGTGTGCTGGTCCGCAGCGCCTACTCGTTGATCTCCACGGGGACCGAGCTGATGAAGGTGTCCGAGGCCGGCATGTCGATGCTGGGCAAGGCACGCTCCCGTCCTGACCAGGTGGCCAAGGTCATGCAGAGCGTGGCCACCAACGGAGTGCCCGCCACCTACCGCAAGGTGATGGGCAAGCTGGACTCCTACACGCCGCTGGGCTACTCGCTGTGCGGGGTGGTCGAGCAGGTCGGCGCCGGCATCGACGATGTGAAGGCCGGCGACGTCGTGGCCTGCGCCGGCAACGAGCACGCGCTGCACGCCGAGCTGAACTGGGTACCGAAGAACCTCTACACCCCGGTGCCGGACGGTCTCGCTCCCAGGCACGCGGCGTTCGGCACCGTCGGGTCGATCGCGCTGCAGGGCGTCCGCCAGGGCGAGCCGCAGCTCGGCGAAGTGGCCCTCGTCATCGGCCTCGGGCTGATCGGGCAGCTGGTGGTGCAGCTCCTCGCCGCCTCGGGAGTCCGCGTCGTCGGCGCCGACCCCGACCCGGTGCGCTGCGAACTCGCCGAGCGGCTGGGTGCGGCTGCCTGCGGCGACCCCGCGTCCGCGACCGTGGAAGCCGCGGTCGCCGAACTCACGGGCGGGCACGGAGTGGACCAGGTGTACCTGGCCGCCGGCGGCGGCAGCAACCAGCCCGTCGAGCTCGCCGCCAAGCTCTGCCGGGACCGCGGCCGGGTCGTCGACATCGGCAAGTGCCGCCTGGACCTTCCGTGGAACGCGTACTACGAGAAGGAACTCGACGTCCGGTTCTCGCGTTCCTACGGGCCCGGGCGCTACGACCCGTCGTACGAGCTGGAGGGGCGCGACTACCCGATCGGCTACGTGCGCTGGACCGAGCGCCGCAACCTGGCGTGCTTCCTCGACCTCCTCGCCCGCGGCAGCGTCGACGTGGAACCCCTGATCTCCCGCATCGCCGACTTCGACGACGCCGTCGAGACGTACCAGCGCCTCAAGGACGGCGAACTGAAGGCCGTGGCCGTGCTGTTCCGCTACCCCGAGCACCCGGCGGAGGCGGAGGAAGCGGCGGAACCGGCGGCCGTGTCGGTGGCCGTTCCCGCGGTGAAGGTGCAGCCCGGTCCGGCCCGGCTCGCCAAGTCGCGCGTGCGGCTCGCGTTCATCGGCGCGGGCAACTACGCGACGTCGATGCTGCTGCCGCACCTGGCGCAACGCGAGGGCGTGGAGTTGTCGACGGTCGTCACGACGACGGCGCTGTCCGCGGCCAACGCGCAGCGGAAGTTCGGCTTCGCCGAGGCGACCACGGACCTCGACGCCGTGCTCGGCGACAAGTCCGTCGACGCGGTGTTCGTGGTCACCCGGCACAGCTCGCACGCCGAACTGACCCGCAAGGCGCTCCTCGCCGGCAAGACCGTGTTCGTGGAGAAGCCCCTCGCCCTCACCGAGGACGAGCTGGCCGGTGTGCTCGCGGCGGTGGAGGAGTCCGGCAACGACCGGCTCCAGGTGGGCTTCAACCGGCGGTTCGCGCCGTTGCTGCAGGAGGCCAGGAAGCGGTTCGGCGCCCGGACCGGTCCGGCCGGCCTCCGCTACCTGGTCAACGCCGGACGCCTCGACCACGGCAGCTGGTACCTCCAGCAGGGCTCCGAGGGCTCGCGGTTCCTGGGCGAGGGCGGGCACTTCATCGACACGGCGAGCTGGTTGCTCGACGCCGACCCGGTGTCCGTGTACGCGACCGCCCCGGCCGGCAACGAGGACCTGCAGATCGTGCTGCGCTACCCGGACGGGTCCACCGCCACCATCAGCTACGTCACCTCCGGCCCGTCCGCCTTCCCGAAGGAGACGCTGGACCTGATCGCGGACGGTCGCGCGCTGCGGCTCGACGACTTCGTGCGTGCCTCGGTGTATTTCGAAAAAAGCACAGCCGGCCAGAAGCGGTGGGTCAGTTCGCGGCTGCCCAAGGCCCGGGACAAGGGCCAGAACGCCGAACTGGCCGCGTTCGTCAAGGCCGTGCGGACCGGCGGGCCGATGCCGGTGTCCTTGGAGTCGCTGGTCGCCACCACGGCGGCCACCCTCGCCGTGCAGACCGGTCTGGCCGGCGGTGCGCCGGTGACGTTGGCGAGGGCACGATGAGCATGAGCGCGGGCTGGTACCTCCGGCGGCTGTCCCGGATGGGACCGCGGGAGGTCGGCGGCCGGGCGGGCGACGCGGTGCGCAGACGGCGGTGGCGGTCGGCGCGGCCGGAGTGCCCGAGGGTGACCGGCGTCCGGTTCACCGCCGTCCTGCCCGCCGGGACGATCGCCGCGGTGCCACCGGACGCCGCGAAACGGCTCATCGCCGAGGCCGACCGGCTGATGGCCGGGCACGCCGAGTATTTCGGGGTGGTCCGCGACGACCTGACCAATCCGGACTGGTGGCGCGACCCGAAGACCGGGCGCCGGGCTCCCTCGGGTTACGCCTTCGACGTGCCGTACCGCAACGAGGACGCGGTCGGCGACATCAAGCAGATCTGGGAGCTGTCCCGGCATCAGTACCTCACCGTGCTCGCCGCCGCCTACGCGCTCACCGGGGACGAGCGGTATGCCGAGCGCGTGGCCGAGCACCTGCGGTCGTGGTGGGCGGTCAACCCACCGCTGCGCGGCGTCCACTGGATCAGCGGCATCGAGCTGGGGATCCGGCTGCTGTCCTGGGTGTGGGTCCGCCGGCTGCTCGACGGCTGGCCGGGCGTGGCCGCTCTGTTCGAGGACAACCCGGTGGCGCTGAACCAGATCTGGCACCACCAGCGCTGGCTGGCCGCCTTCCCCAGCCGGGGGTCGTCGGCGAACAACCACGTCATCGCCGAGGCCGCCGGGCAGTTCGCAGCGGCCTGCGCGTTCGCATGGTTCCCCTCCTCGGTGCGTTGGCGAGCCGACGCGCTGCGGTCGCTGGAGCGGCATCTGCGCGGCAACACCTACCTTTCCGGCATCAACCGTGAGCTGGCCACCGAGTACCACGGACTCGTCCTCGAACTCGGTCTGGCCGCCGTGGCCGAGGCGGACGCCGCCGGCGTACCGGTCCCCGCGTCGGTCCGCCTGGTGCTGCTGCGTATGACCGACGCGCTCGCCGCCATCGTGGACGACCGGCTCCGGCCGCCGCGTCAGGGGGACGCGGACGACGGGTACGGCCTGGTCGTGGACGGCGCGGGCACCGACCGCTGGGGCTCGCTGCTGGCCACCGGCGACGCCGTCTTCGGCTCGCTCCCCTGGTGGCCGGCGGTGACCGGCACCGACGTGCGCACCCCGCTGCTGGCGGCGCTCATCAAACCCACGGAACCGTCCGCGCGCCGTCCGGCGGAGCGACCGGCCCACTTCGCCGACGCGGGGCTCACCATCCTGCGCGGTCCGCAGGAGATCTGGTGCCGCTGCGACGGTGGCCCGCACGGCTTCCTGTCCATCGCCGCGCATGCCCACGCGGACGCGCTGTCCGTGGAGGTCCGGCACGACGGGGTCGATGTGCTCGCCGACCCGGGGACGTACTGCTACCACGGGCAGCCCGAGTGGCGGCAGTACTTCCGGTCTACCCTCGGCCACAACACCCTGCAGCTGGACGGCGGTGACCAGTCCGCCTCCGGCGGCCCGTTCCTGTGGACCCGGCATGCCCACAGCCGCGTCCTGGTCGCGGACACGTCCGGCGCCTCGGCAGGGGGGACGGCCCGCTGGTGTGCCGAGCACGACGGCTACCAGGGCTCCGTGCACCGCCGCCGGGTCGAGCTGACGGCCGCGAGCCGGGAGCTGAGGGTGGTCGACGAGGTCCGCGGCGGGCACGGCCCGCGGCGGACCGTACGCCTGGCGTTCCACCTCGGCCCGGCGATCAGCGCGGACCTGGCCGGGAACCGGGCACAGCTCACCTGGACCCGGGACGGCGAGGACCGCTCCGCGGTGCTCGACCTGCCAGGGCAGTTGTCCTGGCGGGCGCATCGTGGTGAGACCGATCCGCCGCTGGGCTGGTACTCCGCCGGCTTCGGGCGCAAGGAACCCGCCACCACGCTGGTCGGCACCGGCTTCACCGACGGCGCGGAGGACTTCACGACCGTGCTCAGGTTCCGGGGCTAGGGGGGACGCGTGGAGATCAAGTGGCGGAATCTGGCGTTGTCCGCGGCGGCGCTGGCCCTGCTGGCGGCGACCGGCTGTCAGAGCACGCCGGGCGCCTCGGCGGCAGAGCCGACCGCCGCGCCGTCCACGCCCGTGACCCGACCCGTGGCAAGGATGTGCGCCGAGCCCGGGGCCGGGCCGGCGAAGGCGCCGGCACACGCTGTGACGGTCGACCCCGCGGTGGTCGGTGACCTGGCCGCGAAGACCAAGAACAGCCCCCCGAACACCACGTTCTGGCTTCGCCCGGGCAGGCACAGGCTCGAGCCGGACCGCTACGCCCAGGTCATCCCCAAGAACGGGGACCGCTACATCGGCGCGCCGGGCGCGGTGCTCGACGGCCGGAAGAAGAACCAGTACGCCTTCGGCGGCAGCGCCCGGGGCGTCACCATCCGCTACCTGACCGTGCAGGGTTTCGTCGCGCCGCAGAACGAGGGCGTGGTCAACCACGACTCCGCCGACGGGTGGGTGATCGAGCACGCGACGATCCAGCACAACTCGGGTGCCGGGCTGATGGCCGGTTCCCGCCAGCGGGTCCGCGCCAGCTGCCTGCGCGACAACGGCCAGTACGGCATGAACGCCTACAAGTCCAAAGGCCGTGTCAGCGGTCTGCTGGTCGAGGGCAACGAGATCGTGGGCAACAACACCGGCGACTGGGAGCGGCGCACGCCGGGCTGCGGCTGCACAGGAGGCGTGAAGTTCTGGGCCGTCGACGGCGCCGACGTACGCGGCAACTGGGTGCACGACAACCGCGGAGCCGGGTTGTGGGCGGACACCAACAACAACGACTTCCGCATCGAGGACAACGTGCTCGATGCCAACGACGGTGCCGCGCTGATCTACGAGACCAGCTACAACGCGGTCATCCGGAACAACACGATCCGGCGGAACAACTGGGTCGACGGCCGCAGGCAGGCCGACCGCGGCGACAACTTCCCGTATCCGACCATCTACCTGTCCGAGTCGGGTGGCGAACCCCGGATCAAGGCCCGCACCGACAAGATCGAGATCTACGGGAACCTGCTGGAGAACAACTGGTCCGGGATCACCCTGTGGGAAAACGCCGACCGGTTCTGCAACAGCCCGGCCAACACCTCGTCCGGTGACTGCACCTTGCTGGTCGGGGACGTCCACCGCTGCGTCAAGCCGGCGATCACCAGACCGCCGCTCTACTCAGACTGCCGGTGGAAGACCCAGCGGGTCGACATCCACGACAACCGCTTCGTCCTGGACAAGTCCGTCGTCAAGTGCACGGCGAGGTGTGACCGAATGGCGTTGCTGGCCAACTACGGCACCTATCCGGACTGGTCGCCGTACAAGGGCGAGCGGGTGGCCGAGTCGATCACCCGCAAGCAGCACAACCGCTGGCACCACAACGTCTACCTCGGACCATGGAAATTCGTCGCCTACGACCCGAGCCGGGTGCTCGACTTCGGTCAGTGGCAGGGCGCGCCGTACCAGCAGGACGCGGGCAGCACCTTCCACGCGCGGGACGGTGGTTGAGATGGGCGGGGACAACAGCGCACCGAAGATCGTCGGGACGGTGTGGGGGCTGCTGGTCCTCAACACGCTCGGCTCCGCGGGGGCGAAGACCATCGTCCCGCTGCCCCGCTCCCTCATCCAGATGGTCACCATGGGCGCGCTGGTCGCCGCGTTCGCGCTGGCGCTCGCGGTCAATCTCCGGCTGCGCATCCGAGCCAGTGCGTACGTGTTCCTGCTCACCCTGCTGCTGGTTTCGAGCGTGATCTCCAGCGCGGACCTCGAGTCCGGGTTCGGTGCGCTGTTCCGCTGCTTCCGGCTGGCTCTCTTCGTCGGCACCCTGTGGCTGCTCGGCCGCTGGTGGGACGGCGGCCTGACGTTCGTCCGGCACCACATCCGGATGTACTTCGCGGTGCTCGGGACGGTGGCCGTCGGCCTGGTCGTCTCACCGGGCGCCGCCCTGCCCGACCTCTACGGCGGACGGCTGGTCGGCGCACTGTGGCCGCTCACCCCGCCGCAGATCGGGCAGTACGCCGCGGTGATCATCGGGCTCACCGTGCTGCTCCTGCTGGGTGGCCGGACCGACAGGACCAGTGCGGCGGTGGTCATCGTGCCGTCACTCGTGCTGCTCGCGCTGACCCATACCCGAACGGCCACGCTGGGGCTGCTGCTCGGGCTGGTGCTGGCGATCGGCTCGCTCCTCCTCACCAGCGCCGCGGCCCGCCGCTTCTTCACCTGGGCGGTGCTGTGCGCCACGGTGGCCGCGGTGGGGTTCGCCTCCGTGCTCCAGGCGTGGTTCCTGCGCGGACAGAGCAAGGAGAACTTCTCCAGCCTCACCGGTCGGGCCAAGGTCTGGGACGCCCTGCTGGCCGCACCGCGGACGACCGGGGAGAAGTTGTTCGGCGTGGGCCTGGGCGACAAGTCGTTCGGCGGGCTGCCGATCGACAACAGCTGGCTGGCCGTCTACAACGAGCAGGGGCTGATCGGCGTCACCCTTGTCGCGGCGTTCCTCATCGTGCTGGGCGGCGTCGCGTTGCTGCGGCCGCCGTCGCTGCAGAGGGCCTGCGCGATCTTCCTGATCAGCTACTGCGCGATCGCGTCGTACACCGAGGCCGGGCTGGGCGACGCCTCGCCGTATCTGCTGCACCTCGCCGTGGCCGCCTCGCTGCTGGCGACACCCGCCGCGGCCACTCCCCTGTCGGCGCCCGAAGTCCCTCGACGACGCGTCCCACGCTGGGCCCAGAAATCGGAGGTGACTTGAGCATGGACGGCCTTCACGTGCTGGTGGTGCACAACCGCTACGCCTCGGCGCAGCCGAGCGGGGAGAACAGGGTCGTCGACCAGGAGGTGGCGCTGCTGCGGGGGGCGGGTCACCGGGTCGAGGTGTTCGAGCGGCGCAGTGACGACATCGCCGCGCGGTCCCTGCTGGGCAAGGCCGCGCTGCCGCTGCTGGTGCCGTGGAACCCGGCGGTCCGCACGGAACTCGCCGCCCGGCTCCGCACCGAGCGACCGGACGTGGTGCACGTCCACAACGTCTTCCCGCTTCTGTCACCGGCGGTGCTGGCCGCCTGCGCCGACGCCGGTGTACCCGCCGTCGCCACGCTGCACAACTACACCCAGGTCTGCCCGCCCGGCACGCTGCAGCGGGACGGCCGGCCGTGCACCGAGTGCGTCGGGACGACACCGCTGCCCGCCGTCCGGCACGGCTGCTACCGGAACTCCCGCCTCGCGACGGTGCCGCTGGCGGTCAGTCTGTCGGTCAACCGGCGGCGGTGGTGGTCCGGCGTGGAGCGGTTCTTCTGCATCTCCGCGGCGCAGCGCGACGTCCTGGTGCGGGCCGGCATGCCGGCCGAGCGGCTGACGGTGAAGCACAACTTCGTGCCCGACCCGGACGTACGCAGGACGGGTGCCGGAGAGCATCTGCTCTATCTGGGCAGGCTCGCCGAGGCCAAGGGCGTACGGCTGCTCATGGCCGCGTGGGACGAGGTCGCGGCGAGCGGCGGTGTGGGCGTGTCGCTCGTGATCGCCGGCACGGGGCCACTGGAGCCGGAGGTGACCGCCTGGGCGGCAGGCCGTGACGACGTGCGCCACGTCGGCCTGTTGGACCCGGCGGAGTGCCAGAAGGCCATCGCGCGATCGGTCGCCGTGGTGGCTCCCTCGACGTGGCTGGAGGCGTTCGGCCTGGTGGTCGTGGAGGCGATGGCGGCGGGGGTCCCGGTCGTCGCCGCCGGTCACGGCGCCTTCGTCGAACTCGTCGAGGACGGCGTGACCGGGCTGCTGCACCGGCCGGGCGAGTCCGCCTCGCTCGTGTCCTGCATACGCCGGGTCGCGGCCGAGCCGGGGCCGGGCCGGGAGATGGGACGGGCGGCCCGGCTCCGTTACGAACAGGGTTTCAGCCCGGCTGTCGGGTTGGAGCGCCTGGTGGAGGAGTACCGCACCGCGATCGCGGGTCGGTCAGCACTGACTCGTGGCGGGGAGACCCGCGCGAGCAGGGGGGATGGGAACAGCAGATGACACGATGCCGACTGTGCGGCTCGGAGGCGATGGCGAGCGTCGTCGACCTCGGGGCGACGCCACCATGTGAGAGCTTTCTCGCCGCGGACCAACTGGACCAGCCGGAATCGGCGTACCCGCTGCACCTGCGGGTCTGCACCGACTGCTGGCTCGCGCAGATCCCGCCGCTGATCACACCGGAGGAGACGTTCAAGGAGTACGCGTACTTCTCCTCCTACTCGACGTCCTGGGTGGAGCACGCGCGCACGTTCGTCGCCGGCGCCGTGCGGCGGCTGGGTCTGGGCACCGACGCCTTCGTGGTCGAGGTCGCGAGCAACGACGGGTACCTGCTGCGGCACGTGGTGGACCGCGGGATCCGCTGCCTCGGCATCGAGCCGTCGGTGAACGTCGGCGCCGCGGCCCGGGACGCGGGTGTGCCCACGCTCACGGAGTTCCTCGGCCCGGACACCGGCGCGGCCGTCCGCGCCGAGCACGGCCCGGCGGACCTGGTCGTGGCCAACAACGTGTACGCGCACATCCCCGACGTGGTCGGGTTCACCCAGGGGCTGCGCGCCCTGGTCGCCGACGACGGCTGGGTCTCCATCGAGGTGCAGCACCTGCTGACCCTGATCGAGGAGAACCAGTACGACACGATCTACCACGAGCACTTCCAGTACTACACGGTCGCCTCCGCGATCCGGGCCCTGGCGAGCGGCGGACTCGCTCTCGTGGACGTCGAGTTGCTGCCCACGCACGGTGGCTCCATCCGGCTGTGGGCCAGGCCGGCCGAGGTGGCCGGCGAGCCGAGTCAGCGGGTGGCCGACGTGCTGGCCCGGGAGAAGGCCGCCGGACTGCAGGAGCTGTCCGGGTACACCGAGTTCTCCGCCCGGGTGGCCAAGGTGCGCCGGGACCTGCTGAGGTTCCTCATCGAGGCGGCCGAGCGCGGCGAGACGGTCGTCGGCTACGGCGCCCCGGGCAAGGGCAACACCCTGCTCAACCACTGCGGCATCCGTCCCGACCTGCTGCCGTACACGGTCGACCGCAACCCCTACAAGCACGGCCGGTTCACCCCGGGCACCCGCATCCCGATCCTGCCGCCCGAGCAGATCGCCGCCGACAAGCCGGACTACGTGCTCGTCCTCCCGTGGAACCTGCGGGCCGAGCTGGTCGAGCAGCTGTCCTTCGTGCACGACTGGGGCGGCCGGCTGGTCTTCCCCATCCCGGAACTGAGCATCGTCGACGTCGCGTCTCGAGAGGGCACAGCATGAAGGTCGTTCTGTTCTGCGGCGGTTACGGGATGCGGATGCGCGCCTCGGGCTCCGACGACGTGCCCAAGCCGATGGCGATGGTCGGCCCCAGACCGCTGATCTGGCACGTCATGCGCTACTACGCGCACTTCGGGCACACGGAGTTCGTCCTGTGCCTCGGGTACGGGGCCCACCACATCAAGGACTTCTTCCTCAACTACGAGGAGACGACGTCCAACGACTTCGTACTGCGGGGCGGGCGGACGGAGTTGCTGTCCACCGACATCTCGGACTGGACGATCACGTTCGCGCAGACCGGTATCGAGTCGCCGATCGGGGAGCGGCTGCGCCGGGTACGGCACCACCTGGACGGCGACGAGATGTTCCTCGCCAACTACGCCGACGTGCTCACCGACGCCCCGCTGCCGGAGATGATCGACAACTTCGCCCGGCGCGACGCCGGTGCGTCGATGATGGTGGTCCCGCCGCAGTCGTCGTTCCACTGTGTGGACCTGGGCGAGGACGGCCTGGTGGGGGGCATCACCGCGGTGAGCGAACTGCCGCTGTGGGAGAACGGCGGCTATTTCGTGCTCCGCCAGGAGATCTTCGACCACATCCCGGAGAACGGGGACCTGGTCGCCGACGGATGCGCCCAACTGGCCAAGCGTGGCCGCCTGGTGGCACACCAGCACCGCGGTTTCTGGAAGCCGACCGACACCGTGAAGGAGCGGGCCGCGCTCGACGCCGCCTACGCCCGCGGCGACCGCCCGTGGGCGGTGTGGGAACGGGACGGCGCGGGAGCCGGCGCCGGAGCGAGGGCGTGATCCGGCTCGGGGCCGGGCGCCCGGACCGGATCGTCGCGGTGGGCGCGCACTGCGACGACATCGCCATCGGCGCCGGCGGCACGCTGCTGACGCTGTGCCGCGCGCGGCCGGGCATCCGCGTCGACGCGCTGGTGCTCTCCGGTGGCGGTGGCGAGCGGGAGCAGGAGGAGCAGGCCGCGCTCACCGCCTTCTGCCCGGACGCCGACCTTCGGCTGACGGTGCACAAGCTGCCGGACGGCCGGCTGCCCGCGCACTGGGAGGAGGCCAAGGCCGCGGTCGAGGAACTGCGCGCGCAGTCGGAGCCGGACCTGGTGCTGGCGCCGCGCACCGACGACGCGCACCAGGACCACCGCGGCCTGGCGCGGCTGATACCCACCGCCTTCCGCGACCACCTCGTGCTCGGCTACGAGATCGTCAAGTGGGACGGCGACCTCGGCCGTCCGGCGGCCTACCAGCCGCTGTCGCCCCGGATCGCCGAAGAGAAGGTGCGGCTGCTGCAGGAGCACTACCCCTCGCAGCGGCACCGGCCCTGGTACGACCGGGAGGCCTTCCTCGGCCTCGCGCGGATCCGCGGCATCGAATGCCACGAGCGATACGCCGAAGCGTTCGCCGTCACCAAGCTCACGCTCAACCTGGGGGGTTGAACCTTGCGCGTACTGCTGACCGGACACCAGGGATACCTGGGAACCGTCATGGCCCCGGTCCTCGCCGCCGCCGGGCACGAGGTCGTCGGACTCGACTCCGGCCTGTTCGCCGACAGTGTCCTCGGCCCGGCACCCTCCGACCCGCCGGGACACCGGGTGGACCTGCGTGACGTCACACCCGAGCACGTGTCCGGGGTGGACGCCGTCATCCATCTGGCCGCGCTCTCCAACGACCCGCTGGGATCGCTGGCGCCGGAACTCACCTACGACATCAACCACCACGCGTCGGTGCGCCTCGCCCGGCTGGCCCGCGAGGCCGGAGTGCGGCGCTTCCTGTACGCGTCGACCTGCTCGGTCTACGGCGCCGCCGGCGGTGAGGACCTGGTGGGCGAGGACGCCCCGCTGCGCCCGGTGACGCCGTACGCGGAGTCCAAGGTGCGGGTGGAGGACGACCTGCACGAACTGGCCGACGGTGACTTCACCCCCGTGTTCATGCGCAACGCCACGGCCTTCGGCTACTCGCCCCGGCTGCGTGCCGACATCGTGCTGAACAACCTGGTGGGCCACGCGCTGCTGTCCGGCGAGGTGCTGGTGATGTCCGACGGCACCCCCTGGCGCCCGCTGGTGCACGCCGTCGACATCGCACGGGCCTTCACGGCCGTGCTGACCGCGCCGCGCGAGGCGGTGCACGACCGGGCGTTCAACATCGGCAGCGAGACCAACAACGTCACGGTCGCCGAGATCGCCGAGCAGGTCGCCGAGGCGGTGCCCGGCTCCAAGGTGGTGATCACCGGGGAGACCGGCGCCGACCCGCGGTCGTACCGGGTGGACTTCTCCCGGTTCCGCGCGGCGATCCCGGGCTTCGACTGCGAGTGGACGGTGAAGCGGGGCGCGCTCGAACTCGCCGACGCCTACCGCGCGCACGGGCTGACCCAGGAGGACTTCCGGCAGCGCTTCACCCGCCTCGCCGTGCTGCGCGCGGCGTCCGAGGCCGGCACCGTCGACGACACCCTGCGGTGGCGCCGGTGACCACGCATGTGGAAAGAGGTGCCGGCGAGGAGATGTACGCCCTGGTGGAGCGGCTGTACCCGCTCTGCCGGAGCATCACCGGCGACGGTGTGCGCGCCACCCTGGACATCGTCGGCGAGTACGTCCCGCTGCAGGTGCACGAGGTGCCGACCGGGACGCAGGTGCTCGACTGGACGGTGCCGCAGGAGTGGAACATCCGGGACGCGTACATCGCCGACCGGGCGGGCAACCGGGTCGTCGACTTCGCCGCGTCCAGCCTGCATGTGCTCGGCTACAGCGTGCCGGTGGCGAGGACCATGCCCCTGTCCGAGCTGCGCGCGCACCTGCACACCCTGCCCGACCAACCGTCCTGGGTGCCGTACCGGACCAGCTATTACAAGCCGGACTGGGGGTTCTGCCTGGCCCAGGAGACCCTGGACGCGATGCCGGACGGCGAGTACGAGGTGCGCATCGACTCCACGCTCGCCGACGGCCACCTCACCTACGCCGAGCACGTGGTCCCGGGTCAGGTCGCCGACGAGGTGATCGTCTCCTGCCATGTCTGCCACCCGTCGCTGGCCAACGACAACATGGCCGGCGTGGCGGTGGCGACGTTCCTGGCGCGGGAGCTGGCGCGGCGGACGCCGTACTACACCTACCGGTTCGTCTTCGCGCCAGGCACCATCGGCGCGATCACCTGGCTGGCCCGCAACGCGGAAAGGGTCGAGCGGGTCAAGCACGGGCTGGTGCTGGCCTGCGCCGGCGACCCGGGATCGTTGACGTACAAGCAGAGCAGGCGCGGCGACGCGGAGATCGACCGGGTGCTGCGGCATGTGCTGACCGCCTCCGAACGACCGCACCGCATCACGGAGTTCACTCCCTACGGCTACGACGAGCGGCAGTACTGCTCGCCCGGGTTCAACCTCGGTGTCGGCTCGCTCACCCGTACCCCGTACGCGGGCTATCCCGAGTACCACACGTCGGCGGACAACCTGGACTTCGTCTCCCCGGAGGCGATGGCGGACACCCTCGCCGTCTGCCGCGAGGCGTTCGCCGTCCTGGACCGCAACCGGCGCTACCTCAACCTCAGCCCCTACGGCGAACCGCAGCTGGGCCGACGCGGGTTGTACGACGCGCTCGGCGGGCGCAGCGACACCAAGCAGGCCCAGATGGCCATGCTCTGGGTGCTCAACCTCTCCGACGGCGAGCACAGTCTGCTGGATGTCGCCGAGCGGTCCGGGCTGCCGTTCGACACCGTCGCCGACGCGGCCGGCGCCCTGCACGAGGCAGGGCTGATCAAGACATGACGTCGATGCCCGTCGAGGGGGAGAACCCGCAGACCGTGGCGCCACCGGCGGTATCCGCCAGGCGGGCCCTCGTCGGCCGGCTGTCCTGGGGGCTGGCCGACCAGGCGGCCTCCAGCATCAGCAACTTCGCGGTGGGCATCTACGTGGCCCGCTCGCTGGGGGTGACCGCGTTCGGCGTGTTCAGCCTGGCCTGGGTGACCTACGGCGTGGTGCTGAACGTCTCGCGCGGCCTGTCCACCGACCCGCTCGTGGTGCGCTTCAGCGGTGTGCCGGAGGCGTCCTGGCGGGGGGCGGTGGCCCGGTCGACGGGTACCGCGCTCGGCGTCGGTACCGCCATGGGTGTGACGTCCGTGGCGGCCGGGCTGGGTCTCGGCGGCCGGCTGGGGCCCGCGTTCGTCTGCCTGGGCGTCATGCTGCCGGGGCTGCTGCTGCAGGACGCCTGGCGGTTCGCGTTCTTCGCCGCGGGCAACGGGCGGAAGGCCTTCCTCAACGACATCGTGTGGTGCGTGGCGCTGGTGCCCGCCATGGTGCTGGCGGCCCACGTGGACACCGTGGCCGCCTTCGTGCTCGCCTGGGGCGCGTCCGCCGCGGTGGCCGCCGCGTACGGCTGCCTCCAGTCCGGTATCCGGCCCCGGACGGCCGGCGCGCGCGGGTGGCTCCGCGAGCAGCGCGACCTCGGCTACCGGTACCTGGTCGAGAACGTCAGCCTCAGCGGCGCGAGCCAGCTGCGGGCCTACGGGCTCGGCGCGATCGTCGGGGTCGGCGCGGTGGGCGCGGTGCGGGGCGCCGAGCTCCTGATGGGCCCGTTCCTCGCCGTGCTGATGGGACTGTCCCTGGTCACCGTCCCGGAGGCGGCACGGGTACTGCGGCAGGCCCCGCACCGCCTCGGCCCGTTCTGCCTCCTGCTGGGCGGCGGACAGGCCGCCGGCGCGCTGCTCTGGGGCGGGACGCTGCTGCTGACGCCGGACCGGCTCGGCGAGCTCGTGCTCGGCGGAGTCTGGCACTCCGCCGCGCAGCTCATCGTGCCGATCACCCTCGGCGTGGCGGGCGCGGGCCTCGGCACCGGCGCGGCGGCCGGGCTGCGCGCGCTCGGCGCGGCCCGGCGCAGCCTGCGCTGCCAGCTGTTCGCCTCCGCCTGCTATGTCGGCGGCGGGCTCGGCGGGGCGGCCGTCGCCGGCACGGTCGGCTCGGCCTGGGGCGCCGCTGCCGCGACCGTCAGCGGCTCGGCCGTGTGGTGGCTGCAACTGCGGTCCGCCCTGCGCGAGCGGCACCACAACTCCGTTCCCGAAGTGAGGACCTCATGACCGACCGTCCCAGGCTGAGCATCGGCCTGCCCGTGTACAACGGCGAGGAGTACCTGGCCGAGTCGCTCGACGCCCTGCTCGGCCAGACCTACGAGGACTTCGAGCTGGTCGTCTCCGACAACGCCTCGACCGACGGGACCGAGGACATCTGCCGCAAGTACGCCGCGCAGGACTCGCGCATCCGGTACCTCCGGCTCCCCCGGAACGTCGGCGCCACGCCGAACCACAACTACGTGTTCACCCAGTGCCGCGGCGAGCTGTTCAAGTGGGCCTCGCACGACGACCTCTACGCCCGCGATCTGCTGCGCGCCTGCGTCGAGGCGCTGGACGAGCGGCCGGACGTGATCCTCGCGCACGCCGACCAGGCGGTCATCGACGGCGACGGCCGGGTGAAGGTCCCGTACGAGTACACGCTCGACACCGGCTCACCGCACGCGCCCGCGCGCTTCCGCAGCATGCTGTTCGAGCCCGGCGGCGACGACTTCTACGGGGTGATCCGGGCCGCCGCGCTGCGCCGGGTGAAGCCGATGGACAGCTACCACCACGCGGACCGCACGTTCGTCGCCGAGATCGCCCTGCACGGGCGGTTCCACCAGGTCCCGGAACTCCTGTACTTCCGCCGCGACCACCCCACCCGCGCCGAGCGGGCGAACCCGTCCAAGCGCGCCCGGTGCGTCAACCTGGACCCGCGCCGGGCGGGCCCGCTGCACCCGACGCCCCGGCTGCTCGCCGAGTACGTCCTGGGCTTCGTCTCGGCGATCCGGCGGGCGCCGTTGTCCCCGGCCGACCGGCGTGAGTGCTACCGCCACCTGGCCGCGTGGATGACCAGCCGGGTCCGGCCTGGCGCCGGTGAGCGGGTCGAGGACCGCGCCCCGGTCGACCCGGCGAAGCTCACCGTCTCCGTCGACGCCCTCGTCGCCGGACGTGAGGGGAGGCAGGCGTGACGGCAGCGGGCAGCGCGCCGGTGCGCGTCGGGGTGTTCGGTCTGCTCGGTTCCGGCAACCTCGGCAACGACGGGTCGCTCGAGGCCGTGCTCGGATACCTCCGTGCCGAGCACCCGGATGCGGTCGTGGACGCGTTGTGCGGCGGACCCGAGGCGGTGACCGCCAAGTTCGGCATTCCCGCGACGCGGTTGCACTGGAACCGCGCGGAGTACCGGACCGCGTCACGGGCGGGCGCGGTCGCGTCGAAGGGACTCGGCAAACTCGTCGATGCCTTCCGCACCGCCGCCTGGGTCCGGCGGCACGACGTGGTCATCGTGCCGGGCATGGGCGTCCTGGAGGCCACGCTGCCGCTGCGGCCGTGGGGTTTCCCGTACGCGCTGTTCCTGCTCTGCGCGAGCGGCCGGCTGCTGGGCACCCGGGTCGCGCTGGTCAGCGTCGGCGCCGCCGGGATCCGGAGCCGTCCGACCCGGGCCCTGGTGCGCTGGTCGGCACGGCTCGCCGCGTACCGGTCGTACCGCGACGCCCAGTCCCGCGACGCGATGCGCGCGATGGGTGTGGACACCGCGCGCGACGAGGTCTACCCCGACCTCGCGTTCTCCCTGCCGGCACCACGGTCGAGCGCGCCCACCGGCACGCCGGGTCCCGTCTGCCTCGGCGTCATGGACTTCCACGGAGGCAACGACGACCGCGCCCGGGCCGAGGAGATTCACCGGCGCTACCTCGACGGGACGATCACGTTCGTCCGCGCGCTCGTCGAGGAGGGCAGACCGGTCCGGCTCCTCACCGGTGACCAGTGCGATCTGTCGGTGGTCGCCGCGATCCTCGACGCCGTCGACTCACCGCTGGTCACCGCGGCCGAACCGGCCTCACTGGCCGACCTGATGAACGAGATGGCGGCCGCCGACGCCGTGGTGGCCGTCCGCTACCACAACCTGATCTGCGCGCTGAAGACCGGAACGCCCGTGCTCGCCCTGTGCTACGCGGCGAAGAGCGACGCGCTCATGGACCGGATGGGCCTCGGCGCGTACTGCCACCCGGCACGCGAGGTCGACGCCGACCGGCTGCTCGAACAGTTCCGGGACCTGGAGAAGAACGCGGCGGAGGTGCGGCAGACCCTCACCGAGCGAAACCGGGTCGCAGCCCGTCAACTCGCCCAGCAGTTCACCGCCTTGACCACGACCCTGTTCCCGGCGCACACCCACGCCCACGCCCACGCCCCGCGGAAGGCTCCATGAAAGCGACCGCAGTCCCCGAGATCGCCGGAGCGTACCTGTTCGAGCCGACGCCGTACGCCGACGAACGCGGCTTCTTCTGCCGCACTTTCGACGCCGACGTGGTCCGCTCGGTGGGGCTCGACCCGGACGCCTTCGTCCAGGACAGCCTGTCCCGCTCGGTCCGGGGCGTGCTGCGCGGTCTGCACCTGCGCTCCGGCGCCGGCGAGGCCAAGCTGGTGCGCTGCTCGTACGGCAGGATCTTCGACGTCGTCGTGGACCTGCGGCGGGACTCGCCGACATACCTGGGCCGGGCCTTCTTCGAACTGTCCGGCGAGACCCAGGTGACCCTGTACATCCCGGCGGGTTGCGCCCACGGCTTCCAGGCGCTGACCGAAACCGCCGACACGTCGTACCGGATCGACCGCCCGCACGATCCGGCCGAGGACGTGACGATCGCCTTCGACGACCCGGAGCTCGCCATTCCCTGGCCGCTGCCGGTCACCTCGATGTCCCAGCGGGACCGGGCGGCGCCGAGCCTCGCCGAGGTCCTGAAGCACGAAGACAGTTAGAAAGTTGAGGTCGGTGTGGACACCGTAGACACCGCGGCCACCGCAGAACTCCTCCTGCCCCGCTCGCGCATGGCGAACGAGCGGCTGCACGCCCTGATCCCCGGGGGCGCGCACACCTACGCCAAGGGCGACGACCAGTACCCCGAGAACCTGGCGCCGGTCATCAGTCACGGCCGCGGTGCCCACGTGTGGGACATCGACGGCAACCGCTACGTCGAGTACGGCTCCGGCCTGCGGTCGGTCAGCCTCGGTCACGCCCACCCACGCGTGACCGAGGCGGCGCGGCGGGAACTCGACCGCGGCAGCAACTTCGTCCGGCCGTCCATCGTGGAGGTCGAGGCCGCGGAACGCTTCCTGGCCACGGTGCCGACCGCCGAGATGGTGAAGTTCGCGAAGAACGGCTCCGACGCCACCACCGCCGCGGTGCGCCTGGCACGCGCCGCCACCGGACGCCCACGGGTGGCCATCTGCGCCGACCATCCGTTCTTCTCCGTCGACGACTGGTTCATCGGCACCACGCCGATGTCCGCCGGCATTCCGGCGGCGGCCAATGAACTCACCGTGGCGTTCCCTTACGGGGATCTGGCCGCCACGGAGGAGCTGCTCACCCGCTACCAGGACGAGGTCGCCTGCCTGATCCTCGAACCCGCCACCCACACCGAGCCGCCGCCCGGGTACCTCGAGGGCCTGCGCGAACTGGCCGACCGGCACGGCTGCGTCCTGGTCTTCGACGAGATGATCACCGGCTTCCGCTGGTCCGAGGCAGGCGCCCAGGGGCTGTACGGCGTCGTCCCCGACCTCTCCACGTTCGGCAAGGCGCTGGGCAACGGGTTCGCCGTCGCCGCGCTGGCCGGGCGCCGCGAGCTGATGGAGCTGGGCGGGCTGCGTCACTCCGGCGACCGAGTGTTCCTGCTGTCCACCACGCACGGTGCCGAGACGCACTCCCTGGCAGCCGCGATGGCCGTGCTCACCACCTATGTCGAAGAGGGCGTCACCGCGCGGCTGCACGCCCTCGGCGAGCGGTTGGCCGCCGGTGTCCGCGACGCCGCGGCCCACATGGGCGTCGGCGACCACGTCCTGATCCGGGGCCGGGCCAGCAACCTGGTCTTCGCCACCCTCGACGAGAACCGGCAGCCGTCGCAGCCCTACCGCACCCTTTTCCTGCGCCGGCTCCTCGCGGGCGGGGTGCTGGCCCCGTCGTTCGTGGTGAGCAGCGCGCTCGACGACGCGGACATCGATCACACCGTCGAGGTGGTGGCCCAGGCATGTGCGGTGTACCGGAAGGCACTGGAGTCCGGGGACCCCACCCCCTGGATGGCCGGACGACCGGTGAAGCCCGTGTTCCGCCGCCTGGCGTGACGACGTGACGTGACGTCAGTGACGCTCCCGCAGACCGGCGTCGTCCGTCCGCTCGGCGAGCCGGTCGGCCATCCGGTCGACGAGCCACGCGGTCGCCGGTGTCACCGCAAGCGCGGTGCACCAGCCGCCGAGGACGTCGGTCGGGTAGTGCGCGCCCAGGGCGACCTCCGCCCAGCCCATGGCGGCGCCGGCGACCAGCGCCGCGGCGAGCACGAGTGACGTGCCGAACGTCCTGTCCAGGCCGGGCCGGCCGGTGGCGAGCAGCGCCACCACGAGGGCGAGCGTGGTGAAGAAGGCTGTGTGCCCGCTCGGATAGGACAGGTTGCCGGGGCCGTGGATGGTACGTCCCACCACGTGCTTCAGCAGGGTCGTCGTCCCCACGCCCACGGCGGCGCCGGCGACGAAGAGCGCCGCCGCGCGGGGACGCCGCAGCAGCAGACAGCACACCACGATGGCCGCGACCAGCATCGTCGATCCGGCGGGCTCTCCCAGGAAGTCCAGGACCAGGGCGACATGCCGCCAGGTCCCCTGGACACTGTCCTCCGTCGGCAGGACGAACCACCTGTCCACCCTGCCGGGCTCGCTGTGCCCGGCGAACAGGACCCCGAGCACACCGACCACCACCGCGGCGACGACCGCGGTCGCCCCGAGCCACCCGCGAAGCGACGGAGGCAGCACCGGGGGCGCCGACCGGCCGGTCACACGCCCACCGCGTCCGGTCGCCCCGCCCGCCGCACACCGTCGCAGACCATCCGGCAGATGCGATGCACCCCCACCCCGTCTCTGCCTGCCACCCTAACCAACAGCGCGGTCGCGACACACCGCCGTCGGAAAGTTCTACCCGGTCCCGGTTCCGTTCCCGGTGCCGTCCGGCAGGAGGGCCTCGACGGCGCGCTCCACCTCCGAGATGCGTTCCGCGAACCCGGCCATGTCGGGTTCCGCCCTGTTGCGCAGCAGCAGCTCGATCTGCTCGAGCCGCTCGGTGATGTCGGTGAGCCGGTCCGCCTCTCCCGTCCCCGCGCGTATCGCCAACTGGCGGTTCTTGCGGTGCAGATCGAGAAACACGTTGACCTTGGTGCGCAGCACCCACGGGTCGATGGGCTTGGCGATGAAGTCGGCGGCTCCGATCGCGTATCCCCGGTAGGCGTAGTCCGAGCCGCTCTCCGTGCCGGTCACCAGAATGATGGGCACGTGTTTGGTCTGGTCGAGGCGCTTGATGTTGGCTGCGGTCTCGAAGCCGTCCATGCCGGGCATCCGGACGTCCAGGAGGACGACGGCGAACTCCTGGCGCAGCATCGCCTTCAGCGCCTGCTCCCCCGAGCGCGCGCGGACCAGGTGCTGATGCAGCGGGCTGAGTACGGCTTCGAACGCGATGAGGTTCTCCTCGATGTCGTCGACGAGGAGGATGCTGCACGTGTCGACCGGGTTGGGGCTCATGGCGCGTCCTCGGACGGTTCGTCGGCAGAGTCGTGCGCGGCCGGCTGCTCATCGGCGACGCCGCGGTCGTGCGCCGGTGCCGGGGAGTCGCTCTGCGGGTCGAGCAGATCGCAGATGACCGACAGCAGGCGGTCGACGTTCACCGGCTTGGGCACGTAGCCGTCGGCGCCGCTGTCGATCGCCTTTTCCCGGTCTCCGGGCATCGCCTTGGCGGTGAGCGCGATGATCGGCAGGTGGGCGAGACGAGGGGTGTCCCGGATGATGCGAACGGCCTCGTAGCCGTCCATCTCCGGCATCATGATGTCCATCAGGACCAGGGAAACGTCAGGGGACCGCTCCAGGACCTCGAGACCCTCCCGGCCGTTCTCCGCGTACCGCACGGTGATGCCGACCCGGCCCAGCGCGTGCGTGAGGGCGAAGACATTGCGGATGTCGTCGTCGACGATCAGGATGCGACGGCCCGCCAGGGCGCGGCCGGGGCGCCCGCTGAGCCATTCCTTGAGTCGGGTCGTCTCCGGCCAGGTCTCCTCGCGGTCCTCGGCGGTCCCCGTGCCTGCCCTGCCCGCCGGGTCGTCCGTGAGGCCGCCCGGAGCCAGGACGTCGGCGCTGCGGCTCCTCGCACTGTCGAGCACATGCTCGGGCGACGCGTCCCCGGCGACTTCCGCCGCCGGTGCCAGGGTCTCCACGGGCAGCGAAGGCGCGGTGCCGACGGTGTGCCGGGTCGCCGGGCCCTGCCCGGCGACGGCACCAGGGTGACGCGCGGGAATGTAGAGGGTGAACCGCGAGCCGACACCCGGCTCGCTCTCGGCGACGATCTTGCCGCCGAGCATCCCGGCGATCTCCCGGCTGATGGACAGGCCGAGGCCGGTGCCGCCGTACTTGCGGTTGGTGGTGCCCTCGGACTGCTGGAACGCGTCGAAGACCATCGGAAGCTTCTCGGGTGCGATACCGATCCCCGTGTCCTTCACGGAGAACGCGATGACGGCTTCCGCGTTCTTCAGTGTCTCCTCGGCGAAGTCCTTCCCCGGCACCCGGCTGACGCGCAGCTCCACGGTGCCGCTGTGGGTGAACTTCACCGCGTTGGACAGCAGGTTGCGCAGCACCTGCTGGAGACGCTGTTCGTCGGAGTAGAGCTCGGCCGGTACACCCTCGTCGACCGCGATCTCGAAACCCAGACCGCGGTCGATGGTGAGCGGCCGGAAGGTCGCGTGGACGTAGTCGAGCAGCTTGATCAGCGGGAGCACCCGCGGACGGACGTCCATCCGCCCGGCCTCGATCTTCGACAGGTCGAGGATGTCGCTGATCAGCTGGAGCAGGTCCGAACCCGACCGGTGGATGGTGGTCGCGAACTGCACCTCCTGTTCGCCCAGGTGTCCGTCGGGGTTGTCGGCGAGCAACCGGGCCAGGATCAGCAGTGAGTTGAGGGGTGTGCGCAGCTCGTGCGACATGTTCGCGAGGAACTCCGACTTGTACTGCGAGGCGGTCGCGAGCAGGGCGGCCTTGTCCTCCAGCTCGGCGTTGGAGCGCTGGAGTTCGTCCGACCGCTCGCGCAGTTCGGAGGTGAGCCGCTGGGACTCCGACAGCAGCGACTCCGTACGCGAGTTGGCGATGATCGTGTTGATCGAGACGCCGATCGTGTTGACGAACTGGTCGATGAAGGCCAGGTGCACATCGTTGAACTTGCTGAGCGAGGCCAGCTCGATCACTCCGAGCACCTGGTCCTCGAAGAGGATGGGCAGGATGACGATGCTGGCCGGGGCGGCCGTGCCGAGTCCCGAGTTGATGGTGATGTAGTCGGCCGGGACGTCCGTGACGATGATGCGTTTCTTCTCCTGCGCGGCCTGGGCGATCAGACCGCGGCCCGGGGTGCCGGTGCCGGGGAGCGGGCTGCCCCCGCCGGCCTGGTCGGTGGCGTATCCGGCGATGAACTGCAGCCCCTCGCCGGGCAGCGCTCCCGTCTCGGCCAGGAAGAACGCCCCGAACTGCGCGTTCACCAGTGGGGTCAGCTCGCGCAGGATCAGATCGGCGACCTCCACCAGGTCGCGGTGGCCCTGCATGAGCCCGGCCATGCGGGTGAGGTTGGACTCCAGCCAGTCCTTGGCACGGGTGGTCTCGCGGAGGTTGGCCACCATCAGGTTGATGTTGTCCTTCAGCTCGGCGACCTCGCCCTTCGCCTCGACCGTGATGGCGCGGGACATGTCGCCCTGGGTGACCGCGTCGGCCACCTCCGCGATCGCCCGGACCTGGGTGGTGAGGTTCAGGGCCAGCTCGTTGACGTTGGTGGTCAGCCGCTTCCACGTCCCGTAGACGCCCTCGACACGGGCCTGACCGCCCAGCTGCCCCTCGCTGCCGACCTCCCGGGCGACACGGGTGACCTCGGACGAGAACGAGGAGAGCGTGTCGACCATCGTGTTGATGGTGGTCTTGAGCTCCAGGATCTCACCACGCGCGTCCACGTCGATCTTCTTCGACAGGTCGCCCTGGGCGACGGCCGTGGCGACCTGGGCGATGTTGCGGACCTGCGAGGTCAGGTTGTCCGCCATGAAGTTGACGTTGTCCGTGAGGTCCTTCCACACCCCGGACACCCCGCGGACCTGTGCCCGGCCGCCCAGTGATCCCTCCGTGCCGACCTCGCGCGCGACCCGGGTGACCTCGTCGGCGAACGCCCGCAGCTGCTGGACCATCGTGTTCACGGTCTCCTTCAGCTGCAGGATCTCACCGCGCGCATCGACCGTGATCTTCTTCGACAGGTCGCCGTTGGCGACCGACGTGGTCACCTGGGCGATGTTGCGGACCTGCGAGGTCAGGTTCGACGCCATGAAGTTGACGTTGTCCGTCAGCTCCTTCCACACGCCCGAGACGCCGCGGACCTGGGCCTGTCCACCCAGGTTGCCCTCGGTGCCGACCTCGCGCGCGACCCGGGTGACCTCGTCGGCGAACGCCAGGAGCTGGTCGACCATCGTGTTGATGGTCGACTTCAGTTCCAGGATCTCGCCCTTCGCCTCCACCGTGATCGTCTTGCCGAGGTCGCCCTGGGCGACGGCCGTGGCGACCTGGGCGATGTTGCGGACCTGCGAGGTCAGGTTGTCCGCCATGAAGTTGACGTTCTCCGTGAGGTCCTTCCACACCCCGGAGACGCCGCGGACCTGTGCCCGGCCACCGAGCCGGCCCTCGGTTCCGACTTCACGGGCGACGCGGGTGACCTCGCCGGCGAACGCCGACAGCTGGTCGACCATCGTGTTCACGGTGCTCTTGAGCTGCAGGATCTCGCCCCGGGCGTCCACCGTGATCTTCTGACTCAGATCGCCGTTGGCGACCGCCGTGGTGACCTGGGCGATGTTGCGCACCTGCGAGGTCAGGTTCGACGCCATGAAGTTGACGTTGTCGGTGAGGTCCTTCCACACCCCCGAGACGCCCGGTACCTGTGCCCGGCCGCCCAGCTGCCCCTCCGTGCCCACCTCGCGCGCGACCCGGGTGACCTCGTCCGCGAACGCGCGCAGCTGGTCGACCATCGTGTTCACGGTGAGCTTCAGCTCCAGCAGCTCGCCGGTCGCCTCCACCGTGACCTGCCGGGTCAGATCGCCGCGCGCGACCGCCGTGGTCACCACCGCGATGTCACGCACCTGCGCGGTGAGCCGGGAGGCCATCGTGTTGACGGCCTCGGTCACGTAGCGCCAGTCGCCGGCCAGACCGTCCACCGTGGCACGCCCGCCGAGACGGCCTTCGGTTCCGACCTCCTGGGCGACGCGGGTCAGCTCGCCGGTGAACAGCGACAGACGCTCCACCATGCGGTTCACCCCGCTCCCCAAGTGGCGCAGGTCGCCGCGGAGCGGGCGTCTGCCGTCGTGCAACTCGGCGTGCTGGGTCAGATCACCGTCCGCGACGGCGTCCAGTACGCGCGTGGCGTTCATGATCGGGACGGCCAGCGCCTCCAGCAGCGTGTTGGCCGCCTCCACGCTCGTCGTCCACCCTCCCGGCCCCGGACTCGCGGTGACCCGCTCGTCCAGCCGCCCCTGCCGGACCACCTCCCGGCGCACCCGCTCGAGCTCCGCGGCCAGGTGCGCGTTCCTCGTGATGATCCGGTTGAACACGCCCGCCATCTCGGCGAGGACCCCTTCGGACACACACCCCATGCGTACGGTGAAGTCGCCGTCACAGAGTGAGTTCATGGCCGCGAGCAGCGGACGCAGTTCGGTCACGCGCACCCACTCGCCGTCCTCGGCGGGGCCGGGCCGGCCTACGGACCCGGGGCTGGTTGCAGCGGCCCCCCGCTCATGAGGCTCGGCCTCGGCCTCGGCCTCGGGGGCAGCGGAATCGGGCTGGTTGGCAGATTCCATAGCAACACTTTTCCGGAGCAAACATACGATTACTTCCGATTTAGGCTACATTCGTCCCGTATTGTTCGGAAGCGAGCTTGCCGGGGGTCGCCAATGGGGCCGTCCCGTGAACCGCGTGGCGCCACGGCGCGGATACGCGTACCCGCCGACGAGCTCGCGGCCTCGGCGGCACGCAAGTTCCTGCGTGTCGTGCTCACTGAGAGAGCCGCACCGCACTTCCCCGAGGTTCCGACGATCAGCGACCGGTCCGTCGACGATGCCGTGCTCCTCGTCAGCGAACTGGTCACCGGCGCTGTCACACATGCCGGGTTCGAGGTCGAGGTGTCCTGCCGCATCGAGACCCGTTCTCCCTCTCCGACCGGTTCCGAGCAGACCGGGGCCGGGGGCGTGGAAATCGAGGTCGAGGTGCTGGAGCACGGGACCCATGGCTTCCCCGATGGCGAGGAGGGCGAACCGATCCACGTGCGCGGCCCCAGCAGACAACTGCTGCACAACCTGGCCGAGTCCTGGGGTGTCACCTACCGGCGCACCGGGACGGTCACGTGGTTCCGCCTGGAGTGCGCGGTGACGAACCCGCTCGCAACCGCCGGGCAGGGCGTCGCGGTCTCCCCCACCCCGGCGGTCCCGCCGCCGCGCAACCGTCCGGGCCGCAGCGCCCTGTGGGCGGAGCGCGAAGGGCAGTCGTTCCTCACCGAGGCCGGCGAGCTCCTCGCCGGGCAGTTGGACGAGGACATGGTCGCAGCGCTCGCCGGACAGCTCCTGGTCCCGAGGCTCGCCGACTGGTGCGGCGTATGGCTGACCACGGACAATGCCGAGATGCGGCTCTCCCATGTCTGGCACGTGGACGAGCGGCGGATCCGCACACTCCGCCTGGCACTGCAGAAGGACCGTCCTGTCGCCGGACTGAGCACGGCAGGTGTCCCATGGCCCTGGCCCCAGTCCGGAGGCGCCGAGAACGCGGGCGGCTCGGCACTGGCGTTCTCGCTCGTCGCGGGAGGCCGATGCCACGGCACCCTTCTGATCGGCCAGGCGGGACTGTCCCAACTGACCGACGCCGTGGTACGGCTCGCGGAGAACGTGGCCCGGCGCATGGCCCAGTCAGTGGTCACCGCCCGCCACTACGCACGGCAGGTGAGCATCAGCCGGACGCTGCAGCGCAGCCAGCTCCCCACGTCCCTCGCGGCCGTCCCGGGCATCGACACGGCGATCGTCTACGAGCCCTGGGGCGAGGACCAGACCGTGGGCGGGGACTTCTACGACCTGTTCCCGGCAGCGGACAGCCGGTGGTGCTTCCTGCTCGGCGACGTGAGCGGCCATGACGTGGAGGCGATGTCCGTCACCGGTCTGGCACGACACCTGGTAAGGCTGTTGGCACGTGAGGGTCACGGCGTCGCGTCCCTCCTCACCCGGCTGAACCTCGCCCTGGCGGAGGAGGCCGCCGAGGCCATGACGCTCCGCGGCGAGCGGGAGGGCTCCCGCTTCCTGAGCCTGCTGTACGGCGAGTTGGAGCCCGACTCGGTGGCCGGCGGCGCACGGTGCACGGTGGCCAGCGCGGGCCACCCGCCGCCGCTCAGGCTGACGACGGACGGTTCCGTGACGCCTGCCGCGGACCCGCAGATGCTGCTCGGCATCGAGGAGCACGCGGAGTTCCGCGCCGACTCCTTCACCCTGGCGCCGGGTGAGACGCTGCTGTGCGTGACCGACGGTGTGACCGAACGCCGCAGAGGCACACGGCAGTTGGATGACGACGACGGCCTGGCGAAGGTGCTGCGCAAATGCGTGGGGCTCGGCGCGAAGGCCGTCGCGGAATGCGTCCGGCGAACCGTCCACGACTTCAGCACCGAGCCGCTCAAGGACGACCTGGCCGTACTGGTGCTGGAGGCGTTGCCCGCCCCGCGGAGCGCGGGACGGATGGCGACGGCTCTCCCGGGCGGCCGCAGCGGCTGACACCGGCGGGCAGGTGCACTGCGTGCCCCGAGGCCGCGGGGACCTCTTACAACCGTTCGGGCTCCCGAGTCGACGGTGCAGCGCACCCTGGTGACGCGCCCGCGTCCTCGCCGTACGGCCCGCCGCTCTTGGCGCTCACCGCGCCCGACGTTCTGCGGGTGCGCTGACGGGGCCACTCGTCGGTTCTATCCGGCGAACGCGTTGACGCCCGTCAGTTCCGCCGACAGCTCCCACAGCCGAGCGGCCTGCTCCGGGTCGATGGCCCACTCCTTGACACCAGCGCGTTCGTCGCCCTCCACCGCGGGCTCGGCGACGTCGCAGTCCTCCAGGTAGACGCCGCCCATCCCGTCGAGTTGCGGCGAGGTCGCCGCCCACACCTGGGTGGCCGCACCCTGCTGCGGGGTCTTGAAGCCCTCGGGGTTGAGCACGTTGCCGTCCTCGTCGATCCAGCCGCGCTCGATCATCTCCTCCTTGGGCAGATGCCGTTGGAGCGGGGTGATGATGCCTCCGGGATGCAGGGCGAAGGCCCGGACACCGGCATCGCGGCCGAGCTTGTCGAGCTGGACGGCGAACAGGACGTTGGCGGTCTTGGCCTGACCGTAGGCCTCCCACTTGTCGTAGCCCTGCCGCCAGTGGATGTCGTCCCAGCGGATCCCGGAGAAGTGGTGGCCGCGAGAGGAGACGGAGACGACCCGGGCGCCGCCGGGCGCGATCGCGGGCCACAGGCGGTTGACGAGGGCGAAGTGACCAAGGTGGTTGGTGGCGAACTGGGCCTCCCAGCCGGGCCCCACCCTGGTCTCCGGGCAGGCCATGATCCCGGCGCTGTCGATCACGATGTCGATGTTCCGTCCGGAGGCGAGGAACCGCTCGGCGAAGCCGCGCACGCTCTCCAGGTCGCCGAGGTCCAGCTCGTCCAGTTCGACTCCGGAGATACCGGTCAGTGCCTGTTCGGCCGTGTCCGGGCGGCGGGCGGGTACGACCACGTGGGCGCCGGCCGCGACGAGCGACCGGGTGGTCTCCAGGCCGATCCCCGAGTAACCGCCGGTGACAAGGGCGAGCTTCCCCGTCAGGTCGATGCCTCGCAGAACGTCGTCGGCAGTGCTGGTTGCGCCGAACCCGGACCCGATCTTGTGCTGTGCAGTACTCATGCCCGGAACGCTATGGGTTGGAGTGCACTCGAAGTCAAGGAAAACCCCTGAGCCGACCGGGTCGTTGAGCCTCACGGACCAACCGTACGACCAGCCCGTCGCGCGGACGGCGGCGAACGACCAGCCCGGCCCGGCGCCCCGGGACGCGGCCATAACCTGGCTGCGTCAGCCCGCATCCCTCTGCCATCAGGGAGTACCTCGTGGCCGCAGAAGACCTCAACGCCGAAGCATGGCTCACGTACGGCCGACGCCAGTTGGCGCGCGCGTACGTTCCGCCCGTTCCCGAGCGATTGGAGTGGACTCCCTGGCCGGGGGTCGGCCCGGGTGCGGAGATCCTCGGTGACATCACCGGCAAGCGCGTCCTGGACATCGGCTCCGGCGCCGGCCACCACGCCGTGCACCTGGCCCGCACGCACGGTGCGCTGGTCACCGCGGTCGAACGGTCCCCCACGCAAGCCCGACGCGCGACCAGCACGCACGCGGGCACTCCGGGCGTGCGGTTCGTGCAGGGCGATGTGGTCGACCACCTCCGCGACGCCGAACCCTACGATGCCGCGTACGCCATCAACAGCCTGGCCTTCACCGACCCGCACCGCTGTCTGCCCGTGCTGCGCGATGGTCTGCGGCCCGGTGCGCCTCTGGTCCTCTCCCTCCTCCACACGGATCTGCACGGCCGCGGCCCGTCCACGGCGCTCGCTCCACGCGAGGAAATGATCAGGCTCCGGGACGACCCGCCCCTGCCCACCCGCATGTGGGTCCTGGCACCGCAGCTGTGGGAGGACCTGCTCACCGAGTACGGCTTCCGCGTCGAGGCCGTCGACCTCCTGCGTTCCGGTGACGAGACGAACCCCGTGGTGCAGCAGCTCATCCGGGCCCGCCGCCTCCCCGGCCAACCCCCACGCGTATCGAGCCGCCCCCGCACCGCGCGGCCGCCCGTCCCGCACGCGGCGATCGGCGTCGGCGCCATCCTCCTCAGCGGCCAGGCCGTGCTCCTGGGCCGCCACCGTCGTGGCACCCTCGAACTGCCGGGCGGAACGGTGGAGGCCGGGGAATCCCTGGAGGAAACCGTCACCCGTGAACTCGCCGAGGAAACCGGTCTGATCGCACGGACCGACGACGTCACGCTCCTGGGCACGCTCGTCGACCACGTCGGAGACGTCGTACGCGTCACCGTCGGCGCCCTGGTGACGGCTTGGGAAGGCCGGCCGGCCACGCAGCCCGACGAGAGTGTCGGCGACTGGGCCTGGTACCCGCTGGACCAGCTCCCTGACGGCCTGTTCGTGTGCAGCGCGCAGATCCTCACCGCCTGGCGCCCCGACCTGCCCATCGACCACACCCCGGCGCACTTCAGTCCCTACGCCGGCCGCACGGCGTGCGCGACGACCCCGATGCCCGACCCGCTCGCGAAGGAGCCGCATGACGGCCGTCACCGCCACTCCTGACCACTGGGAACCGCTGTGGGCGGGCGGCTGCCGGTACCGGCAGGTCGGCCCCGCCGAGACCACGCTCCTGTCGGAGTACCTCGGCCGCGGATCCGGACGTTCTGCGCTGCTACGCCCTCCGCCCCTGAGGCCACGGCCCGCTGGGTCAGAGGCTGGTGAAAGTCCACAGGAGGTTGGTGCTGCTGTCGTACGTCCACTGCTTTGCGACGGATCCCGAGGCCACGTCGCCGCCTCCGTCGAGGACCAGGCCGGTGGTGCGGTTGGCGATGGAATAGCGGCCGTCCCCGCGGTGGGTGATGGTCCACTGCTGGTCGCTGCCGCCGTTCCAGGCCGCCTGCCGCACCGCTGAGCCGTCGGACGTGGCGCCCCAGCCGTCGGCGACCATGCCGTTGGCGCGGTTGACCAGCTTGTAGTAGCCGCCGGTGACCTCGACCGCCTGCCACTGCAGGTTGGGGCTGCCGTCCCAGGTCCACTGCTTGAGGTTGGATCCGGAGGCGACGTCGCCCCCGCTGTCCAGGGCCAGGCCGTCGGTGACGTTGGTGATCCGGAAGTACGTCGACGGGTCGAACTGGACCTTCAGCGAGGTGATCTTGTCGTTGTTGCCGGTGACCCGGAGGTCGGGGCTGTCGGCGGTGAAGGTCCAGGAGGTGCCGGTGAAGTTGCCGCCCGAGTAGCCGATGAGCCGGTAGCCGGGGGCCAGCCGGAGGGAGGAGAGGGTGCGGGCGCCCAGCCCGGCCGAGGTCAGCTGGTCCGCGGTGTAATCGCCTACGGCGAGCACTGCGGCGGTGCCGGAGTAGTCGACGTCCTTGAAGGCGACCGCGCCGGCGAGCGGCCGCAGGCCGGGGATCGAACCGGAGAAGGCGAGCTTCAGGACGTAGGCGCCCGCGCTGTACGGGGCCGAGGACGGCAGGGTCACCGTCAGGCCGGTCGAGTCCTGCCTCGGCGTCGCCAGGCCGATGTAGTTGCCGGCGGTCGAGTCGAGGAGCTTCACCGAGGTCAGCGACGAGAGGTCGATCCGGTCGGAGCTGAGGGTCCTGATCGTCAGCGAGCCGCCGGGCCAGCCGAGGACGGTGGCGTACAGGACGTTGCCCGCCTTGTTGCGGGTGAAGCGGATGTCCTGGGCGGTGCCGGCCGTGGGTTTGGTGAACGAGCCGCCGCCCATCTTCGTCGGCCCCTCGCCGTACGCCGTCCACGCACGCGTCGAGTACACCGACTCCCCGAAGCGCTTCAGGTGGTCGCCTATGCCCAGCAGGACGTCCTTCTGCGCCTGCGGAATCGTGCCGTCGGCCATCGGCGCGATGTTCAGCAGCATGTTGCCGTTCTTGCTGACCCGGTCGAGGAACGCGTGCAGCATCTGCTGCGTGCTGTAGTACCCGATGCCCTGGGTGTAGCACCAACTGCTGCTGGAGATGCTGTCGTCGGTGAGCCAGTACGGGGCGGTGATGTCGGCGGGGCCACCGCGCTCGTAGTCGAAGACCTCCCCCTTCGCGTCGAGCCCGTCCTTGTACGTGGCGACGACCTCGCGGCCCCAGTCGTTCGCCTGGTTGTAGTAGTAGGAGAGGAATCTCAGGCGCTGCGTCTCGTCGACGGCGTCGAGCTTGAAGTCCTGCCAGAGGATGTCGGGCCGGGCGAGGTCGATGACCTCCTTGAGCTTGTCGTACCAGAGCTGGTTCTCCTCCGCCGAACTCAGCTGGCCGTAGAGCTTCCTGAGGCTGCTGTCGGTCTGGGCGGGGGCGTACTCGTAGTAACCGTTGAAGTTGTACGCGTGGTGCATGGCCACCAACAGCTTGAGGCCCTTGGCGCGGATGGCCGTGGTGAAGAGCTGGAGCAGGTTCAGCCCCGGCCCCTTGTCCACCGAGTTCCACTCGTTGACCTGGCTGTTCCACATGGAGAAGCCGTCGTGGTGCTCGGCGACGGGCCCGGCGAACCTGGCGCCGGCGTCGACGAACAGCTGGGCCCACTCGTCGGGGTCGAAGTTCCCGCCCGCCGACTTCAGCTTCGGCGCGAACTTCACGGTGTTGCCCGCGAGGTCCCGCGCCCCGTCGATGAAGTTGTGGAACGGCCACACCGACGGGTCGCCGTAGGTCGCGACATGGTGCTTGTTGGCGTTGCTCCCGCTCGCGTACATGTTGCGCGGGTACCACTCGCTGTCGTAGGCGGGAACGCTGAAGGCGCCCCAGTGGAAGTAGATGCCGAACTTGGCGTCCTGGAACCACTCCGGGGCCGGCGGGTGCTGGTCGACCGAATGCCAGTCAGGGGTGTAGGTGCTGGGCGCGGCCTGGGCGACGCCCGCGCCGAACACGCCTCCGGCGACGGCCACCGCCGCCACGGACGTGGCACCGGCCAGGAACTGGCGCCTGTTGATCGGACTCGACGAACTCGACATGGAACATCCCTGTGGGGGAGGGGACTGGGGCGTCAGCTGTTACGCATGAAGGTCGGTCATGTGTCCGTCGAATGTCAACGGGCGTGCAGGGATGAAAGGCATGACCGGACGAGGCGTTCTGCTTGGTTTCATGATGTTCATCCAAATTTTTCCCCACTCAGACATGGCATGTCTGGGCGATGCGAGGTGACTGGATCACACCGGCAGTGAAGCTGATATTGATGGGATGGATTCGCTTCGCTGGCCCTCTAGGCACGACCAGCTGACCACAGTGAACTGCAACGTCGCAGAATTACGCCCGGAAGCCTGGACAACCATCGACCGCAGGCCTATACATACATCCCATCTCTCCGAGAGAGTGACGCACAGACACCGCTCAGCCGAATCGTCTCCCGCTCCGGGACCAGCGCGAGGAAGTATCGATGAGACTCAGAACCGTGCTCTGTTCCACCGCTTCCGCACTGTCCGCACTGACGCTGCTCAGCGCATGCGGCGGCTCCGGCGCCGCCGCCACGTCGAGCGACCGGCCGCTGGTCGGCGTGGACTACCCGCGCTCCGACACCGACTTCTGGAACTCGTACATCAAGTACACGCCGAAGTACGGGGCGCAGCTTGGCCTCTCCCTCAAGACCACCAACTCGCAGAACGACGTCGCCAAGCTCACCGCCAACGCGCAGACGTTCATCAGCCAGGGCGTCAAGGGCATCGCGATGGCCCCGCAGGACACCGCGGCCATCGCGCCGACCCTGGCACAGCTGGACGCGAAGAAGATCCCGGTCGTCACCGTCGACACCCGCCCGGACACCGGCAAGGTCTTCATGGTGGTCCGGGCCGACAACCGCGCGTACGGCGAGAAGGCGTGCAAGTACCTGGGCACCAAGCTCGGGGGCAAGGGCCAGGTCGTGATGCTGGAGGGCGGGCTCGACTCCATCAACGGCCGTGACCGCACCGAGGCGTTCAACGAGTGCGTGAAGGCGAACTACCCCGGCATCAAGGTGTTCGGCGAGGCCACCAACTGGGACGGCGCGGTGGCCGCACAGAAACTGCAGACCGATCTGACCGCCCACCCGGACATCAGGGGCGTCTACATGGAGTCCAGCTTCGCCCTGTCCGGCACCCTGCAAGTACTCAAGCAGAAAGGGCTGTTGGTCGGCCCGAAGGACAAGAAGCACGTGTTCGTCGTCTCCAACGACGGCATCCCCGAGGAACTGAAGTCCATCGCCGCGGGCAAGATCGACGCCACCGTCTCCCAGCCGGCCGACCTCTACGCCAAGTACGCCCTGTACTACGTGAAGGCCGCGATCGACGGGAAGACGTTCAAGCCCGGCAGGACCGACCACGACAGCACCATAGTCCAGGTCCGCGAGGGCCTGCTGGAGGACCAGCTCTCCGCCCCGCTCGTCACCGCCGACGGCGGTACCTACGGCGGCATTCCCAGCCTCAAGAGCGACGACAAGTCCCTCTGGGGCAACAACCTCGGCTGACGGTCCCGAACCCATGCGACGGCTCACGAACACAAGGCGGTTGAGATGAGCGACGGGGAGCGGGCAGCCGGCCCCGCGCCCGCCCCGGCGGACAGCGGGCGGGTCCCGGCCGATCCACCCGTCGTCGAGGCGACGGGCATTGTCAAACGATTCGGTCCGACGGTCGCCCTGAACGGCGCCCGGATCACCATCCGGACCGGCGAGACGCACGCGCTCGTCGGCCGCAACGGAGCCGGCAAGTCGACCCTGGTGTCCGTCCTCACCGGACTCCAGGCTCCCGACGAGGGAACGGTCGCCTTCGGCGGCACCCCGGCTCCCCGGCTGGGCGACCGCGACGCCTGGCGGCAGCGCGTGGCCTGTGTCTACCAGAAGTCGACCATCATCCCGACCCTGACCGTGGCCGAGAACCTCTTCCTCAACCGGTACGGCCACGGACGGGGCAGGCTGATCAGCTGGCAGGGCGTGCGCCGCCGGGCGCAGGACCTGCTGTCGGCCTGGCAGGTGGACGTGGATCCGCAGACCCCGGCCGGCGAACTCGACGTCGAACAGCGGCAGTTCGTCGAGATCGCCCGCGCCCTGTCCTTCGGCGCCCGCTTCATCGTCCTCGACGAACCGACCGCCCAGCTCGACGGCGCGGCGATCAACCGGCTCTTCGACCGGATCCGCGACCTGCAACAGCATGGCGTGACCTTCCTGTTCATCAGCCACCACCTGCAGGAGGTCTACGAGATCTGCGACATGGTGACGGTGTTCCGGGACGCCCGCCACATCCTGACCGCGCCGGTCGCGGAACTCCCCCGCGCCGAGCTCGTCGCCGCCATGACCGGCGAGGCGGCGGCGGACCGGCACGAGGAGCGGGAGAGCACCGCCGACGCCGGCGCCACGGCAGCGCTGAGTGTGCGGGGGCTGACCGGCGAGACCTACGGCGACGTCACCTTTCAGGTGGGCGCCGGCGAGATCGTGGGCCTCGCGGGGGCGGCCGGCAGCGGTCGTACGGAGGTCGCCGAGACCGTCGTGGGTCTGCGCGCGGCCCGGGCCGGAGAGGTGGAGATCGCCGGCCGGCGGCCACGGCCCGGCAGTGTGCCGGCGGCGCTCGCGGCCGGTGCCGGGTTCGTCCCGCAGGACCGGCACCACCAGGGGCTCGTGCCCGGCATGTCGATCGCGGACAACGCCACCCTGTCCGTGCCGAAGCGGCTCGGGCGAGGTGGTTTCCTGAGCCGCGGCCGCAGGGACCGGCTCGCCGAGGGCATGATCGAGCACCTGGCGATCAAGACTCCCGGACCCGAGCTGCCCGTCTCCGCGCTGTCCGGAGGCAACCAGCAGAAGGTCGTCATGGCCCGCGCCCTCGCCGACGATCCCCGGCTGCTGGTCCTGATCAGTCCGACCGCGGGTGTGGACGTGCGGTCCAAGGAGTTCCTCCTCGACAAGGTGGAGGAGACCGCGCGCAACGGCACCGGAGTGCTCATCGCCTCCGACGAACTCGACGACCTGCGCATGTGCGACCGGGTCCTGGTGATGTTCCAGGGCCGTGTGACCTCGGAGATCGCCCGCGGCTGGCACGACCACGATCTGGTCGCCGCGATGGAGGGAGTGGACCTGCATGCTCGAAGCGAAGCCTGAAAGCGTCCTCAAGGACGCGCCCGCGCCGCGGACCACCGGCCGCGGTGCCGGGCGGCGTGGGCTGTTCGGCGGCCGGATACCGGTGGCGCGACTGCGCGACCTCGCGCTCGTCCCCGCGATCGTGGTCATCGCCGTCGTCGGCCAGATCGTCAACCCGGTGTTCCTGCAGGCCGACAATCTCATCAACGTACTGCAGACCATGTCCGAGATGGCCCTGCTGGTCCTCGCCCAGACGATGATCCTGATCGTCAAGAAGATGGACCTGTCGCTGGAATCCACCATGGGCCTCGCGCCCGGCGCCGCGGCCTGGCTCGTGGTGCCGGCCGGCGCGGGCCACGGGCTCGGACTGCTCTCCGGCGCCTGGGCGGTCCCCGTCACGCTGGCCGTGGGCGTGCTGGTCGGCGTGATCAACGCCCTGCTGATCATCCGCTTCGGCCTCAACGGTTTCATCGTCACCCTCGGCATGCTGATCGTGCTGCGCGGCATCCTCACCGGCATCTCCGGCGGTCAGACCTTCTTCCAGCTGCCGGAGTCGATGCTCTACCTGGGCACCGCCGAATGGTTCGGGATGCCCGCCTCCATCTGGATCTGCCTGCTGCTGTTCGCCGTCGCCGTCGTCGTCCTCGGCTGGACCGGCTTCGGCCGCTCGCTGTACGCCATCGGCGGCAACGTCGACGCAGCGAAGGCGGCCGGCATCCGCACCGACCGGGTGCTGTGGATCGTCATCGTCACCGGCAGCACGCTCGCCGCCCTCGCCGGGCTGCTGCTCTCCGGGCGTCTGGCCTCGGTCGCGTCCGCGCAGGGCAACGGCTACATCTTCACCGTGTTCGCCGCCGCCGTCATCGGGGGGATCAGCCTCAACGGCGGCAAGGGCACCGTGTTCGGGGCCTTCAGCGGCATCCTGCTGCTCTTCATGATCCAGAACGTGCTGACCCTGGCCGGTGTCCCCGCCCAGTGGATCGGCGCCCTCAACGGCCTGATCATCCTGGTCGCGCTGACCATCTCGCGCATCACGGGCGGCAAGGTACAGGACTGATCCCGCCGCCCCCTCTCGTCGCAGGGCCGTGTACCCCCTGCTCCCACAGGAGTCGCCATGTCCTCCGCTGTGTCCCCGCCACCGACATCCGCTCGCATCACCGCCCTGGACGTCCTCGACGTACGCTTCCCGACCTCCGAGCACCTGGACGGCTCGGACGCGATGAACCCCGAACCCGACTACTCGGCCGCCTACGTCGTGCTGCGCACCGACGCCACCGACGGGCTGGAGGGGCACGCGCTCGCCTTCACGACCGGACGCGGCAACGACGCGCAGGCCGCCGCCATCGCCACGCTCGCCCCGCATGTGGTCGGCCTGTCCGTGGAGGAGGTCTGCGCCGACCTGGGGGCTTTCTCGCGCGGCCTCGTCCACGATCCCCAACTGCGCTGGCTGGGCCCGGAGAAGGGCGCCATCCACATGGCCACGGGGGCGGTCGTCAACGCCGCCTGGGACCTGGCCGCGAAGCGTGCGGGCAAGCCCGTCTGGCGCTTCCTCGGCGAGATGTCACCTGAGGAGATCGTCGCGCAGGTCGACTTCCGCTGGCTCAGTGACGCGCTCACCCCCGAGGAGGCGCTGCGGATCCTGCGCCGCGCCGAACCGGGCCGGCAGGAGCGTACCGACCGTCTGCTGGAGCACGGCTACCCCGCCTACACCACCACCCCCGGCTGGCTCGGTTACTCCGACGAGAAGCTGGCCCGCCTGGCCCGCGAGGCCGTCGCCGACGGTTTCACCCAGATCAAGCTGAAGGTCGGCGCGTCCCTGGAGGACGACGTACGGCGCATGCGTGTGGCACGCGAGACCGTCGGCGACGGCATCCGCATCGCGGTCGACGCCAACCAGCGCTGGGACGTCGGCCCCGCGATCGACTGGGTGCGGGCGCTGGCCCCGTACGACCCGTACTGGATCGAGGAGCCCACCTCCCCCGACGACATCCTCGGCCATGCCGCCGTCCGCAAGGCCGTCAGCCCCGTCAAGGTCGCCACCGGCGAACACGTCGCCAACCGGGTCGTCTTCAAGCAGCTCCTCCAGGCCGGCGCGGTCGACATCGTGCAGATCGACTCCGCGCGGGTCGGCGGCGTCAGCGAGAACATCGCGATCCTGCTGCTCGCCGCGAAGTTCGGGGTGCCGGTCTGCCCGCACGCCGGTGGTGTCGGTCTGTGCGAGATGGTGCAGCACCTGTCGATGTTCGACTACGTCGCCGTGTCCGGCACCCTCGAGAACCGGGTCATCGAGTACGTCGACCACCTGCACGAGCACTTCGTCGACCCGGTGCGCATCGCCGACGGCCACTACCTCGCCCCGACCGTGCCCGGGCTCGGCGCGCAGATGCACCCGGAGTCCCTGAAGGAGTACACGTACCCCGACGGCCCTGTCTGGTCCGCCCGTGTCTGACGTGCCGTACCCCTGCGACGCCGCCCGGTCCCCCGACCCGGCGCCGGCCGTCGTGACCGCCGGCATCCGTACCCACGACAACCTGCCGCTGACCATCGGTGTCCGCGCGGAAGGGACCCTGACCCCACGATGACACTCGCAGTGCGCTACACCGCCGCGCGAACCCTGGACACGGCACCCGTCGACACCTCACCGCCCGGCCCCGGCGAGGTCGAACTGGCTCCCGCCTACGTCGGCATCTGCGGCACCGACCTGCACATCTTCCACGGCGACATGGACGCCCGGGTCAGCGCACCGGCCGTGCTCGGGCACGAGATGTCCGGCCGGATCGTGCGCGTCGGACCGGACGTGGAGGGCTGGCGACCGGGCGACGCGGTGACCGTGATGCCGCTGCGCTGGGACGGCACGTGCCCCGCCTGCCGGGCCGGCCACCGGCACATCTGCGGGAAGCTCGACTTCATCGGCATCGACTCCCCCGGCGCGATGCAGCAGCGCTGGACCGTGCCCGCCGCCACGCTCGTCCGGCTGCCGACGTCCCTCCGACTGGACCGCGCCGCCCTCGTGGAACCCACCGCCGTGGCCGTGCACGACGTGGGCCGGGCAGGAGTGCGGGACGGCGAGCGGGTCGTCGTGGTCGGCGGCGGCCCGGTCGGCGTCCTCATCGCGCTCGTCGCACGGGCGGCCGGAGCCGAGGTCCGGGTCGTGGAGCCGAGCCCGTACCGGCGGTTGCTCGCCGAGGAACTGGGCCTGAGCACCTGGGATCCCGCCGCCGACGACATGCCCGCGCTGCTGCGGCGGTGGACCGGCGACGCCGGTGCGGACGTCGCCTTCGAGGTGTCCGGCGCCGCGGGCGGCGTGGCGACCGCGGTCGAGGTGCTGGGCGTACGCGGCCGGTTGTGCCTGGTGGCCATCCACCCCCGGCCACGGGAGGTCGACCTGCACCGCTTCTTCTGGCGCGAACTCACCCTCGTCGGCGCCCGGTTGTACGACCGTGCCGACTTCGAGCGGGCCGTGGCACTGGTCGCCGACGGCACCGTCCCCGCCGACCGGCTGATCAGCAAGGTCGTGCCGCTGGCCGAGGCACCGGCCGCGTTCCGGGCTCTGGAGGGCGGCGGCGACGTGATGAAGATCCTGGTGGACTGCGCCGACGGGGCCCAGGGAACCACCGAGGTGCGGGGAGCCGCCGTATGAACGCCTTCGACCTCACCGGCAGGCTGGCCGTCGTCACCGGCGCCCGCCGTGGCATCGGGCGGGCCATCGCGCGCGCGCTCGCCGAAGCCGGCGCCGACGTCATCGGGGTCAGCGCCTCGCTGGAGGCGTCCGGCAGCGACGTGGAGAAGGACGTCGTCGGCGCGGGACGCTCCTTCGAGGCGATCCGCACCGACTTCGCCGACCCGCGGGCCGTGCGCGACCTGGGCGCCGATCTGGCCGGCCGGGAGCGTCCGGTGGACATCCTGGTCAACAACGCGGGCACGATCCGGCGCGCACCGGCCGCCGAACACCCCGACTCAGACTGGGAGTTGGTCCTCCAGGTGAACCTCAGCGCCCAGTTCGCGCTCACCCGTGCCGTGGGCGCGACGATGGTGGCCCGCGGACAAGGAAAGGTCGTTTTCACCGCGTCGCTGCTCAGTTTCCAGGGCGGCATCACCGTGCCCGGCTACACGGCCGCCAAGCACGGCATCGCCGGTCTCACCAAGGCACTGGCCAACGAGTGGGCCCCGCACGGGGTCAACGTCAACGCCATCGCCCCGGGATACATCGCCACCGACAACACCCGGGCGCTGCGGGACGACCCGGTCCGCAGCAAGGCGATCCTGGACCGTATCCCGGCGGGCCGCTGGGGCAGCGCCGACGACCTCTCGGGTGCCGCCGTCTTCCTGGCCTCGGACGCCGCCGCCTACGTCCACGGCACGGTCCTGCCCGTCGACGGCGGGTGGCTGGGCAGATGACCGTGAGGCGTCGGCCCGTCGCGCGCCGGAGGATCGGCGACACCCCTGTCGAGCTCACCGCGCTCGGCTTCGGCGCCTCCGGCATCGGCAACCTCTACGAAGCCATCCCTCCCCGCGACGCGGAGACCGCTGTCGAGGCGGCGTGGGAGGCCGGCATCCGGTACTTCGACACGGCACCGCACTACGGCCTCGGCCTGTCCGAGCGGCGCCTGGGCGCGGCACTGCGGCGCCGGCCGCGTGCGGGGTACGTCGTCTCCTCGAAGGCCGGCCGGCTGCTCGTGCCCAACGAGCGGCCTCGCGGCAGCGACGACCAGGGTTTCGTGGTACGGGACGATCTACGCAGACAGTGGGACTTCAGCCGCGACGGGGTGCTGCGCTCCATCGAGGAGACCTTGGAGCGCATGAGTCTGGACCGCCTCGACGTCGTCTGTCTGCACGATCCCGACGACCACTGGGAGCAGGCCGCCGGGGAGGCCATGCCCGCCCTGGCGGAACTGCGCGTCCTGGGGGTGATCGGCGCGATCGGCACCGGCATGAACCAGTCGGCCATGGCGGCCCGCTTCCTGCGCGAGACCGCCGCCGACGTCGTGATGCTCGCCGGGCGCTACACGCTCCTCGACCAGTCGGCGCTGGACGACGTGCTGCCCGCGGCCCAGGAGTCGGGCAAGAGCGTGGTGGCCGTCGGCGTGTTCAACTCGGGGCTGCTCTCCCGGGACCGGCCCGCCGAGGGCATGAAGTACGACTACCGGGACGCCCCGCCGGCTCTGGTCGCCCGCCCTGGCGCTCGCCGAGATCTGCGAGGCGCACGGCACGACCCTGCCGGCCGCCGCGATCGCCTTCCCGTACACGCATCCAAGTATCATCAATGTCACCCTCGGTATGCGGAATGCGGAGCAGGTCGTACGAAACGTGGAACTCCACCGTCAGCACATCCCCCAAGGCCTCTGGGACGATCTTCGTGCCCACGGGCTGATCAGGGCTGACGTGCCGACGGCGAACGCGCGGGAAAGGGGTTCGCGGTGTCTTTGACGGACAGGGCGATCGAGCAGATCCGTGAGCTGATCAGCACCGGGGCGCTGCCTCCGGGGTCGAAGCTCCCACCGGAGCCGGACCTGGCCGCCCAACTGGGCCTGTCCCGCAACCTCGCCCGTGAGGCGGTCAAGGCGCTGGCCGTCGCGCGGGTCCTGGAGGTCCGCCGGGGCGACGGAACATATGTGACCAGTCTTCAGCCGAGCCTCCTCCTGGAGGGGCTCGGCGGAGCGGTGGAACTGCTGCAGGGTGACTCCGCCGCCCTGCAGGACCTCATGGAGACTCGGCGCCTCCTCGAACCGGTCGCCACGGCACTGGCCGCCACCCGGATCTCGGACGACCAACTGGCCGAGGTCAAAAAGCACTTGGACGCCATGCGCGAGGCCCGTGACGACGTCGAACGGCTCAACGCCCATGACGCGGCCTTCCACCGAGCCGTCATCTCGGCCACCGGGAACGAGACCCTCCTCACGCTCCTCGAGGGCATCTCCGGGCGCACACTGCGCGCCCGCATCTGGCGCGGTCTGGTCGACGACCAGGCCGCGGGCCGCACCCTGGCCGAACACGAAGCGATCTTCAGGGCGCTGTCCCACCGCGACGCCGCCCTGAGCCAGGCCGCCGCGCTGCTGCACGTGAGCACCACCGAGCAGTGGCTGAGGGAACATCTGCGTTCGAACGACACCCTGTGATCCCGGCCGTCTCGATCGCTCACGCCCACCGTCAAGGGATGTTTTGGTTCACGCCTGAGCGCGGCGCAGATCGTCGGCCGCCTCTCGGACGGTGGGGAGCAGGGCGGCCACCGGTGGGCTGTCCAGGGAGCCCTCGCGCACGACGAGGGTGATCCTGCGGACGGGCCGGATTCCCTCCAGGGTGACGCGGGCGACCGGGTGGCCCGGACGGCCGGGAACCAGGTCGGGCGCCAACGCGACGCCCCAGCCCAGCGACACCAGTGCGAGGACCGCCTGCATGTCCGCGATGTCGGAGACGACGTCGGGGACGAAACCGGCGTCGGCACACAGGTGCAGGGCCAGTTTCCCGAGCCTGGACGTGCGGTCCAGCAGCCACGGCTCCTGCGCGAACTCGGCGAGGGTGCGCGTCCCTTCCGCCCGGGCAAGCGGATGGCCGGGCGCGATGACGAGACGGATGCGGTCGCTGATCACCTCCTCCTCGTACAGGCCCGGCACCGCGGGCTCGGGTACCTGCGGATAGCCGGTGGCCAGGACGGCGTCGAGCTGTCCGAGGCGGACCGTCCGACGGCCCTCGTCGGGATCCACCCCGTGGAGGGTGATGCGCAGCTCCGGATGCCGTTCGCGCAGCCGGTTCAGCGCCGGCACCAGCAGCGCCGGTCCCTCGTGCAGCGGCACACCGACCCGCAGTTCGCCGGTGACCTTGCCGTCCTCCCGGGCGAGGAGGTGCGCCTGGGCCGTCTCGAGTGCGGCGAGGATCCGCTCCGTGTGCTCCACGAGCAACCGCCCGGAGGCGGTGAGTTCGGCTCGCCTGCTGCCCCGGTCCAGGAGCGCGGTGCCGGTCTCCGCCTCCAGGGCGGACAACTGCTGGGAGACCGCCGAACGCGTGTAGTTGAGCGCCTGCGCCGCCGCGGCGATCGATCCCCGGGCCCCTACCTCGCGCAGCAGTACGAGTTTCCGCACGTCCAGCACCGTCACCCTCGCTAACGCGTCCGGTCAGGAAGTATCACGCCAGATTACGGGACAACGGCCGACGCGGTGCTTTCAATGGAGTCGCTCCCGTCCGACGCACCCTCCACGCAAGGGGTTTCCTCCATGCCCACACTCCTCCACCTCGACTCCAGCCCTCGCAAGGGCTCGATCTCCCGCCGGATCTCCGGCGAGTTCGCGGAGGCCTGGCGGAAGGCCGACCCCGAGGCGGCGTACGTCTACCGCGACCTGGCCGCCTCGCCCGTCCCGCACATCGACGACGCGCAGATCCAGGTCATGCACCGCCTGGAGGCGCAGGGCGTGCGCGACCTCGCGGCGGCCCGGGAGGCCGCGGCGTCGCCCGAGGAGAAGGCGAGTTGGGCGGTGACCTGGCCGCTGGTCGAGGAGCTTCTCGCGGCCGACACCATCCTGCTCGGCGTCCCCATGCACAACTTCTCGGTGTCCTCGACGTTCAAGGCGTGGTTCGACCGTGTTCTGATCCCGCCGCTGATCGTCGACCCGGTCTCCGGCGAGGGCCCGCTGTCCGGCAAGAGGGTCGTGGTGGCCTCCGCGCGCGGCGGCGCCTACGGTCCCGGCACGCCCCGCCACCACTGCGACCACCAGGAGCCGTACCTGAGGGCGGCCCTCGGCATGGTGGGTCTCGCCTCCGACCTGACCTTCCTGCACGCGGAGCTCACCAAGTCGGCGCACGTGCCCCGGCTCGCGCACCTGAAGGACGTCGCGGCCACCTCCTACGAGGCGGCGCTCGACGGCGCCCGCGATCTCGGCGGTGCGTGACGGGTCGTGGCGGCACCTCAGGCGTCGGTGCGCAGCAGGCGGTACGCGGCGCCCGTGAGGGCCAGCGCGGTCCAGCCGAGGAGGACCAGGAGCCCGGCGGCGGGCGGCAGGCTCGTCGGGTCGTGGGTCAGCGCGAACAGCGACGCACCGGCGTTGCTGGGCAGGAACTCGCTGATGTCGTCCTGCCAGGAACTGGGCAGCAGTGAGACCAGGCCGGGCACCAGCATCAGCGAGGCGATCAGGACGGCGATGGCGCCGGCGACGGAGCGCAGCAGCGCGCCCAGGGCAACACCGATCACGGTGACCAGGCCGAGGTAGAGGCCGGCGCCCAGCAGGCTGCGTACGACACCCGGGTGGGAGAGCGACAGGGCCGCCGGTGTGCCGGAGACCACGCCGGCGCCGATCGGGAAGGCGGCGAACACGCCGGCGGTGGCGACGAGCAGGGCGACCAGGCCGAGCACGGCGGCCTTCGACCACAGCACCGGCAGGCGGCGCGGGACCGCGGCGAGGGTCGAGCGGATCGTGCCCGTGGAGTACTCGCCGGCGGTGGCCAGCACGCCCAGGACGCCCAGGGCGAGCTGGGCGAAGTTGGTGCCGAAGAGGGACAGGCTCAAGGCGGTGGCGTGGGCGTCGTAGGGGCGCATCTGTCTGCCCGAGGTGGAGTCGGCGTGATAGTGCACGGCGGCGATCACGCCGAAGCCCAGGAGGAAGAGCAGGCCCAGGCCCAGGGTGATCCAGGTGGAGCGCAGGGACCACAGTTTGGCCCACTCCGAGCGCAGCACGCGGCGCGCGGTGACCTTGTACGGGGGGCGCGGCACGTGGGCGGGTGCCGGTGCGGGCGTCGGACTCCCGTTCAGGGTGGTCTGGCTCATGCGGCGCTCCGGGGGGTCTCGACGGTGGTGGTGCCGTGGTATTCGATGGCGTCGCCGGTCAGCTCCATGAACGCCTGTTCGAGGGAGACGGTCCTGGAGCTGAGCTCGTACAACGGGATGCCGTGCTCGGCGGCCCTGCGGCCGATGGCACGCGCCGACAGGCCGGTCACCTGCAGTTCCTCGGAGCCGACCGCGCCGGTGATCTCGACTCCGGGGCCGGAGAGGATCTCGCGCAGGCGGTTCGCCCGGTCGGAGGCGACCGTCACGGTGTCGCCCCCTACCTGGCGTACCAGGTCCCGCACCGTGGTGTCGGCCAGCAGGCGGCCCCGGCCGATGACGATCAGATGGTCGGCGACCTGCGCCATCTCGCTCATCAGGTGTGAGGAGACGAAGACGGTACGGCCCTCGGAGGCGAGCCGGGTGAGCAGGTTGCGGATCCAGCGCACGCCTTCGGGGTCGAGCCCGTTGACCGGCTCGTCGAGCATGAGGGTGGCGGGGTCGCCCAGCAGGGCCGCGGCGATGCCCAGGCGCTGGCCCATGCCGAGCGAGAAGGAGCCGGCGCGCCGCCTGGCCACGGACCGCAGACCGGTGAGCTCGACGACCTCCTCCACCCGGCGGCGTGGGATGCCGTGGGTATGGGCCTGCGCCATCAGGTGGGCGAACGCGGAGCGGCCCGGATGGACGGACCTGGCCTCCAGCAGGGTGCCGACCTCCTGCAGCGGCGCCCGGTGCTCGGCGTACCGCCTGCCGTTCACGGTCACGCTGCCACCGGTGGGTGCGTCCAGGCCGACGATCATGCGCATGGTGGTGGACTTGCCCGCGCCGTTGGGGCCCAGGAAGCCGGTGACGGTGCCCGGCCTGACGGTGAAGTCCAGCCGGTCGACCGCCGTCTTCTCCCCGTACCGCTTCGTCAGCTGCCGCGCCTCGATCATCGCCGCTCCCTCGCGCCGGACTGTCGGATCCTTCCGGTCCAACGCAACGCCAGGTGCCGTGCGGCCGCAAACCGGGGTAGGCGGGCGGTGTCACGCCCGGCGAGGTCACACCCCGGCGAGGCCGGTCAGCACACGGTCCGGGGTGAGGGGCAGTTCGCGGAAGCGGACGCCGGTGGCGTGGTGGACGGCGTTGCCGATGGCGGCGGCGGTGCCGACGATGCCGATCTCGCCGATGCCCTTGCTGCCCATGGGGTTGAGGTGGGGGTCGTCCTCCTCGATCCAGTGGGCCTCGATGTCGGGGACGTCGGCGTTTGCGGGCACGTGGTAGGAGGCGAGGTCGGACTCGGTGAAGTCGCCGAAGGCGGGGTCCATGGTGCTGCCCTCGGTCAGCGCCATGCCGAGTCCCATGGTCATGCCGCCGACGAACTGGGAGCGGGCGGTGCGGGCATTGAGGATCCGCCCGGCGGCGTAGACGCCGAGCAGCCGGCGCACCCTCACCTCGCCGGTGACGGTGTCCACGGTGACCTCGGCGAAGTGGGCGCCGAAGGCGTGGCGGGCGTACGGACTGTCGGCGTCGGCCCGGCCGGTGGTGTCGGCCCGCTCGACCAGGCCGGTGCCGGGCAGCGGCCCGGTGTGGCCGGCCAGGCGCTCGGCGAGCCGGGTGCACGCCTCGTGCACGGCCCAGCCCCAGGAGGCGGTGCCGGAGGAGCCGCCGGCCAGCGAGGCGGACGGCAGGTCGCTGTTGCCGACCTCGGTGCGCACCCGGTCGAGCGGCACCTGGAGGGCGTCGGCCGCGACCTGCGCGAGGACGGTGCGGGCGCCGGTGCCGATGTCGGCGGCGTTCACCCGCACCAGGAACGTTCCGTCGGGCAGCGCGTGGGCCGCGGCGGTGGACGGGAAGACCACGACGGGGTAGGTCGCCGCGGCCACGCCCGTGCCGATGAGCAGCGGGCCCTCGGCGCGGGCCCCGGAGTGCGGGTCGCGGTGGGCCCAGTCGAAGCGGCGGGCGCCCTCGCGCAGGCACTGAACGAGGTGCCGGCTGCTGAACGGCTTGCCGCTGTGGGGCTCGGCGTCCGGTTCGTTGCGGATCCGCAGCTCCACCGGGTCCTCGCCGAGCGCGTCGGCGAGCTCGTCCATCGCGGACTCCAGGGCGTACATGCCGGGCGCCTCGCCGGGGGCGCGCATCCAGGACGGGCCGGGCACGTCCAGCGGGACCACCCGGTGGGCGGTGAGCATATGGGGGGCGGCGTACATGAACCGGGCCGGGACCGCCGCCGACTCCACGAATTCCCGTACGCGGGAGGTGTACGTGGTCACCTCGTGCAGCAGGGTGGTCAGGCGGCCGTCGGCGGTGGCGCCCAGGCGCAGCCGGTGCAGGGTGGGGGCGCGGTGGCCGACCACGGCCGCCAGGTACTTGCGCGGGAGGTTGACGGTCACGGGGCGGCCGGTGTGGCGTGCGGCCAGGGCGGCGAGGACGACGTCGGGTCGCGGGGTGCCCTTGGAGCCGAAACCCCCGCCGACGTGTTCGGAGACGACGGTGACGTGGTCCTCCGGCATGTCGAACATCCCGGCGAGCACCGAGCGGACGGTGGTGCCGCCCTGGCTGGAGGTGTACAGGGTGAGGCGGTCGCGGGCCCGGTCCCAGTGCGCGGTGGTGGCGTGCGGCTCCATGGGGTGGTTGTGCAGGGGCGGCACCCGGTACTCGGTGTCCACCCGGACCGGGGCGGCCGCGAAGGCACCGTCGGGGTGGCCGTGTTCGGTGCGGGCGGGCTGGCCGTTGGCCTCCTGGGGTTCGTAGGCGCCTGGGTGCTCCGGCCGGAGGGTGACGTCGTGCTCCTCGGCGGCGTACGTGACCCGGACCGCCCGGGCGCCGGTGCGGGCCGCCTCCAGGCTGTCCGCGACGACCAGGGCGACGAACCAGCCGCGGTGCGGCACCCGGGGGTTCTGCAGCACGGCCAGGGTGGCGTCCTCCGGTTCGGCGAGCCGGGGTGCGTTCTCGTGGGTGAGCACGGCCAGGACGCCCGGGACCTCGCGGGCGGCGGCGTCGTCGATCGCGGTGACCCGGCCGCGGGCCACGGCGGCGGGCACGGGCCAGGCGTGGGTGCGGCCGGGCAGGTGGTGTTCGGCGGCGTAGCGGGCCTGGCCGGTGACCTTCTCCCGGCCTTCCCGGCGCTCGACCGGGGCGCCCAGGGCGGTGCCGGTGCGGGCCATGGTGTCCTCCTGTGGCATACCGGTTCAGCTCCCTACGGGCGTCGGCGCGAGCCGGTTCAGGACGTCCAGGGCGAGGTTGTGGGCGAGGGGCACCTTGTAGGCGTTGTCGCGCAGCGGCTCGGCGGCGTCGAGTTCGAGGTCGACGGCGCCTTCGAAGGCGGGCGGGGTGGCGGCGGCCCCCAGCAGGGCCTCCTCCGCCAGCCGGGCCCGCCACGGCCGGTGCGCGAGGCCGCCGAAGGCCAGGCCGACCTGCGTGACCCTGCCGTCCCGCACCCGCAGCAGGACGGCGACGGAGGCGAGGGCGAAGGCGTAAGAGGCCCGGTCGCGCGCCTTGCGGTAGGCGGAGGGCGCCCCGGCGGTGGCGGCCGGCAGGACCACACCGGTGATCAGTTCGCCGGGCCGGATCTCGGTGTCCCGCTCGGGGTGGTCGCCGGGCAGCCGGTGGAATTCGGCCACCGGAACGCTGCGGGTGCCCTCGGTCCCGTACAGCTCGACTCGGGCGTCGAGGGCGGCCAGGGCGACGGCCATGTCGGAGGGGTGGGTGGCGATGCACTGCGGGGAGTGGCCGAGGACCGCGTGGTCGCGGTGCACGCCGTCGCGGGCGCCGCAGCCGGTGCCGGGAGCGCGTTTGTTGCAGGGCTTGGACAGGTCCTGGAAATAGGGGCAGCGGGTGCGCTGCAGCAGGTTGCCGCCGGTGGTGGCGGCGTTGCGCAGCTGGCCGGAGGCTCCCGCGACCAGGGCCTGGGACAGTGCGGGGTAGCGGTCGCGGACCAGCGGGTGGGCGGCGAGGTCGCTGTTGCGGACGGTGGCGCCGACGCGCAGGGAGCCGTCGTCGAGCTCTTCGACCGTGTCCAGGGGCAGCCGGCTGACGTCGACCAGGACGGCAGGCCGGGCCACGCCGAGCTTCATCAGGTCCACGAGGTTGGTGCCGCCGCCGAGGTACTGGGCGCCGGGGTGCGCGGCGTACGCCTCGGCCGCTTCCTCGACGCTGCGGGCCCGTACGTATCCGAAGGGCTTCACCGGTTCACGTCCTCCACGGCGTCGACGATGCGCGGGTAGGCCCCGCAGCGGCAGAGGTTGCCGCTGAGACGCTCGCTGATCTCGGCCCGGTCCAGCGGGACGGGGCGGCCGGAGGGGGCCGCCGGGTCGGTGACGTGCGAGGGGTGGCCGGCCGCGGCCTCGGCGAGGACACCCAGGGCGGAGCAGATCTGGCCCGGTGTGCAGTACCCGCACTGGAAGGCGTCGCGGTCCAGGAAGGCCCGCTGCAGCGGGTGCGGTTCCTCCCCGTCGCCCGCGAGGCCCTCGACGGTGGTCACCTCGCTGCCGTCGAGGCAGACGGCGAGCAGCAGGCAGCTGTTCACCCGGCGCCCGTCGACCAGGACCGTGCAGGCCCCGCACTGGCCGTGGTCGCAGCCCTTCTTGGCGCCGGTGAGGTCGAGGTCCTCGCGCAGCAGGTCGAGCAGGGCGCGTCGGTGGTCGACGAGCAGGGTGTGGGGTTTTCCGTTGACCCGGAGGGTGACCTCGGAGCGGTACGGGGGCGGGGGTGCCGTCTCGTGCTGTTTCTCGCTGTACGTGTCACTGCCCATGGCGTGGAGACCTTCCGGACGCGCCGTGCTGCCGTGGTTGACCGCGTATCCAGGCTGCGGCAGCTGACACCTTCCGGCACCCCGGGGGCGCCGGGGTCAGCCGGTCTGTGCGGACCCGCCCGACTTCGCCAGCCGGTCGGTGACGTCCGCGGTGTCCGACGCGGGCGGCGCCGCGACGTCCGCCCTGGTACCGAAGTCGGTGAACCGCAGGACGGTGGTGCTGGTCACCTGGGTGTTCTCCTTGCCCGGCGTCCTGCCCTTCAGGGGGTGCAGGGCCAGTCGTACGCTCTCCTGCCGCAGACGGCCCTGGTCGTCGAGCCACAGGTCCACCGGCAGGGAGGACTTCCCGAGCTGCCGTCGCAGTTCCTCGGCCTGCCGCGGGTTGTCCTTCGCGAGCGAGGAGACGGGCACCGGGACGCGGTAATGGGTGGTGCGGGTGCCGTCGAGGGTCTGGGTGCCGACCCGGGTGACGTCGTCGCGGCCGGCTCCCTTGAGGTAGTGGAACGGCTCCGCCGGGTCGCCGGCCTGGGACTGTCCCGAGGCGCCGGACCGGTTCAGCCGGGCCAGGTCGATCTTCATCCAGGTCTTGCCGCCCGGGATCTCGGCCCGCTGCCCGCCGGACGGCTTCTGGTAGACCACGCCGTCGACGACGCGCTGCTCGATCTCGGTGCCCTGTGAGGTGAGCGTGATCCGGCTGGCGCCCTTGCGCAGGTCGACCACGCCGGCGCCGTGCGCGGTGACGGCCTGTCCGTCGGCGACGGCCTTGCTGCTGACCGTCATCTTCGCGGTGTCCTCGGCCACGGTGTTGCGGTAGGCGTTCTGCACGGCTTCGGCCTTGGGCGTCGCGCTCGCGCCGGCCTTGGCGTCGCCGCCCTTCCCGGAGCCGTCCTCGCTGCCGCAGGCCGCTAAGCCGGCTGCCAGGACGAGCGTGGCCACGGCACTTCCGATCTGCGCTTTCGACACGGTGTCTGCCTCCCGGGCAAGCGTAGGTCCGTACTTGACGCCTGCTCGGGTGCCCGGCCGGCCGCCGGTCACGCCCCGGCGGCCACCTCGGTCCCGGTCTCGGTGTCCCGCTTCTCGAACTGGGTCCGGTACAACTGCGCGTACCGGCCGCCGGCGGCCAGGAGTTCCTCGTGCGTACCGCGTTCCACGATGTGCCCGGCCTCGACGACCAGGATCAGGTCGGCGGCGCGGACGGTGGACAGCCGGTGGGCGATCACCAGGGCGGTGCGGTCCCTGAGGGCCTCGGTCAGCGCCTCCTGCACGGCCGCCTCGGAGGTGTTGTCCAGGTGGGCGGTGGCCTCGTCGAGGATGACGACGCGCTGCCGGGCCAGCAGCAGCCGGGCGATGGTCATGCGCTGCCGCTCGCCGCCGGAGAGACGGTAGCCGCGCTCGCCGACCACGGTGTCCAGACCGTCGGGGAGGGACCGTACGACCTCGTCGAGGCGGGCGCGGCCGAGCGCGTCCCACAGTTCGTCGTCACTCGCCCCGGGGTGGGCCAGCAGCAGGTTGGCGCGGACGGTGTCGTGGAAGAGGTGGCCGTCCTGGGTGACCATGCCGACGGTGGCCCGCAGGGAGGCCGCGGTCAGGTCGCGGATGTCGACGCCGCCGACGCGGATCGCGCCCTCGTCGACGTCGTAGAGGCGCGGCAGAAGCTGCGCGACGGTGGACTTGCCGGCGCCGGAGGAGCCGACGAGGGCGACCGTCTGCCCGGGTTCGGCGCGGAAGGTGACGCCGTGCAGCACCTCGGCGCCGCCGCGGCCGTCGAGCGCGGCGACCTCTTCCAGGGAGGCGAGGGAGACCTTGTCGGCGGACGGGTAGCCGAAGCGGACTTCGTCGAACTCCACCGCCACCGGCCCCTCGGGCACCTCACGGGCGTCCGGCTTCTCCTCGATGAGCGGCTTCAGGTCCAGCACTTCGAACACCCGCTCGAAGCTGACGAGTGCGGACATCACCTCGACGCGGGCCCCGGCGAGCGCGGTGAGCGGCGCGTACAGCCTGGTCAGCAGCAGTGCCAGCGACACCACCGCACCGGGCTCCAGGTGGCCGCGCAGCGCGAACCAGCCGCCGAGTCCGTAGACCAGGGCGAGGGCCAGTGAGGAGACCAGGGTCAGGGCGGTGATGAACGCCGACTGGGCGGTGGCCGTGCGGACACCGATGTCCCGCACCCGCGCGGCGCGGTCCATGAACGCCGCGGACTCCTCCTCCGGGCGGCCGAACAGCTTGATCAGGGTGGCGCCGGGGGCGGAGAAACGCTCGGTCATCCGGGTGCCCATCGCGGCGTTGAGGGCGGCGGCCTCCCGCTGCATCCGGGCCATCCGGCTGCCCATCCGGCGGGCGGGCACCACGAACACCGGCAGCAGCACCAGCGCGAGCAGGGTGATCTGCCAGGACAGGGTGAGCATGACGGCGAGGGTGAGCAGCAGCGTGACGATGTTGCTGACGACTCCGGACAGGGTGTTGCTGAAGGCGCGCTGGGCGCCGATGACGTCGTTGTTGAGACGGGAGACGAGCGCTCCCGTACGAGTGCGTGTGAAGAACGCGACCGGCATGCGCTGCACATGATCGAACACAGCCGTTCTCAGATCGAGGATGAGCGCCTCCCCGAGCGTCGCCGAGAGCCGTCTGCCGAGGATCCCGAGGGCGGCCTCGGCGACCGCGATGAGCGCGATCAGCACGGCGAGGCGTACGACCGTGCGCTCGTCGCCGTGCGACACGATCGCGTCCACGACACGGCCCGCGAGCACGGGGGTCGCGACGGCGAGCAGCGCGGTCACCACCCCGAGCAGCACGAACCAGGCGATGCGGCGGCGGTGCGGGCGGGCGAACGCCCCGATGCGGCGCAGTGTCCGGCGGTCGAAGGGGCGTCGTTCCGCTTGCGCGTTCATCACGCTGTGCAACTGTGTCCACGCGGTGGTCTCCATGCTCATGGCACAGACCGTAGAACCTCGAGCTGGATTGAGGTCAATATCCGCCCGTCGTCCCCTCGCTCGAAGGACCCGATGACCCCTCCCCCGCAGCTTCCCCCTCAGACGCTTCCCGCCCGTAAGCCGTCGGCCCCGTCTCCGCCACCCGCCGTTGGCACGGCGCGGAAACCCTCTTCGGGTGTGACAGCGGTACAACTCCCCGAACTCCGCCAGGGACGACTCCCCCGACGCGTCCCCGTCCGTCAGGCCCTGTGCCTGCTCCCGCTCCTGCTCGTCACCGTCGCCGCGGTGCGGCACCGTTCCGTGCTCGCCGACGGCTTCGGACAGCTGCGCACGGCGTCCTGGCCGTGGCTTCTCGCGGCGGTCGGCGCCACCTGTCTGACCTGGGTCGCCGCCGCCTTCACCCGGCAGGGCGCGGTCGTGCAGCCGCTGCCCAAGCGACGGCTGCTGGCCACCCAGTTCGCGGCCGGCGCGGCCAACCACCTGCTGCCGACCGGGCTCGGCGCGAGCGCCGTCAACCTGCGGTTCATGACCGTGTGCGGGGTGCCGCTCGCCCGCTCCTCGGCCGCCCTCGCGCTGTACATGATGGCGGAGTGCGTCGGCCGGCTGGTCCTGCTGGCCGGGCTGCTGCTCGCCTTCCCCGACGCGCTCAGACCGGGCAGCCTGGTGCCGGCCGGTGCGGTGGGCCCGCTGCTGCTGGCCGTCGGCGTGGTGCTGCTGGCGGCAGTGGCCGCGCTGACGCTCGTACGACGGCTGCGCGGGGCCGTGTGCTCGTTCCTGCGGACCGCGCTGGGCGAGGCGCGGTCGGTGCACGCCCGTCCGCGCCGGGCGCTGGCCCTGTGGGGCGGCTCGCTGGCGTTCCCCGCGCTGCAGGCGGCCGGGCTGGCGGCGGTGGGGCAGTCGCTGGGGCTGCCGGTGCCGGTCGCGCACATGGCGCTGGCGTATCTGGCGGCGACGGCCGCGGTGGCCCTCGTGCCCACGCCGGGCGGCATCGGTTCCGTCGAGGCGGCGCTGATAGTCGCCCTGGTCGCGGTGGGCGGCCCGGCGGCCGTCGCCACCGCGGTGGTCCTCGCCTACCGGATCATCACGGTGTGGGTACCGCTGGTGCCGGGCGCGCTGACGCTGGGGGCGCTGGTACGGCTGAAGGTCATCTGAGGGCGGGCCCTTCCGCCACCCGGTCGTGAGGGACGACACGGCTCGTTCTCGCTCCGAGGGGCCGCACGCGTGCGAACTGCCGTGCGGGATACGGCAGGATGAAAAGTCGCGCCGGTCGTCGACGTCCAACCGGCCCGGCGCGACCGCACATCCCTGAAACGAGCAGGTGACAACGTGACGCTTCTTCACACTGGGCCGTCGGCGACGCCGTTCGCCGCAGCTTCCCGTCCCGGAGGTGACCGGTGAACCGCGCGCTGACCCTGGACGACCTGATCCTCGCGGGCATCGCCCTGGCGGCGGGCCTGCTGGTGGCCTTCTCCTCCCGCACGCTGCTGCGCTGGCTGGCGAAGCACGCCAAGCGCACCAAGTGGAGCGGCGACGACGTGATCGTGGACGCGCTGCGCACGGTGGTGCCGTGGGCGGCGATCGCGGCGGGCGCGGCCGGTGCGGGGGCGGCGCTGCCGCTGACCCGGACCGTCCAGCACCACACCAACCAGTGCCTCCAGGTACTGCTCATCTTCGTGGTGACGCTGTCCGCGGCACGGGTGATCGCCGGTCTGGTGCAGAGCGTCACCCAGTCCCGCTCGGGCGTCGCCGGTTCGGCCACGATCTTCGTCAACATCACCCGGGTGCTGGTCATGGCGATCGGCTTCCTGGTGGTGCTGCAGACACTGGGCATCTCCATAGCGCCCATGCTGACCGCCCTGGGTGTGGGCGGTCTGGCGGTCGCCCTGGCCCTGCAGGACACCCTCGCGAACCTCTTCGCGGGCATCCACATCCTCGCCTCCAAGACCGTGCAGCCCGGCGACTACATCCGGCTGAACACCGGCGAGGAGGGCTACGTCGTCGACATCAACTGGCGCCAGACGACGGTCCGCCAGCTGTCCAACAACCTGGTCGTCGTCCCCAACGGGGAGCTGGCGAAGAGCAACATGACCAACTACACCCGTCCCGAGCAGCAGCTGACGATCCTGGTGCAGGTGGGAGTGAGCTACGACAGCGACCTCGACCACGTCGAGCGGGTGACCACGGAGGTCATCGCCGAGACGATGACCGAGGTCACCGGCGCCATCCCGGACCACGAGCCCGCGATCCGCTTCCACACCTTCGGCGACTCCCGCATCGGCTTCACCGTCATCCTGGGCGTCGGCGAGTTCAGCGACCAGTACCGGATCAAGCACGAGTTCATCAAGCGCCTCCACCGGCGCTACCGCGAGGAGGGCATCCGCATCCCCGCCCCCACCCGGACGGTCGCGCTGCAGCAGGGCTCGGTGGTCATCCCGCACCAGCGCAACGGGGAGGACGTGTCGTCGGGGACGACTGCCTCCTAGCTCCGCGTCCAAGGTGCGAGGTCGAGCGCGGCCCGGATTCTCCTACTGGGCTTCGAGGGGCGGTGGTGTGGGGCCGCCGCCCCGGGGCGTGATCGCCTGGCCTCGTCAACCCGCCCCTCTACCCACGTTGCAATCCGGAACTTGCCGATGTAATGATCCAGTTCGTGGATGTACACGGGGGCGAGGCAGGATCGGCGACACGAGCTCCGAGATCGCGACTTTACGACTACGTGGACCTGGCCCGCGCCGACCAGCCGGAGGCGACCGGACCGGAGACATCCGAGGGCACCACTTCGCCCGACCCCGCGGCGCCCTCCGCCGATGCCGCGGACGCCGTTGCGCGCAGGCGCCGCGAGTTCGCCGTCCTGCTCGGCGAGTTCCGTCGCACCCCGGTTCTGGTGCCGCTGGGGGACGGGCCCGGGGGCGGTCCCGACGAGGAACGTGGTCTGCTGACGGCCGACTTGAACGGCATCCGTTTCATCCTGGCGTTCTCCGACGAGCAGGCGCTGGCCCGTTACGCCGTGGCGCGCGGTGAGGCGGCGCGGGAGTGGACGTACCAGACGATCCTCGGCGCCCGTCTGTTGGACGTGGCCGTTCCCGCGGCCGGGGTGCCGTGCGGGGTGGCGCTGGACTGCGCGGACGGGGAGGACGGGATGGTCTTCCCGCCGGTGCGGGGGATCGTGCCGGACGGGGCGGCGGTCGACCTCGGTGCGGAGACGGGGGACGGGGCGTGAGCGGTGGCGACAACGACCTGACGGCAGACGGGCTCGGTCTGATCGCCAAGGGGCTGACCGATGCGCTGGGTGAGCTGAAGGAGCTCGGCATGGTCGGGGAGGCCGGGGCGGGACGAGGGTTCGGTGACATCGCCCTGTCCGGGCTGGAGTTGGGCCATGAGGGGCTGACGGGGGCGTTGGAGTCGTTCTGCGAGCGCTGGGAGTGGGGCGTGCGCTCGCTGATCAACGAGGGCAACGGGTTCGCTGTGAGGACGGGCCTGGCGGCGGGCACGTACTACGAGAACGACCAGTATGTGAAGGGCACCTTCAAGGTCGTCGAGAACGCGGCCATCGGCAATCCGTACGCCTCCGAGGAGGAGGTGGAGAAGATGGGCTGGGGGGACATCGCCAAGTCCGGTGCGTTCGGCGGGGACGTGGACTACAGCAAGGCCTCCTTCGACCAGGCGCTGGCCAACAGTGAGCAGGGCTGGAAGGACGCGGGCCGGGACGTGATGACCTCCAGCACCGCCGGGCCGCTGGGCATCAACCCCGAGAACCTGCACGGCGCGTTCGGTGTCTCGGACCAGGAGTACGACCAGTACCTGGACGACACCTTCGGCCCCTCCCCCGAGGCCCGGGCCGAGGCCGCCGGGGGCGCCGAGGCCGCCGGGCAGCAGGGCGGTGAGGGCTGATGGGCATCGGAGACATCACCAACTCGCTGCTGGGCGGGGCCGAGGACCTCTACGACGCGGGCAAGAAGAAGCTCGGCGAGGGCGTCGACTGGGCCACCGACAAGGTGGGCGAGGGCCTGGACTACGTCGGTGCGCACGACTGGGCCGACAGTGTGGAGGACTGGGGCGACGAGATCGCCTCCGACCTGGGCGCCACTCCGGGCGAGCAGCAGCTCGGCCAGACCGAGGAAGCGAACGAGCTGGTCCACGGCAGTCCGGACAAGATCCGCGAAAGTGCCAAGCACCTGCGCGATTTCCATGGTGCGTTCGACAACGTGAGTTCGGGGCTGCGGAAGGTCGACTCCTCCGGCTGGCAAGGGGAGGGCGGTGACGCGTTCCGGGAGAAGTTCGGCGTGCATCCCGCCAAGTGGGCGCAGGCGGCCGAGGCGTGCGAGACGGCGGCGGGGGCGCTGGAGTCGTACGCGGGCACCGTCAAGTGGGCGCAGGGGCAGGCCAAGGAGGCCGTCGAGCTCTACGAGAAGGGTGTGCAGGCGTCCAAGGACGCGGTCGACGCCTACAACAAGAAGGTCGACGCCTACAACGCCAAGATCAAGGCGAACCAGGACCCCGGCCCGAAGCCCGAGACGTTCCACGACCCGGGCAAGGCCGACATCAAGGCCGCCGCCCAGAAGCTCGCCGAGGCCCGCAAGCAGCGCAACACCGCCGCCTCCGAAGCACAGGGCAAGGTCAAGGCCGCACTCGCCCACGCGCCCGCGGAGCCCCCGCCCCTGGACCGCCTCGGCAACGACTTCAAAGACGGTTTCCAGGCGGCCAACACCGAACTCACCCATGTGGTGGGCGGCGCTCTGAAGGGCACGGCCGGCCTGGTGAACTTCGCCCGCGGCCTCGACCCGATGGACCCCTACAACCTGACCCATCCGGCCGCCTACATGCAGAACGTCAGCATGACGCTGTCCGGGCTGGTCTCCACCGCCGCGCATCCCGAACGGGTCGTCCAGACGGCCGTGGACGGCTTCAAGAAGGATCCCTCGGAGTTCGTCGGCCGCATGATCCCGGAACTCATCGGCACCAAGGGCGCGGGACTCGCCCGGGGCGGACTGCGGCTCGGGCTGAAGGAGGGCGCGGAGGGACTCGCTGAGCAGGGGTTGCGCAAGGGCGCGCGGACTGCTCGGGGCCGGGTGACCGAGGACGCCGCGGAATCCTCCCGCGCCGGCCACTCGGTGGAGAGCAAGGGCACCGACCCGATCGACCTCGCCACCGGCAAGATGTACCTCCCGCAGGCGGATGTCACCCTCCCCGGCGCACTGCCGCTGGTGCTGACCCGGCGGGTGGAGTCCGGCTACCACCTGGGGCGCTGGTTCGGCCCGTCCTGGTCCTCCACCCTGGACCAGCGCCTGGAGATCGATAGGGAGGGCGTCGTCTACGTCACGGAGGACGGCCTCCTCCTGTCGTACCCCCACCCCGCACCTGGCCTGCCCACCCTACCCAGCCACGGCCCCCGCCTCCCCCTTGACCGGGTCGACGACGGCTACACCGTCACGGATCCGCAGACACGCCGCACCTGGCACTTCGCCGACCACGGCCCCCACCTGGCGGTCCTGGAACAGGTCGACGACAGCAACGGCAACTGGATCACCTTCGGCCACGACGAGACCGGGGCGCCGTCGGCCATCGCCCACAGCGGTGGCTACCGTCTGAGGATCGACAGTGCCGACGGGCGGGTCACCGGCCTGCATCTGACCGGAGCAGGCGAGGACGGAGCCGATCTCCAACTGGTCGGGTACGGGTACGAGCAAGGCAATCTCACCAAGGTCAGGAATTCGTCCTGGCTGCCGCTCAGGTTCGCCTACGACGATGAGGGCCGGGTCACGTCGTGGACGGACACCAACGGGCACGCCTACACGTACGCGTACGACGAGAGGGACCGGTGCGTCGCGCAGGGCGGTACGGACGGGCACATGAGCCTCCAGCTGTCCTACGGCGAGAGAGATCCGGAAACCGGGCTGCGGACCACGAAGACGGTCAACGGCGAGGGTGCCGTACGCCGGTACTACGTCAACGACCGGCACCAGGTCGTAGCCATCGTGGATCCGGCAGGGCACACCCGGCGCTTCACCCGTGACCGGTTCAACCGCCTGCTGTCCGAGACGGACGCCGTCGGCCGTACCACTGCCTACCGCTACGACCCCCTGGGGAACCTGACGGAGATCGTCGGTCCGGACGGACGGCGAACGACGCTCTCCTACGACGACCGTGGACTGCTCACGCGCGTGGTGCGCCCGGACGGGAGCTCGCTCCGACAGGAGTTCGACGCCCTCGGCAACCGCACGTCGGTCACCGATGCAACAGGCGGCAGGCAGTCCTTCACGTACGACGAGCACGGTCATCTGTGCGCGGTGCGCGATCAGTACGGCCGGGTGACCGAAATCCGCTGCGACGCGGCCGGTCTGCCCGTCGAGGTCCGCGATCACGCCGGCAACACCATGCGCTACCGGCGTGACGCCTTCGGTCGCGCCACCGCCATCACGGACCCCTTCGGGGCGACCGGGGAGATGGAATGGTCCGTCGAGGGCCACGTCACCCACCGGCGGAACCCGGACGGGACCGAGGAATCGTGGACGTACGACGGCGAGGGAAACTGCCTCACCCACACGGACACGGTCGGCGGAATCACCCGTTTCGAATACGCCCAGTTCGACCTGCTGACGGCGCGCACCGAACCGGATGGTTCCCGATACGAATTCGCCTACGACAACGAACTGCGCCTGACCCGCGTGACCAATCCCCTCGGGCAGACGTGGACCTATGAGTACGACGCGGTCGGCAGGCCCACCACTGAAGCCGACTTCGGCGGCCGGGTCACTCGGTACTCCTACAACGCGGCCGGTGAGCTGATCTCCCGCACGAACGCCCTCGGGCAGGTCGTCTTCTTCGAGCACAACGACCTCGGACAAGTCGTCCGCAAGAGTGTCGACGGGGAGGTGTCGACGTACACCTACGACTTCACCGACCAGATCGCGCAGGCAGCCAATGCCCATACGAACCTGACTCTCCTGCGCGACCGGCACGGGCGTCTGGTCTCCGAGCGGATCAACGACCGGGAAGTGGCGTACCGCTACGACGAGTTCGGCAGGCTGACGGGACGCAGGACGCCCTCGGGCGCCGAGAGCGTCTGGGAATTCGATTCCGCGGGACAGCCCTGCCGGCTCACGGCGGACGGTCGTGCCATCACGCTGGAGTACGACCGGATCGGCCGCGAAACCGGCCGCCGGTTCGGTGAGTCCCTGACCGTGTCCCGGTCGTTCGACGTAATGAACCGGCTGATCTCCCAAGCAGTGGACCACCACCGCGGACGTATCCAGTCGAGGACCTACGAATATCGCGCGGACGGCAGCCTGACCAAGGTCCATGACCAGCTGGACGGCGTTCGGCAGTACGAGCTGGACCTTGCGGGAAGGACGACGAGGGTCAGCGGAGAGGGATGGGCGGAGTCCTACTCCTACGATCCGCTCGGCAACCAGGTGGCGGCCGGTTGGCCGGCCCGTCCGTTCGGAGACGACGGCTGCGGCGAACGCGCCTACCAGGGCGCCGACCTCGTGCGGGCCGGCCGGATCCGCTACGAGCACGACGCGGCCGGACGTGTCGTACTCCGCCAGAAGGCCCGGCTGTCCCGCAAGCCGGACACGTGGCGGTACAGCTGGGACGCGGAGGACCGGCTCACCCAGGTCGTCACTCCCGACGGCACGGTGTGGCGGTACCAGTACGACGCCCTCGGCAGACGCACCGGCAAGCAGCGCATCGCTGAGAACGGCATCGACGTACCGGAGCAGGTGGACTTCACCTGGGACGGTGTTTCGCTTTGCGAGCAGACGACCAGGTGGGGCGAGTCGAGCGACTCGGTGACCCTGACGTGGCATCTCCACGGCCCCGAAGCAGTCGCCCAGAGCGAGCGCCGGACCATGGCCGCGGCCTCGCAGGAAGAGATCGACGCCCGCTTCTTCGCCATCGTCTCCGACCTCTCGGGATCTCCCTGCGAACTGATCGACGAGTCCGGAGAAATCGCCTGGCGCTCCCGCGCCACGAACTGGGGAAAGCTTTCCTGGTCGGTCAAGAGCCAGGCCTACACACCACTCCGTTTCCCGGGCCAGTATTTCGACTCCGAGACGGGCCTGAACTACAACTACCTCCGGTATTACGACCCCGAAGTCGCCCAGTACATCAGCCAGGACCCTCTTGGTCTGGCGCCGGCGGCCAACCCGGTCGGGTATGTGGATCGGCCTTCCGTTTCCTGCGATCCGTTCGGGCTCGCCCCACAGAAGTCACCGATCCCGCCGAAGCCCTATGAGACACCGAATCTTTCCGACTGGGCAAAGCACTTCAATCCCGAGGGAGGGATGGAAAACTGCACCTATGTCGGTGAGGCACTTGATCGGTACCTTGGCGGCGAAGGTCTGAAGTCTGTGCCAGGGGACGTGGGGGGAGTCCAGTCCCTTGATCGACTGCAGAATGCGTATGGAAGAACCTTCAATGACACCAGTTTCTGGAACATGGTTGACCACATCCGAAACTCGGGAGACGGCGCTCGTGGTTTGGTTGCCGCGCTACCGGAAGAGGGAGCGGGCCATGTTTTCAATATCGTGAACCAGCAGGGTCGGGTACTCTTCCTCGACGTGCAGACAGGTTTTGTCGATCCCATGGCCTTCAAGTCATTCAAACTTATGAGGACGAACTGATGTATACGCTGGAGCAGGCAGAACGACTGGCGGCGGATTTCCTCCGCCAGGAGACTGCCACGTCGGATCGCGAGGCTGCCCTGGTCGATAAGAACAGCTGCAAGGGGGAAAAGGGCGACTCCTTCTACTTCACCTACAATTCTGTCGAATATCTCGCTACCGGGGACAACAGGCATGCCCTTTACGGTCCGCCTGCCATTGCGGTGCACAAGGAAACCGGCGAATGCCGATGGGTCGGTAGGCGGGAATTCTCGGAAGTAGATCCTTTCGATCGCCGGCAGTGACAGATGGCCATGCGCGGTAGCGGTGCCCCTTGAAGAGGGTGAACTGATGTACGCGCAGGAGCAAGCAGAGGAGATGGCCGCGGATTATCTCCGACGGGTATCTGCTGATTGGGGCCATGAGGTCGCCCTGTTCGTGCAGGACCTGCAGTCGGCTGGCGATCCGTTCAACTGGTGGCACTGAAAGACCAGGTCGCGCGGGTCCGGCCCGGCAGCCGGCCCGTGGGGGCGGCCGCCGCATTACCCTCGAAGCACATGGAACCTCCGCCCCCACCCCCCCGATTCCAGCCCCCGCTCGCTCGACCAGCGGCTGGACGCGATCTCGCGGCAGCCGTTCCGGGCGAAGTTCCGGCTGCGCGGGCGGGAGCTGGCCACCGCGGAGCTGAAGGGGCCGGCCACGATGCGGTGGCACGCGTACGACCTGATCGCCAAGCGGGTGGCCCCGGCCGAGCCGGTCAAGGACGGCAAGCAGACTCCGTACCGCGGGCATCCGGTGTTCGTCGCCCAGCACGCGACCGCCACCTGCTGCCGGAGCTGCCTGCAGCGCTGGCACGGCGTTCCCAAGGGCCGGGAGCTCAGCCGCGCCGAACTGGTCTACGTCGTGGACGTGATCTGCCGGTGGATCGAGCGTGAGGTGGCGGGCGGAGGCGGCCCGGACCGGGACCGCCGTCGCTGAGGGGTTCCGAGTTCCGGACCCCTGTCGAGGCCGGGGCGGCCACGAGATATCTTGATGTCGAGCAATGTTGCAGACGTGGAGCGGAGCACCCGGTGACTGACTCGACCATCATCTACACCTACACAGACGAGGCCCCGGCCCTGGCGACGCATTCGTTCCTGCCGGTGATCAAGGCCTACGCCTCGCAGGCCGGTGTCGACGTGGAGACCCGCGACATCTCGCTGGCCGGGCGCATCATCGCCGTCTTCCCGGAGTACCTGAAGGAGGAGCAGCGCATCCCCGACGCCCTGTCGGAGCTGGGTGAGCTGGCCAAGACGCCCGAGGCCAACATCATCAAGCTGCCGAACATCTCGGCGTCCATCCCGCAGCTCAAGGCCGCGGTCGCCGAGCTGCAGGCCCAGGGCTACGCGCTGCCGGACTACCCGGACGACCCCAAGACCGACGAGGAGCGCGAGATCCGCGCCCGGTACGACAAGGTCAAGGGTTCGGCCGTGAACCCGGTGCTGCGCGAGGGCAACTCCGACCGCCGTGCCCCTGCCTCGGTGAAGAACTACGCGAAGTCCCACCCGCACCGCATGGGTGCCTGGTCCGCCGAGTCCAAGACCGACGTGGCGACCATGGGCGTCGACGACTTCCGCTCCACGGAGAAGTCCGTGGTGATCTCCGAGGCCGGTGCGCTGCGCATCGAGCTGAAGGGTGACGACGGCTCCACCACCGTTCTGCGCGAGTCCGTGCCGGTCCTTGAGGGCGAGGTCGTCGACGCCTCCGTGATGCGCGTCGCCGCCCTGCGTGAGTTCCTCACGGCGCAGGTCGCCCGTGCCAAGGAGGAGGGCGTCCTCTTCTCCGTGCACCTGAAGGCCACGATGATGAAGGTCTCCGACCCGATCGTCTTCGGTCACGTGGTGCGCGCCTTCTTCCCGCAGACGTTCGCCAAGTACGGCGAGACGTTCGCCGCGGCCGGTCTGACCCCGAACGACGGTCTCGGCGGCATCCTCAAGGGCATCGAGTCGCTGCCCGAGGGCGCGGAGATCAAGGCGTCCTTCGAGGCCGAGCTCGCCGAGGGCCCGGCGCTGGCCATGGTCGACTCCGACAAGGGCATCACCAACCTGCACGTCCCGTCCGACGTCATCGTCGACGCCTCCATGCCGGCCATGATCCGCACCTCCGGCCACATGTGGGGCCCCGACGGCCAGGAGGCCGACACCCTGGCCGTCCTGCCCGACTCCTCGTACGCGGGCGTCTACCAGGCCGTGATCGAGGACTGCAAGGCCAACGGCGCCTACGACCCGTCGACCATGGGCTCGGTCCCGAACGTCGGCCTGATGGCGCAGAAGGCCGAGGAGTACGGCTCCCACGACAAGACGTTCGAGATCCCGGTCACCGGCACGGTCCGCCTGGTCGACCAGGCCGGCAACGTGGTGATCGAACAGACGGTCTCCGCCGGCGACATCTTCCGCGCCTGCCAGACCAAGGACGCGCCGATCAGGGACTGGGTGAAGCTGGCCGTCACCCGTGCCCGCGCCACCGGCGACCCGGCGGTGTTCTGGCTGGACGAGACCCGTGCCCACGACGCCAACCTGATCGCCAAGGTGAAGCAGTACCTGACGGAGCACGACACCGAGGGCCTGGACATCCGGATCCTCTCCCCCGTCGAGGCGACCAAGCTGTCGGTGGAGCGCATCCGCCGCGGTGAGAACACCATCTCCGTCACCGGCAACGTGCTGCGTGACTACCTCACCGACCTGTTCCCCATCCTGGAGCTGGGCACCAGCGCCAAGATGCTGTCGGTCGTCCCGCTGATGGCGGGCGGCGGCCTGTTCGAGACGGGCGCCGGCGGCTCCGCGCCGAAGCACGTCCAGCAGCTGGTCAAGGAGAACTACCTGCGCTGGGACTCCCTGGGTGAGTTCTTCGCCCTGGTGCCGTCCTTCGAGCAGTACGCCGAGTTCACCGGCAACGCCCGCGCCAAGGTCCTCGCCGACACCCTCGACCGGGCCACGGCGACCTTCCTCAACGAGGACAAGTCCCCGACCCGTCGCATCGGCGGCATCGACAACCGCGGCAGCCACTTCTACCTGTCCCTGTACTGGGCGCAGGAGCTGGCCAAGCAGACCGCCGACGCCGACCTGGCCAAGGCCTTCGCGCCGCTCGCCGAGACCCTCTCCGCCAACGAGCAGAAGATCGTCGACGAGCTGAACGCCGTCCAGGGCTCCTCCGCCGACATCGGCGGCTACTACCAGCCCGACAAGGCCAAGGCGGACGCGGTCATGCGCCCGTCGGCCACCTGGAACGAGGCGCTCGCGTCCCTGAGCTGACGCGAGCGGCCCCACGGCCGTTCCCGTGCACGACTCCTCCGCCCCGGCCGGCACACTGCCCTGGCCGGGGCGGAGCCGTACGGGGCGGAGTCGTGCGGGCCGGCCGGCCGGGTATGCCGTCGCCGGCCGCGGGTATCCGACCGGGCATGCTCGCCATCATCGGCTACCAGTCCCACAACACCGCCGCGACCTTATGGGCGTTCACCGTCTCGCTGCTGATCGTGCTGGCGGTGAGCTGGTACGCCCGGCACCGGAGGTAGCCGCGGTCCGCCGCGCCTCGCTTCCCGTGCCCTGCCGCCGACAACGCCCCGGAGCCGCCCGTGTCCCCTCCCCCGCCCTCGTTCGAGCTCCTGCCCGGCGCGGACGACTCGCCCGTGATCCTGCACGTGCCGCACTCCGCGCGGGAGATACCGGACGCCGTGCGGGAGGGGATCGTCCTGGACGGCGCCGCGCTGGAGCGGGAGCTGGACCACATCACCGACGCGCACACGGCCGAGCTCGCCGAGGCCGCGGCCGGGCTGGCCGCGGTGACGCCCTGGCGGTTCGTCAACCGGCTGTCGCGGCTGGTCGTCGACCCGGAGCGGTTCCCGGACGAGCGGGAGGAGATGCTTACGGTGGGGATGGGCGCGGTGTACACGCGGACCACGCACCGGACCGAGCTGCGGCCCGGCGACACCGACCCCGAGCCGTTGATCGAGCGGTACTTCCGGCCGTACGCGCGTGCCATGACGGAGGCGGTGGCCGGGCGGCTGGCCGCGACGGGGCGGGCCGTGGTGATCGACGTGCACTCGTATCCGCGCGAGGGGCTGCCCTACGAGCTGCACGGCGCGGGCCCCCGGCCCCCGGTGTGTGTGGGCACCGACGCCTTCCACACCCCGCCGGAACTGGCGGAGCTGGCCGGGAAGCTGTTCGCGCGGTGCGGGGAGACGGGGCTGAACAGCCCGTTCAGCGGTGCGTACGTGCCGCTGGAGTTCTACGGCAGGGATCGGCGGGTCGGCGCACTGATGGTGGAGATCCGGCGGGACACCTACATGACCGAACCCGGTGGAGCAGTCGTCGGACCGGGACTGTCCCGGCTGGCCTCGGCCCTGGCCGGCTTGGTGGACGGCGCCTCACGCTGAGGTCAGGCCCGTAGCCACTCCGTGACGATCACGTCGCCGCCGGTGTGCAGCCTCAGCGCGAACGGGCCGCGCGGGGGCACCGCGGCCGTGAAGCGGCCCAGGGTGTCCGCCGTGACCTCGGCCGCCGTCCGCGGGCCGCCGAGCACCTCGACGCGCGCCGGCCGCGGGGGCAGTACCTGCCCCATCAGCCCGTCGCCGCCGATCTCGACGTCCACGGTGAGCTCGCCGGCGCTGAAGGTCAGCATCCGGGGGGCGCCCCGGGCGCCCCGGACCGGCGCGGCGTCGAGCAGGGAGTCGAAGGTCAGCTCGGCGACCCGGGCGTCCACGTCGTGCAACACGTAGGCGTCGATGGCCAGTTGGCGCAGCCCGGCGGGGACCGGGTCCAGTATCGCGGCCGCCTGGCGCAGTTCCTCCTCCAGGAGCCCGGCGTCGAACTCGTCGGGCATGCCCCTCACACCGCCCCCCGGGCTTCCAGCCGGGCCCGCAGCCGGCGCAGACAACGCTGGCGCAGGGGCCCGATGCTGCCCACCGCGACCCCCAGTGCGGCGGACACCTCCAGATAGCTCGGCGGTGGCGAGGCCATCAGCACGCGCAGCAACTGGCGGCAGCGCTCGCCGAGTTCCTCGAACTCCTGCCACAGCCGGCGGATCCGCTCGGCCTCGGCGACGGCCTCCTCCGAGTCGAGCAGCGACTGCTCGGGCGTGACGTCCTCGCTGACCCGGTCCAGGACCCGCGGATCGTCCGTCGGCATCAGCCGGGTCAGCCCCTTGATCACCTTCAGGCACTCGTGCCGCGCCGTGCTCGCCAGCCAGGACCCGGCCTTCTCCGGCTCCCGGATGCGGCCCAGGTGCTGGGCGAAGCGGAACCACACGGTCTGGTAGACCTCCGAGCCGTCGGCGTCGGAGAGCCGGTGCGCGCGCACGACGGACCAGACCAGCGGACTCAGCCCTTCCACAAGCGCTTTCCAGGCCGCCGCGTCACCGTCGACGGCTGACTGAACCAGCGCCCCGACGTCTGCTCGGTCCACGGCCCCACCCCTCGTGTACGGCAAGTCATCGTACGCCGCGGAGGGGACGCATCCGGTCCTCATGCGTCAGGAGCCGGTCGCAGGACGGGCGTCGGGCGCCAGGTGGGTGGCCTCAGTGCCGGCACGTGCGCACCGCGCACTTCGGCGTACTCGGTGTTGGCGCCGAGCAACTGCCGTGATGCGGTGCGCGGGTCGCGTTCCTTGTGCGCCGTCATGTGGGCGGCCACCAGTGCGGCGGCGACCGGGGTGGCGAAGGACGTTCCGCTCCACTGCGCGTAGCCCTCGAACATCACCTGGTCCGGCTTGCCCGGGTTGCTCGGGTCGCTCCGTCCTTCCTCGCTCAGCACCCCGGTGTGGGCGGGGTACTGGCAGGTGCAGGCGTAGGTGAAGCCGAATCGGCAGGCGTCGTAGCTCGAGTGCTGGTACACGTACGGCACGGGACGGTCGAAGCCGGTGAGGGCGCTGGTGAGCCGCTCACCGGGCGCGTACACCCGTACCCAGGGGCCGTGGTTGGTGAAGCAGGCGCCGAACTCGCCGTCCGCGCGCAGCGCCCCGACCGACAGCACGGCGTCCTCGTAGCCGGGCAGCGTGGCGTAGGCCGCGGGCCAGAAGGGTGTGGCGCCGGCGTTGTTGCCGGCCGCGGCGACCAGCAGGGTCTCCCGGTCGCGCAGTTCGCGCATGAAGGCTTCCACGCCGAGGAGGCCGTCGGTGCGGCCGTTGGAGGTGCCCGCGGAGAGGCTGATGATGTCGGGCCAGCCGCCCCGGTCGACGGCCTCGAAGAGCCTGGCGCCGAATTCGGACTCCAGTACGGCGCCGGCGTCGTCGAGCGTGTTCCGGACGGTGACGTCGGTGCCCGGCGCGACGGCGGTGAGCACTCCCGCGATGAACGTGCCGTGTCCGACGTACTGCCTGAGGACGCCGTCCTGGTCGGTCTCCTCGAGCTGGGCGTCGCCCTCGGTGTGTGCGAGCTGCGGGCAGGAGCGGTGGTCGTGCATGAGACCGGTGTCGATGACGAGGACGGCGACGGCGGTGTCCGGGTCGTACGGCGTTCCGTCCGGCGCGGGGTTGCACGGCTCGGTCGGGGGTACGGGCACGGGCTCGTCGCCGGGGCAGGCGTTGACGTGGCCCGCGATCGACACCACGTGGTTGCGGCCGACCAGCCGGCGGCCCCGGCGTCCCTCGTGCTCGCGCATCGCCCGCAGCGCGTGCGCGACGGCGCGGTCCGCGCCGTGGTCGCCCTGGCCCGGGTCGCCGACCCGGATGCGGGTGACTCCGGTGCGGTTGGTCTCGGGGCCCTCCCGGCGCACATGGCCGGCGACCAGCCCGGTGGCCTCGGCGAAGTGGCCACGGACCGTGTCCTCGACGAGGCGGGCCTCCTCGCCGTCGCGGGCGAGGACGACGCCCTTCTCGTAGAGGAACTCGGGCGCGTCGTCCGGCCCCATCGCGAGCGGGACGTCCGGCATCGAGCGCTGGACCTGTCGGAACTGTTCGTGGAATCGCTGCGGTGCCATGGCGTGTCCTCCCCCTGAGGCCGGTTTCGTCAGTCTGATCCCGCGGACCGCCGATTGATACAGCTTGATACGGCACAGCCCATGTGACGGGCCGTGAGGAGGCCACTACCATCCGAGGGGTGACAGCGGGAAACGCGTCGGTCCTCGAGCTGCTGCCGATGGTGTTCGCCGCCCCCAACGAGGCCCTGGCTGGGGCGCGGCGGGTGCTGGACGCCGATCCGTCGCCGTTGCACGCCTCGGTCGCCCACCAGGTGATGGGCATCTGGCACCGGGACTTCGGCGATCTGCGGGTCGCCCTCAGCCATCTGCGGCGTGCCCGGGATCTCGCTGCGCGGGCGGAGTCGGCCGATCGGGAGGCGGACGTCCTCGCCACGCTCGGGGTCGCGCTGGTGCATGCGGGGCGCACGAGGCGGGGGCTCACGGCGTTCGAGCGCGGGGTCGCGCGCGGCACCGGGCACACCCGGGCCCGGGTGCTGTTCCGCCGGGCCTATGTCTGGTGGGTGCTGGGCCGTCACCGGGAGGCGCTGGAGGACGTCCGCCGGGCGATACCGGTGCTGCGGCAGGCCGACGACGTGATCTGGACCGCGCGGGCGCTGACCCTGCGGGCGACCGTGCACCTGGCGCTGGGCGCGGTGGACCGGGCGGACGCCGACTTCACGGCGGCCGAGCGGCTGTGGGAGACCACCGGACAGGAGCACGACAAGGCCGACGCGGTGGAGAGCCGGGGTCTTGCCGCGTTCCGCTCCGGTGACATCCCGGCGGCGCTGCGGCTGCTCGACGAGGCGGAGGAGCGGTACGGCAAGCTGGGCACGCCCACGTTCATGCTGTGCATCCGGCGCTGCGAGGTGCTGATGGCCGCCGGGCTCGCCCCGGAGGCGCTGGCCGAGGCGGACGCGGCGATCGCCGAACTCGACGGGATCGGCGGGCAGTCCACCCGCAAGGCCGAACTGCTGCTGGCCGCCGCCCGGGCCGCCCGCTCGGCAGGGGACCCGCACACCGCGATCGACCGGGCCGCGGTCGCCGTACGGCTGTTCGCCGGGCAGCATCGCACCTGGTGGGAGACGCACGCCCGGCTGGTGCTGATCGAGGCGCGAGTGGCGACCGGGCGGCGGTCGGGACGGATGGTCACGGACGCGGCCCGGGTCGCCGAGCGGCTGGCCGCCTTCGGTTCGCCCGCCGCACCGGAGGCCTCCCTCCTCGCGGGCCGGATCGCGCTCGCCCTGGGCCGGCCGGAGGTCGCGGAACGGCACCTGGCGGTGGCCGCGCGCAGCAGACGGGCCGGGCCGCCGCTGGCCCGGATGACGGGGTGGGCGGCGCAGGCGCTCAGAGCGCGGGCGGCCGGTTCCGGGCCCGGCCTGCTCCAGGCGTGCCGGCGCGGCCTGGACGTGCTCGACGACCACCGGATGACGCTGGGTGCCTCGGAGCTGAGGGCCCGGGCCACCGCTCAGGGCGCCGAACTGGCGGCGCTGGCCCAGCAGGCGGCCCTCGCCCGGGGCGGTCCGCGGCGGCTGCTGGAGTGGAGCGAGCGGTGGCGGGCCACCGTACTGGCCGCGCCGCCCACCCGGCCGCCCGCCGACCCCGCGCTGCTCGGGCGCCTGACCGCGTTCCGGGAGATCGCCGCCCGGGCGGAGGCCGCCCGTACGGAGGGCCGCCCGGTTCCCGTCCTGGAGCGCGAACAGCGGCGTCTGGAGCGGGACATCCGCTCCCGCACCCTGCACCTGCGCGGCGCCGCCCCCGGGTACGGGGACCGCTTCGACCCGGGCCGGCTGCTGGACCGGCTCGGGGACACCCGGCTGGTCGAACTCGCCGTGCTGGACGGGCGGGTGCACGTCCTGCTGTGCGGGCAGGGCCGGGTCCGGCGGTTCGAGGGCGGGGCGCTCGCGGAGGCGGTGGCCGAGGCCGAGCACGTACAGGCGGGACTGCGGCGGCTCGCCCACCCGGGGGCTCAGGCCCGGCTGCCGGTGGTGGAGGCCGCGGGCCGCAGGCTGGAGGAGCTGCTGCTCGCCGGGGCGGTGCGGCACCTGGGCCCGGGGCCGGTCGTGGTGGTGCCGCCCGGCGCGCTGCACCGGGTGCCGTGGGCGCTGCTGCCGTCGCTCAGGGAGCGGGTGCTCAGCGTGTCCCCGTCGGCGGGCAGCTGGCTGCGCGCCCGCGACACCGAGCCACCGCCGGGCGGCCGGCACGTGCTGGTGCGCGGGCCGGGGCTGGCGACGGGCGGCGCCGAAGTACCGGAGCTCGCGGACCGCTACGGCAACGCCACGGTCCTCGAGGGCGACGACGCGCAGGTGCCCCGTGTACTGGGCGAGCTGGACGGCGCCGCGCTCGCCCACCTCGCCGCGCACGGCACGTTCCGTGCGGACAGCCCCCTGTTCTCGTCCCTGCGGATGGCCGACGGACCGCTCATCGTGCACGACTTCGAACGCCTCGGCCGCAGCCCGTACCGGATCATCCTGTCGAGCTGCGACACCGCCCGGCTCGCCTCGGTCGGCGCCGACGAACTGCTCGGCCTGGTCACCGCGCTGCTGCCGCTGGGCACCGCCGGGGTGGTGGCGAGCAGTGCACCCGTCAACGACGCGGCGGTGGTGCCGTTGATGCTCGCCCTGCACAAGGGGCTCGATTCCGGACTGTGCCTGGCCGAAGCCCTCCGTGACGCCCGTGCGGCGCTGCCCGGAGACGCGGTGCACCAGGCGACGGGATGGGCGTTCGCGGCGTTCGGGGCGGCGTGACGCCGGGTCACGCGGTCTTCCCGGCCGGCGGTTCCACGAGCCACGGCAGTTGGTCCCGGTCGCCCGCCCCGAGCCGCGCGTAGGCGCTGTACAGGTGGTTGCCGACCGTACGCACCGACAGGGTGAGCCGCTCCGCGATCTGCCGGTTGCTCAGCCCGGCCGCCGCGAGGGCGACGATCTGCCGCTGCCGGGCGGTGAGTTCGCCCAGCACCAGCCCGGACAGGGCCGGGGTGCGGGCGCCCTGGCATCGGCGTGCCAGAGTGAGCGCGCGGGTGCGGGAGGTGCGGGCCGCGCTCGGGTCACGGTGCGCGTGGGCTGCCTGGGCGTACGCCTCGGCCGCGAACAGCAGGAAGCCGCGCTGCCGCAGTGCCTCGGCCGCCCGGTCCAGCGCGGGTCCGTCCCCGCGGGCGAGCGCGTCGGCGTGCCCGGCGAACACGCCGTGCGCCAGCCGTCCCAGGACCCGCTCCGGAGTGCCGAGACGTACGGCGTCATAGCGGGCGTACAGGTCGTCCTCGGCGCTCGTCAGCGGTGACCGGGGTACGGGGAGCGCGAGTTCGGCTCGGCAGGCCGGATCGTCCGGGGTTTCCCGCAACCCTTCCCGCGCCCAGGCCGCAGCCTCCAGCACCTCCCCTCGCAGCCGTGCGAACCGGGCGCGGACGGCGGCGTATCCGGCCGGTACCGGGCCGCCCTCCCCCGCCAGCCACTCGCCCACCGGCGTCGGCAGATCCCGTACGTCCGCCTCCTCGATCCGGCGGGCCAGCGCGGCCTGTTCGGCCGCCAGGGCCGGGCCGCAGTCCTCCGGTGTGCGCGCCGCCCGCCGGGCACGCAGCCGTCCGGCGGCGGCGCGCAGCACCGGGCCGTGCAGGGGGTGCGCGAGGCGGACGGCACTCTCGTCGTCGACCTGGACGAGACCCCCGTCCTCCAGGCCCTCCAGGGCGTCGAGGTCCAGGTCGTCGAGGCGCAGGGGCAGCGGTTCGGCGAAGGCGAGGCGTTCCAGACAGTCACGCTCGCCGGGGCTTCGGCCCGCCAGGGCGGGGCCGACGCGTTCGCGTACGGCGGCGGTCACCGGCACCGGACCGCGCCAGGCCCATTCGTGCGCCTCGTGTCCCTGTGTCACCAGGCCGCGCTCGCGCAGCGCGCCCACCAGTTCGCGCAGCAGCCGGAGGTCTCCCCCGCACAGCCGGTGCAGCCGCCCCGCCGTGAGCGGCTCCGGGGTGCGGCCCGTGCCTGCGGTGAGCAGCCTCGCGGTCTCCTCGCGCGGCAGCGGCGCCACGGCCAGCCGGGGCAGCAGCTCGCCGGTCCACAGCCGGGACACGGCGGCGGGCACCGGGGCGCCACCGTCCGCCGCGATCACCACGAGGCGGGTACGGCCGTGCACCGCGAGCTGGTGGACCAGGGCGGCGGAGGCGTCGTCCAGGAGGTGGGCGTCGTCGACCACGAGCAGGCGTACGCCGGACAGCAGCCGCACCGCGCGGTGCAGCGAGACCTCCCCCGGCAGCAGATGCGCGAACGCGGCGAAGTCGAGCCGGCGCGTCCCCGGCGTCCCGGTCACCCGGGCGCAGCCGGTGCCCCGGACGGCCTCGGTGACCAGCCGGGTCTTGCCGTGGCCGGGCGGTCCGGTCACCACGATGCCGTGCCGTCCGCCGGTCAGGCACCGGCCAACCAGCTCCAGTTCGTCGTCCCGGCCGGTGAACGGCCAGGGCGGCTCCGGTGTCCGCGTGTCCGGTTCGTAGATCGTCACGTCAGTGAGAGACGGGGTACTCACGTCTGATACAGGGGGACTTGAGTATGCCCCGACTCAGGCGCCCGGCGGGGGACGAGGGCAGGCTGTGCGCATGACCGCCCGCTCCGTGAAGTCCGGCACCGGGGGAGCGGCCGCGGACGTCGCCATCGGGGGAGGGGACGTCCGCGGCCACGCCGTTCAGGCGCCCGGCTCGGGCCGGACGGCCTTCACGACGCCACCCGCTCGTGGGGCACCTCGTCGGGGTGCGCGAGCCCGAGGTGGTCGCGCAGGGTGGTGCCCTCGTACTCGGTACGGAACACACCTTGCTCCTGCAGCAGCGGCACGACCTTGTCGGCGAACGGGTCGAGGCCGCCGGGGGTGATGTGCGGGACGAGGATGAAACCGTCGGAGGCGTCGGCCTGGACGAAGTCGTTGATCGTCTTCGCGACGGTGGCCGGGGAGCCGACGAAGGTCTGCCGGTTGCCGGTGTTGATGACCAGGTCCCGGATGGACCAGTTGTTCGCCTCGGCCAGCTCCCGCCACTCACGGGCGATGGCGATCGGGTCACGGTACATCCGCACCTGGGCGCGGCCCCGCGAGATGTGCTCCTCGCCGACCACCGGGTCGACGTCCGGCAGCGGGCCCTGAGGGTCGTACGCCGACAGGTCCCGGTTCCAGACGAACTCCAGGTGCTTGATGGCGGTGGCCCCGCTGACCTGCTGCCGGCGCACCTCCCGGGCCAGGTCCTCGGCCTCGGCGTCGGTGTCGCCGAGCACGAAGGTCGCGGCGGGCAGGATGAGCAACTGGTCGTGGCGTCGGCCGTACTTGGCGAGACGGCCCTTGACGTCGCTGTAGAAGGCCTGCCCCGCCTCCAGGGTGGCGTGCCGGCTGAAGATGGCGTCGGCGGTGGAGGCGGCGAACTCCCGGCCCTCCTCGGAGTCGCCCGCCTGGAAGATCACCGGGCGGCCCTGCGGGGAGCGCGGCACGTTGAACCGGCCGTGGATGTCGAACTGCTCGCCCCGGTGCACGAAGGCGCCGGCCTTCGCGTCGCTCAGGAAGGTGCCGGTGGCCTGGTCGGCGAGGATCTCGTCGCCGCGCCAGGAGTCGAAGAGCTCGTTCGCGGTGGCCAGGAACTCCTTGGCGCGGGAGTAGCGCTGCTCCTGCGGCAGGAAGCCGCCGCGGCGGAAGTTCTCGCCGGTGAAGGCGTCCCAGGAGGTGACCACGTTCCAGGCGGAGCGGCCGCCGGAGAGGTGGTCGAGGCTGGCGAACTGGCGGGCCACCTCGTAGGGCTCGTTGAAGGTGGAGTTGATGGTGCCGGTGAGGCCGAGGTGCTCGGTGACGGCGGCCAGCGCGGCGAGCACGGTGAAGGTGTCGGGGCGGCCCACGACGTCCAGGTCGTATATCTGGCCGCCCTGTTCGCGCAGCCTGAGTCCCTCGGCGAGGAACAGGAAGTCGAACTTGGCGCGTTCGGCGGTCCGGGCGAAGTGGGCGAAGGAGCTGAACTCGATGTGGCTGCCGGCGGCCGGGTCGCTCCACACGGTGGTGTTGTTGACGCCGGGGAAGTGGGCGGCCAGGTGGATCTGCTTCAGCGGCTTGCTCATGGTGGGCGGTTTCCTCCGGCTCAGACAGTGGCTGCGGCGTAGCGGTTGGCGGGGCGGGCGAGTCCGAGGAGGCCGCGCAGGGTGTCGGCCTCGTAGGCGCTGCGGAACAGTCCGCGGCGCTGGAGTTCGGGGACGAGCGCCCGGGTGATGCCCGGCAGGTCGTGGCCGAGCACGGCGGGCCGCAGCCGGAAACCGGAGAGCCCGGCGCCGTGCAACTCCTCCAGGACATTGGCGAGTTGACCGGGAGTGCCGGCGAAGATCCGGGCGTCACCGGTGTACGGGCTGCCCGCGAGGGCGTCGAGCCGCTCGCGCCGGGCCGCCGCCCGGGCCGGGTCCGCGTCCAGGAAGACCACCAGGTCGCCGAAGACGTGCAGCCTGTCGTCGGCGCGCCCGGCCGCCTCCTGCTCGGCGCGGATCTCGGCGACGATCGCGCGGGCCTCGGCGGCGTCGTGCGGGGTGACGTAGCCGACGTCGGCCTGCCGGGCCACGAGCCGGTACGGCACCGTCTGGTGGGCCAGCGCGGTGACCAGCGGCTGCCCCTGGGGCGGCCTGGGGGTGATGGAGGGGCCCTTGACGCTGAAGTGGCGGCCCTCGAAGTCGATGTAGTGCAGCTTGTCCCGGTCGACGAAGCGTCCCGTCGCCGCGTCCCGGATCTCCGCGTCGTCCTCCCAGCTGTCCCAGAGCCTGCGGACGGCCTCCACGTAGTCGGCGGCCTCGTCGAACAGGTCGGCGACCAGGTTCTGCGCGGCCGGGCTGTCGTACGCGTCGATCGGGGGGATCGTGCGACGGCCGAAGTGCGCGGCCTCGTTCGGCCGGGCGGTGATCTGCACGCGCAGTCCCGCGCGTCCGGTGCTGACGTAGTCGAGGGTGGCGATCGCCTTGGAGATGTGGAACGGCTCCGTGTGCGTGGCCACCACGGTCGGCACCAGGCCGATGTGCCGGGTGAGCGGGGCGATCCGGGAGGCGATGAGGACGGCGTCCAGACGGCCGCGTACCTGGTCGGTGCGTTCGTCCGGCTCCAGGAAGTGCGAGGACTGCGGGCCGAGGCCGTCCTCGATGGTCACGAAGTCGAGGAGACCGGCCTCCGCCTCGGCGACCAGGTCGGCCCAGTAGCCGGCGGTGAACAGGTCCCGGGGCCGGGCGGCCGGCTCGCGCCAGGACGCCGGGTGCCAGCCGGTGCCGTCCAGGGCGACGGCGAGGTGCAGGGGGGAAGAGGGAGTCGATGACACGAGGGTGCCTTCCTGGAGGTCCGTACGAGAGCGCCGGCCCGGAGATGGACGGGCGCACGGCGAGGGAGAGGACGGATCAGGAGCAACAGAGGGCGCCGGCCACGCGCTGCAGGTCGATGTGCGGCCGGGAGTGCAGTACGACGGAGCGGCTCGGCTTCAGAGCGCGGGGGCGGACCACACGTGTCATGTCCGCCACCTCCGTACGCATCTCGTGGTGAGTCACAACAGCCCTCTCCGGCCGGATGTTCCCGGACTGCGCACCTGTGACGTGCATGGTCGACATGCCGGGTGAGGGCTGGTCAGGAGTTGTCCAGCGGCAGCCCGGGCGGGTTGACCTCGGCCTTGGCGACGGCCTCGTCGGAGAGGTTGTAGGCGGCCAGCCACTTGGCGTACTGACCGTTCTTGATCAGGTGGTTGATGGCGTCCGCGAACGGCTTGGCCAGTCCGCTGTCCTTCTTCGTGGTCGCCGCGATCAGGCCCTGCAGGCCGGCGCCGGCGCCGGAGAAGGTGCCCGCGCTGCGGGTGGGGTTCGGCGACTTGGCGGTCTGCCGGACGTGGTAGGCGACACCGGGGTTGGCGGCGAAGTAGGCGTCGATCCTGCCGCCGCTCAGCGCCAGGTAGGTGGCGTTCTTGCTCTGGTAGTGCTTGACCGTGAGGGCCTTGCCCTCCTTCTTCAGCTTCGTCTGCCACTCCAGCAGGATCTTCTCCTGGTTGGTGCCGTTGTCGACGGCGACCGTCTTCCCGGCGAGGTCCTCGTAGTTGCCGTCGAAGTTCCAGGTGCTCTTCTTCAGCACCTCGAAGCCGACGTTGTCCTTGCGGTAGGAGGCGAAGTCGTACTTCTTCTTGCGTTCCTCGGTGTCGGTGATGTTGGCGAAGGCGGCGTCGTACCTGCCGCTGTCGATGCCGACGAACATGTTCTCCCAAGTGGCGTCGGAGAACTGCGGCGCGAGTCCGAGAACCGCGGCGACCAGGCGGCCGAGGTCCGGTTCGGCTCCGGTGAGGGTCTTCTGGTCGCCGCCGATGTAGGCCAGCGGCGGGAAGCCGTCGGGCAGGGCGCCGACACCGATCCTCAGGGTGCCACTCTTGCGGATCGCGGCGGGCAGCTCGGCGTTGAGAGCCTTCACCTCGGAGACCTTCAGCTCGGTCTGCTTGGCCGCGCCGTTGGACACCCGGCCCACGGTCACCGTGCCGGCGGCGTCGGTGGTGGTGGCGGCTTCGCTGTCACCACCGCAGGCGGCGAGCCCGGTGGCCAGGGTGGCGACCGTGGTCGCCGCGGTGATGCCGCGTATCAGGCTGCGTCGGGAGAAGTGGCTGGGCATGGCTGTCCTTGTCGTTCGGGACGGGTGATGGTGAGGGGGTTCAGAGGACCCTGCTGAGGAAGTCCCGGGTCCGCTCGTGCTGGGGACGGTCCAACACCTGGGAGGGCGGCCCCTGTTCGACGATCCTTCCGCCGTCGATGAAGACGACCCGGTCGGCGACCTCGCGGGCGAAGCCGATCTCGTGGGTGACGATGACGAGCGTGGTGCCGCTGGTCGCCAGGTCCTTGATGACGGAGAGGACCTCGCCGACGAGTTCGGGGTCGAGCGCCGAGGTCGGCTCGTCGAAGAGGATGATCCCGGGACGCAGCGCGAGGGCGCGGGCGATGGCGACGCGCTGCTGCTGGCCGCCGGACAGCTGCCGCGGGTAGGCGCCGGTACGGTCGCCGAGGCCGACCCGGGTGAGCAGTTCGCGTGCCAGTTCCTGTGCCTGGGCCCTGGTCAGCTTTCCGGTGGCGACGGGGGCGGCGGCGACGTTGTCGAGGACGCTCAGGTGCGGGAAGAGGTTGAAGTTCTGGAAGACGAAACCGATCCGGCCGCGCTGGGCCAGGATGGCGCGCTCGCTGAGTTCCTTCAGCCGCGCCCCGTTCCGCTTCACACCGATCAGCTCGCCGCCGACGCTGACATGGCCCACCTCGGGCTTCTCCAGGTGGTTGATGACCCGCAGCAGGGTCGACTTGCCGGAGCCGGAGGGCCCGAGGATCACGGTGACCTCGCCGGGGCGCACGGTCAGGTCGATGCCGTCCAGGACGCGGTGGGTGCCGTACCACTTGTGGACGTCGTGCACCTCCAGGGCGGCCGGGGTCGTCTCCAGGGTGTCGGTGGCGGTCATACGGTGGCCTCCCTGCGCAGCCGGGCCCGGAAGTCCGCGAGGCCCGCCCGCGCCTTCTGCAGCGGGGTCGGCGGCAGGCTGCGGGTGGCACCGCGGGCGAAGTACCGCTCGACGTAGAACTGGACGACGGACACGACGCTGGTCAGGATCAGGTACCAGACGGTGGCGACGAGCAGCAGCGGCACGATGTCGCCGGGGTAGGTGCTGCCCATGGTCTGCACCGAGCCGAACAGGTCGAGCAGGGAGACGTAGAACACCAGGGACGTGCTCTTGATCAGGCCGATGAGCTGGTTGACGTAGTTCGGGGTGATGGACCTCAGGGCCTGCGGGAAGACGATCCGGGTGAACTGGTAGCCCTTGGGCAGACCGAGTGCGGCCGCCGCCTCGTGCTGGCCCTGGTCGACGGAGAGGATGCCACCGCGCACGACCTCGGCCGCGTACGCCGCCTCGTTGAGGCTGAGGCCGATGACGGCGACCGTCATGTCGGTGGCCAGCTTCGACTCGTCGAAGGTGACGAAGGCCGGCCCGAAGGGGATGCCGAGGCTCAGCGTCTTGTACAGGGCTGAGAAGTTGTAGAGGAAGATCAGGACGACGATCAGCGGGACCGAGCGGAACAGCCAGGTGTAGGTCCAGCTCACCGCCCGGAGCACCGGGCTGCCGGACAGCCGGCCGAGGGCCAGCACGATGCCGCCGAGCAGACCCAGCACGGCGCTGAGCGCGGCCGCTTCGAGGGTGACGACGAGCCCGTCGAGGATCGTGGGACGCAGGAACCAGTAGCGGAAGCGGTCCCACTGGTAGAAGGGGTTCGTGGCCAGTCCGTGCAGGATCTGTGCGACGAGCACGAGGACGACGGCGGTGACGATCCACCGTCCGGGCCGCCGCAACGGCTGAACGCGCTGTGCTACGAAGGCCTTTGACGGTGTTTCGGCGGGTGGTGCCTCGGCGAGGGACACGGCTGCGCCTGGGGGTTCACTCATGGCGGGCTCCGGGGATTCGGACACCCCGGGACCGCGGCGGACCGGACGCGGGCCGCTACGGCGCTGGGGCACGAGGCGGCACACGGGAACGCACGGGAACCGGGGGCTGGTCGGACGACGGCACACCGTACGGACGGTGTCCGTCAGGACGCGGGGGCCGGCTGGGAGGTGGGGTCAGCCCCGACAGCGGGCACGGCCCGGTGCGGTACACAGTGCGCTGTTGACCCGGAGCAGGTCGACGGCACGATCGGCGACGAGGAGTCCGGCGTACGGCGGTACGCAGCCCTGGGTACGGCCCGTGGCCGTCCTGGGAGCTGCGTACATGGCGTCACCTGTCACTGTTCCGGCCCCAGGGGGCCCTCGCGCTTACCGAAGTCGTCGTCCGGTCCGGTCGTCACCTGGGGCACCCCACCGCGATGCGAGGGTTGCCGGTCAGCGAGCCAGGGCTTGGCGCTGACGCTCATGACCTTCTGAGCTGCAAGTAATGCAGTCGGCCGTTCCAATGTCAACGGCCGTCCGAGGAGTGGACCTGGCTGACCCGGTCTCACCTGCGGTAAGAGCCCTGCGGGTCCGTGGCGTGCCCCGTCCAGTCCAGGATCTGGACGGCCGCTCCGGCGGCCTCCAGGCCCTGGCAGTGGCCGTGGTGACGGAGTGCGATGCCGTCCAGGTCGAGGTGGGTCCCGAAGGCGGGGTGGGCCGCCAGGCGCCGGGCGTAGGCCCACAGCACCGGGTACCCGGCGATGCGGTGCACGGCACCGGCGTCGAGGTGGCAGCGGTGCACGGTGTCCAACTGCACCAGGGCCACCCAGAGTTCGACGTCGGCGGCGGTGAGCCGGCCGGCGACGAGGTACTCCTCGCCGTCCAGATACCGCTCCAGCCTGCCCAGCGTGTCCAGCAGCAGATCGAGTGCGGCGGCACGCTGCGCGGGATCCGCGTCGGCCTGTCCGGCGCGCTGCGCGGCCTCCTGGATGCCTTCGGCGCAGAGCCTTTCGACGGCTTCGATCTGGCTCTCGGTGCCGCACGGATACAGCGAGGTGGGGCCGTCCGGGCAGAAGCGGTCGAGGTCGCGCAGGATGTCCGGGGTGTGGGTGCTGACGATGCGCCCTGACCAGTCGTCGCTGAGCACCGGGGCGAGGGCCGGCCCGGTGTAGTGGTGTGCGCTCGCCTCGTACAGCGGACCCAGGGCCGAGTGGCCGCCGCCGGGACGGTCCGGTACGGCCGGCAGGAGCGTGACCGGGCATTCGTGGTCGAGGCCGAGCAGGCTGTGCCCTATGGCCAGGCGCAGCCCGTCGGGACAGGCGGTGGAGAGATGGAGCCGGTAGCGGTGCGGCACGGCGTGGTGGCCGCTGCGCGCGTCCCGGCCGAGGCGACCCCGGAAGACGGGGACGGTGCGGTGGGCGGACGGGACGGCGGCGAGCGGTGTGATGGACATGCGTCTCCCCGGGAGCGGGCGCGCGGACGTACGCGCGGCGGAAGCGTCGTCGGACAGTGGGCGCCAGGGTGTGCGGGAGGGTCCGGGGTGCCCGGACGGGCCGGGCGGGTCAGGGGGTCGCCCGGGACCGGCTCAGGAGGCTGATCGCGCGCTGCAGACACGCAGCAGGTCGATGTGCCGGCGGGAGGTGAGCAGGGGCGAGGTCGGCGTACGGCTCACTCGGCTGGTGACCGTCTCCAAGCGCCTCATGCTTCCCTACCTGTTCACTAGGATTCCCATCTGGAGTGTCGATCCGGCTCGGGGCGACGTCAAGGGGGCGTCCACCCCTGGGACACCGGACGGGTGAACGGGACGGGGCCGCGCCGTGGCCTCGGCGACCACCACGCCCCCCATATCGACGTATCGCAGGGCCGGCGCACGGTGGACTGGAGGCGGGCGGACCCCAGGACGCAGGCATCTGTCCGGGCTCGGCGATATGTGACATAGTACTGATGTGGCGAAGCGACTGACCTGCGATGTCGTGGTGGTCGGCGCCGGGATGACGGGCGCGGCCTGCGCGTGGTACGCGGCGCGGGCGGGCCTGGACGTCGTCCTCGTCGACCGGGGTCCGGTGGCCGGCGGCACGACCGGCGCGGGCGAGGGCAATCTGCTCGTCTCCGACAAGGAACCGGGACCTGAGCTGGAACTCGCCCTGCTGTCCGCCCGGTTGTGGTCGGAGCTGGCCCGTGAGGACGGTCCGGGCTTCGAGTACGAGGCGAAGGGCGGCGTCGTCGTGGCCGCGACGCCCGGTGACCTCGCCGCTCTTGCCGGCTTCGCCGACGCCCAGCGGGCCGCCGGTGTCACCGCGGTGCCCGTCGACGCCGACGGGCTCCCCGACCTCGAACCGCATCTGGCACCCGGACTCGCCGGCGCCGTGCACTACCCCCAGGACGCCCAGGTCATGCCGGCCCTGGCCGCCGCCCGTCTGGTCCGCGCCTCGGGTGCCCGGCTGCGCACCGGATGGACGGTGACCGGCGTGCTGCGCACGGCCCGGGGGGCGGTGCTCGGTGTGCGCACCGACCGGGGGGACGTCCACGCGCCGACCGTGGTGAACGCCGCCGGGACCTGGGGCGGCGACCTGGCCCGCCTCGCCGGCGTCCACCTTCCCGTCCTCCCGAGGCGCGGCTTCGTGCTGGTCACCGAGCCGCTGCCCCGGCTGGTGCGGCACAAGGTGTACGCCGCGGACTACGTGGCCGACGTGGCCAGCGACTCGGCCGCGCTGCAGACCTCGCCGGTCGTCGAGGGCACGGCCGCCGGGCCCGTCCTCATCGGTGCGAGCCGGGAGCGGGTCGGCTTCGACCGCTCGTTCTCGCTGCCCGTGGTGCGGGCACTCGCCGCCGGGGCCACCCGGCTGTTCCCGTTCCTGGAGCGGGTGCGCGCGATGCGGACCTACCTCGGCTTCCGGCCGTATCTGCCCGATCACCTGCCCGCGATCGGCCCCGACCCGCGGGTGCCCGGACTCGTCCACGCCTGCGGGCACGAGGGCGCGGGCATCGGACTGGCCACCGGGACGGGTCACTTGATCGCCCAGGTGCTGACCGGGGCACCGCCGGAACTGCCCCTCGCGCCCTTCCGGCCCGAGCGCTTCGCGACGAACGGGGTGAACACGGCGTGAACCCGATGGAGTTGACCCGGGCACGGCCCGGCCCCGCCTTCACCGTCACCTTCGACGGCCGCGCGATCGAGGCACTGCCCGGCCAGACGGTCGCCGCCGCGCTGTGGGCGGCGGGTGTGACCGCGTGGCGCACCACCCGGCGTGAGGGCCGCCCCCGCGGGGTGTTCTGCGGCATCGGGGTCTGCTTCGACTGCCTGGTCACGGTCAACGGCCGCCCGAACCAACGGGCTTGCCTGGTGCCCGCACGGCCGGGCGATGTCATCGTCTCGCAGGAGGGGACTGGACACGATGGCCGCGACGGCTGAGCGGGGGCACCTCGCCGTGATCGGCGCGGGCCCGGCGGGGCTCGCCGCGGCCCTCGCCGCCGCCGCACGGGGGGTGGGCGTCACCCTCGTGGACGCCGGCACCGAGGCCGGCGGCCAGTTCTACCGGCAGCCCGCCGCCGCCCTCGGGGCACGCCGCGCCGGGGCGCTCCACCACCAGTGGCACACCTGGGAACGGCTGCGGGACGGACTCGAGGAGCATCGCGCCACCGGACGGGTCGGCCATCTGACGGACCACCATGTGTGGTGTGTGGAGCGCGAGTCCGCCGGCTTCGTCGTGCACGCGCTGCGCGGCCCCACGCAGGAGGAGCCCGCGACGGTGCGTGCCGACGCGGTGCTGCTGGCCACCGGCGGCTACGAGGTCGTACTCCCCTTCCCCGGCTGGACCCTGCCCGGAGTGGTCACCGCGGGCGGTGCGCAGGCCATGCTCAAGGGCGGGCTAGTGCTGCCGGGGCGGACGGCCGTCGTCGCCGGGACCGGGCCGCTGCTGCTGCCCGTGGCGACCGGCCTCGCGGCAGCGGGCGCACGCGTGGCCGCCCTGGTGGAGTCCGCCGACCCGAAAGCCCTGCTGCGCAGGCCCTCGGCGCTGGCCGCACAGCCCGGCAAGCTCGCCGAGGGCGCCGGGTACGCGGTACGGCTCGCGCGGCACCGCACACGTCTGCTGACCCGCCGTACCGTCGTCGAGGCGCACGGCAGGGACCGGCTGGAAGCGGTGACCGTCGCCGCCCTGGACGCCGACGGACGGATCCGGCCCGGAGTCGAGCACCGCATCCCCTGCGACACCCTCGCGGTCGGCCACGGCATGCTGCCGCACACCGACCTCGCCGAGACGCTGGGCTGCACCCTGAACGGGACGGACGTGCGCGTCGACGACGAGCAGCGCACCGACGTCCCGGGCGTCTGGGCGGCCGGCGAGACCACCGGCATCGGCGGCGCGGCCCTCGCACTCGCCGAGGGACACATCGCGGGCCGCTCGGTCGCCGCCCGTCTGCACGGCCGGGAACCCGACCCCGCGGCCTGGTCGGCGGCGGCCCGGGTCCGTGCGCGACTGCGGACGTTCTTCGCGGCCGTCGACGCGGTGTGCACGCCGCCCGCCCGCTGGCCGGACCGTGTCCCGGACGACACCGTCGCCTGCCGCTGCGAGGAGGTCACCGCCGGGGAGGTCCGTGCGGCCGTCACCGGACTGGGCGCGGGCGACCTGCGCACCGTGAAGCTGCTCACCCGGGCCGGGATGGGCTGGTGCCAGGGCCGTGTGTGCGGGCCCGCGGTCGCCGGGCTCGCCGGATGCGAACCAACCCCCTCCCGGCGGCCGTTCGCCCGGCCGGTGCCGCTGGGTGTGCTGGCCCGAGCTCCCGAAGACCCCGTCGAGGAGGAACCCTCATGACCGACCACCGCCCCTGGCACGGCGTCCTCGTCGCCACCGCGCTCCCGCTGGACGACGACCTCAGGGTGGACTACGACAGGTACGCCGAGCACTGCGCCTGGCTCGTGGAGAGCGGCTGTGACGGTGTCGTACCGAACGGCTCGCTCGGCGAGTACCAGGTACTCACCCCCGCGGAGCGCGCCAAGGTCGTCGAGACGGCCGTGGCCGCGATCGGTGGGCGGCGCGTCATGCCGGGCGTCGCCGCCTACGGCTCCGCGGAGGCCCGCCGCTGGGCCGAGCAGGCACGGGAGGCGGGGTGCGGTGCGGTGATGCTGCTGCCGCCGAACGCCTACCGTGCCGACGAGCGGTCGGTGCTCGCCCACTACACGGAGGTCGCGAAGGCGGGGCTGCCGGTCGTCGCGTACAACAACCCGATCGACACCAAGGTCGACCTCGTGCCAGAACTCCTCGCCCGGCTGCACGGCGAGGGCCTGATCCACGGCGTGAAGGAATTCTCCGGCGACGTCCGCCGCGCCTACCGCATCGCCGAACTCGCCCCGGAGCTGGATCTGCTGATCGGCGCCGACGACGTGCTGCTGGAGCTCGCGATCGCGGGTGCCAAGGGCTGGGTGGCCGGCTACCCGAACGCCCTGCCCACCGCCTGCGTCGAGCTGTACCACGCGGCCACCGGCGGCGACCTCGCCACGGCCGAGCCGCTCTACCGACAGCTGCACCCGCTGCTGCGCTGGGACTCGCGCACCGAGTTCGTGCAGGCGATCAAACTGTCCATGGACGTCGTCGGCCGGTACGGCGGTCCCGTGCGGCCGCCGCGGTTGCCACTGCTGCCCGAGCAGGAGGCCACCGTCCGGTCGGCCACCGAGAAGGCCGTCGCGGCCGGGCTCGCCTAGGAAGAGGGCCGTCATGCGCAGCAAACTCGTCCTGCACGCCGTCGACTCGCACACCGAGGGCATGCCCACCCGGGTGATCACCGGCGGCATCGGCACCATCCCCGGCGCGACGATGAACGAGCGGCGGCTGTATTTCCGTGACCACCGCGACGACATCAAGCAGTTGCTGATGAACGAGCCGCGCGGGCACTCCGCGATGAGCGGCGCGATCCTGCAGCCGCCGACCCGGTCCGACTGCGACTGGGGCGTGGTCTACATCGAGGTCTCCGGCTACCTGCCGATGTGCGGGCACGGCACGATCGGCGTGGCGACCGTGCTGGTGGAGACCGGCATGGTGGAGGTCGTCGAGCCGGTCACCACCATCCGTCTTGACACCCCGGCCGGGCTGGTGGTCGCCGAGGTCGCGGTGGAGGACGGCGCCGCCAGGAACGTCACGCTGCGCAACGTGCCGTCCTTCAGCGTGGGCCTGGACCGCAAGGCCGTGCTCGCCGACGGGCGGAGGGTGACGTACGACCTCGCCTACGGCGGCAACTTCTACGCCATCCTGCCGCTGGAGGAGTTCGGTCTGCCCTTCGACCGCGCCCGCAAGGACGACATCCTCGCCGCGGGCCTGTCCCTGATGGAGGCCATCAACAGCGAGGCGGAACCGGTCCACCCTCAGGACCCGTCGATCCGGGGCTGCCATCACGTCCACCTGTACGCGCCCGGCGCCACCGCCCGCCACTCCCGGCACGCGATGGCCATCCACCCCGGCTGGTTCGACCGCTCGCCCTGCGGCACCGGAACCAGCGCGCGCATGGCGCAACTGCACGCGCGCGGTGAACTGCCGTTGCACACCGAGTTCGTGAACGAGTCCTTCATCGGCACCCGGTTCACCGGCCGGCTGCTCGGCACGACCGAGGTGGCCGGGATCCCTGCCGTGCTGCCGAGCTTCACGGGCCGCGCCTGGATCACCGGCACGGCCCAGTACCTGCTCGATCCCACGGATCCGTTCCCCGCGGGCTTCGTCCTCTAGACTCCCCCGGTGATGCGTGACATGGCACAGCAGCCGGCCCCGGACGGCGGGGCCCCCGCACTCCCCCGGCTGGGCGGCCGCCGCAGCAGCTATCGGGAACGGGTCGCCGACGCGCTGCGGGCCGCGCTGATCGCGGGTGAACTGCGGCCCGGCGAGGTGTACTCGGCGCCCTCCCTGGCCACCCGGTTCGGCGTCTCCGCCACGCCGGTGCGGGAGGCGATGCTCGACCTGGCCAAGGAGGGCCTGGTCGACGCGGTCCCGAACAAGGGCTTCCGGGTCACCGCCGTCTCCGACCGGCAGCTCGACGAGTACACCCACGTCCGCGCGCTCATAGAGGTCCCCACCGTGGTGGCCCTCACCGGCACGGCGGACCGTGCCTCGCTGGAGGCGCTGCGCCCGGCGGCCCGGGAGATCGTCACCGCGGCCGCGGCGGGCGACCTCATCGCGTACGTCGAGGCCGACACCCGCTTCCACCTCGGTCTGCTCGCCCTCGCCGGCAACACCCACCTCGTCGAGGTGGTCGCCGACCTGCGCGGACGCTCCCGGCTGTACGGACTGACCGCGCTGGTCGAGGCGGGCCGGCTGCTGGCCTCCGCCGAGGAACACCTGGAGCTCCTCGACGCGTTGCTGGCCCGCGACGAGCAGGCCGTGCGCGAGGTCATGACCCGGCACCTGGGGCACGTACGGGGGCTGTGGGCCGCGCGGACCGGCGACGGCTGAGACGTACCGGCGCCTTCAGGCCGTGTAGTCGTAGAACCCTCGGCCGCTCTTGCGTCCGAGGCGGCCGGCGGCGACCATGCGGCGCAGCAGCGCCGGCGGGGCGTAGAGGGGTTCCTTGAACTCGTCGTACATCGATTCCGCGACGGACTGGGCGGTGTCGAGGCCGATGAGGTCGAGCAGGCGGAGCGGTCCCATGGGATGGGCACAGCCGAGTTCCATACCCCGGTCGATGTCCTGGGCGCCGGCGGATCCGGACTCGACCATGCGCACCGCGGCCAGCAGATAGGGAACCAGGAGCGCGTTGACCACGAACCCGGAGCGGTCGGTCGCCTCGACGATCTCCTTTCCCAGGTGTTCGGAGGCGAAGGCACGGGTGCGGGCCACCGTGTCGGGGCTGGTGGTGAGGGCGGGGATGATCTCGACCAGGGTCTGCACCGGTACCGGGTTGAAGAAGTGCATGCCGATGACCTGGGCGGGCCGCTCGGTGCTGACGGCGAGGTCGACCACGGGGATCGACGAGGTGTTGCTGGCGAGAACGGCCCGGGGGTCGGTGACGACCTGGTCCAGGGTCCTGAAGACGCCGGTCTTGAGGTCGCGGTTCTCGGCGACCGCCTCGATGACGAACTGACGGTCCGCCATGGCGCCGAGGTCGTCGGCGAAGGCTAGCCGGGCCAGTGCGGCGTCCCGCGCGGCTTCGGTGATCTTGCTTCGCCGCAGTGCGCGGTCCAGGGAGGCCTCGACACGTCGCCGGCCGGCCCGGGCGGCTTCCGGGGACGACTCGGTGACCAGGACGTCGAGACCGCCGAGGGCGGCGACCTCGGCGATGCCGGAGCCCATGAGGCCGCAGCCGACGACGCCGAGGCGGGAGATGGTTTCCATACGTGTGTCCTTGACGGGGAGTAGGTTCTTGGGACTCGCGGCCGTGGCCGGGCGAAGTCACCGGAGTCACTCGGGTGGCCGGGTGTGTGCCCGGTCGCGGTCGTCCACCTCCCGGTCGCCGGAGCGAACGCCCGCCGCCGCGGTGTGCGACGGCCCCGCTCCTGTCCGGCGCGGAAGTGTCACCGGCGTTCGCCCGTGCCCGGAACCGCGGCCGGCGCGGTCAGGAGTCGACGGCCGCCTCCGGTCGTGGCTGCCGGTGGGGCTTCAGTGCGCGGCGTGCGATGGCGAAGCGGTGGGTCTCCGAAGGGCCGTCATAGATGCGGAAGGGCCGCACGTCCCGGAACAGGCGGGCCAGCGGGGCGTCCGCGGCGGAGATTCCCAGTGCTCCGCAGATCTGCACCGCCCGGTCGACGACCCGGTTCACCGCCTCCGCCACGAAGGTCTTGGACACCGAGGTCAGCTGGGTGGCGGCGGAGCCGGTGTCCAGCTCCCAGGCGGTGCGCAGGATCAGTGCGCGGCTCGCCTCGATGTCGATCTCCGAGTCGGCCAGCATCTGCTGCACCATGCCCAGGTCCCCCAGCACGGAGCCGAACGCCGTCCGGCTCGCCGCCCGTTCGAGGGCGATGTCCTGGGCGCGGCGGGCGGCTCCCAGCCAGCGCATGCAGTGCGTCATCCGGGCGGGGCCGAGCCGGACCTGGGCGCCGGCGAAGCCCTGGTCCACCGTGCCGAGCACCTGGTCGTCGCCGACCAGGCACTCTTCGAAGACGATCTCGCAGTGCCCGCCGAAGAAGCCCTCGTCGAGGGTCTCGATGGTGCGGACGACGCGCATGCCGGGGGTGCCGGCGTCGACCAGGAACATGGTCGCGCCGCCCGGGTCGCCGGGGCTGCCGGAGGTGCGGGCCATGACGATGCCGAAGGCCGCTCCGTCCGCCCCCGTGATGAACCACTTGCGTCCGTCGATACGCCATCCGCCGGGCACCCGGGTCGCCGTGGTCCGCAGGGACCGCGGGTCGGCGCCGGCGCCCGGGGCCGGTTCGGTCATCGCGAAGCAGGACCGGTACTCGCCGGCGGCGAGCGGACGCAGGTAGCGCTCCTTCTGCTCCTCGGTGGCCACCTTCTCCAGCAGGTGCATGTTGCCCTCGTCCGGGGCCGCGCAGTTCAGCGCGAGCGGGCCGAGCAGGGAGTACCCGGCGGCTTCGAACACCACTGCCTGCCCGCGCAGGTCGAGGCCGTGGCCGCCCCACCGCCTCGGCACGTGCGGCGCGAACACCCCCGCCTCCCGGGCGCCCTTGTGCAGGGCATCGCGCAGGGACGCGGGGGCGTCGTGCACGGATCCGCCGCACTCGCGCTCGGCCGGGACCACCACCTCACGGACGAACTCGGCAGTGGTCTGGGCGAGTCGGGCGACGGCAGGGTCGACATCGAACTGGACAGGCACGGTTCCTCCCGCCGACGGGCGTACGGGCTTCGGCGCCCGTCGCGACCTAGAAACTGTACAACGTCTCTAGTATCTTGCCGAGTGATCCGAGCGACACCGGTGACGACGGGAGACAGGCGCCATGAGCACTCAGCCGGTCCGGGTGGTCCGACACCCCGACGCAGTGGTCGAGTTGAGACTCGACGATCCGGAGCGGGGCAACGCCCTGGACCTCCGGACCGCCGAGGCGCTGCGGGACCTCACCGCGGAGGTGGCCGACGACCCGGGCGGCGCGGTGCTGCTGCGGGCGTCGGGCACCGCCTTCTGCGTGGGCGGCGACCTGCGCGCCTTCGCCGGCCGCGGCCAGGACACCGGCGCGTATGTGCACGCCGTGGCGAGCGCCGCGCACGCGGCGGTGACAGCCCTGTACGAGCTGCCCGTGCCGGTCGTCACCGCGGTGCGCGGCGCCGCCGCGGGGGGCGGCATCGGGCTCGCCCTCGCCGGTGACATCGTCCTCGCCGCCCGGTCGGCGCGGTTCCGGCTGGCCTACACCGCGGTCGGACTCACCCCGGACTGCGGGGCCTCGTGGCTGCTGCCGCGCCTGGTGGGCCCCCGGCTGGCGGCGGAGCTGATCCTGACCAACCGCGTGCTGAGCGGCACGGACGCCGAGCGGTACGGCCTGGTCACCCGGGCTGTGGCCGACGACGAACTGGACGCGGACGCGTACCGCACCGCCGCCGAACTGGCCGCCGGAGCGGGTGAGGCGCTGCGGGCCGCGAAGGGCCTGCTGCACGGCGACGCCGCGGACGGCCTGCGCCGCCGTCTCGCCGAGGAGGCACGACTGATCGCCGACCTGGCGGACGGCCGCCAGGCACAGGCCCGCATGGCGTCGTTCCTGGCCGCCCGGGGCCGCGTGGAAGGCGGCGACGGGCGGACCGCATCGCGCGCACCGGAAACTGTTTCTTGACAACCCCTTCACTAAGGGCGCTGCCGGAGCGTAACCTCCGGGCAACACGGAACCGAGGAGAAGGTGTGGCGATGCAATCTGCTGCCGTGGCCGGGACGGACGCTCTCGACGAGACCCTCACCGATGCCGTTGTCGACCTCGTTCTGCGTGGCATGTGGCGCGGCAGGCCGGAGTCCGAGTACCGCGCCCTGGCGGACGCCGGGCTGGCCATGGTGAAGGGGCCGGTGGTCCTGCCGACCGAGCGCGCCAAGCACGTCGCGGCACGGATCCTGCGGGTGCCCGCGGGCTCCGAGCAGGAGGAGCGGATCACCGCGGCCTACCGGGCCTTCCTGCCGGTCAACCGCCGGATCCGGGAGGTGTGCACGGCGTGGCAGTGCCGTCCCGACGGCACCGCCAACGACCACACCGACCACGTCTACGACGCCGAGGTGCGCGAGGCGCTGGAGGACGTGCACGAGGCCATCCAGCCCGTGCTGCGCAGGCTCGAACGCGTGCTCGCGGGCGGCGGACGGTACCTCACCGACCTGGAGGAGGCGCTCGACCGCTTCGACGACGGCGCGGTGCAGTGGCTCGCCTCGCCGCTGTGCGACTCATACCACACGGTGTGGATGCGGCTGCACCAGGAGCTGCTGCTGGTGCTCGGCATCAGCCGGGCCGAGGACGAGGCCCTCGAGGAGGAGCTCGTCGCAGGGGGCCGGGGTTGAACATCACCGACCGCCCGGCCGGGCCGCCCACCCGGGCCTCGGCTCCCGGCCACAGCCTGGTGCCGTACGGCCAGGGACGGATCCGCGGGCTGGACGCCGGTGAACTGGGCACGCACGGCATCGCCATGGACCGGCTGGTGGCCCTAGGACTCCCCGTGGTTCCCGGACTCACCGTGCCGGCCGGGTCGGCCGATTCGCTGTGCGAGCCGGACACCGCCCGCGCCGCGGTGGAACTCGTCGAGCAGCTCTCGGGACGGCGGATCGGCGACCACGGCAGGCCGCTGCTGCTGCGCCTGTCGGCGAGTGCGCCGGCCGAGGTCGCGGGGCTGCCTCCCGACCTGGCCGGAATCGGCCTCACCCCGGCCGGTGCCGACGGCCTGAGCGCGGTCATCGGCCGGGAGGAGGCGCTGTTCGAGGTCTGGGCGGCCACCGTCCGGATGACCGGCGAGTACGCCCTCGGCGTGCCCGGAGGGGACCTCGACGACGCCCTGCTGGACGCGGCCGGTCCCCGGGCCCGAGTCGACGCGTTGCTGTCGGCCGTCGCCCGGCAGGCGGCGCGGCCGTACCCGGAGGACCCGGCCGAGCAGCTCGCGCTGGCCGCCCGGGCGATGCTGGCCCGGTGGGCCTCCCCCCGGGCACAGCGGTCCCGCAGGGCCCAGCGGCTGCCGGCGGACCTGGGCATCGCCCTGCACGTGCAGGCGCTGCGCATCGGACCATGGGACCGCTCCGGCTACGGCACCGCGGTCAGCCGGGACCCCGACACCGGCCGTTTCGCGGCACAGGGTTCCTTCTTCCGGGGCGTGCGCCGCAGCTCGCCGTCCCCGCACCCCGGTGAGCCGCTGGAGCAGCTCGGCGCGGCCCACGCGCTCCTCGAGCACTCGCTACTCACCCTCGAACGCCATCTGCACGCGCCGGTCGGTGTCGACTTCGAGCTGCGCGACGGCGAGATCGCGCTGCTGGCCGCCACGACGCCGAGCCGCCCCGCGCTGCGCGCGTCGGTGTGTCTCGCCGCCGATCTCGCCGCGGAGGGCTCGCTGGGGCGGAAGGAGGCCGTACGCCGAATCGGCCCGTCGCAGGTGCAGGAGCTGCTGCATCCCCGGCTGAAGCCGACCGGAGCGGACGAACCCCTCGTCCGCGGGCTGCCCGCGTCCCCCGGAGCGGCGGCCGGCCCGATCGCCCTGTCCAGCGAGCGCGCCCTGGAGCTGGGCGCGGCCGGCACCCCCGCCGTCCTGGTGGCCCACGAGACGACTCCGGCCGACGTCCCCGGGATGCTGGCCGCCGCCGCGGTGCTCACCGGCAGCGGAGGCATCGCCTCGCACGCCGCCGTGGTGGCGCGCGGCGCCGGCACACCGGCGGTCTGCGGCGCGGAGGGCCTGCGCGTGGACCCGGCGGCCGGCACCGTCCGGATCGGGGACCGTGTGCTGCGCGAGGGCGACCCGGTGTCGCTGGACGGCCGCACCGGTGCCGTCTACGCCGGAAGGCTTCCGGTCACCGTCGCCGGCCCGCCGCCGGAGCTGTCCACCCTGCTGGGCTGGGCGGACGGCATACGACGGCTGGGCGTGCGCGTCAACGCCGACACGGCCGCGGAGGTGACCACCGCCGTCGCCCTGGGCGCCGAGGGTGTCGGCCTGTGCCGCACCGAGCACCAGTTCCTCGGCGACCGGCTGCCGCTGATCCGGCGCGTCCTCCTCGCCGCCGACCGGGCCGCCCGGGACGAGGCGCTGGTGGCCCTGGAGCAGGCTCAGCACGAGGACTTCCGGGCCCTGCTGTCCGCCGTCGGGGACCGCCCGGTCACCGTACGGCTGCTGGACGCGCCGCTGCACGAGTTCCTGCCCGCACCCGGCGGGGCCGGCGACGCCGAGGCCGAGCAGCGGGCCGCCGCGCTGCGGGAGGCGAACCCCATGCTCGGGCTGCGCGGGGTGCGCCTGGCGCTGCTGCACGAGCGGCTGTACCCGGCGCAGGCCGAGGCGCTGTTCGCGGCCTGGGCCGACGTCGCGGCCACCGGGGTCCGTCCCGGGCTGGAGGTGATGATCCCGCTCGTCAGCCTGCCTGAGGAGCTTGCCGCCGCGGCGGCGTACGTACGCGGGGCAGCCGACGCGGTCGCGGCACGGACCGGCGTCCGGGTTCCGTACCGGATCGGCACGATGATCGAGACACCGCGGGCCGCGCTGCTGGCCGCCGAGCTCGCGGAGCACGCCGAGTTCTTCTCCTTCGGCACCAACGACCTCACCCAGCTCACCTACGGCTTCTCCCGGGACGACGTCGAGCGCCAGGTGCTCGCCGCCTACCTGGAGCGCGGTTTCCTGACCGCGAGTCCCTTCGCACGGCTCGACCCGCACGGGGTGGGCGCCCTGATCGCCCTGGCGGCCGAGCGGGCACGGAAGGCGCGTCCCGGCATCAAGCTCGGCGTGTGCGGTGAGCACGGCGGGGACCCCGAGTCGATCGACCTCTGTGACGACCTGGGCCTCGACTACGTCTCCTGCTCCGCACACCGCGTCCCGGTCGCCCGGATGGCGGCCGCGCACAGTGCGCTGCGGGAGCGGCGCGACGAGAGCGAGGATGCACGATGACGAGCACCCTGACCGACGGCCCGGCCCTGTCGGACGCCGAACTGGACGACCTGCGCGAGACCGTGCGCACGGTGTGCGCGGACGCCGGCGGCACCGCGGCGGTCCGCCGACTGCCCGAGGCCGCGCCCGGCATCGACGCCACGTTGTGGGACACCCTCGGCCGGCAGGTCGGTCTGGCCGCGCTGGGGCTGCCCGAGACGGCCGGAGGCATCGGCGGCCTGGCCGAGATCGCCGTGGTCTGCGAGGAGCTGGGCAGGACGCTGGCCCCGGTCCCGGTGCTGTCGTCCACCGTGCTGGCCGGTCAGGTACTGGCGGGCTGCGGCACGGCGGACGAGACGCTCGCACGGCTGGCCGGGGGCAGGGTGCACGCGCTCGCGGTGGCGTCGTCCGACGGCACCTGGCGGCCCGATGCAGTGCCGGTGGCGGTCACGTCGTGGCAGGGCAGCGTCCCGGTGCTGGACGGTACGGCGCCGTTCGTCCTGGACGGCGCCGACGCCGAGGCACTGGTGGTCGCGGCCACCGGCACCGACGGCGTGGACCTGTTCCTCGTCGACCCGCACGATCCGGGGGTCACGGTGCGCCGGGTCCCGACGCTTGACCTCAGCCGCGGGCAGGCGCTGGTGTCCTTCTCCGGTGCGCGGGCCCGGGCCCTGACCGCGGGGGGCGAGGGCGCGGAAGTCGTCACCCGCGCCCTGGACGTGGCGCTGGTTGCCCTGGCCGCCGATCAACTGGGAGGAGCCCAGGCCGCGTTGGACATGACGGTGGCCCATGTGCGCGACCGCACCCAGTTCGGCAGGGCCGTCGGCAGCTTCCAGGCGGTCAAGCACACCTGCGCCGACATGCTGCTCCAGGTGGAGGCCGCACGGTCGGCCGTGGTACGCGCGGTGCGCGCGGCGCACTCCCCCGACGCGTTGGCCGAGGCCGCCGCGGTGGCGCAGGCCTGGTGCGGGGAGGCGTTCGTGTTCGTGGCCGCCGAGTGCGTGCAGTTGCACGGCGGCATGGGCTTCACCTGGGAGCACGACGCACACCTGTACTTCCGGCGGGCCCAGTCCGACGCCGCCCTGCTGGGCGGCGCCGCGCACCACCGGGAACGGCTCGCGGCACTCCTGGGCTGGTGACGGTGGAAGGCGGAACGGGATGACCGAGCGGAACGGGACGACCGAGCGGAACGGGACGGCCGCCAGACTCATCGACGAGACCCTGTTCGACGGCGCGGACGACGGCGCGGGCCCACCGCGTCTCGCGGGCGCGCGCTGCTCCGACTGTGGCACCGTCGTCTTCCCCCGGCAGGACTCGTGCCCCAGGTGTTCGAACAGGACCATGTCCGCGCATGTGCTCCCGGTGAGCGGGCGGCTGTGGTCCTACACGCTCCAGGCGTTCCCGCCCAAGCCGCCGTACCGTCCGCCGGCCGGAGGCTACCGGCCCTACCACGTGGGCTATGTGGACCTCGGCGAGGTGCTGGTGGAGGCGCGGCTGGCGATTCCCCGCGCGGAGATACGGATCGGGCTTCCGGTCCGGCTCACCACGGTGCTCGCCTACCACGACGAGGACGGGACCGAGGTGCTGACCTTCGCGTTCGGACCCGACCGGGAAGGCGAGCGATGAGCAGGAGCGACGAGGTGTACGTCGTCGGCTGCGGGATGCACGCCTTCGGCCGGGACGAGAGCGTCACCGGTATGGACATGGCCGAACGGGCGGTGCGCGAGGCACTGGCCGACGCCGGTGTGGCCTGGGAGGACATCGGTTGCGCGGCGGGCGGCTCCGACGTGTCCGGGAAGCCCGACACCCTGGTGGGCCGACTGGGGCTGACCGGAGTTCCGTTCGTCAATGTGCAGAACGGCTGCGCCACCGGTGCCTCCACCGTGTGGGCCGTTGCCAACGCGCTGCGCGCGGGGGAGGCCGCCCTCGGTCTGGCGGTGGGCTTCGACAAGCACGAGCGCGGCGCGTTCAACGCCTCCCCCGCCCGCTACGGACTGGGCGACTGGTACGCCGAGAGCGGCATGATGCTCACCACGCAGTTCTTCGCACTGAAGACCCGGCGGTACCTGCACGAGCACGGCATCTCGGAGCGGGCGCTGGCGATGGCGGCGGCGCGGGCCTTCCGCAACGGCTCCCGGCATCCCCTGGCCTGGCGCCGCAAGCCGCTGACCGAGCAGGAGATCCTGGACTCCGCCGAAATCAGTCCGCCGCTCACGCAGTACATGTTCTGCTCGCCGGGGCAGGGAGCGGTGGCGCTCGTGCTGGCACTGGGCGACCGCGCCTTCGACCTGTGCGAACGGCCCGTCAGGCTGGCGTCGTTGGCCCTCCGCACCCGCCGGTTCGGTTCCTTCGAGGTGTTCGCGCCCTGGCTGCCGCCGGGACCGCACCACAGCCCCAGCGTCGACGCGGCGAAGGCGGCCTTCCGCAGGGCCGAGGTCGGCCCTGCGGACGTGCGGGTCGCCCAGGTCCAGGACACCGACAGCGGCTCGGAGCTGATCCACCTGGCGGAGACCGGGCTGTGCGCCCACGGCGAGCAGGAGGAGCTGCTGGCCTCCGGCGGCACCGATCCCACGGGGCGGCTCCCGGTGAACACGGACGGCGGCTGCCTGGCCGGCGGCGAGCCCGTGGGCGCCTCGGGACTGCGCCAGTTCCACGAGGTCGTACGGCAGTTGCAGGGCCGCGCTCCGGGAGCACAGGTGCCGGGCGGGCCACGAGTGGGCTTCACCCATGTGTACGGGGCGCCGGGGATCAGCGCGTGCTCGGTGCTGACGGTCTGAGGGGCGGTGAGCCCGGGCCCTGCGCCTCCGTGACCGCGAGTCCTCGTTCAGACGGAGGCGGCGGTGTCCTGCTCCGTGGCGATGATCCGCAGGGCCGTCGACCTGACCGCCTGCTGCACGGCCCGCGGCGGCAGGTCCGCGAGCGGCCCGCCCTCCGCCCGCAGCGCGGTGACCAGCAGGGTGGTGCTGATGAGGGTACGGACCGCGAGTGCCTGCGCGGCGTGCCTGGCCTTGGCCGCGCGGGGGCTGCGCGTGGCCGCCTCGGGCAGGTAGTCGTACGCACGCTGGATGTGCCGCTGTTCGAACTCGTCGCGCAGCAGCTTCACGTTGCCGTTGGCGGAGGCGATCTGCACCTGGAACAGACGGGCCTCGTCCGGGTTCTTCTCCACCCAGTCCCACACGGCGTCGATGACGCGCAGCAGCCCCTGCGCGTCACCCGGTTCGGTGTCCGGACGGGCCTTCTCCACGACGGCGTTCAGCTGGTCGAAGACCCGGCGCATGGCCAGCTCGAGGAGCTCCTCTTTGCCGTCGAAGTGGTAGTAGACGGCTGTGGGCACCACCTGGGCCTCGTCCGCGATGTCCTGGACGCTGGTCTCGGCGAAGCCCTTGACGCCGAAGACACGCACCGCCGCGTCGATGATGTGCTGCCGCCGCGAGGGCCGGTGGGCCGGCTGCTTGCCGTTCTGCGTGGTGGCCATCTCTGCTCCCCTTGCGGCTTCCGGGTCCGGTGCCGATGCGCCCGGTGTACTGACCATGCTATCGAGTAACTCTGCCGCGGTGGCGTGGCAAACCCTGCTACCGCTGGGTGCTTTGCGAACTGGCCTTGGGCATACTTGACATCATGACGACTTCCGGAACCCGCGCCGCTCACCGCCCGTCGCGCCGGCAGTGGGTGATCGAAGCTGCCACGGAGCTCTTCGCCACCCAGCCGCCGGACGAGGTGACGGTGGCCGACATCGCCGCGCGGGCCGAGATGACGTCCGCGGCGGTGTACTACCACTTCTCCTCCAAGGACCAGGTCCTGGTGGAGGGCATGCGGGTGTTCGCCGCGGCGCTGCGCGAGCAGCTGGAGTCGCTCACCGCGGCGCACACGCCCGGCTCGGGCATCGGCACGGAGGTCACGGCACTGCTGGGGTGGCTCGCGGAGCACCGGTCGGCCGCCACGGTCTTCTTCGTCTCCTCGGCCGGGATGAGCCAGGAGGCGGAGGTGCTGCGGCACGAGATCCGTACGCAGTTGCTGGAAGAGCTCGTGCGGCTGGTGCGCAAGGACTGCGAGCCGGTCACCGACGCGGAGGCGGCGGTGACCGGCCTGGGGGTGCTCGCGCTTGTGGAGAACGCCGCGATCTCGCAGATCCGGGGCGACGAGGTCTACCGGGCACTCGGGCACCGGTCGTTCACCAAGGAGATCCACCGGCTCGCCGACCGGATCGCGGGGACGGAACGCTGACCGGCGCGGCGCGGGGACGGTCACACCAGCAGGCGCAGCGGTCTGCGCAGCAGGGTGTCCACCGTGCGCAGATACTCCGCGGCGGGAGCACCGTCCACGGCACGGTGGTCGAAGGTGAGGCTGAGGGTGAGCACCTGTGTCCGACGCGGCTGGTCGTCGACCCACTCGACGCCGTCCCTGAGTCTGCCCACGCCGAGGATGGCGACGTTGCCGGGGTTGATCACGGGGGTGAAGAAGTCGACGCCGTACCCGCCCAGTGAGGTGACGGTGAACGTGGCTCCTTCCAGTTGGGCCGGGGACACGCGTCCCGCGCGGGCGGCGTCCGCCAACTGCTTCGACCGGCGGGCGAGCTCGGACAGCGGCAGCGCCGGCACGTCCTCGACGACGGGCACGAGGAGGCCGCCCGGAACGGCGACGGCGAAGCCGAGGTGGACGTCCTCGTAGAGATGGATGCCGTCCTCGTGCACGGCCGCGTTGAGCAGCGGGTGTTCCCGGAGGGCCAGTGCCGCGGCCTTCAGCAGGAAGTCGTTGATGCTCGGCACCGTCAGGTCGCTGCCGTCCCATTCCGCCTTGAGCCGGGTGCGCAGGTCCACCACGGCGTCCATCCGCACCTCGTAACCGTGTGTCAGCTGCGCCATCTCCTGCAGGCTGGCGTGCATCCGGCGGGCGATGGTGCCGCGCATACCGGTCAGCGGGATGACGTCGCGCGAGCGCACCGGAGGGGGCGCGGGCGCCGGCGTCACGGCATCGAGGTCGGCCCTGCGGATGCGGCCCCCGGCGCCGGTGCCGCGTACGTCGGCGAGGTCGATGCCGCGTTCCTTCGCCAGCCGGCGTACCAGCGGGGAGACGGGGAGGACGGAGGACGCCGGCTCCGCCGGTGTCGCGGCGAGGAACTCCTCCACGTCCTCGGAGACGACCCGGCCGCCGGGGCCGGTGCCGTGCACGGCGCCCAGGTCGACGCCGGCCCCGGCCGCCACCCGCCGGGCGTTGGGCGAGGACAGGATCCGGCCTCCGCTTCCGCGCCGGGCCGGGTCGACGCCCACCGACGCGGCGCCGTTCACCGACGCGGTGCCGTTCACCGACGCGGTGCCGTTCACGGAGACGGCGCCGTCGGCGGAAGGTGCCGTGGGCGGCCCTTGGTGAGCGGTGCCGTCGGTCCCGGGCCCGGGAGGCATCGGCGTACCCCCCGGGCCCGGTGGCTGCTCACCCTCGGCCAGCAGCCAGCCGATGAGGGCTCCCGCCGGGACGGTCACGCCGGCGGGGACCACGGGGTGGAACACTCCCCCGGCCTCCGCCTCGACGTCCACGTCGACCTTGTCGGTGGCCAGCCGCAGCAGCGCGTCGCCCTCGCGGACCGCCCCGCCGGCCGGCACCAGCCATTCGTCGATCGTGCCTTCCTGCATGGTCAGGCCGATCTTCGGCAGCAGAACCTCGACCGCCACGTCGTCACGACCTTTCGAGGAGCCGGCGGCAGCCCTGCGCGATACGGGCCGCGTCGGGGACGTAGGCCTTCTCCAGCACCGGGGAGAAGGGCACCGGTGAGAAGGGGGCGCCGATCCGCAGGACGGGCGCGTCCAGGAAGTCGAAGGCCGCGTCCTGGATCTGGGCGGCGATCTCCGCGCCGAGCCCGCCGAAGGTCACGGCCTCGTGCACCACGAGCACCCGGTTGGTCCGGCGGACGGAGGCGATCATGGTCTCGGTGTCCAGGGGCTGCACGGTGCGCGGGTCGATCACCTCGGCCTCGATGCCCTCGGCGGCGAGCTCGTCGGCCGCCGCCAGGGCCTCGCCGACCATCCGGCCGAGGGCGATCACGGTGACGTCGGAGCCCGGCCGCGCGGTGTGGGCCTGCCCGAGAGGGATGCCGTAGACCTCCTCCGGCACCTCGCTCCTGCTGCCCAGCAGCACCTTGTTGAGCATGACGACGACCGGGTTGTCGTCCCGGATCGCCGAGACGGTCAGCCCCTTCGCGGTGTAGGCGTCGCAGGGCATCACGACCTTCAGGCCGGGCACATGGGCGAGCCAGGCCTCCAGGCTCTGGCTGTGCTGGGCGGCGGCACCGAGGCCCGCGCCGGAGGCGGTGGTGATGGTGAGCGGCACCGAGACCGCGCCGCCGAACATGTACTTCATCTTCGCGGCCTGGTTGACGATCTGGTCCATGCAGACGCCGATGAAGTCCATGAACATCAGATCGACGACGGGGCGCAGGCCCCGGGCGGCGGCCCCGACCCCGAGACCGACCAGCGCGGCCTCGGAGATCGGCGTGTCGATCATGCGGCGGGGACCGAACTCGTCCAGCAGACCCTCGAACATCCGGAAGACGCCGCCGTACCCGGCCACGTCCTCTCCTGCGACGAAGACGTTCTCGTCCTCGCGCATGGCCTGCGCCAGCCCCTCGTTGAAGGCCTTGACGTAGGTCAGCGTGCGGGCCGTGCGCTCCGGGGCGACGGCCGGTGCTTCGGTGATGGCGGTCATGTGGGTCACCCCGAGTAGACGTTGAGCAGCAGGTCGGCGGTGTCGGGCAGCGGGCTGGCCTCGGCGTGGGCGACGGCCTCGGCGATCTCCTCACGCGTCCGCCGCCATACGTCGTCCAGCTCCGTACGGGTGGCGGTGCCGTCGGCGACGGCGCGGGCCTCCAGCAGGTCGATGGGGTCGCGGGCCTTCCACTCGTCGACCTCCTCCTGCGAGCGGTAGGGGTGGCGCAGTCCCTTGACGCCCTGGTGGTCGAAGTAGCGGTAGGTCTTGGCTTCGATCATCATCGGGCCCTCGCCCGCCCGGGCGCGTTCCACGGCGTCGAGGGCGGCCCGGTGGACGGCGACGGCGTCCATGCCGTCGACGATCACGGCGGGCATCCCGTAGGCCGCCGCCCGGTCGGCGACATCCGTGAGCAGCATGTGCTTCGACTGCGGTGTGAACTCGGCGTAGCCGTTGTTCTCGCAGACGAACAGCACCGGCAGGCGCAGGACGGCGGCCATGTTGGCGGCCTCGTGGAAGGAGCCGATGTTGGTGGCGCCGTCACCGAAGAAGGTGACGGCGACGCTGTCCTCGCCCTTGTACCGGGCGGCGAAGGCGGCGCCGACGGCGATCGGGACGCCGGCGCCGACGATGCCGTTGGCGCCGAGCATGCCGAGCCGGACGTCGTTGATGTGCATGCTGCCGCCGCGTCCGAGGCACGCGCCGGTGACCCGGCCGTACAGTTCGGCGTACATCTCGCGCAGGCCGACGCCCTTGGCGACGGCATGCCCGTGCCCGCGGTGGGTGGAGGTGATCTGGTCGTCGTCGCGGAGGGCGGTCATCACGCCGGCGGCCACGGCTTCCTGGCCGACGTAGAGGTGCAGGAAGCCGGGCAGCTTGCCGGCCTCCATGAGCTTTCCCGCCTCGGTCTCGAACAGCCGGATGCGGACCATGCGCTCGTGCAGGTCACGTATGACCTGCGCGGTCGGCTGCTGCGGTGTTGTGTGAGCCATCGTCCGCCCCTTCGCCCGGAGGGAGGTGTCCACCGATCGGACTTTGTTGTGTCGACCTACAGTAACTGCCAGTGGGCACCTTACTGGAGAGGTTGTCTAATTACTACGGCAGTCCACCAACTCGACGACATTGCCCTCCGGATCCGCCCAGAAGCTGATCCGCCGCCCGCGCGCCTCCACCACGACCGGGGACGACAGCGGCCGGGCACCCGCGCGGCCGGCAGCGCGGCCACGACAGGCTCGATGTCGTCCAGATGGAAGGTGAGGTACGACAGTCCGCGGCGCGCGCCGACCGGTACGGCCGCCTGGGCGCGGGCGGCCGCGATCCGAGGTCGCACGAGCTTGATCCGGCCGCCCGACGGCACCTGGAGCCAGACGACCAGAAGCTCCCCGCCGAGCCCCGCCGGCCCTGCGATCTCCCGGGGCACCACCGACCGGTGCACCGGACGGCAGCCGAGCGCCTCACGGTAGAAGCGCTCCATCAACTCCTGGTCCGCCACGATGATCCCGGCCTCGAAGGGCCGGGTCATCGACACATCGGGATCCACCCGCCACCACCTCGAATACGGGCAACCTGTCCGTCACTTTTCCTACTTACTATTGACAGGCAACACTAAGCCCTGTTGTTTTGTCGCTCACAGCCCAGCTGCCGCAGACGGAGCCGTTCCCCAGCTCTCGGCTGGGAGGATTGTGAGGACGCCGTGGTCCGGACCAGTTCACTGGAGCCCCAGCAGACGATTGACCAGCGTCAGCCGCCCCGGGCGCCGGAATACTCCTCGTGGATCAGCCAGGACCGGTCCACCGACGCCGCTTCCGTGGTGATGCGCAAGGAGGCGGGCGGGCTCGTCGAACGCGTGGTGGAGCACTACCGCGCGGGCACGACGCACGAGGCCGCGGACCAGTGGACGGAACCCGTGTCGAACTACCTCGACGAGAGCCGCTGGCAGCGCGAGACGGACGCCGTCCACCGCAGCGTGCCGCTGCCGCTCGCCATGTCGTGCGAGCTCCCCGGTCCCCACACCTACAAGGCGATCGACGTGCTCGGCATTCCGGTGCTGATCACCCGCGACCGCCAGGGGTCCGTGCACGCCATGATCAACGCCTGCCGGCACCGCGGGGCCAAGCTCCTCGAACCGGGCTGCGGCGTGTCGAAGCGGCTTACCTGCCCGTACCACTCGTGGTCCTACGACCTGGCCGGGGAACTGCGGGGCGTGTACGCCGAGAAGACCTTCGGCCCCGTGCCGCGCGAGGGCCGCGGCCTGGTCCGGCTGCCGGCCTCCGAGCGCGCCGGCATCGTCTTCGTCTCGCTGGATCCGGCGGCCGAGCAGGACCTCGACACCTGGCTCGGCGACTTGGGGCCGCTGCTGGAGGGTCTCCGTCTGGCGGAGTGCCACCACTACGCGACACGCGAGCTGACCAGCCCCAACTGGAAGGTCACGCTCGACGGCTACCTGGAGACGTACCACTTCGCCTCACTGCACCCGAAGACGGTGTTCGAGACGAATCTGTCGAACATGATGGCGCACGACACCTGGGGCCCCCACCAGCGCATAGCGCCCGCTCTGCGGCCCATCGCCCAGGCGGTGGACCTGCCGCCGGACCAGCGTGACCCGGGGGACTGTGTCGGCCCCATCTACTGGCTCTTCCCCGGGCTGGCGATCGCCGGCGGCTGGCGTCAGAAGATCGCCGTCTCGCTGGTCCTGCCCCGGACGGCCACCGAATCGGTCACCCAGCAGATCATCCTGCTGCGGGAGCCGGCCGTGACCGAGGAGGAGCGGGCGGCCGCCGACCGGTTCGGCGAGTGGTTCCACGAGGTGGTCCGCGATGAGGACTACGCGACGACGTACGGAGTCCAGCAGGGGCTGAAGGCCCTGGCCGCGACCGGAACCGACTTCGTCTTCGGGCGCAACGAGCCCGGCCTCCAGCACTTCCACCGCACCATCCACGAGCACCTGGACAACGCACCCAGAGCCGCCAGGTGACCAACCCACAACAACCGCAGGAGAACACCATGGTGGCTACGGGCAGCCTCGACGGACGTGTCGCGGTGATCACGGGCAGCACACGCAGCATCGGCCGCGCCATCGCCGAGGCCTTCATCGCCGACGGCGCCACGGTCGTCATCAGCGGCCGCAGCGAGGTCAAGGGCAAGCAGGCCCTGGACGAGATGGACGCCGGGGACCGGGCCGTCTTCCACCCCTGCGACGCCAGCAGCCAGCAGGACATCGAGGGCCTCGCCGACTTCGCCGCCGAGCGGTTCGGGCGGCTCGACGTCTGGGTCAACAACGCCGGCGGCACGCAGGGCTTCGCTCCCCTCCACGAGCTCAGCGACGAGGCCTGGAACCACGCACTCGCCTTCAACCTCAACGCCTACTTCTACGGCACCCGGCGGGCGCTGCCGAAGATGCTGGAGCACGGCTGGGGCCGCGTCATCAACATCTCCTCCGTCGAGGGCAAGCAGGCCAACAAGCCGGCCATCAGCCACTACATCACCAACAAGCACGCCATCCACGGGCTGACCAAGGCGACCGCCTTCGAGTACGGCACCCAGGGCATCACCTGCAACGCCATCTGCCCCGGCGCAGTCGACACCGACCTGATGCGGGCCGCCGGACCGGCCGCGGCCGAGGCCGAGGGCATCAGCTACGAGGAGTGGCTCGGCCGGTTCGCCGAGCACGCAGCGACCAAGAAGATCACCACGGTGGAACAGATCGCCGCGCTGGCGTCGCTGCTCGCGTCCGACGCCGGCGCCGGCATCACCGGCACGATGATCAGCGTCGACGGCGGGACGGCGCAGTGGTAGGCGGGAAACGGGCAGGCGCGGGACGGGCAGTGGCAGGCACGGGCACGGACGGCGGGAGACGTCGGTCATGAAGAGCTGGATCACGGACTGGCAGCGCAGTGAACGGCTGCCGCACTACACCCGTGCCAACGCGGGCGAGACCCTGCCGGAGCCGGCCAGCCCGCTGGGCTGGACCCTGGTCTGGGGACCGGGTCTGCGGGGCTGGCGCAAGGGCTTCGTGGGTTTCGGCATCTACCGCGACGAGGAGGTGGCCGGTCCCAGGCCGCCGTTCGTCGGGATGTTCGGCGGCTACTTCTACCTGAACCTGTCGCACATGCGGCTGTTCGGCATCCGCATGGGCCAGAGCGCGGACCAGATCGACGCGGCCTTCGTCGGCAAGCGCTCAGACACCCCGGTGTACGTGCCGCACCCGGACGACCAGGACGAGGAGCTGACGGCCAAGGCGGGCGCCACGCTGCAGCGGATGCTCGGCCAGACGAACTTCCCCGAGGCGGACGCCGACCGGGAACGGGTGCGCCGCATCCGCCGCGAGCGACCCGACCTGACGGAACTGTCCGACGCCGGACTGGTGGCGTACGCCCGGTCGTTGCTCGAGGAGGTGGAGACCACCTTCCAGCGGCACGTCGAGTCCTCGCTGCCCGCGTCCGTCGGGCCGGCCATCCTCGGCCCGCTGTGCGCGAGTGTGGACCGGCCGGACGCCATGCTGGACCTGATCAGCGGTCTCGGCGACGTCGACTCGGCGTCGTCCTCGGCCGGCCTGTGGGACCTGTCCCGCCAGGTGGTGGCCTCGGCGGAGCTGACCGAGCTGTTCGACCGGGGACCGGACGCGGTGGAGCAGGCCCTGGAGGGGGCGGCCGGGGACGTCAAGACGTTCCGTGACTCCTTCGAGGAGTTCCTGGCCGCCTTCGGAGACCGCGGCCCCAACGAGTGGGACATCCACGCGCTGTCCTGGGAGGCGGCGCCTGTCCAGGCGCTGACCCTGGTGGACCGCATCCGGCACAGTGCCGAGGACGACTCCCCCGCCGGGCGGCACAGCAGGCTGACGGCGCGCCGCGAGGAGACCGCGGCCGCGATCCGGGCCGCCCTGCCCGAGGACGCGCGGCCGATGTTCGACGCCGGGATGCACGCCTCCCAGGTGTGGATCCCGGCCCGTGAGCGCACCAAGGGCAACTGTGTGACCGTCGTCAACGAGATCCGGATGGCGGTACGCGAACTCGGCCGCCGCGGGGTCGAGGCGGGGCGCTTCGCGAGGCCCGAGGACGTGATGATGCTGCTGGACACCGAGCTGGACGACTATGTCGCCGGCCCGGAGTCCTTCGGCGCCGTCATCGGCCGGCGGCTTCAGGAGTACGCGGGGCTGCACGAGCTGGAGCCGCCGTTCTTCGTCGCGGACGACGCGCGGACCGAGATCGACACCTGGCCGCGGCGTGCCGCGCAGCGGGCCGAGACCGCGGTCGAGGGGGATGTGCTCACCGGCGTGGGCGGCAGCCACGGCACGTACAGCGGCACGGTCCGCGTGGTCACCGACCCGGCCTCGTGCGAGGCGCTGGAGCCCGGTGAGGTGCTGGTGGCACCGATCACGGACGCGGCCTGGACGCCGCTCTTCCTGGTCGCCGGGGCGGCCGTGGTGGACGTGGGCGCGCTCAACAGCCACGCCGTCGTGGTCTGCCGTGAACTGGGCATCCCGGCCGTCATCTCCGTCGAGGGTGGTACGGAGCGGCTGCGCGACGGGATGGTGGTCACGGTCGACGGCGACAGGGGCACGGTGACCGTGGACGGCGTTCCGGCCACGGCCGGCAACTGAACACCGCGGGCCCGTCGTTGCTCCCCTGACGGAAGCGACGGGCCCGCGGGCCAGGGAAGGGGCCGAAATGGCAGGGCAGATCATCGTCTCCGGGTGGATGGACTACGAGCCGGGGGACCGCGGCACGATGCTGGGGCATCTCGTCGACCTGGGCCGCCGTACGCGCGAGGAGGAACCCGGCTGCCTGGACTACGCGATGACCGCCGACCCCGCCGACGGGCGGCGGATCCGGGTGTACGAGCGGTGGACGTCCCGGCAGGCGCTCGACGAGCACTTCGACACCGCGCACATGAAGGAGTTCCGTGCGGCCACGTCCGGGCTCGTCCGCCTGGGCGTCAGCCTGCAGACCCACACGGTGAGCGCCACGCACGACATGCGCTGAGCATCGACTCGCGCGGAGATCTCCGAGGCCGGTGATGGGCCCGGGGCGCACCGCCCCGGGCCCATCACCGTGCCCGTCCCCAGGGACTTGGCGCCCGCGGCCCGGCTGAGGGGCCCCCGCCCCGGTCCCCGGCGGGGCCACCGGCGGGGCCACGCCCACGCGCCCTGGCACGGCCCTGCCCCGCGCCACGGCCGGGCTCGGGCACCCGATCGGAGCGGCGGGGGCCGCCAACGCACCCGTCCGCCCCGGTCCAGCGGGCCTCTCAGGCCTTCCCGTCCAGCCTGACCAGCATCTTGCCGACGTTCCCACCGGCGAGCAGGGACAGCAGCGCCTGCGCCGCGTTCTCCAGGCCGTCCACCACGGTCTCCCGGGCCGTGACCTCCCCCGAGCGGAGCCAGTCGGCGGCCCGGCGCTCGAACTCGGGCCGCAGGTCCTCGTGGTCGCGCACGATGAACCCGCGCAGCGTCAGCCGCTTGAGGACCGCCTGCATGAGCTGGTTGATGCCGGCGGACCGCCCCTCGCCGCCGAACTGCGACATCATGCCGCACAGCGCCACCCGGCCGCCCGGCCGCAGGGCGTGCAGGGCGGCCACGAGCTGCTCGCCGCCGACGTTGTCGAAGTAGACGTCGATGCCGTCGGGCGCCAGCCTGGCGAGCGCGTCCCGCGCCGGCTCCGCGCGGTGGTCCGCGGCGGCGTCGTAGCCGAACTCCTTCACCAGCAGGGCGCACTTGTCCGGCCCGCCCGCGGTCCCGAGGACCCGCCGGGCGCCCAGCAGCCGGGCGAACTGCCCGGCGGCGCTGCCCACGGCCCCGGCCGCCGCCGAGACGAGAACCGTGTCACCGGGGCGTACCGCGGCGATCCGCGTCAGCCCCACGTAGGCGGTGAAGCCGGTCTGCCCGAGCAGCCCCAGCCACGTGGGCAGCGGGGCGAGGCCCGGATCGATACGCCCGGCGCCGTCGGTGTCGCCGGCGTCGAGGACGGCCCGCTCCCGCCAGCCGAGCTGGTGGCGTACGAAGGTGCCGGCCGGCACGGCGGCGCAGCGGCTGTCCTCCACGACGCCGAGGGCCCGGCCGTCGAGCGGGGATCCGGGGGTGAAGTTGTGCGTGTAGTGCTTCTCGGTGCTCTCCAGCCGCCCGCGCATCGAGGGGTCGACGCTCATGTAGAGGTTGCGGACGAGGAGTTGGCCCGCGTTGAGCGCCGGCAGCGGACGCTCTTCGATCGTGAAGTCGCCGGGGGCCGGCTCGCCGGCCGGGCGGCGCACCAGGCACACCACACGGGTGGTACGGGCTGCCACGGGCTCACTCCTCCGGCTGCCCGGCCGGACGCCGCTGGGCGAGCCGGCCCACCCAGCCGGCCAGCTGCAGGTCGGCGTGGCGCAGTTCGCCCGACTGCCAACGGGCCCGGAAGTCGAAGATGCCCTGTGCCCCGGTCTTCGGGTCGGTCACCTCCACCAGTCCGTCGTCGGTGAGCCGGTACACGTGCCCGGTCAGTGGATGGGTGACTTGCTTGGACATGGTGCTCACTCCTGCACTCGGCGGCGCACGCCGCGCTTGGTCACGGTCACCGGGCCGGCCACCCGGAGCCGGCAGGCCAGCCGGGTGCGGCCGTCCACCGGCCGGCGCAGGGCCTCGATGCCCTCGCGCTCCAGCGGGTCCACGGGTGAGCAGTTCTCGGCGCCCTCGTCGACCTCCACGAAGCAGGTGCGGCAGGTGCCCTTGCCGCCGCAGACGGTGGGCCAGCGGTAGCCGAGTCGCTTCGCGGCGCTGAACAGGTCCTCGCCGTCGAGCACTTGCAGCTCCGCGCCGAGGGGACGGACGGCCACGCGGTGGGTCACTTGTCCATCCAGTGGTCGAGCGTCCGGTTGAAGTGGCGGATGCGGCTCTCCTGGTAGTTGGCCAGGGTGATGCCGGGCTTGCGCATCGTCTTCAGTCCCTGCTGGACGTAGGGCAGGTTCTCGCAGTCCTGGTCGAAGACGGGTCCGAGCACGCCGAGTTCGGGGATGTCCGCGAAGAGCGTGCCGTCCGGCACCCAGCGGATCTTCGCGGGGGGCGGCATCGCACCGGGCTCCTTGGGGGCCGACATGAAGATGATCTCGGCGATGCAGGAGTCGGGGTCGAGTCCGTCGGGCCGGAACCGGTAGACGATGTTGGACTTGGCGCCGCCCCAGGGGTTGAAGTTGGGAAACAGCAGGTAGTTGATGGCGTCCAGCAGTTCGGTGTCGGCGGTCCGGGAGAAGTCCTGGTGCGAGGTGGCCGCGAGCTGTTCGCGCATCCGGTCGGCGAGCACCTGGCGAGCGGTGCCGCCGGGCGGGATCGCCGGCAGTTCGTCCCCCTCCTGCCTCACCAGGTCGCGGCCCTGGGCGGCGGAGTAGAACGCGCGCGAGTCGTAGAACGTCTCCAGTACGTCCTCCTCCGTCACCGAGTCGGCCACATGGGGACTCGGCGCACCCTGGATGTTGATCATGCGGTTCCAGTGGGGCTGGTCGGCCATGACGTCGTACTGGGAGTTGGCGTCCGCGAGCCAGGGCAGCATCTGCGGATGCGTGGCGATCACGTGGAAGGACTCGATGAACGCGTCCTGTGCGACCTTCCAGTTGCAGGGCAGCACCTTGGCGATGTGCAGCGACTTGTAGCGGTCCTGCAGCGGCCAGATGTAGTAGTCGTCGAAGGTGCCGCGGTAGCTGTCGAAGGACTCCGCGTACGGGTCCATGTTGATGAAGACGAAGCCGCGCCAGGTCGCCACCTGCGCCTCGGGCAGCGCGAACTTCTCCGGGGTGATGTGCGGGAAGTCCCAGGCACACGGCGGCGCCTGCATGGTTCCGTCGAGGTTCCAGGCGAAGCCGTGGAACGGGCAGCGGAACTCGCTGACGTTGCCGCCGCCGGTGCGCAGCTTGCGGCCGCGGTGCAGGCAGGCGTTGAGATACGCGCGGATCTCGTCCGGGGCCGTCCGCACGACGATCAGTGAGTCGGTGCCGATCTCGTAGACCTCGTGGTCACCGACCTCGGGGATCTCGCTCTCCAGACAGGCGAACTGCCAGACCCGCCGCCACACCTGCCGCATCTCGCGTTCCGCCCACTCCCGGGAGACGAAGCGCGCGGAGTCGATGTCCTCGCTGCCGAGGTGGTCGTTCCGGTCGAACCTCAGGGCGGCGGGAACCGGCCGGCTGTCCCGGTCGAGGTAGTCCTGGACGCTGGGCCCGGGGCACCGCGCCGTGCCCAGCTCCGACGTTTCGTCCATCATCTCTCCTCCGGCAGAAACTTTAGATCGAGTGTAGTTAGCTGACGAGGTCGGGAGCAACACTCACGGCGGCCGACGGACCCCCGCCACCCGAGATCACCGTGAACAACGCTGGGAAGCCGGGAATTTTTTGCGACAGCCCCCTCCCCAAGCCGACCGGCCCGTGTCACACTCCGACCCACTTGAGGCTGTAGTGCCTCAAAAGTTTCTCGCCTCGGCCGGAGTCTGACCCTCCCGGCCCAGCGCCGCCCGGACCCCGGGCGGCCCGCGCCGTACCCCACGACGGCGAGCAGCACAGACCTCTTCGTCTCACCCCCCATGCGTGCCGTCCCGCCCCGGGCGGCCCAGGATCCGCCTGACCGGAGCCGACCGCCGCGGACGCGGGAGCGACGCGGGCCGCGGCAGCACAGGCACCACACCACGGGAGTACTCAACGATGAGTTCCAGACCCGGTCGCGCGGCCCGCCGCGCCCTCACCGCGATCACCACTCTCACCGCGCTGCTCACCCTGGCGGCGTGCGGCGGCGGCACCACTCCGGCCGCGGACGCGACGCAGGCGGCGGCGGACTCGCCCGGTCTGACGGCGGCCCGCGCGGCGTTCCAGAAGTATTCCGAGCGCCCGGACTCGATCCCCGTCACCAAGCCCGTGGGCAAGAAGATCCCCAAGGGCAAGCGGATCGACTTCATCCTCTGCGGCGTCCAGTCCTGCAAGGACCTGGCCGACTTCTTCACCGCCGCCGCCGGTCAACTCGGCTGGAAGGTCAAGCAGATCGCCACCCAGGGCACTCCGGAGTCCGTCCAGGCCGCCTACGAGCAGGCGGTGCGCGACCAGCCGGACGCCGTCGTCGCCTCCGGGTTCCCGCGCGCCGTCTACGCCAAGCAGCTGGCGCAGCTGAAGAAGGCCCACATCCCCGTCATCCAGTCGAACGCCGACGACGTGGTGGGCCGCGGCGTCTCCCTGCTGAAGAACGGCCCGAAGGACGTCGGCGTCCAGGGCGCGATGATCGCCTCGTGGGTGGTGTCCAGCAGCGGCGCCAAGGCGGACACCGTGTACTTCGACCTGCCGGCCTACACGATCCTCAAACCCGTCAAGGACACCTTCGCGGCCAAGTACAAGCAGTGGTGCGACGGCTGTGCGCTGGACGACGTCGACGTCCCCATCACCGCGGTGGGCAAGGACATGCCGGACCGGGTGGTGTCCTACCTGCGCTCCCACCCGAAGGTGACCCACGTCGTCTTCTCCCTTGGCCTGCTCAACGTGGGCGTCCCGGCCGCGCTGAAGACCGCCGGGATCACCGGCAAGCACATCGTCGTCAACGTCGGCGACGCACAGAACTACCAGTACATCCAGAGCGGTCTCACCGACGGCGCGATGGCACTGAACTCGCACGAGACGGCATGGCTCCAGGTCGACGCGCTGGCCCGGCACTTCACCGGCCGGTCGATGGCCGTCGACCAGAAGGCCGTGCTGCCCAACATGCTGGTCACCAAGGACAACCTGCCCTCCGCCGACGGCGACTTCCCGATCGTCGAGGACTACCAGACGCAGTTCAAGGCGCTCTGGGGACTGAACTGACCGGCCGGCCCGCCGCCGGCACCGGCCGGCGGCGCCCTTCCCCACGCAACGCCACGTAAGGAGGAGCGGTGCAGGCTGACACGTCACCGGACAGACGGCACGAGACCGACGGCGCGGCGCGGCACGCGGACCGACCGGTGCTGCGCGTGTCCGGGCTGTCGAAGCGGTTCGGGGCGACCCAGGCGCTGCGGGACATCGACCTCGAGGTCGCGCACGGCGAGATCCACGCCCTGATCGGGCCCAACGGCTCCGGTAAGTCGACCCTCATCAAGGTCCTCGCCGGATACCACCACGCGGAACCGGGTGCGGTCGCCGAACTCGACGGCGAGCTGTTCGACCTCGGCCAGGTCGCGGCATCCCGGCACGACCGGCTGCGCTTCGTCCACCAGGAGCTCGGTCTGGTCGGCGAGTTGAGCGCCATCGACAACCTCGCGCTGAGCCGCGGCTTCGCCCGTACGGCCTTCGGCAACATCCGCTGGCCGGAGATGGAGCGGCGCACGACCGCACTGGTGGAGCGGTTCGGCCTCGGCATCGACGTGCGTCGGCCGCTGTCCCTCGCCTCCCCCGTCCAGCGGGCGGTCGTGGCCATCGCCGCGGCGCTGCAGGGCTGGGAGGGCCGCCGCGGTGTCCTGGTGCTCGACGAGCCCACCGCCGTACTGCCGCCGGGTGAGGTGGCACGGCTCTTCGACATCGTGCGCGAGGTCCGCGACGCCGGCGCCAGCGTTCTGTACGTGTCGCACCGCATGGACGAGATCTTCGCGCTCGCCGACCGCGTCACGGTGATCCGCGGCGGACGCCGCATCGCCACCCGCCGTGTAGCCGACCTGACGCCCCGCTCGCTGGCGGAGCTGATGGCGGGCGAGGAGATGGAGACCGACCACCGGCCGGCCCGCCCCGCCGGCCCCACCGGGGCGGTTCTCGAGGTCCGCGACCTGTCGGCCGGACCGTTGCACGGCATCGGCTTCGACCTGGCCCGCGGTGAGCGGCTGGGGATCACCGGCCTGGTCGGCTCCGGCCACGAGATCGTGCCGTACGCGGTGTCCGGGGCCCGCACCGGGCCGGTGCGGGGCAGGCTGCGGATGCCCGGACAGTCCGAGCGGTGGACCGACGCCCGCGACGCCGGCGCACTGGGCATCCCCCTGGTCCCGGCGGACCGGGCGGCCGAGGGAGTGATCGGCGACTTCTCCGTCGGGGAGAACCTCACCCTCCCGCTGCTGCACCGGCTGCGTGCCCGGGGCGGACGGCTGCACCGGCGCCGCGAGTCCGCGCTCGTCGACGAGTGGATCGAGCGGGTCGCCGTGCGCACCTCCGGACGCGGTGCCCGGATCACCACACTCAGCGGGGGCAACCAGCAGAAGGTGGTGATGGCCCGCTGTCTGGCCCGGCGCCCGCCGGTGCTGGCGCTGTGCGAACCCACCGCCGGCGTCGACATCGCCACCCGTCTGCAGCTCTACGACCTGATCGAGCGCCAGGCCGACGAGGGCATGGGCGTCATCGTCTCCTCGTCCGACACCCAGGACCTGCTCGCCCTGTGCACCCGGGTCCTGGTGGTGCGGGACGGCCGTATCGCACGGGACATCAGCGGCCGGGACATCACCGAGGCCGCGCTCGTGCACGCCATGGAAGGGACCGAATGAGATGCGCACTGGAAGGATCCGAGTGAGATGACATCCACCACGACCCCGGCCGCGGAAGTCCGGCCGTCCGCGCCGGACGGGCCCGCGCCGTCCGTCCTGGGGTCCCTGAGGCGACGGGCGGCAGCGCTGTCGTTCCGGAACATCGGCGCCGTGTATGTGTGGCTGGTCATCGTCGCGGTGTTCTCCGTCTGGGCGCCGGAGACCTTCCCGACCATGACCACGGTCAAGCAGGTGCTCAACGGCAACGCCGTGGCCGGGCTGGTGGCGCTCAGCGTCGTACCGCCGCTGGCGGCCCGCGTCTTCGACCTGTCGATCGCCTACACCATGTCGCTCACCAGCGTACTGACCGCACGGTTCCTGGTCTTCGCCGGACTCGGACCCGGGACCGCCATCACCCTGGCGATGACCGCCGCGCTGCTGGTCGGGGTGGTCAACGGGGTCGTGGTGGTGTTCCTGCGCGTCGACTCCTTCATCGCCACCCTGGCCACCGGCGCGCTGATCCAGTCACTGATCACCATGGTCACCGACGACAGCTCCATCACCGGTGTGCAGCTCCTGGCCAAGCCGTTCGCGAACATCGCCCAGCTCGACGCGGGCGGCCTGACACTGCCGGTGCTGTATCTGCTGCTCGCCGCGGTGGCCATCTGGTTCCTGCTGGAACACACCGCCACCGGGCGCCGGTTGTACGCGACCGGCTTCAACGCCGACGCGGCCCGCCTGCAGGGGGTACGTACCGACCGGCTGCGCTTCCTGACCCTGGTGGCCTCGGCGCTCCTGTCCGGTTTCGCGGGAGTCGTCTTCGCGTCCTCGGTGGGGTCCGGATCGCCGACCGCGGGCACGCCGTATCTGCTCTCCGCCTACGCGGCGGCCTTCGTCGGGGCGACCCAACTGCGCGCGGGCCGGTTCAACGCCTGGGGCACGGTGATGGCGGTACTGCTGCTCGGCACCGGTGTCACCGGGCTCGGGCTCGCCACCAGTGCGCAGTGGGCCGCGAGCCTGTTCACCGGCTCGGTCCTGATCACCGCGCTGGTACTGACGGGCGGACGGATCGCCCTGCCGGCGATGCTGCGCCGCCGGAAGGCGCCGCCGCCGGCAGGGGCCGATCCGGGCGTGGTCACGGGAGCCGGGGCCGTGCCCGGCAGCCAGGAGGAGGTGTGACGATGAAAGCGGTTCAGTACCGGAAGGTGGGGCGGGCCCCCGAGGTCGTCGAGGTGCCCGTGCCCGAACCGGGTCCGGGCCAGGTGCTGCTGAAGGTGACGGCGGCGGGACTGTGCCACTCCGACCTGGCGGTCATGGGCTGGCCGGAGGAGCAGTTCCCCTATCCGCTGCCGATGACGCTCGGTCACGAGGGCGTGGGCGCCGTCGCGGCCGTGGGCAGCGGCGTGACGGAGGTGGCGGAGGGCGACGAGGTCGCCGTGTACGGCCCATGGGGCTGCGGGCTGTGCCGCAAGTGCGCCGAGGGCAGGGAGAACTACTGCCTGGACGCCGCCGCTCTCGGCATCATGCCACCCGGACTGGGCTCTCCCGGTGCCCTCGCGGAGTACATGCTGGTGGACTCGCCCCGCCATCTGGTGCCGTTGCGCGGACTGGACCCGGTGCAGGCGGCGCCGCTGACCGACGCCGGGCTGACGCCCTATCACGCGGTCCGGAAGTCACTGCCCAAGCTGGTTCCGGGCGCCACGGCGGTGGTCATCGGTGTCGGCGGGCTGGGCCATCTCGCCGTGCAGCTCCTGCGTGTCCTCACCCCCGTACGGGTGATCGCCCTCGACGTCAGCAAGGAGAAGCTGGAGCTGGCGAGTACCGTCGGCGCCCACGAGACGCTGATCTCCGACGGAGAGGCGGCGGGGCGTATCCGGGAACTCACCGGCGGTGCGGGGGCGGAGGTGGTGCTGGATTTCGTGGGAGCCCAGGCCACGTCGGACGTCGCCGCCGCGGCGGTGGCGGTGGCGGGCGACGTGACGATCGTCGGCATCGGCGGGGGCACGGTGGCGGTCGGCTTCGGCGGTGGGCTGCCGTTCGAGGTGTCCGCCTCATTCCCTTACTGGGGCAGCCGCGTGGAACTGGTGGAGGTGCTGGAGCTGGCGCGGCAGGGGCTCCTCTCCTCGCATGTGGAGACGTTCTCCCTCGATGAGGCTCCGTCGGCCTACGAGCGGCTGCACGCGGGGGGCGTCAACGGGCGTGCGGTGGTGCTGCCGCAGGGGTGAGCGTGGGGTGCGGGCGTCGGGTTCTCGCCCCCGCCGCCCCTGCCCGTCCCGTCCCAGGGGCTCCGCCCCTTCGACCCCTCCGGGGGGCTCCGCCCCCTGGACCCCCGGCCCTGCGGCCACCCGCCACCCGCCCCTTCCCGGCCCGCCCGTCGCCGCACGGCGTGCAGGGGCCTCGGGGCGCAGCCCCGACAGAGATCCACGGCAGGGCCCCGCCAGCGCCCGGACGCGTGACGCGGCGCCAGGGCGCAGGGGCACAGGCCGCAGCCCCGCAGGGGCCCCGGGCAAGCCCCGCGGGGGTCTGGAGGCGCAGCCCCAGTGGGGGCCCGGGGCAGGGCCCCGGGATGGGGCGGGTAGGGGCGGCGGGGGCGAAAGAGCGAGACGGGCGGCAGGCGGCTCGGGTCAGTGGGCCGGCGGGGCCCCGGCCGGGCTGCTCGCGGTCACCGTCCGCTGCACACACCGCCGCAGCACCGTCAGGAACTCCGGCGTCCGCCACGGCCCCGCATCCACGCGCCCCGTGTCGTCCACGCCGAGGTCCTGCATGTCGTACCGGCCCCGGCAGTGGCCGAGGGTGAAGTAGCAGACCTCGCCGCGCCCGTGCCGCTTGAGGTAGAGCACCGGGCGCGGCACCCGGTCCAGGGCCGCCGTGTCGCCCTCGGCGAAACCCCGGCACGGCCCCGTGTACTCGGCGTGCAGCAGCACCTCCGGCTCGCCGTGGAGCTCGCAGACGTACAGCTCGTCGGTGACGGTGAACGGCTCGATCCCCGCGACCAGCGGATGGTCCGGCCGGGTCACCCGCACCTGGTACGGCGCGATCGGCGGGTGGGCGAGGAACTGGCTGCCCAGCACCCCGGCCAGCTCCCCGAGAAGCCGCGGGGTGGTGAAGACCCGGGGCCCGTCCGGGGCCGGGGCCTCGATGACGGAGTTGGTGCCGTGCAGGGCGAGCCAGCGCCCGCCCCGCTCGACGAAGTGCGCCAGCGCCTTCTGCTGCACGGCGTCCGGCCGTACATCGCAGGTGTAGGTGACCAGCAGGTCGGCGGCCTGAAGCGCGGGCAGGCAGTCGTAGTCCTCGTACACCCGGGTCCGTACCCGCGGCTGCTCCGCGAGCAGTTCCAGCAGCCGCAGCCGCGCGTGGTCGAAGTCGTGCCACCTGCCGCCGCAGACGAGGACGGCGTCGAGGCGGCCGGCCGGGCCCGCCACGGCTCAGTACTGGACGCGGGTCAGCAGCCCGCCGTCCACCACGAGGTTGACGCCGACACAGAATGAACCGGTGCGGCCGAGCAGGAACGTCACCGCGGCGGCCACGTCCTGCGGCGTGCCGTAGCGTCCGATCGGCAGCTTGGCGAGCACCTCCTCGTACACCTCCGGGCGGCTGGTGCGGATCGTCTCCCAGGCGCCGCCGGGGAAGTCGATCGGCCCGGGCGAGACGGTGTTGACCCGGATGCCCTTGGGGGCGAGGGCGTGGGCGAGCGCCGAGGCGTGCTGGACCACGGCGGCCTTCATCGCGGAGTACGAGTTGGCGCCGGCGGGGCGTGCGGTGTCGGAGGCGTTGGTCGTGCCGATGGCCACCACGGCGGCCCGGTCGGAGGCCTCCAGATGCGGCAGGGCCGCCTCGACCAGTCCGGCGAAGGGGACCAGGTCGCCGCGCAGGCTCGCCTCCCACGACTCGGGGCCCTTGACGTTGCCCGCCGACACGTTGGAGACCAGCAGGTCCAGGCCGCCGAGTTCGTCCGCGGACCGCTCCACGAACCCCGCGAGGGCGGCGGGGTCGGTGACGTCCACGGGTTCGGCGTACACGGTGGTGCCGTCGGCGCGCAGTTCGGCGGCGGCCTTCGCCAGCGCCTCCTCGCCCCGGGCGCACAGGGCCAGTGCGCAGCCCTCGGCCGCCAGCGCCTCGGCGACCGCCCGGCCGATGCCCCGGCTGGCGCCGGTCACCAGCGCCCTCGCGCCTGTCAGTCCGGTATCCATCGAATCTCACTCCTCGGTCGGTGTCGCCGGCCGTCGGCTGCCGGGCAGTTGGGAGAAGGGAACGCGGTCGGTGCGCGGTTCGCCGGGCAGTCCCAGCACGCGTTCGCCGATCAGGTTGCGCTGGATCTGGTCGGTACCGCCGGCCAGCCGGTAGCCGGGGGCACCGAGCAGATGCTGGGTCCACGCGAACGTGTCCGGCTCCCCGGTGTCGGCAGTGATCCTGGCGCCCATCAGTTCGGCCGCCGCCTGCCCGGTGCGGGTGAGCAGGTCGGAGGCCATGAGCTTGGTCAGCGACGCCTCCGGGCCCGGCCGGACGCCGGCGGCGCTCGCCCGGGCGACCCGGTCCACGGTGGCCGCGCGCAGCTCGGTCCGTATGTACAGATCGGCGAGACGCTGGCGGACCAGCGGGTCCTTGCTGCGGCCGAGGGAGCGGGCGAGGGCGAGGACGTCGGGGAAGGTGCCGCCCTTGCGCCGGTTTCCGCCGCCGGAGGCGGTGCGTTCGAAGGCGAGGGTGGCGGTGGCGACCTCCCAGCCCTGGCCGGGACGGCCGAGCCGCAGTGCGTCGGGGACGCGGACGCCTTCGAGGAACACCTCGTTGAACGAGGCGCCGCCGCTCATCTGGCGGATGGGTCGCACCTCCACGCCGGAAGCGTCCATCGGGACCAGGAAGGCGGTGATCCCCGCCTGTTTGACGACGTGCGGGTCCGTGCGGGCCAACAACAGCCCGTAGTCCGCGAACTGGGCTCCCGAGGTCCAGACCTTCTGACCGTCGATCACCCACTCGTCCTCTTCCCTGCGGGCACGGGTGCGCAGGGCCGCGAGGTCGGACCCCGCCCCGGGCTCGCTGAAAAGCTGACAGGCCAGCAGGTCCGTACGCAGGAACGCGCGTGCGTAGGTGTCGCGCTGCTCCGGCGTGCCGAACAAGGAGACGGCCATCGCCACCAGCCGCACCGTGACGCTGATCAGCTCGGTGGAGGCCGGCACCTCGTAGGCGGACTCCTCCTCGGCGAAGGCGGCCGTGTGGGCGGCGCTCAGGCCCGCGCCGCCCTTGTCCCTGGGGAGGGTCAGGGCCTGGTAGCCCGCGTCGAAGCGGGCGCGCTGATAGGCGCGGCAGCGTTCCAGCAGCAGCCGCTCCTCGTCGTCGGGGAGGTTGTGGAACACGGCGAGACCGGCCGCCCCGGAGGTGGACTCCGCCACCTGGCGTGGTGCGAGCACCGTGGCCAGCCACTGCCTGACCCGGGTGCGCCACGCGTCCAGGTCCGGCTGTTCCGCATCCGGCTCGGCCATGGCTCCTCCTCGGGGCACTTACCAGACGAGAGGTTGAGTAACGCAGGGCCGGGAGAGCTCACATCCCACTGTTCATCGTGGGATCCCCCTTCGACCCGCATGGCAGTGTTCCCTACTTTCTTGATAAACGCTACAGTCTCCGCATCGCCTTCCATGAACGCAGGGGAGCACCGAGGAGCCGTCGGAGGAGCCATGTCCCTTCCACCACTCGACCGCCGCGCCCAGGAGACACCCGACGAGCCGGCCCTGGTGGACGACCAGGGTGCGCTGTCCTGGTCCGGGCTCGCCGACCAGGTCGAGCGGGCGGCCGCACGGATGCTGGAGTTCGCCCCCGGGCCCGACCACCGGGTCGCGGTCCTCGGCGACAACGCGATCCCCACCCTCGTGGCCCATCTGGCGGGGCTGCGCGCGGGAGTGGGCACGGTGGCGGCGTCCCGCCAGCTGACGGTCGGTGAACTCGTCGACCAGCTCGTCGACGCGGGCGCGACCGGGGTCGTCGCCGGGCCCACCGGTGCCGGCGTCGCCGTGGAGGCGGCCCGGGAACTCGGCCTGCCGGTCGTGACGCACGGAACCGAGCCGGCCGGGCACGCGTTCGACTGGGATCTGTGGCTGGGGGCGGCGCCCGTAACCGCCGTACCCACGGACCGCCCCGCCCGGCCTCTCCTCGTCTACACCTCCGGGACCACCGGCCGGGCGCGCGGCACCGAGGTGCGCTGGGTGAGCGGCCCGGTCGCCGACAGCGCCGCCTATCTGGCCGCGCTGGCCGCCCGGCCCGGATTCCCACCCGGTCCCCACCTGGTGTGCGGCCCGCTGCAGCACAACGGTCCGCTGACCTCGCTGCGGCACCTGGCGGCCGGCTACCCCGTGGTGATCCTCGGCAGGTACGACCCGCAGGAGTTCCTGCACCGGGTCGAGAAATGGCGGGCCACCTCCAGCGTGATGGTGCCGACCCACTTCCAACGCCTGCTCGCCCTGCCCGAGGACGTGCGCACCCGCTACGACGTCTCCAGCCTGCTCCAGGTCTCCCACACCGGGTCCGCGTGCCCGCCGGAGGTGAAGCGGGCCATGATCGAGTGGTTCGGGCCGGTGCTCACCGAGTCGTACGGCGCCAGCGAGGCGGGCACTCTCGCCCGCATCAGCAGCACCGAGTGGCTGGAGCACCCGGGTTCGGTCGGACGCGTCCAGCCTCCGTTCCAGGTGCTGGTGACCGGCGAGGACGGCCGCCCGCTGCCGGCTGGTGAGACGGGGCTGCTCGCGTTCCGGGCTCCCGAGGGCCGGGGCGTGCGCTATCACGCCGACCCGGAGAAGACCGCGGCGGCCTATCTCTCCCCCGGCGTGTTCACCCTGGGCGACATCGGCCATGTCGACGCGGACGGCTACGTCTTCATCACCGACCGGGCCGCCGACGTCGTCGTCTCCGGCGGGGTCAACCTGTACCCGGCGGAGAGCGAGGCGGTGCTGCGGCTGCATCCCGCGGTCGCCGAGGTCGCCGTCATCGGTGTGCCCGACCCGGACTTCGGCGAGTCGCTGCGGGCCCTCGTGGTGGCCGCCACGGACGCGCCGCCGAGCGATGAGCTGGACCGGTTCTGCCGCGACCGGCTGGCCGCCTACAAATGCCCGAAGTCGTACGAGTTCGTACCGGAACTGTCGCGCAATGCCATGGGCAAGCTCGACAAACGCGCCATGCGCCGACGGTACTGGCGCTCCGAACGGACCATCGCCGGCTGAACCGGCGGCCCTCGACCCCGACCCCCGCGACCCGCGACCCGCACGAAGGATCACCGATGACCGAACTCCTCCTCGTCCGACACGGTCTGCCCCGGGCGGGCGTCTACGACCCGGGGCTGTCGCCGCAGGGCGTCGCGCAGGCCGAGCGGCTCGCCGCCTGGCTGGTGCACGAGGACCTGGACGCGCTGTACACCAGCCCGTTCCGGCGGGCACGCGAGACGGCGGCCCCGCTGGAGCGGCTCACCGGGCTGACCGCCACCGTGCTGGACGACCTGCGGGAGTGGGACACCGACGTCTCCCACCCGTACACGCCACCGGAACAGATCCGTGCGGACGACCCGCGGTCGGTGGCGCTCGCCGAGGGCCGCTACGAGGATTTCGTGCCGGACCTCGACTGGGACGCCTTCAGGTCCCGGGCGGCACGGGCCGTGCGGACCATCCTCGACGCCCACCCCGGCGGGCGGGTCGCGGCCGTGTGCCACGGCGGCATCACCAACACCTACCTGGCGACCGTGCTGGGTCTGCCCCGCATGTTCTGGTTCCACCCCGGCTACACCTCGGTCAGCCGGGTGCGGCGGATGCCCGGAGGCCGGATCGTCCTGCACTCGGTGAACGAGACGGGGCACCTGGTCGCCGAACGCGACGCCGTCGACACGGTCGTCTGATCCCGCGCAGCACTCCAAGGAGGTCCCGGCCGTGCCCGGATCCGTCATCGTCGCCGGCGCCAGAACCCCCATCGGCAAACTGATGGGCGCACTGAGCACCCTCTCCGCCGCCGAGCTGGGCGCGCACGCCATCGGCGCCGCGCTGGCGGCCGCACACCTGGACCCGGGCGCCGCGGATGCCGTCGTCATGGGCCACGTCGTCCAGGCCGGGACCGGCCCCAACACGGCACGGCAGGCCGCCGTCCGCGCCGGCATTCCGTTCACCGTCCCGGCGAGCACCGTCAACAAGCTCTGCCTGTCCGGCCTGCACGCCATCGCCCTGGCCGATCTCATGATCGCTTCCGGGCGCCACGAGGTCGTCGTCGCGGGCGGCATGGAGTCCATGTCGGGCGCCCCGCACCTGCTGCGCGGAGCACGCGGCGGCTGGAGGTACGGCGCCGCCACCGCCGAGGACGCCCTCGACCGGGACGCGCTCGTCTGCGCCTTCGACGGCGTCTCCATGGGCGCGGCCACCGAGCGCTACCAGCAGCCGTACGGCCTGACCCGCGAGGAGCAGGACGAGTACAGCGCCCTGTCACACCAACGGGCCGCCGCGGCACGGGAGTCGGGGGCACTGGCCGCGGAGATCGCGCCGATCACGGTGACCGGTCGCCGGGGCGGGACGGTCGTCGACAGCGACGAGGGCGTACGGCCGGACAGCACCGCGGCCGGCCTCGGACGGCTGCGGCCCGCCTTCTCGGGCGGGGGCACTATCACCGCGGGCAACTCCTCACAGCTCTCCGACGGCGCAGCGGCCGTCGTCGTGATGAGCGCGGAACGCGCCGAGCGGGAAGGGCTGGCACCGCTCGCGGAGATCGGCGCCTACGGCACGGTCGCGGGCCCCGACCCGTCCCTGCTGGTCCAGCCGGCCGGCGCGGTCCGTGACGCGCTGGACCGGGACGGCCGTCTCAAGGCCGCCGACCTGGACCTGTTCGAGATCAACGAAGCGTTCGCCGGTGTGGCCCTGGCCTCCGTACGGGAGCTCGGCATCCCGCTGGAGAAGGTCAACGTCAACGGCGGGGCCATCGCCCTGGGGCATCCGGTGGGGATGACCGGTGCCCGGCTGGTACTGACCCTCGCCACGGAACTGCGGCGGCGCGGCGGAGGCACGGGAGCCGCGGCCCTGTGCGGGGGCGGCGGCCAGGGCGACGCACTGCTGCTGCACGTACCGCCGCGGCCCTGACGACCCCCATCCACCCGGTACGAGAACCAGGTTGACCACCATGAACGACCACCTGACCGTGGACGGCACCGCCCTCGTCGTGGCGGCCCGCACCGATGCCGCCGACGGCGTCGCCGCCCTCACCCTGCGCCGCCCCGCCGGCGGGCCGCTGCCCGCGTGGGACCCCGGCGCGCACATCGACCTGCTCCTGGACGGGGGTCTGATCCGCCAGTACTCGCTGTGCGGGGACCCGGCCGACGAGGACGTCTGGCAGATCGCCGTGCTCCGTGAGGCACAGGGCCGCGGCGGCTCGGCGTACGTCCACGAGCACCTCACGGAGGGCACCGAGGTGCGGGCGCGGGGGCCTCGGAACAACTTCCCGCTGCGGCCGGCTGCACGTCACCTGTTCGTCGCCGGCGGCATCGGCATCACCCCCCTCCTGCCCATGGTGGAGGCCGCCCAGGCCGCGGGCGCCGACTGGCGTCTGCTGTACGGCGGCCGCGCCCGTACCTCCATGGCGTTCCTGGACCGTCTTGCCCGGTACGGGGAACGCGTCCTCGTGCGGCCGCAGGACGAGTTCGGCCTGCTGGACCTCACGGCCTTCCTCGGCACGCCCGAGGAAGGCACCCTGGTGCACGCCTGCGGTCCCGAGCCGCTGCTGCGAGCGGTGCAGGAGCGGTGCGCCGCCTGGCCGCCCGGCACCCTCGGCGTCGAGCGGTTCGCCCCGGCGCAACCGGCCGGGGCCCGCGCCGCCGAGGCCTTCGAGGTGGTGCTCGCCCGAGCCGGGCGCACGCTCACCGTGCCGCCCGACCGCTCGGTGCTGCAGGTCGTCACGGAGGCGGGCGTCCCGGTGGACTTCTCCTGCCAGGAGGGCACGTGCGGCACCTGCGAGACGGACGTGCTCGACGGCACGCCCGACCACCGGGACTCGCTACTGAGCGAGGACGAGCGGGCGGCCGGCGACACGATGCTCATCTGCGTCTCCCGCTCGCGCGGACCACGCCTGGTCCTCGACCTTTGAGCACGAAAAGGGTCCTCGCGGACTCCCGTCCGCGAGGACCCTTCGCACCGTCGGGACGACAGGATTTGAACCTGCGACCCCTTGACCCCCAGTCAAGTGCGCTACCAAGCTGCGCCACGTCCCGGTGCGGTGCCACGCGGGTGTCCGCGTGATCACGCAGGTCAACCCTACCGCACCCACAAGGGTGCTGCTGTCGGGTGTCCGGCGGCAGTGCGCCGGCCTTCGAGGTCAGCCGGCGTCGAGCGGATGGTCCGGGGCCAGGGCCGCCGCGATGCGGTCGGTGATCGTCTGGGCCGTGTTGCCCTGGGGTGCCTTGGGCTCCACGGTCGTGGACACGGCGATGGCGAGGCGCTCGGCGGGCTGGTACGCCTGCACCGCCGCGAAGCCGGCGAAGGAGGGGTTCGTCAGGACCCACCCGTTCTTCACGATCACGCCCACCCCGAAGTGGAAGGCCTGGGTCTGCCTGAGGCAGACGGTGGCGGGGCAGGTCGCGGTCCGGGTGCCAAGGCCGGGGGTGCCGGGATCGAGCTGGACACGGTAGGAGCGGTGGGAGAGCAGCTCGCCCGATCCGATGCCCTGGGCCGAGCGGGCCAGGTCGCAGATGTCGGTGGTGAGGACGGCGCCCGGTGCCGTCGTCCAGGACGGGTTCCAGAAGGTGGACTCCTCGTATCTGCCGCGTTCGCCGTCGTAGGCGTGCAGTACCGGGGCCGGGATCTGAGGGGTGAAAGCGTTGGCGGTCCCGCTCAGCCGCAGCGGAGCCAGGACGCGTTCGCGCAGCAGCCGGTCCAGGGGGGTGCCGGTGATCTTCTCCAGTGCCTGACCGAGGAGGACGAAGTTGGCGTGCGAGTAGCTCCAGTCGGTGCCCGGCTCGTACCACAGGGGATGGCTGAGCGGGAATCCGATCAGCTCGCGCGGGGTCCACTGGCGGAAGGGGTCGGCGTAGAACTGCTGGATGAACTTGGTGTCGGTGACGTAGTCGCGCAGGCCGGAGGTGGAGTCACCGAGCATCCGCAGCGTGATCTCGTCGCCGTGCGGCAGGTCGGGCAGCCAGCGGGAGACGGGGTCGTCGAGACCCACCCGGTTCTCCTCGACGAGCTGCAGGAGCACGGTCCCCAGGTGGGCGATGGCCATCGAACCGGCCCGGAAGTGCATGGCGGGCGTGGCCGGGACACCGGTCATCGTCTCACCGGCCGCGTCGGTGACCAGCTCGCGTCCGTTCACCGTGACCCGCACCAGTACGGCCTTGAGGTCGAGCTGCCGCCGGGCCTGCCGCGTGATGTCCTGCACCGTTCGCGCGCGGTCGTCCCGCTGGCCGCCGACGACGCACCCCGGCGCAGGGCGTCCGGCGGCGGGGAACGCCGTCGTCTGGAGGGTCACCGTGAGGATGGCGACGGAGCACAGCGACACCGCACGGAAGCCGACCCTATGGCCCATACGGGACATAAGAACCATATTGGCACCGTGCGGCGGCCGGCGCGGTGCGGGCCCGTATGCGTGGTCGCCGGTTACTTGATGACCGCGTTGGCCACCACCACGATCACCCCGATCAGCGCGTCCCCCATGCCGGTGGCCACCGCGAAAGTCCATCTGCGGCCCGCGGACCTCGCGGAGAACAGGCCCAGGGTGAACAACAGGACGATGTTGAAGGAGAACGCCGAGTACTCGACGCTCCGGGTCGGCCACCAGCCCCAGCCCGCCCCCGCGAGGATCAGGACGCTGGGCAGCATGGCCACGACCAGCGGCCACTCGTCGGCGAGCGCACGCAGGGCCTGCCCCCGTCGACGGGGGCCGCGGTCGGCGATGTAGTGGGCGTAGCCGTGCGCCAGGGCGGAGGCCAGCGCGGTCACCAGCAGCCAGGCGGCGTCGTAGCGCCGGTCGGCCCGGGAGTAGCGCCCGTACTCGGTGAGTGCCGCCAGCACGGCGCTGGCGACCACGGCACCGTAGACACCACCGAAGAGCAGCATGGACCGGCGGTCGTGCGCGGGCCGCCGGGGCACGGCCCGGGAGGTGTCCGCCATGGGCTCCTCTCTTCCAGGGTCTTCTCGGGGCTGCGAAGCCGGCGCTCTCCACGATCACCTGGCGCGACGCGCCCCGCCACTTCACCGCGGCCGGTCAGAGACGGTCCAGGAGGCCGGGCGGCGCGGTGGTCGACCTAGTGCGGCGCGGTGTCGACGGTGGTCGGCCAGACGTGACGGAGCCGGGCGGTGCCGGTGCCGTCGTGGCCGGTCACCCGCACGTCGCGGGGCCGTCCGGCGTTGACACCCGTGCTCGCCGACCTCAGGGTGGGGCCGGACAGGATGTGGACCGGTCCAAAGAGGGGCTGTCATGGTGGACTCGCTCGGTGTCGCCGTCATCGGATTCGGCTGGATGGGCCGGGTGCACACCCAGGCGTACGCCCGTGTCCGGCACCACTATCCGCGGCTGCCTCTGCGGCCGGAACTGGTGACCGTCGCCGAGGAGGTGCCGGGCCGGGCCGAGGAGGCCGCCGAGCAGTTCGGTTTCGCCTCGGCCACCCGCGACTGGCGGGAGGTGGCCGCCGACCCGCGGGTCCGGGCGGTCAGCATCACCGCACCGAACTTCCTGCACCGGGAGATCGGCGTGGCGATGGCCGAGGCCGGCAAGCACATCTGGATCGAGAAGCCGGTGGGCCTGACGGCCGGGGACGCCCGGGCGGTGGCCGACGCGGTGGCGAAGGCGGGTGTGCACGGGGCGGTCGGCTTCAACTACCGCAACGCGCCCGCCGTGGAGGCCGCCCGCGACCTGATCGCCTCCGGCGGGATCGGCACCGTCACCCATGTCCGCGTCCGTCTGTTCAGTGACTACGCCGCCCACCCGGATGGCGCGCTGACCTGGCGGTACGAGCGGGAGCGGGGCGGCAGCGGAGTCCTGGGCGATCTGGCCTCGCACGGCGTGGACCTGGCCCGGTACCTGCTCGGTGACATCGCGTCCCTGACCGCCGACACCGCGGTCTTCGTACCGGAGCGGGCCCGCCCCACCGGCGCCACGGCGGGCCACTCCCGGGCCACGGGCGGCGAACTCGGCCCGGTCGAGAACGAGGACTACGTCAGCTGTCTGCTGCGCTTCGTCTCCGGCGCCCGCGGTGTCCTGGAAGCCTGCCGGGTCTCGGTAGGCGAGCAGAACAACTACGGCTTCGAGGTGCACGGCACCTCGGGAGCGGTGTTCTGGGACTTCCGCCGGATGAACGAACTCGGGGTCGGCCGCGGTGACAGGTACCAGGACCAGCCCGTCAGCACCGTGTTCGTCGGGCCGGGCGACGGCGAGTTCGCGGCGTTCCAGCCGGGCGCGGCCAACGCGATGGGCTACGACGACCTGAAGGTGATCGAGGCCGCCCGGTTCCTGCGCTCGATCGCGCAGGACGAGCCGTACGGAGCGACGCTTGACGACGCCGTGCGCAGCGCGGAGGCCCTGGACGCGATGGTGCGGTCGGCTCAGAGCGGCTCCTGGGTGGACGTCCGGGTGCCCTGAGTGTCCGGGCTCGCGGACAGCCGTGCGACGCCGGCGACGAGGGCGTCGATCACCGGCTGCGGGGGCCGGTCGGGCACTCCGTGCCGTTTCACCGGGTCGGCGGTCCGCGCCGCCAACGGGAGTTCCACCTGCACTCCCCCTCGGCGGGTCATGTTGACGGGGTTCCGCGGATGCAGCCCGCGCAGGGCGGGCGGTATCGCCGCGACATCCGTGACGGCCCTGAATCCGGGAGCGCAGGCGTCGAACTCCTGCGCGAGGACGAGCGCCGCCTCCCGGTTGCCGCCGCCGAGGTAGACGGTGCGTGCGGCGTCGGGCCGCATGTGGCCGTGCAGGGAGACCGTGAGGGAGACAGCGGACAGGAACTCGCCGAGGAGCGCGCAGTGGTCCACGGCCATGCGGGCGGACGGGATGTGCACCGGCCGCCGTGTCCCCGGCTGGGTGAGGACCAGGCTGGTGGCGCCGCAGCGGCCGGCCACGATGCCCGCCAGTTCGGCCGTGCCTCCCTCGTTCGCGCCGTGCAGGGCCAGCAGTCCGATGTCCCCGCCCCGTACGAGGGTGGCGACCATGGGCACGCCTTCGATCCGCAGGTGTTCGGTCCGCTCGGTACGGCTCACTCCGCCCCCCTTCGGTTCGCCGTGTGCACGGGCATGTTGTACGGGGTGACGACCTGGATCGCCGACGGCAGGGTCGGGCCGGCGGGCGGCAGGGCGCCGTGGGCGCGCATCACCAGGTGGCAGGCCTCCCGCAGGTCCTGGCGGAGGTCGTGGTGGAGCACCGCGGACAGGCGGTGCTCGCGCAGCAGGCGGGTGTTGTCCTGGTCGAGGTCGTGCGCGACGAACACGGCGCACTCGCGGCCGAGGTCCTCGAACGCCCGCAGGGTGGCGATGTTGCCGCCGCCGATCGAGTACACCGCGCGGATCTCCGGGTCCCGCTCGAGCGCGGCCCGCACCAGGTCGTACTGGGTGGCGTCCAGCCCCTGCCCCTCGGCGATCTCCACCAGCGTGCGCTCCGGGTGGCGGGCCCGCATGACGCTGCGGAAGCCCATCTCCCGCTCCTCCTCGTTTCGGAAGAACCCGCTGCTGAGGCTGGTGAGGACGTTGCCCGGCCGGTCGCCGAGCCACTGGCCGGTGAGGTAGGCGGCGGTGGCCCCGGCCGCCCGGTTGTCGATGCCCACGTAGCCGAGCCGGCCGCTGGCGGGCAGGTCGGTGACCAGGGTGACGACCGGGATCCCGGCCGCGGCCAGCCGGCCGACGGCGGCGGTGACCTCGGGGACGTCCGGCGCTTTGAGGATCACGCCCTGGGAGCCGCGCCGGGCGATCCGGTCCAGGGTGCCGACCAGCTCCCGCACCGGGCCGGTCTCCCGGAAGTGGAAGCGGGAGCGGAGCACGGCCGGGTGCAGCGCGGGCAGTTCGGCCTCCAGGGCGGAGCGCACGGCTGTGCTGAACCGTTCGGGCGCCTGCATCACGATGTCGACCATGAAGGTCCGGCCGACCAGCCGGACCTGGGTGCGCTGCCGGTCCAGGTCCGCGATGGCCCGGCGGACCTCCTGCGCGGTGCTCTCCCTCACCCCTCCCCTGCCGTTCAGCACACGGTCCACCGTGGCCTCGCTGAGACCGGCCTGACGTGCGATCTCGCGAATCGGGAAGGGGTGACCCATGGTGGGGACTCCTCGGCTCCTTGAGGGGTTTTTGATGGTTGCGTGCTGGTTGTTGGAAGGGTTTGTACTGACAAGAATGACAGGGCCGCGTCGCTTCCCGTGACCGAAGGAAGGACACCGATGTCCCCGACCTCCGCGCCAGGCGGTGTCTGGCTGTCCGCGAAGACCCCCGATCTCGACGCGTTCCGCGCGCTCGTGGAACGGGCCACCGACCCGGCCGACTACCCGTACGCCTCGGCGGTGGAGCGCAACGTCCTCGTCTACGACAGTGAGCGGCTGCGCGCGGCCGGGGACCTCCGGGCGGTGCGGACCGAGCTGGTCCGGGCGCTCGCCGACGGGCCGGGCATCGTGGTCTTCAAGGGCGCCTTCCCGGATCCGTCCGTCGTGGACCGGGCCACCGCCGTGTTCGAGGCCCTGATCGCCGAGCAGCGTGCCTCGGGCGCGGGAGCGGGCGACCACTTCGCCACGCCGGGCGCCAACGACCGCGTGTGGAACGCGCTGGAGAAGGCCGCGCTGCACGACCCGGAGGCGTTCGCGGACTACTACGCCAATGACGTCCTGGCCCTGGTGTCGACGGCCTGGCTCGGTCCCGGCTACCAGGTGACCTCCCAGGTCAACGTGGTCAACCCGGGCGGCGCCGCGCAGACCGTGCACCGCGACTACCACCTGGGGTTCCTCTCGGCCCACGCCGCCGCGGCCTACCCGGCGCACGTGCACCGCCTCTCCCCCGTGCTCACCCTGCAGGGCGCGGTCGCGCACTGCGACATGCCGGTGGAGTCCGGCCCGACGCTGTACCTGCCGTACTCGCAAGCGTACGAGGCCGGCTACCTGGCCTGGCGACTGCCGGAGTTCCAGGCGTACTTCGAGACCCACCATGTGCAACTCCCGCTCGCCAAGGGCGACGCCGCCTTCTTCAACCCGGCGCTCTTCCACGCGGCGGGATCGAACGTCACCGCGGACGTCCGGCGCGTCGCCAACCTCCTGCAGGTGTCGTCGGCCTTCGGGCGCGCGATGGAGACCGTGGACCGCGAGGCGGTGGTGAACGCGGTCTACCCGGTGCTGCTCAAGCGGAAGGCGGAGGGCCTCGGCGAGGCGTGGCTGGAGCACGTCGTCGCCGCGAGCGCCGAGGGCTATCCCTTCCCCACCAACCTCGACAGCGACCCGCCGGTGGACGGCCTGGCCCCGCCCTCGCAGGCGGACCTCGTCCGGCGGGCGCTGCGGGAGGAACGCACCCCGGAGACGCTCAGCGAGGAGCTGCGCGCCGCCGCCGGGCGACGCGCGAGCTGAGGACCGGGACCAGGACGGACGAGGCCAAGGACAGGGACAGGGACGAGGACACATGGGACTTCTCGACGACAAGGTCGTCCTGGTCAACGGCGGCAGCCAGGGGGTGGGGGCCGCGATCGCGCGGGCGGCGGTGCGCGAGGGGGCGGTCGTGGCCGTCACCGGGCGGCGCCCCGAGCCGGGCGAGGCCCTGGTGGCCGAGCTGGCGGCGGCCGGCGCGAAGGCCCGGTACGTACGCGCCGACCTCGCGGACGCCGAACAGGCCAAGGCCGCCGTGGCCGAGGTGGCCGACGTCTTCGGCCGGGTGGACTGCCTGGTCAACTCGGCGGGGCTGACCTCCAGGGGCACGCTGCTGGACACCACGCCCGAACTGTTCGACCAGCACATCGCGATCAACCTCAAGGGACCGTTCTTCGCCATGCAGGCGGCGGTCGCCGACATGCTGGCCCGCAAGGCACCCGGCACGATCGTCAACATCATCACCTCCTCGGAGCACGGCGGACAGCCCTTCCTCGCGCCCTACGTCGCCGCGAAGGCCGGGCTGGCCGGTCTGACCCGCAACGCGGCGCACGCACACCGCTGGGACCGGATCAGGATCAACGGCCTGAACATCGGCTGGACCGCGACCGAGGGCGAGGACGCGACCCAACGGGCCTTCCACGGCGCGGGGGACGACTGGCGGGAACAGGCCGCCGCCCGGCTGCCGATGGGCAGGCTCGGGCAGCCGGACGAGATCGCCGACTTCGTGGTCCTCCTGCTGTCGGAGCGCTCCGGCGTGGTCACCGGCTCGGTGATCGACTGGGACCAGAACGTGCTCGGCGGGCTGGACTGAACCAGACGGACCGGGCCCGCCGGAGCCGGGGCCCCGGCGACGGACGGCAACACCACTCACAGGAAGCAGCGGAGCACATGCGTATCGGAATCCTCGGCCTCGGCCGCATCGGCGCCTTCCACGCCGAGACCCTCTCCGGGCTCGACGCCGTCGAGTCCCTCGTCGTGGCCGACCCGTTCGCGGACGCGGCCAAGGCCGCCGCCGAGCGGTTCGGTGCCGAGGTCGCCGACTCCCCCGAAGCGGTCCTGGCGGCCGGGGTGGACGGGCTCGTGGTGGCCGCGGCCACCGACGTCCACCCCGCCCTCATCCTGGCCGGTGTCGAGGCCGGCGTCCCCGTCTTCTGCGAGAAGCCCGTCGCCCGCACCATGCCCGAGGGCGTCGAGGTGCTGCGGGCCCTCCAGGGCAGCGACGTGCCGGTCCAGATCGGCTACAACCGCCGCTTCGACGCCGGGTTCGTGGCCGCGCGGGCCGCCGTCCAGCGGGGTGAGCTGGGCAAGCTGCACACCGTGCGGTCGACGACACTGGACCCGGCCCCGCCGCCCGCCGCGTACGTCGCCGCCTCCGGGGGCATCTTCCGCGACTGTTCCGTGCACGACTTCGACATCATCCGCTGGGTGACCGGCCACGAGGTGACCGAGGTGTACGCGGTCGGCGGCAACCGGGGCGCCGACTACATCCGGGAGGCGGGCGACGCCGACACCACCGGCGCGATCCTCACCCTGGACGACGGCACGATCGCGGTGGTCTCCAACAGCCGCCACAACGCCCGCGGGTACGACGTCCGCATGGAACTCCACGGCTTCACGGACTCCATCGCCGTGGGTCTGGACGACAAGCTGCCGCTGCGTTCCGTCGAGCCCGGCGTGACCTTCCCCTCGGGCACTCCGCACGACTTCTTCATGGACCGCTTCACCGACGCCTACCGCGCCGAACTCACCGCGTTCACGGAGGTCGTCGCGGGCACCCGGCCCTCGCCGTGCACGATCGCGGACGCGCTGGAGGCCGGCTGGATCGCGGAGGCCTGCACGCTGTCGCTGCACGAGCACCGGCCGGTGACGATCGCGGAGGTCCGCGGCGCCTGAGCGGCGCCCACCGCCGGGGACACGGCCTCAGCGCGCCGCCGGCTGCGCGGGCAGGTCGAAGACGTGGGCCGGAGAGACGATCTTGGTGATCGCCTCTCCGAAGAGGGTGCTGGGTTCCGTCCCCTTGTGGTCGATGTCGGTGTCGAGGAGGACGACGAGGGTCGCCTCGGCCGACGGGAGGTGGACGGTGAGGGACTCGTAGCCGGGCAGGGAACCGTTGTGTCCGATCCAGCCCTGGACGTCGAAGATGCCCAGACCGTATCCGGCGCCCGGGAAGGACGACGGGGGTGTGGTCAGCCGCTGCTTCTGGGTGGCGGGGCTGATCAGGGTGCGCCCGTCGGGGAGTTGGCCCGTGGCGACCGTGCGCGCCCAGACGCGCAGGTCGTCCAGGTCGGAGATCATCGCGCCGGCCGCCCAGCCCCAGGAGGGGTTCCAGTCGGCCGCGTCCTCGACCTCACCGGTCGCGGTCTGGTCGGTGTAGCCCTGCGCGTGCGGGGTCGGGAACTCGTTGCCCGTGGGGAAGAGGGTGTGGCGGAGGCCGACGGGCTCGAGGACACCCTGCCGGATGCAGTCGGCCAGCGACCGGCCGCTCAGCCGCTCGACGACCAGGCCGAGCAGGATCAGGTTGGTGTTGCTGTAGTCGAACTTCTCCCCCGGCGGGAACAGCACGGGGTGCCTGAAGGCGTACTCGAGCAGTTGCCGCGGGGTGAACGGCCGCTGCGGATCGGAGGTGAACGCCTTGAAGAAGTCGTCGTCCTCGGAGTAGTTGAACAGCCCGCTGCGCATGCCGGCCAGCTCGCGCAGGGTGATCCGGTCGCCGTTCGGCACACCGTCGACGTACTCGTCGATCGTGTCGTCCAGGCCCACCTTGCCCTGGTCGACCAGCTCCAGCAGCGCCGTGACGGTGAACGTCTTGGTCTCGCTGCCGATCCGCATGTACAGGTCGGGGGACATCGGCCGGCCCGTGGCCTTGTCGGCGACGCCGAAGGACCTCACGTACTGTCCTTTGCCGGGTGTCCACAGCCCGACGGTGACCCCCGGCACGTGCGCCACGCGCATCACGTCCTGCACGGCCGCGTCGAGCTGTCGCCGCACCGCCGGCGTGAGCTCGCGGACCTCGTTCCCGGAGGGCGAGGGCGTGGGTGTGGCGGAGACGGCCGGGAGCGGCGGCGCGCCTGCCGCCCAGCCCGCGGCCGGCGTCACCAGCATGCCCGCCGCGGCCGCGGCGACGGCCCCCCTGCGCAGTCGGGCTGACGTGTGCGACATGGGCGTGCTCCCGACGTCGGCTGCCCCAGGAGTCGGCTGTTCCCAGAATAGGAGCGCCCGCGCGCCACCGCCTGTCGGCGACGACGCGCGGGCCTCCCGCGATCCGGGCCAGGCCTCGGCTTCGGCTCCGGTCGTCAGGCTCCGCAGGACCTGAGGAACTGCCGTGTGCGCACGGCGATGGGCAACGGCTTGTCCGGCTCGCACGGGTACATGTCCTGCTCGACGATGGCGAACAGTTCCACGCCGAGGCTCTGCGCGGCGGTCAGCACGGGCCCCAGCTCCGGTACGCCCGAGGGCGGTTCGCACATCACACCGCGCTGGACGGCCGGACCGAACGGGACCTCGTGCTTGACGACGTCGGCCAGGATCTCCGGGTCGACCTGCTTGAGGTGCAGGTAGCCGATGCGCTCACCGTAGGTCTCGATCAGCTTGACGCTGTCACCGCCGCAGTAGGCGTAGTGACCGGTGTCCAGGCAGAGGTTGACCAGTTCGGTGTCGGTGGAGTCGAGGAAGCGCTCGACGTGGTCCTCGGTGTCGATGTGGGTGTCGGCGTGCGGGTGGACGACGAGGTCGAGGCCGTAGACCTCCTTCACCTCGTGGCCGAGCCGCTCCACGCCCTTGGTGAGGTGGGCCCACTGCTCGGTCGTCAGCTCCGGTGGTTCGAGGATCTCGGCCGTCTTGTCGTCGCGCCAGAAGGACGGGATGACGACGAGGTGCTTCGCCCCCATGTCCCGGGTGAGCGCGGCGACCTGGCTGACGTGCTCCCAGGTGGACTCCCAGACGGACGGACCGCGGTGCATGCCGGTGAAGACCGTGCCCGCGGACACCTTCAGGTCCCGCTGCTGCAACTCGTCGGTGAGGCGGGCCGGGTCGGTCGGCAGATAGCCGTACGGGCCCAGTTCGATCCAGGAGTATCCGGCCTCGGCGACCTCGTCGAGGAAGCGCTGCCAGGGGACCTGCCGCGGGTCGTCGGGGAACCAGACGCCCCAGGAGTCGGGGGCGGAGCCCACCCGAATGCGGTCGAGGACGTCGGCCATGGTCACGGGGTCCCTTCAGGAGAGGTCGCCACGGGCGCGGTGAGGTCCTTCGCCTCGGGGAGTTCCTCCACGTCGACGCCGCGGACCTGGGCCAGTTCGTGCTTGAGCGCGGCGAGTTCGGCACCGCCGGCCATGTGGTTGGTCAGCTCCTCGAGGCTGACCTCGCTGCGGGCGGCGGACAGTTCCACGGTGCCGAGGCGCAGCACGCTGAAGTGGTCGCCGACCATGTAGGCGTGGTGGGGGTTGTGCGTGATGAAGATGACGCCGAGGCCGCGGTCGCGGGCGGCGGCGATGTACTTCAGCACGACGCCGGACTGCTTGACGCCGAGCGCGGCGGTCGGCTCGTCCAGGATCAGGACGCGGGCGCCGAAGTAGACGGCGCGGGCGATCGCCACGCACTGGCGCTGGCCGCCGGAGAGGGTGCCGATGGGCTGCTCGAGGTCGTCCAGGACGATGCCCATGTTGCGCAGTTCCTCGTCCGCGGTCTCCTTCATCCGCTCGATGTCGAGGCGGCGGATCGGCCAGGGACCCTTGGTCATCTCCGAGCCGAGGAAGAAGTTGCGCCACACCGGCATCAGGGGGACGGTGGCGAGGTCCTGGTAGACGGTGGCGATGCCCTTGTCGAGGGCCTCGCGGGGGGTGCTGAAGCGCACCGGGGTGCCGTCGACGAGGAAGTCGCCCTCGGTGTGCTGGTGCAGCCCCGAGATGATCTTGATCAGGGTGGACTTGCCGGCGCCGTTGTCGCCGAGCACGCAGCTCACCCGGCCGGGGTGGACCTTCAGGTCCACGCCGTGCAGGGCGCGGATGTTGCCGTAGGACTTGCCCGCGCCGCGCAGTTCGACGATCGCCCCGTCCTCGGGGGGCACGGTGTCCTCGAGGATGGCACCGTGGGTTCCGGTTCCGTTGTTCGTCATCGGGTCACCTCCGGGTCGCCGTGCGGCTGACCCACAGATTGATCAGGACGGCGCCGAGCAGCATCACGCCGAGGAAGGCCTTGAACCAGTCGGGGTTCCAGCCCGCGTAGACGATGCCCTGGTTCACCATGCCGAACATGAAGGCGCCGAAGACCGGGCCGATCGCGGAGCCGTAGCCGCCGGTGAGCAGACAGCCGCCGATCACCGCCGCGGCGATGTAGATCAGCTCCTGGCCGACGCCCTCACCGGACTGCACGGTGTTGAAGGAGAACAGCTGGTGCATGCCGACGAACCAGGCACCGAAGCCGACGGTCATGAACAGGGTGATCTTGGTGAAGTTCACCGGGACACCGACCGCGCGCGCGGACTCCTTGTTGCCGCCGACGGCGAAGATCCAGTTGCCGTACTTGGTGCGCAGCAGCACCCAGGTGGCGATGGCCGCGAAGACCAGCCACCACACCACGGTGATCTTCACCTGGACCCCGCCGACGTCGAAGGAGGAGGCGAAGATCTTCTTCGCCTGGTCGAAGCCGTCCATGTCGCTGATGTCGTCGGTGGCGACGTTGTCGGTGACCAGTTTGGTGACGGCCAGGTTGACGCCCTGCAGGATCAGAAAGGTGCCGAGGGTGACCAGGAAGCTGGGCAGTCCGGTGCGGACCACCATCCAGCCGTTGAAGGCCCCGATGCCGAGCGAGACGACCAGGGCGACGATCACACCCATCCACACGTTCAGGGTGAGCTGGTAGCTGAGCATGCTCGCGGTCAGCGCCGAGCTGATCACGGCGACGCCCGACGAGAGGTCGAACTCGCCGCCGATCATCAGCAGGGCCACCGGCAGCGCCATGATGCCGATGGTCGACGACTGGTAGAGGACCGTGGCCATCGAGCTGCCCTGGCGGACCGTGGGCGCCGCGATCAGGAAGAAGACCAGGACTGCCATCGCGCCGAGGAACACGCCCACCTCGGGACGGGCCAGCAGCCGGATCACCAGGGGCCGCTCGGCGGTGCGCCCGTCGGTCTTCCGGGGGCCGGGCCCCGGCGATGTGCCCACCGCCGGTTCGGCTTGCTGGGTCATGCTCATCACCGGGTGCCCTTCGCGGCGAACTGGGCGATGGTGTCGACGTTCGACTTGTCGACGAAGGCCGGCCCGGTCAGCACCGGCTGCTCGCCGCCGCCGCTGTAGTTGCCGTTGTTCTTGTAGAGCCACAGGGAGTCGATCGCAAGGTAGCCCTGCAGGTAGGGCTGCTGGTCCACGGCGAACTGGATGGTGCCCTTCTTGATGGCGTTGGTCAGGTCCTTGTTCAGGTCGAAGGTGGCGACCTTGGCCTTGCTGCCCGCCTCGCCCACCGACTGCACGGCAGTCAGCGCGTAGGGGGCACCGAGGGCGACGACGTAGTCGATGGCGGTGTCCTGCTTGAGCTTGGCGGTGATCGTCGACTGCACGGACGGCATGTCGGTGCCGTTCACGTACAGCGTCTCGGTGGTGCCGGAGAACGTCTTCTTCACGCCGTCGCAGCGCTGGGTGAGGCCGATGTTGCCCTGCTCCTGGATCACACAGACGGCCTTCTTGGCGCCCTCCTGGTTGAGCCGCTTGCCGAGCGCCTCACCGGCAACGGTCTCGTCCTGACCGAAGAACTCCAGCAGGCCCAGCTTCTTCCAGTCACTGACGCCCGAGTTGAGGCCGACCACGGGTATCTTGGCGGCCGTCGCCTTGCTGACGACGTCCTTCATGGCGTCGGGCTTGGCGAGGGTGATGGCGATGCCGTCGACCTTCTGGTCCACGGCGTTCTGCACAAGGCTGGCCTGCTGGCCCGCGTTCGGGTCGTGGGAGTAGATGAGCTTGATGTTGTCCTTGGCGGCGGCTGCCTCCGCGCCCTTGCGGACGATGTCCCAGAAGGTGTCGCCGGGTGCCTGGTGGGTCACGAGCGCGACCGTCATCCGGGGAGTGGTGGCCTTGCCCGCGGAGGCGTTCGCCCCTCCTTCTTCGGCCTTCTTCCCTCCCGAACTGCTGGAGCAGCCGGCGAGGGTCAGTGCTGCCGCGGCGGCCACGGCCACGACGGGGGCCAGTCTGCGGGAGCGGGAGAGAGAAGAGCGGTCCATTTTTCCTGCACCTCACTGTGCTACGGGGGAAAGGACGCTGGTGCGCTGGGACGCGATCCAAGTCCTTGGGGGGCCTGCTGTCAATACTTTGTTAAGACATCATTTCAGGAGCTAGTCAGAATGTAAGTACAAATCATTGACAGGACTGCCGTCCACCCCTACACCTGAGGGGCATGAGCCATTCCGGCCGGTCGACCTGCCGCCCGGTCGGCGTGGACGTACTGCGCGTCACGACCGTACGCGAGGACCGCGAGGACGACGAGCGGCGGGTCGCCGCCCGCCGCCGGCCACCTCCGAACAGCCCTCACCGCAAGGAGGTGTCCGGTGCCCAGGACCGGTGACCGCGCCCGCTCCCTGACCGTCTCCCCGCTCGACTCCCTCGACTTCACCCTGGACCGGAGCAGTCCGGTGCCGCTGTACCACCAGCTCGCACAGCAGCTGGAGGCGGCGATCGGACACGGGGCGCTGGCACCGGGCAAGCTGCTGGGCAACGAGATCGACCTGTCCGTACGACTGGGCCTGTCCCGGCCGACCGTGCGGCAGGCGATCCAGTCCCTGGTGGACAAGGGGCTGCTGGTGCGCCGCCGGGGCGTCGGCACTCAGGTCGTGCACAGCCAGGTCAGACGACCCCTTGAGCTCAGCAGTCTCTACGACGACCTGGAGTCGGCCGGGCAGCGCCCGACGACGCGGGTCCTGCGCAACGAGCGCGTACCGGCGTCCGCCGACGTGGCCGCCGCGCTCGGCATGGCGCAGGGCGAGGAGGTCACGGTCCTGGAGCGGCTGCGCTACACGCACGGCCGGCCCGTGGCGTCGCTCTGCAACTACCTGCCCGCCGCGCTGATCGAACTCGACGACGCCCGGCTGGAGTCGACCGGCCTGTACCGGATGATGCGCTCCGCCGGGATCACCCTCCACGGCGCGCGGCAGACCGTCGGTGCGCGCGGCGCCACCGCCGAGGAGGCGGCCGGCCTCCAGGAGAAGGAGGGCGCGGCCCTGCTCACCATGCGGCGCACGGCGTACGACGACGCGGGCCGACCGGTCGAGTACGGAACCCACATCTACCGGGCATCGCGGTACACCTTCGACTTCCAGCTACTGGTCAGACCGTGACTGTCGCTTTGTGAACGATCCGGTTGGCGGTCGTGTCGATTACGTTTCGGGCAAGAGACGCACGAGACGGACGGAAGCTATTGACGCATGAGCGGATATGCGGCTGTTATTACGCCCACGATGTTCGGTCGAGTTGGTTTCTGATCGGTTTCGAGCACCTTTCGGAGGCCGGCTCTCCCCTTGTCCGAACCCCTGCCTTAACAGGAGCCGCCATGCGCCTCTCGCCCTCCGGTCTCGCCGTGCCGGGTCCCAGCCGCCGTTCCCTGCTCCGCGGAGCGGGCGGAGCCGCCCTCCTCGCCGGTGCCGGAATACCCCTGCTGTCCGCGTGCGGCAGCAGCGGCAGCTCGTCCGACCCCAAGACCGTCAGTCTGGGCTCCAACTCCTCGGACGCGGTGCCCAAGAAGGCGTTCGCCGAGATCTACGCCGCCTTCACGAAGAAGTCGGGCATCAAGGTCGACGTCAACACCAAGGACCACAACACCTTCCAGGAGCAGATCAACTCCTACCTGCAGGGCACGCCGGACGACGTGTTCACCTGGTTCGCCGGCTACCGCATGCAGTTCTTCGCGGCCAAGAAGCTCGCCTCGCCGATCGACGACGTGTGGGCGAAGATCGGGGACAACTTCCCCGACGCGATGAAGCAGCTCAGCAAGGGCGAGGACGGCAAGTACTACTTCGTTCCGCTGTACACGTACCCGTGGGCGCTCTTCTACCGCAAGAGCGTGTTCAAGCAGCACGGCTACGAAATCCCCACCACCTGGGACCAGTTGGTCGCCCTCTGCAAGAAGATGAAGAAGGACGGTCTGGTCCCGATCGCCTTCGGCGACAAGGACGCCTGGCCGGCGATGGGCACGTTCGACCAGATCAACTTCCGCCTCAACGGCTACGAGTTCCACAAGTCCCTGATGGCGGGCAAGGAGTCGTGGACCGACCCCAAGGTCAAGGCCGTCTTCGACCACTGGTCCGAGCTCCTCCCCTACCACCAGGATGGCTTCATGGGTCGCACCTGGCAGGACGCCGCCCAGAGCCTGGTCGCCAAGAAGACCGGCATGTACGTCATCGGCTCCTTCGTGGGGCAGCAGTTCACCAACAAGGCCGACGTCGAGGACCTCGACTTCTTCCCCTTCCCGGAGATCAACCCCGCGTACGGCCAGGACACCGTCGAGGCGCCCACCGACGGCTTCATGGTCAGCAAGTCCCCGAAGAACCACGACGGTGTCGTGAAGCTGATGGAGTTCCTGGGCACGCCGGAGGCCGAGCAGATCTACCTCAAGGCCGACTCCAGCGTGGTGGCCGCCTCCAGCAAGGCCGACACCTCCTCGTACACCGCGCTGCAGAAGAAGGCGTACAAGATGATCAGTGAGGCCAAGAGCCTCACCCAGTTCATGGACCGCGACTCCCGGCCGGACTTCACCTCGACGGTGATGCAGCCCGGACTCCAGAAGTTCCTCCAGAACCCCAAGGGAGTCGACAGCCTGCTGTCCTCCATCGACCGCCAGAAGAAGCAGATCTTCGCCTCCGCATGACCACCGACATCACTCCGAAGAGCCCGGAGGCGGCCCCCGTGCCGCCTCCGGGCCCCGCGCCTGTCAAGAAGCGGGTGCCGCAGGGCCACAAGCGCCTGCTGACCCGCCGTGACCGCGTCACGCTCGGCTTCATGGCCGGCGTGCCCACCCTCCTGCACGTGGCCCTCGTCTGGTTCACGGCCCTCGCCTCGATCGCCCTGGCCTTCACCAGCTGGGACGGCATCGGCTTCGACTCGATCAAGTGGGTCGGGCTGGACAACTTCAAACAGTTGTTCACCGACAACCCGCAGTTCTGGCCCGCCGTCCAGCACAACATCATCTGGTTCGTCGTGCTCATCCTGGTCCCGACGCCGATGGGCCTGTTCCTCGCGGTGCAGCTGGACAAGAAGATCCGCTTCAGCCGCGTCTACCAGACCGCGTACTTCCTGCCGGTCGTGGTGTCGCTGGCGGTCACCGGGTTCGTCTGGCAGCTCGTCTACAACCCCGACACGGGCCTGATCAACAGCCTGATCGGGGCCAACAAGCCGGGCCACTACATCGACTGGATCGGCGACCCGAAGCTCAACCTCTGGGCCGTCCTGATCGCCGCCTCCTGGCGGCACGCCGGCTACATGATGATCCTCTACCTGGCCGGTCTGAAGGGCGTCGACCCGTCCCTGCGCGAGGCCTCCTCGCTGGACGGCGCCAACGAGTGGCAGACGTTCAAGAACGTCATCTTCCCCACCCTGCGCCCGACCAACACGGTCGTCCTGGTCGTCACCATCATCGAGGCGCTGCGCGCCTTCGACCTGGTGTTCGTCTTCAACAAGGGCGCCCAGGGCACCGAGCTGCTGTCGATCCTGATCACCAACAACATCATCGGCGAGTCCAGCCGGATCGGATACGGCTCCGCGATCGCCGTCGTCCTGCTGGTCATCTCGCTCGCGGTCATCATCCCGTACCTGATCGCGACCTTCCGGAAGGAGCGGCGCGCATGAGCACCGTGAACGCCGCGGCGCCGCTGAAGCAGCGCACCCCCGTCCGCCCGGCCCGGGTGCTGCTGCACGTGTTCCTCGTCGTCACCTCGCTGGCCTGGCTGGCCCCGCTGCTGTGGGCGATCCTCGCGGCCCTGCGCCCGTACTCGGAGACCAGCGACAGGGGTTACGTCTCCTGGCCGCACAAGCTGAGCCTCGAGAACTTCAGGAACGCGTTCGAGCAGTCGGACATGATGCACTACTTCGGCAACACGCTGATCATCGCGGTTCCCGCCGTGCTGCTCACGCTGCTGCTGTCGTCGATGGTCGCGTTCTACGTCAGCCGTTTCGACTTCCGGCTGAACGTCTTCCTGCTACTGGTGTTCACGGCCGGCAACCTGCTGCCGCAGCAGGTCATCATCACCCCGCTGTACCGGATGTACCTGCTCATCGACCTGCCCGGCATCACGATGAGCGGCAAGCTGTACGACTCCGCGCTGGGCCTCGTGCTGATCCACGTGGCGTTCCAGTCCGGCTTCTGCGCGTTCGTGCTGAGCAACTACATGCGGATGCTGCCGCACGAGCTGACCGAGGCCGCCCTCGTCGACGGCGCGTCGGTGTGGCGGATGTACTGGCAGATCGTGCTGCCGCTGTGCAAGCCCGCGATGGCCGCCCTGGCGACGTTGCTGTCCATCTGGATCTACAACGACTTCTTCTGGGCCATCGTGCTGATCTCCACCGGCGAGAACATGCCGATCACCTCGGCGCTGAACAACCTCTCCGGGCAGTACTTCACCGACCCCAACCTGGTCGCCGCAGGCGCCCTGCTGACCGCGATCCCGACGCTGATCGTGTACTTCGTACTGCAACGGCAGTTCGTGAGCGGTCTGACGCTGGGCGCGAACAAGGGCTGAGCGCCCCCATTCGCCGAAAGAGATCCCGTGCATCACTCCTTCACCCCGGTCGCCTCGGTCCTCGTGGACCCGCGCCGCGCGCGCGTCCACGAGGAGGGCTGGCAGTCCTGGAGCCCCAGCGGCACCTACGCCCTCGACCAGGCGCCGTACCGCCCGACCGACGCCAACTGGGCGACCGTCTGCTACCGACCGGGCGTCACCGTGCCCGCGGGTGCCTTCCAGGGCGAGGGTCTGCTCGCCCTGGACCCCGGCGACGGCTCCCCGGTACGGCTGTGGGCGGCGGCCGACCCGACCCACGAGGTGCCGTCCGTCCGCCTCACCGTCACCGGCGACCGCGCCGAGGTGACGGCCGACGGCCCGGTGAAGGAGTGGACCGGCACGGACATCCCGTCGGTGCTGGGCGACTGGGCCGGGAGCCTCGGGCTGCCCGCCCCGCGCCCGGCGCCGACGGTGTGGTGCTCCTGGTACGAGTACTTCACGGAGGTCACCGAGGACGACATCCACGAGAACCTGCGCGCGATGGACACCCTCGACCTGCCGATCGACGTCGTGCAGATCGACGACGGCTACCAGCGCGCGCTGGGTGACTGGCTCACCCTCTCCGGACGGTTCCGCTCCCGCGAGGCCATCGCGGACGCGATCCGGGCCCGGGGCCGCCGGGCGGGCATCTGGACCGCGCCGTTCCTGGTGGACCCGGCGAGCGACCTGGCCGCGGAGCACCCCGACTGGCTGGTCCGCGACGCCGAAGGCGGACCGGCGCACGCCGGCCGCAACTGGGGCCACGACCTGTGCGTGCTGGACACCACCCACCCCGAGGCGGCCGCCTATCTGGACGACGTCTTCCGGACCCTGCGCGCCGAGGGCTACGACTACTTCAAGGTGGACTTCCTGTACGCGGGCGCGCTGGAGGGCGTGCGACACGGGGACCACGAGAACATGGACGCCCTGTCCGCCTACCGGGCGGGCATCGGCGTCATCCGGGAGGCCATCGGCCCGGACGCCTACCTGCTGGGCTGCGGCGCGCCGATCCTGCCCTCCCTCGGCCTGTTCGACGCGATGCGGGTCAGCCCCGACACGGCCCCGCACCGCCGCCCCGAGGCCGGTGACTACAGCCAGCCCGGACAGGACCCGGCCGAGTTCACCGGAGCCGCCCGCCAGTGGCAGCACGGCCGGCTCTGGGTCAACGACCCGGACTGCCTGATGGCCCGCCCGGCCGTGGAGACCCGTGAGCGCTGGGCCGCGCACGTGGCGGCCACCGGCGGTCTGATGGCCTCCAGCGACCGTCTGCTCTCCCTCGACCAGTGGGGCGTGGAGACCACGCGCCGCATCCTTTCCGGAGCCACCCGATGAAGCGCACCCTGTCCGTTCCCGGCATCGCCTACGGCGGCGACTACAACCCCGAGCAGTGGCCCGAGGAGGTGTGGGCCGAGGACGTGGCGCTGATGCGCGAGGCCGGGGTGAACATGGTCAGCGTCGGCATCTTCTCCTGGGCGCTGATGGAGCCCGCCGAGGGCGTGTTCGACTTCTCGCGCATGGACAAGATCCTCGGACTGCTGCACGAGAACGGCATCGCCGCCGACCTCGCCACGCCGACCGCGGCGCCGCCCGCCTGGTTCTTCCGCGCCCACCCGGAGGCCCTGCCGGTCGACCGGGACGGCCGCACGCTGTCGTACGGCAGCCGCCAGACGTTCTGCCCGTCCAGCCCGGCCTACCGCAGGGCGGCCCTGCGCATCGCGGACCAGTTGGCACGGCGGTACGCCGACCACCCGGCGGTGGCGATGTGGCACGTGCACAACGAGTACGGCTGCCACAACGCGGCCTGCTACTGCGACACCAGCGCGGAGGCCTTCCGCGGCTGGCTGCGGGCCCGGTACGGGACCCTGGACGCCCTCAACAACGCCTGGGGCACCACCTTCTGGAGCCAGTGGTACTACCACTGGGACGAGATCCTCCCGCCCCGCGCCACCGGCGCCGTGCCCAACCCCACGCACCAGCTGGACTGGCGCCGCTTCTGCTCCGACGAACTGCTGTCCCTGTACCGGGCGGAACGGGACGTGCTGAGCGTGGCGGCCCCGGACACACCCGCCACCACCAACTTCATGGTGAACTTCAGCTTCGAGGCGCTGGACTACTGGCGTTGGGCCCCGGAGCTGGACGTCGTCTCCAACGACCACTATCTGCAGTCCACGGACACCGAGTCGCACATCGACATCGCGCTGTGCGGCGACCTGATGCGCTCCCTCGCGGGCGGGCCGTGGTTCCTGATGGAGCACTCCACGGGCGCCGTGAACTGGCAGCCGGTCAACCGCGCCAAGGGCCCGGGCGAGCTCCGTCGCAACGCCCTCGCGCACGTGGCGCACGGCGCGGACGGCATCGCCTACTTCCAGTGGCGGGCGGCCAAGGCCGGCGCCGAGCAGTGGCACTCGGCGATGCTGCCGCACGCCGGCACCGACAGCCAGATCTGGCGGGACGTGGTGCGGCTCGGCGCCGACCTGAAGGCGCTGGCCGAAGTGCGTGGCAGCACGGGCACGGCCGAGGTCGCGATCGTCTGGGACTGGGACGCCCGCTGGGCCCTGGAGCTGCCCTCCCAGCCGAGCGGCGAGCTGCGTTACCTGGACCTGGTGCGCACCTGGTACGAGCCGCTGTGGCGGGCGGGGGTGGCCGTGGACTTCGTCCGCCCGGACGGGGACCTGTCCGCGTACCGTCTGGTGCTGGCGCCCGGCCTCTACCTGGTGGACGACGCGGGCGCCGCGAACCTCACCTCGTACGCGGAGCGCGGCGGCACCCTCGCCGTGGGCTTCCACAGCGGCATGGTGGACGAGAAATGCCATGTGCGGCTGGGCGGTTACCCCGGCGCGTTCCGTGAGGCGCTGGGCGTGCGCAGCGACGAGCCGTTCCCGCTGCTGCCCGGCGAGAAGGTGGGCCTGAGGGGGGAGGTGCCTCAGGAGGCCACCGGCACGCTGTGGTCGGAGCGGCTGCGCCTGGCGGGCGCCGAGGCGGTCGCCTCGTACGCGGACGGCCCCCTGGCGGGCGTACCGGCCGTGACCCGGCACGCGCGCGGCGCGGGCACCACCTGGTACGTGGCGACGCTCCCGGACCCGGACACCCTCGCCGGGCTCCTCGGCCGGATGCGCGCCGAGGCGGGCGTGGAGCCGGTCCGCTCGGTGCCGGCGGGCGTGGAGGTGGTCCGGCGGCGCGGCACCGACGCGGACTACGTGTTCCTGATCGACCACACCGGACAGGGCGCCGAGATCCCGGTCCCGGCGGGCGCCACCGAACTCCTCACCGGCAAGGAGACCACCGGCTCGGTCACACTGGCCCCGGGTGACATCGCGGTCGTACGGGAGCCCCGCGGGGACGTCTAGGGGAGGGGGCCGCAGGACGGCCCCTAGTGCCTGCCCGCCTCGGTTCTGTCGAAGAGGGCCCAGGTGAACAGGGTGACCGGACGCCGGCGGCGTTCGCCGTCCACCGTGATGTCGACGGCCTCGTTGTAGAAGGCCAGGAGTCCCCTGACCGCGGCCACCGCGGGCAGGGGGTCCGGGTAGCTCCAGACGATGTTGCCCGGCACGTCCGCGTCGCCCCGCCAGGACCAGTACTCGGCGACGCCCTTGTACGGGCATCTGCTGCTGTGGTCGGTGGGGTCCAGCAGGTCGAGGCGGACGTCCTCGCGGGGGATGTAGAACCGCGTGGGCAGTCCCGTCTCGAACAGCAGCACGGGGCGCCGGGTCTCAGCAGCCACCGTGCCGTCGATCTCGACCACGACATGGCGGCTGCTGGGCAGGGCGTCGACGCGTTTGTGCGGGTCGCGGGGGTGGACGAAGATCTCTTCGTCCTCCTCGTACCAGTGGTCGAGGCCCGGTCCGGTGCGCTGGAACCAGGCGAAGGCGATGTGCCCGGCGAGTTCCCGGCCCGGGTACGTCCAGGCCGCGTTGCGCAGCGGCTCGCCGCCGACGGCGAGGTCGTAGAAGACCCGCGACCCGGCGTGCGCGCCAGTCGGGGGGTGCGCCGCCGGGCGGAGGAGGTCCTGGCGGACCTCCCCGCGCGGGAAGGCGTACTGGGGTACGGGCAGTCCGGGCTCCCACACGAGCACGGGGTGCCGGCTGTCCACGACGGTGACCTCGTCCTTCACCCCGCGCACCCAGCGGTCGCTGGGCTCCCACTGGAAGCCTTCCGGGGTGGTGCGGACGGAATGGGCGGTGGGAAGTGTGGTCATGACCCGCTCCTTGGCTCATGAAGGAGCGTACGTCGGTGGCGGACGGGCGGCGCGCTCAGTGGGCGGCGTCCAGGCGGGTCCGCTGCTCCGGGTCGAGTTCCAGTTCCACCGCGGCGAGGTTCTCCTCCAGCTGGGCCACCGAGGAGGTGCCGGTCAGCGGTACGACCGGCAGCGGCCCGCCGATCTGCCAGGCCAGCACCACCTGGTTGGGCGTGGCCCCCGTCTCCCGGGCGACGTCCCCCAGGGCGGCGAGCCGGGCGCGGGTGCCGGGGTGGTCGTACTCCGGGCGCAGCGGCTGGTCCGGGCGGGTGTAGGCGCCCTTGAGCAGTGGCGAGTAGGCCACCAGGGTCAGCTCCGGCTCGGCGCGCAGGTAGTCGAGGAGCTGTGCGTCGGCGCCGCCTAGGCTGCCGTCCGGGAAGAGGTCGTCCGGCACGTCGGTGCGAGGCCTGAGGTAGCTGTGCTCGTACTGGAGCACCTCGTAGCCGGGCCGGCCGGCCGCGGCGGCGAGTGACCGGGCCCGCTCCACCCGCCAGACGGCGTGGTTGCTGACGCCGAGCAGCCCTACGGTGCCCTCCTCCACCAGTGCGGCGAAGCCATCGACGGTCTCGCCCAGCGGGACGGAACGGTCCTCTATGTGGGCGTAGAGCAGATCGATCCGCTCCACGCCGAGGCGTTCCCGGCTGCGCTCGGCCGACTCCCGGATGACCTTCGCCGACAGGCCCTCGGCGTTGTCGACGTAGCTCGTCCCCGGCGCGAGCGGCCTCCCGCCCAGCTTGGTGGCGATCACGACCTCGTCACCGATCCCGCGGCTGCGCCGCCACCGGCCGAGCAGTTCCTCGCTCTGCCCGCCCTGGCCGCCGTCCTCCCAGAAGGCGTAGTTGTCGGACGTGTCGATGAAGTTCCCGCCGGCCTCCACGTACCGGTCGAGGACGGCGAACGAGGTCCGCTCGTCCGTCCTCGATCCGAACGGCATGGCGCCGAGGGCGAGCACGCTCACCTCGCGGCGGGTCGCCGGGTCGGTCCCGATGGTGCGGTACTTCACGCTGCTGCTCCCTCCGTCCGTGCGTCCGGGGTGCTGGGCACGCGGACAGGAGTCTTGGGCTTGAAGTGCACGCGAAGTCAAGGGCCTGGGAGTGGGCGTGGGCGTGGGCGTCAGGGGCGGCGTCCGGGTCGCGGGGACGCGTCTTGTCCGGTTCCGCGCCCGCGCCTATCGTGACCGGCGGGAAGTCCGGTGTGGGGTGGATGAGGTGGTGGTTGTGGTGACTGTCAGGGGCACGGTCGTCTCGTTCGACCGGATCAAGGGCTACGGTTTCGTGGCCGCCGACACCGGCGGTGACGACGTGTTCATGCACGTGAACGATCTTCTGGACGACAAGAACCTGCTCGGTCCGGGCAGCACCGTGGAATTCCTGGTGGAGGAGGGCGATCGCGGTCCGAAGGCGTCGGCGGTGCGGGTCCTGAAACCGGCGCCGGGCCTGGAGCCGGTGTTCGCGCACCGCCGCGGGGCGGACCCGGACGGCGACGACATGTGCGACGTCCTCTCGGCCACGGAATTCGAGCACGAGGTCACCGAGGTCCTCCTGTGCGCCGAGCCCACGCTGACCGGGGCGCAGATCCTGGACCTGCGCAAGCGGATCACGGACCTCGCCCAGAACCACGGCTGGGTCGATCGCTAGGGCGTGGACTCGCCCGAGAACGCGGCGGCCATCCGCAGCCAGGTGTCCGCCTCGTCCCTGCGCCCCTGGCGCTGCAGCGTGCGGCCCAGCATCAGGTGGGCGTAGTGCTCCACCGGGTTGCGCTCGACGATCTCGCGCAACTGCTCCTCGGCCCGCCGCAGCTGTGCGGAGTGGTAGTAGGCGCGGGCCAGCAGCAGCCGGGGACCCGTCTGCTCCGGAACCTCCTCGACGACGGCGGCGAGCAGCTTCGCGGCCCCGATGTAGTCCTTGGCCTCGAACAGCAGCCGGGCCCGCTCCCAGCGTTCGGCGGTGGTCTCCTCGTGCGGGACTCCGGCGCCCTCGTCGAAAAGGTGCAGGGCGCTCGCCCATCGGTCGGGCGCGACACCGCCGGTCGCCGGGTAGCCGTTGAAGTCGCCGGTCATCGTTCCTCCGTTTCCGCAGCCGGGGAACGCCCCTGCGGTCACCCGTATTCCGCCTGGTTCACAACGGCCCGGGGTGCCCGGTTTCCGGTACAGCGATCGGGTGGGGCGGCACAATGACGCCGGAGAACCGCACATGAGAAGGGCGAACACGTGAGCGAGGACCACTCCTCCAGGACCGGACCGGCGCGGCTGAACACGTCCGTGGCGCACAACGCACGGGTGTGGAACTACTGGATCGGCGGCAAGGACAACTACGAGGTCGACCAGCAGATCGGCGAGCAGGTCGCCGGGATGTTCCCGGTGATCCGGGAGGTGGCCCGGGCGGACCGGGAGTTCCTGGGCCGGGCGGTGCGGTTCCTGGCCGGCGAGCGGGGCGTCCGGCAGTTCCTCGACGTCGGCACGGGCCTGCCGACGGCCGACAACACCCACGAGATCGCCCAGCGGATCGCCCCCGACTCCCGGATCGTGTACGTCGACAACGACCCGATCGTCCTCGCGCACGCCCGCTCGCTGCTCACCAGCTCCCCGGAGGGCGTCACGGACTACGTCGACGCCGACGTGCACGACCCGGACGCCATCGTGGAACGCGCCTCAGGGACCCTGGACCTGACCCGCCCGGTCGCGGTGATGATGCTCGGCGTCCTCAACTTCGTGCTGGACACCGGCGAGGCCGCGGACATCGTGCGGCGGCTGATGGCCGCGGTGCCCTCCGGCAGCCACCTGGTGCTGACCCACCCGACGTACGACGGCGACGTGGGCGGCGAGGGCAACGTGGCCGCCATGGAGTTCTGGAACGCCCACGCCACCCCGCCGATCACCGCCCGCGGCCGAACCGAGATCGCCGCGTTCCTCGACGGCCTGGATCCGGTGGAGCCCGGCCTGGTGCCCTGCTCGCAGTGGCGTGCCGATGGGGCGGCCGCGGCGCCGGTGCCGCAGTTCGGTGCGGTGGCCGTCAAGCCCTGAGAGCCGTGGTGCACCGTCGTGCGCACGTTATGGGACAGCCCTACACATGCAGCAGAATCCCCAGCCGCGTTAAGGTGCAGCGTGGTGGCAGAAGACTTCGACCCGGTGGCACACAACCGCGTTGCCTGGGACCGCCTGGTCGACAGCGACAACGAATGGTCCCGGCCGGTCGGTCCCGAGGTCATAGCCCGGGCGCGTGCAGGCGACTGGTCCGTGGTTCTCGTCGGACACGAGCCGACGCCGCGCGACTGGTTTCCCTCCGAACTGGCCGGTGTTCGCGTGCTCTGCCTCGCTTCCGGCGGGGGCCAGCAGGGCCCCGTACTCGCAGCAGCGGGTGCCACGGTGACAGTGTTCGACAACTCGCCCAAACAACTGGCCCGCGACGACGAGGTCGCCGCTCGTGAGGGCCTGGTGCTTCGCACCGTACTCGGCGACATGCGCGACCTCGGAGTCTTCGACGACGCCGGCTTCGACGTCATCGTCAACCCCGTGTCGAACGTGTTCTGTCCCGAGCTGACACCGGTCTGGGAGGGGGCGTTCCGCGTCCTACGCCCCGGCGGGACACTCTTGACCGGATTCATGAACCCGGACGTCTACATCTTCGACGAAGTGGCGCTCGACCGGCAGGAGCTGGTGGTGCGTCACCGGCTCCCCTTCAGCACGCTCGACCTCTCGGAGACTGACCGGATACGCGCCTACGGAAGCGGTCCGATCGAGTACAGCCACTCACTGACCGAGCAGATCGGTGGCCAGCTGGCCGCCGGCTTCGTCCTCACCCACCTCAGCGAAGCGCCGCACCATGCGGACATCACGGCGCAGTACTTCCCCGGCTTCATAGCGACCCGCGCGGTCAAGCCACCCAGGTAAGGGCCGTCCTGTCAGCCGCAGGCGGGGTGGCGATGTGGGCGTGGACCATGCCGTCGGTGACACGATGGCGTACGTCGATGTCGAGGGCCCAGTGGTGCACGGCCCACTCGGCTCGCTCGCGCAGCCGCGCGTTCGGTGGCCCGGTAGACCAGTCCCGTGACGGGCCACGCCCAGCCCCATATTGTGCCTGGACAACAGGCAGCGGCCCACGCTCACCGCTATGAAGCGGCTGTTGCCCCCGCTTCGAGCGGATCTCCCCAGTCTTCGGCCCGTTCCTCGCCTGGGACACCACCGGCGACCCGGCGACGCCCTGCGAGGGCGCACGGCGGATGGCCACCGAACTGGCCGCGGCGTCGGGGGCGAACTGACCTGGAAGGGCGACGGCCATGGCGCGTACGGCAACGACAGCGACTGCGTGGACTCCACGGTCGACGCGTACCTGCTGCGGGGCAAGGTGCGGGAGCACGGCACGGTCTGCTCCTGACCGCACCGGCCGGCCCGACATGCCGCCGCACGACGGCACAGGCCATACCCACCGGGACGCCCGGGGATGTGGCCCTGTGCGGAGCGCCGGATCGCGAGGCGGGTCAGTTCAAGTGGTGGCAGAGGTTCTGAAGGCGCATCGCGGCGTCGGCGAACTCGTCGAGCGTGGCGGTAGGAAGCTCCATGGTGGCGAACTCCTGGATCCTGCTCCGCACACTCGCCGTCACGTCCAGGCGCTCCGCGAGCACGTAGAGGCTCTCCCGCATGGATGCGCTGTCCCTCGTGGGGTCTTCGGGCCATCGCGCCCGCACGACCACGAAGATCCTCGCGATCAGATCGGCCAGATTGAACCAATCGAATTCGTCGCCAACCGAGCGTTCGCGGAGCGCATCGGTGACGTCGTCGACCGCTGCGGCGAACGCGAACACCGCTGCCACGAACTGCTCCCCGGGGGGCGCTGCGGCCACGTCGTCGGCACGAGCGCGGATCGCGTCGAGCCGGTACTGAGGGATACCGATCCGTTGCAGCCCCTCCAGGAGTTCGGACAACGCCTCGGAGGGGTGGGAGTCGGCGATCGGCGGGATCATGTTGAACTTCACCCCCGCACTGCTGCCGATCTTGAAGTAGAGGTGCCGCCTGGCCCGGTTGGTCGACGCGGTCGATCCCACATCGATGTTGATCTGCGTACCCCCGGGCCCGATCTGCAGTCCGGTCCCCTGCCGGGCGTCGATCCGCGTGCCCTCGATCCCGGTCTGCTGCTCGGTCGCTCGTCGGGCGTCGGTCTGCGGCGGGTTCCCGTCGTAGCTGTCCACCGGCTGCGGCCCTCAGTTGTATGTGTTGATCTGAATGGACTGGTGGGCGAACTGCAAGCCCTTGACGCCGCGCGCATCGACCCGGTATGTGCCTCCCGCGCCGACGAGCGCCCAGAGGGCTTCGGCCGCCGCCAGCAGTTCCTGGTCCCGGTCGGCGCCGGAGGCGGTCAGCTCCTCACGCAGCCATGCCGCCCAAGCGGTCGGCTCCATTTGTTCGGCGTCCGGCACATCCGTGCCGCGCGCGGACAACCGGCGGCGCACGGCCTCGTGGAGTGTGGCGTACGCGTCCCGGACGGCGCCGCTCGCCGTGTCGGTCAGACCCGCCGACGCCCCGGCGGCCAGCGCCGCCATCACCAGTTCCACCCCGACCATCAAACCCCCCCGTTGTAGTCCAGGCTCAGTATTCCATGAAATTTCCTTCCCATGAAGGGACTTGACGGTAATTCAGGGCATCGAGGCATCACCGAAACGGGCAGGGGTGGAGCCGTGACCGCGTGGCGATCGGCGCCGGTCCGGCACCGCCGTGGGCGGCCTGGACGATGACGCCGATGCGGCGGGTGGGGTAAGCCCGCAGCCGGGCGTGATCGCGGTTGAACTGCTGTTAGCGCCGGCTGTTCGCTGTTGTGGTAGGAGGGGGTGCGAACGGTGCCGCCGGCTCCCTGATAGGCCCGGTCGGCGAGCACGAGGACGTGCCGGGTCAGGCACGCCTGGACGAAGCCGTGGGCTCGCGCTGCGGTCAGGGCTTCATGCAGGCCCGGCGCCCAGGAGGCCGGTATCTCGACGGTCTCGTCGACATAGCGCCAGGCGGTTGCCTGGGACACCCCGGATGCGGCGCCAACCTGCTGATACGTCTCGTTCTCACGCGGATGCGCCAGGGTGAGCAGGGCCTGCTTGAAGCAGCTCAACTTTCCCCTATCGCAGTTCACCTCCTTCGGGCGTGGATGAGCCAGGAGACATGCCCGACAAGCTCATGCGGGACATCGAGCGTGGAAGGGTACGGAACCAACAGGGCCGTCGGTCGCCAGTGCGATGAGTGGAATCACCGCGCCAACGACGAGGGGCCTGCCTCGTCACCGGACCCGTTGCCCAGCCCATTTCACCCGCCAACATGGGGATGAAAGAGGTTCAGTGAGCGTTTTCAGCGTCGCCTCTCCAGGGTGAGGACGGCTTTGGCGATGGCGGTCACTGCGGTTCGGGCTGCAACGGCTTCTGCGGAAGATCTGCCAGGACCGGCCTGGGTCAGTGCGGCCCAATGACAACTCAGGGGCCGTCCCGGATTTCTCCGGAACAGCCCCTGGCCTACGACTCTCTCGAGTCGGGACGACAGGATTTGAACCTGCGACCCCTTGACCCCCAGTCAAGTGCGCTACCAAGCTGCGCCACGTCCCGGTGCGCTCGCACACGGTGAGCCGTGTGATCGCGCGGACAGCACTTTACCGCACCCCGGAGGGGCGGCCGAAGGGGGCACCCGGACCGGGGGGAGAATCGGACGTATGGGCAACAGGCGGGACCGGGACAGTGAGGGGCGGGCGCGGAACGCGCGGCCACGGGACGGGCTGGGGCGGCCCCTGCCGTACGGCGCGGAGGGGGTGGCACGGCAGCCGGAGGGCGTCGTGCGGACCCCGGAGGAGACCGTCGGTGAGGCGCAGGCGCTGCTGGCGGCCGGAAGGCCGTTCCACGCGCACGAGGTGTTCGAGGACGCGTGGAAGTCCGGACCGGAGGGTGAGCGCTCGCTCTGGCGGGGGCTGGCGCAGCTCGCCGTGGGGCTGACGCATGCCGCGCGGGGGAACGCCACCGGCGGTGCGCGGCTGCTCAGGCGCGGCGCGGGCGCCGTCGAGGAGTGGGCGGGCGGGGGGCAGCAGCAGCCCTACGGGATCGATCTCGCCGGGATCGTCGCCTGGGCGCGGGAGCTGGCCGAGACCGTGGAGCGGGGCGGTGGCCCGGTCGACGCTCGGGCGCGGGCGCCCCGGCTGCGGGCGTCGTAGCGGGGTGTGAACCACCCCCAGGCGGTTCACCCACTGTCAGTGGCATACGGCAGACTCGGGGCCGTGCGAAAGATTCATGTCATCGGTATCGGCGCGGGCGACCCCGACCAGTTGACCCTGCAGGCGGTCAAGGCGCTGCGGAGCACCGACGTGTTCTTCATCCTCGAGAAGGGTGAGGCGAAGTCGGACCTGACGCGGCTGCGCCGGGACATGCTGGACGCGCACCTACCGGGAAGGGCGTACCGGCTGGTGGAGGCCCGTGATCCGGAGCGGGACCGGAGTGCGGGCGGTACGGCGTACTCGCCGGCCGTGGAGGACTGGCGCAGTGCCCGGGCCGACATCTACGAGCGGCTGATCGCCGACGAGCTGGGCGAGGAGGAGACCGGCGCGTTCCTGGTGTGGGGCGATCCGGCGCTGTACGACAGCACGCTCGGGATCCTCGAGGAGGTGCTGGAGCGGGGCGCCGTGGCCTTCGAGTACGACGTCGTGCCCGGTGTCAGCAGCGTCTCGGCGCTCGTCGCCCGGCACCGCACGGGGCTGAACCGGGTCGCCCGGCCGGTGCAGATCACCACCGGGCGGCGGCTCGCCGAGGGCTTCCCGGAAGGCGTGGACGACGTGGTGGTGATGCTGGACGCCCGTCAGACCTTCCGGCAGTACGCGGGCGACGACATCGACATCTACTGGGGGGCCTACATAGGCACCCCGGACGAGATCCTCGTCTCCGGCCCGATCGCCGAGGCCGCCCCGCGTATCGAGCGGTTGCGGGCCGAGGCCCGGGAGCGCAAGGGCTGGATCATGGACACCTATCTGCTGCGCCGGAACCCGAAGGACGCGTGAGGCCTCGCAAACGGGATGCCTGGGAGGAGGGGCGTCCTTCATACTCCCGGCATGTCTCCCGTACCCGTCCGCTTCCACGACACCGGCCTCACGGCCTGCCGGTTCCGGTCCTCGATGCTGGTCCGCTGCCCGCGCTGTGCGCGGATCGCCCACGCCGAGGAACGGCCGGAGCTCGCCCGGGAAGCGCGGCACCGTCTCGTCTGCCGGTCCTGCGGTCTGTCCCGGAACTCGTGGCTGGTCGACGGGCACTGGCCGGCGCTGTGGTTGCGGACCACCACCCGGCACGGCGAGCTCTGGGCGTACAACCTCGAACACCTCGACCTGCTCCGGAGGTTCGTGGCCGCCTCGCTGCGGGAGCGGGCCCCCTGGTACGAGCACGGGCGGAAGATGACGTACGTGGCCCGGCTGCCCGCGTGGGTCAAGAGCGCCAAGAACCGTGACGAGGTGCTGCGCGCGATCGACCGGCTGCGGAGGTCGGTCACGGCCGGTTGAGGCCGGACCGGGCCGGCCCCTCCAGCCGGCTCAGCCGTTCCCGTACGGCCGCCACGTCGGGCAGCGCGGTCACTCCCTCCGGGAGAGGCGGGCGTCGTACGACGACCACGGGCAGCGCCAGTTGGCGGGCCGCCGTCAGTTTGGCCGCTGTCGCCTCTCCCCCGCTGTCCTTGGTGACCAGGACGTCGATGCGGTGGCCGCGCAGCAGCCGCAGTTCGTCGGCGACCGTGAAGGGGCCGCGCGCCAGGAGCACTTCGAGGCCGGCCGGCATCGGTGGCTCGGGGGGCTCCACGGACCGTGCGACGAAGTGCAGGTGGTCGAGGTGTGCGAAGGCCGCGAGGCCCAGGCGGCCGGTGGTGAGGAACACCCGGCGGCCGAGGCCGGGCAGCGCATCGGCCGCCGCGCCGAGCGAGGGCACCGGGTGCCAGCGGTCGCCCTCGACGGGCCGCCAGCCCGGGCGGCGCAGGACCAGGAGCGGGACCGAGGCGGACGTCGCGGCCCGCGCCGCGTTGGCGGTGATCCGGGCGGCGAAGGGGTGGGTGGCGTCGACGACGGCGTCCACATGGTGTTCACGCAGCCAGTCCGCCAGCCCGTCCGCCCCGCCGAACCCCCCGATCCGCACCTCACCCTCCGGTGCACCGGGCCGGGTCACCCGTCCGGCCAGCGAGGTGGTGACCCGGAGAGCACCGCGCGCCGTGAGCTCGGCGGCCAGCCGGCGGGCCTCGGTGGTGCCGCCGAGGATCAGGACGTGCGGGGCCGTGGCGTGCGGGGACATGGCGTCAGGGTACGGGGCGGCTATCGTCCAGGCATGGAGTCCGTGCGTGGTGTGCTGATCGACATCGACGGGGTACTCACCGTGTCGTGGGAGCCGCTGCCGGGTGCCGTGGAGGCGCTGCGGGAGATCCGCGAGGCCGGACTCGCCGTGGCGCTGGTGACCAACACGACGTCCCGCACCCGGGCGTCGATCGCCCGGACGCTGTCCGAAGCCGGGTTCCCCGTCACCGGCGAGGACGTCCTCACCGCGCCCGCGGTCACCGCCGCCCATCTCGCCGAGCGCTTCTCCGGCGCCCGGTGCGCGCTCCTCAACAGCGGGGACATCGAGGAGGACCTCGTCGGCGTCACGCTCGTCGACGAGGGCGCCGTCCCCGACGTGGTGGTCGTCGGCGGCGCCGGTCCCGAGTTCGGCTACGCGCAGCTCAACCGGGCCTTCGGGCACCTCCAGCGCGGGGCGCGGCTGGTCGCCATGCACCGCAACCTGTACTGGCGGACGGACTCCGGTCTGCAACTGGACACGGGCGCGTTCCTCGCCGGGCTGGAGAAGGCCTCGGGGGTCGAGGCGGAGGTCACCGGCAAGCCGTCGCCGGCCTTCTTCGAGGCCGCGCTGTCCCGGCTGGGGGTCGGCGCGGACCAGGCGCTGATGGTGGGCGACGACATCGAGTCGGACGTACTCGCGGCACAGCGTGCGGGGATCACCGGCGTGCTGGTGAGAACCGGGAAGTACCTGCCAGAGACGCATGAGAGGGCGAACGGCACCCCTGACCACGTCCTGGACTCGTTCGCGGACCTTCCGGGGCTGCTCGGGCTGCGCGAGGGATCAGCGCAGTAGCAGCTGCACCCCGCCCACGACGGTCGCCGCGATCACCAGTTGCTCGAACAACCGCTGGTTGATCCTGTTCACAGCCCATTTGCCGATGAACGCGCCCGGCACGACGAACAGCGCGAGCGCCGCGTCCAGCAGCAGCGAGCGGCCGTCGATCAGGCCGAGGCCGACGCTGAAGGGCACCTTGGAGACGTTGACGATCAGGAAGAAGAAGGCCGAGGTCCCGAGGAAGCCCAGCTTCCGGAAGCCCGCGGACAGCAGGTAGAGGGACATCACCGGGCCGCCCGCGTTGGCGACCATCGTGGTGAAGCCGCCGAGCACACCGTACGACCGGGCCTTGATCCGGCCCGCCCGGCTGCCCACCGAGTCCGGCTCCTCCTCCGCCTCGGAGCGGTGCCGCCGCCAGAGCGTGACGGCGGCCATCAGCAGCAGGATTCCGCCGATCGAGGTCCGTACGACACCGTCGTCCGCCCACATCAGGAACAGGGTGCCGACGATCACTCCGGCCGCCACCGCGGGGAACAGCCGCCACAGCGTGGGCCAGTGGGCGTGCCGCCGGTAGGTGAGGACGGCCAGCACGTCGCCCGCGATGAGCACCGGCAGCAGCACCCCGGTGGAGGCCCGGGCGGGCAGCACCGCGGCGAAGACGGCGAGGCTGACCGTGTTGGCCCCGCTGACGGCGGTCTTGGAGAAGCCGACGAGCAGCGCCGCGAAGGCCAGCGCGGTGAATCCCCACCCGGATATGTGCCAGAGCGTCATCGTGTTCATGCCGGGCCGATGCTATGCGCACGCATGTGATCGCGTAAGCACCGTCTCGCCAGTCGGCCCCGACCCGCCCGCGAGTCCTGCCGTCGCTAATGCCGCTCCACCAGCACCGCGGTCCCCTGTCCCACCCCCACGCACATCGTCGCCAGCCCGCGCGTCGCCCCCGTGCGGCGCATGCGGTGGAGCAGCGTGGTGAGGATGCGGGCGCCGGAGCAGCCGAGGGGGTGACCGAGGGCGATCGCGCCGCCGGTGGGGTTCACCAGGTCGGGGTCGATGCCGAGGCGGTCGACGCAGGCGAGGGCCTGGGCCGCGAAGGCCTCGTTGAACTCGGCCTCCTGGACGTCGGCGATCCCCCAGCCGGCCCGGGCGAGGGCCCTCTGGGTGGCGGGCACCGGGCCGATGCCCATCACGTCCGGGTGGACGCCCGCCGAGGAGCCGGCCACATAGCGGCCCAGGGACTCGAGGCCCAGTTCGTTCAGGGCCTCCTCGCTGACGAGCAGGAGGCCCGCGGCGCCGTCGTTCATCGGGGAGGCGTTGCCCGCGGTGACCGTGCCGCCCTCGCGGAAGACGGGCTTCAGCCGCGCCAGCTTCTCGTAGGAGGTGTCCTCGCGGACGCATTCGTCGGCCTCGACGACGACCCCGTCCGGGCGCTCGACGGGCAGCAGTTCGTCGTCGAAGTGGCCGTCCTTGCGGGCGGCGGCGGCCAGCCGGTGGCTGCGCAGCGCGAACTCGTCCTGGCGCTCGCGCGGGATGCCGTACCGTTCGGCGACCTCCTCGGCCGTCTCCCCCATGGACAGCAGCCCGTGCAGGTCCTTCATCGCCGGGTTGACCAGCCGCCAGCCGAGGCGGGTGTCGGCGGTCTCGATGCGGTGCGGCAGGGCCTCGTCGGGGCGGGGCAGCACGAAGGGGGCGCGGCTCATCGACTCCGAGCCGCCCGCGAGCACGATGTCGGCCTCGCCGGCGGCGACGGTGCGGGCGGCGAGGGTGACCGCCTCCAGTCCGGAGGCGCACAGCCGGTTGACGGTGGCGCCGGGCACCGTCTCGGGCAGGCCGGCGAGCAGGGCGGCCATGCGGGCGACGTTGCGGTTGTCCTCGCCGGCCTGGTTGGCGGCACCCCAGTAGACGTCGTCGATCCGGGCGGGGTCGAGCGAGGGCACGTCGGCCAGGAGGCGGCGGACGACGGTCGCCGCGAGGTCGTCGGGGCGCACGGAGGACAGGGCGCCGCGCAGTTTGCCGATGGGTGTGCGGCGGGCGGCCGCGAAGTGGACGGGACGCAACGGAAGGACTCCTGACCGACGACGTTGTGGATCAGCACCCAGTTAATTAGCACCGCTAGTTTTGGACTATAGACCGCTGACCGGCCCGCTGGGAAGATCCCCGGGTACCGTTCACCGACGCAGCCGGAGGAGAAATGGCCGACGCCCGCGAGCACGTCCTCACCGGAACCCGGGGCACGATCAGCGTCCGCGCGTGGCAGCACCCCGAGCCGCGGTACATCGCCCTCGTGGTGCACGGGTACGGCGAACACTCCGGCCGGTACGGGGAACTGGCGGGTGTGCTCACCGGACACGGCGCGGCGGTCTACGCGCCGGACCACCGGGGCCACGGCAGGTCGGCGGGTGAGCGGGTGCTGATCGAGGACTTCGAGGACGTCGTCACCGACGTGGACGGTGCGGCCGGCCTCGCCCGCGCGGCCCACCCCGGTCTGCCGCTCGTCCTGCTCGGCCATTCGATGGGCGGCCTGATCGCGGCCCGGCACGCCCAGCGGTACGGCGACGGGCTCACCGCGCTCGTGCTCTCCGGGCCGGTGATCGGCTCCTGGGAGCTGCCGGGACGTCTGCTCGCCCTGCCGGAGATCCCGGACACCCCGGTCAGCCCGGCCGCGCTCTCCCGTGACCCGGCGGTGGGCGCCGCGTACTCCGCCGACCCGCTGGTGTGGCACGGCCCGATGAAGCGGCCGACGCTGGAGGCGTTCGTACGGACCCTGGAGACCGTCGACAAGGGCGGCGACGTCGGCGCTCTGCCGGTCCTGTGGCTGCACGGCGCCGACGACCGGCTGGTCCCGCTGCCCGGCAGCCGCTCGGGGGTGGAGCGGCTGACGGGGGGCCGGGCGGCCGAGCGGATCTACGCCGGCGCCCGGCACGAGGTGTTCCACGAGACGAACCGTGCGGAGGTGTTCGCCGACGTGACGCGCTTCCTCGACGGCGTGCTCCCGCGGCCGTAGGAACAACCGCGGGAACAGCTGATCCGGCCTGCTCGGCACCGCGTTTGCGGGTGTGAGCGCGGGGCACCCGCGCCCCCATGGAGTGGTTGCGCGCTGCCGCCTGCGTGGGTGAAGACCCCGAACTGTTCTTCCCCGTGGGCACCACCGGACCGGCGCTGCGGGACACCGCGGCGGCCAAACGCGTGTGTGCCCGCTGCCCGGTGACCACCCAGTGTCTGACGTACGCGCTGGCGTACGGCCAGACCTCCGGTGTCTGGGGCGGTACCTGCGAGGAGGAGCGCGACGCACTGCTCCGTGCGTCCAGGGACGACAGAGAGCTCGAGAAAGCCGAGAAAGGAAGAAGCGCCCCATGACCGTGGTGAAGAGCACGCTGCCCGAGGAAGCGCTCGGGGTCACCGGCCAGGCCCTCCAGGACACCCTGGTGGACCTGCTGGGTCTGTCGCTGATCGGTAAGCAGGCGCACTGGAACATCGTCGGACCGCGGTTCCGGTCCATCCACCTCCAGCTCGACGAGGTGGTGTCGGCGGCCCGCGACTACGCCGACACGGTCGCGGAACGCGCCGCCGCGCTGGGCGTGGCGCCGGACGGGCGGCCGGAGACCATCGCGGCGACCTTCGCGCTGCCCGGCACCAAGGACGGCTGGCTGCGCGACACGGAGGTCGTGCGGCTGCTGGTGGAGTCGCTGGAGGCGGCGATCGGACGGCTGCGGCAGCGGATCGAGGCGACCGAGAAGGCCGACCCGGTCACCCAGGACCTGCTGATCGGCATCACCGCCGACCTGGAGAAGCAGCGCTGGATGTTCGAGGCCGAGAACTGGCCGCGCGACGACAAGTGAGCGGCCCGGGGCCACGCGCTGAAGCACACGTACGTACGGAAGGGGACACGGCATGGCCGACGCCCTGGAAATGGACGCGCTGTGGGAGGACTTCCACCGCGTGGTGAACATGACCTCGGCGGAGCTCGCCGCCTGGCTGCGGGTGCGCGACGCGGACGAGGACGCGGAGCCGCTGCCCGAGGACGCGGGCACGCCCACCGGGCAACATGTGCTCGCGATCCTGCAGAAGCGGCGCACGGACCTCGACGACGACGACATCCGTGTGATGTACAAGGTCGTGGACCGGGTCACCGACCTGGTGGACCTGGAGAACGAGCCGGAGCCGGAGAACTCCCCAGAGGACACCCGCCGCCGGCACCAGCTGATGACGCTCGGACACGACCCGCTCAAGCCGTAGCCATGAGCAGCGCCGAACGGTCGGGACGGATCCTCGCCGAACTGGTCTCCGCGTACGGGCGGACGTACGCGCAGGAGGCGGGGATCCGGCTGAAGGACACGCCTCAGCCGCTGTACCGGCTGCTGGTGCTGGCCGTCCTGCTCAGCGCCCGGATCCGCGCCTCGGTCGCGGTCGCCGCGGCCCGCGCCCTGCACGAGTCGGGCCTCGACACCCCCCGCCGGACGGCCGACGCCGACTGGCAGGACCGGGTGGACGCGCTGGGCCGGGGCGGCTATCGGCGCTACGACGAACGCACCGCCACCCAACTCGGCGACGGAGCCGAGTTGTTGATCGAGCGGTGGGGCGGCGACCTACGACGGATGCGCGCCGAGGCGGGCGGCGACGTCGGCGAACTCAGGCGCCTGCTGCAGGAGATACCGGGGCTGGGGCCCGCGGGCGCCGACATCTTCCTGCGCGAGGTGCAGCAGGTGTGGCGGGAGGTGGCGCCGTACCTGGACGGCAAGGCGCTCTCCGGGGCCGAACGGCTGGGGCTGCCGAAGGACCCCGGCCGGCTGCTGGAGCTCGCCGGCGACACCGAACCCGCCGTGCTCGCGGCCGGCTTGGTGCGCGCGGCCCTGGACAAACAGGTGACCGAAGACAGCCTCCGCCGCGCCGCATGATCGTGCAAGACTGCTCGCAGGTCGCGTCTACGTCGACAACGACCCGATCGTGCTGGCCCACGCGAGCGCCCTGCTGCGCGGCACCCCGGAGCACGGAGTACCTGCAGGCCGACGCCCGCGAGCCGGCCACCATCCTCGACAGGCCTCCAGCGTCCTCGACTTCGGCCGGCCCGTGGCCCTGTCCCTGATCGCCCTGCGACCGTACGGCGGGGCGTGGCGGCGTACGCGGCGGGCGGAGTGACGCTCGTCGCCCGCCGCGTGGAACGCCCGTCTCGTACGCGAGAACCACCGCATGGGTGCGGTTGTTGGCGTTCGGCTTCGCCAGGACGTTGCCCACGTGGGTCTTGACCGTCTCCGGGCTCACCGTCAGCCGACGGGAGATCTCCTGGTCGGACAGCCCTCGGCGATCAGCCCGAGTGTCTCCCGCTCTCGGCCGCCGAGGGGGACCCGGGCTCCCTCGCCGCCCCTGACAACGACGTTCGGTTCCGGTGTCCGGGAACAGATGCGGGTCGCCCGCGGCCACCAACCGGATGGCATGGGCGCAGTCTCCGGCTGGGCCGGGCCCACCGCACATGAGCCCGGGTACTCAGGCGCACCGCATGGTCGACTCAGATGCCGAGCACACGGGCGACGGTGCGCAGCACCCCGTTGTCGTTGTTGGACGGGGCGAGGTGGCGGGCCCGGCGGACGACCTCGGGGTGGGCGCCCGCCACGGCGAAGGACCAGTCGGCCGCGTCCAGCATCTCCAGGTCGTTGAGGTAGTCGCCGAACACCATGGTCTGCGCGGGGGTGATGCCCAGCTCCCGCTGCAGCCCGCGCAGGGCGGCGCCCTTGTTGGCGGTGGCGTTCATGACGTCGACCCAGTGCTCACCGGAGACGACGACCTGGTGGGTGGCGGTGAAGGCCTGCAGCGCGGGCGCGGTGGTCCGCTCGGCGGAGCCGAAGTCGAACAGGGCCACCTTGAGCACCTCGTCGTCGACGGCGGTGAGGTCCTCGACGATCCGGTTCTCCACGTAGTACCTGCGGACCTCGGCGAGGAAGGCTTCGTCGGTCCGCTCCACGTAGGCGGACCGCTTGCCGCAGACCACGGCGCCCACGTCCACGCCGTCGGCCACCAGCCCCCGTACGGCGCGCGCCAGAGCGGCCACGACCGGCCCCTGCAGCGGGTCCGAGCTGAGCTCGACGCCGTCCCGGACGACGTAGGTGCCGTTCTCCGCGATGAACACCATGCCGTCGGCGACCTCGGCGAACTGCCGGGCCAGGGTGGCGTACTGGCGGCCGCTCGCCGGGCTGAACAGCACACCGCGCCGGCGTAGTTCGGCCAGCATCGGCCACAGTCCGTCCGGGATCCGCTTGTCGTCGTCCAGGAGTGTGCCGTCCATGTCGGTGACGACGAGCCGGATGTCGGCGGGTCCGGCCGGGAGGCCCGGGTCGACGGGGAGGGACTCGGGGGTGGCGGGCATGTCGTGCTTCCGGTCGGGGTCGGGTGTACGTCGGCCAAGTGTTCCTCATACGGCGTACGGACCCCGAACCGGGCCGTGCCGGGCCCCGTCGTCCGGCCGTGGTACCGCGGTTCGCCGGGGTGGCCGTGAAAACCTGACCCAGGCCCCACGCAGATCCCTTGTCCGTCGAGGAGGAACGCCGATGACCACCCTTGCCGACCCGGTGCCGGGCGGGCGTCCCGGCGAAGTCCAGCGGGCCACCGCGCTCGCCGCCGAACTGACCGGGCGTGGCGTGCACGGCGTCGTGCTGTCCTATGTCGACACCGCGGGCATCGGCCGGGTGAAGACGGTCCCGGCGGCCCGGCTGTCCGCGGCGGCGGCCTGGGGGGTGGGTATGTCGCCGGTGTTCGACACCTTCCTGGCCGACGACTCCATCGTCACCACCGCTGTCCTCGGCTCCCCGGACGGCGACCTGCGCCTGTACCCGGACCTCGAACACCTGGTGGTGCTGGCCGGGCAGCCCGGCTGGGCGTGGGCCCCGGTCGACCGGATCACCCAGGAGGGCGAGCGGCACCCCGGGTGCTCGCGGACGTTCCTGCGCCGGATCGTCACGGAGGCCGCCGAACGGCACGGCATCACCTTCCGCGCTGCCGTCGAGGTCGAATGGGCCGTCGGTGCCGGCCCGGAGTCCGACGGGGAGTTCGTCCCGGCGGTGTCCGGCCCCGCCTACGGCGCCGTCCGGCAGATCGAGCTGAGCGAGTACGGCGCCGACCTGCTGGCGGCCTGCGCCGCGCAGGGCATCGACGTGGAGCAGTTCCATCCCGAGTACGCGGCCGGGCAGTTCGAGCTGTCCGTGGGCGCGCTGGACCCGGTCGCGGCGGCCGACCGGAGCGTGCTGGTGCGGCAGACCGTCCGGGCGGTGGCCCGGCGGCACGGTCTGCGCGTCTCCTTCGCGCCGGCCGTGTCCGCCGAGGGCGTCGGCAACGGCGGCCATCTGCACCTGTCCTGCTGGCGCGACGGCCGCAATCTGCACACCTCCGGTCCCGGGCCGTACGGCATGACGGCGGACGCCGAGTCCTTCGCGGCCGGGATCCTCGCGCACCTGCCCGCCCTCACGGCGGTCACCGCGCCCAGCCCGGCCAGCTACCTCCGGCTCAAGCCCTCGCAGTGGGCGGGGGTGTTCACCGTCTGGGGCCGTGAGCGGCGGGAGGCCGCGGTGCGGGTCGTCACCGGTACGACGGGGCACCAGGAGCAGGCGGCGAACCTGGAGGTCAAGCCCGTCGACCTGGCCGCCAACCCCTATCTGGCCCTCGGCTGCGTCATCGCCGCCGGGCTCGACGGCGTGGCGTCGGCGGCGGCCCTGCCCGCGGAGACCACCGGGGACCCGGCACGGTTCGACGCCGAGGAGGCGGCGGCGCGGGGGGTGCGCCGGCTGCCCACCTCGCTGCCGGAGGCCGTCGCCGAGTTCCGCGGTGACGAGGTGCTGCGGGCGGCGCTCGGGGATGTGCTGGCCGACGCGGTGGCCGCCGTACGCCTCGGGGAGGCCGCCGCCGTGGACGGGCTGGACGACGCTCACGTGGCGACGGCCTACCGCTGGAAGTACTGACCGTGCCCGGCCCCGCGTCCGGACCGGTCGAGGAGGCGCTCGCCGCGCTTCCCCTGGTCGACCACCACTGCCACGGCGCCCGCACCGCAGATCTCGGTCCCGACGCGTTCGCCTCCCTGCTCACCGAGGGACGGGCCCGGCCCGGAAGCGACGTCTCCCCCTTCGACACGCCGGCCGGAGTGGCCGTACGCAGGCACTGCGCTCCCCTGCTGGACCTGCCCCGGCACACGCCCGCCGCCGACTACACGGCCCGGCGGGCGGAGCTGGGCTGGCGCGAGGTCAACAGACGGTTCCTCACGGCGGCGGGAGTGGAGGTGTTCTGCGTGGACACCGGGTTCGCCCCGCATCCCGTCACCTCCCCGGCACAGCTGGCGGACGCCTCGGGCGGCGCGGCCCACGAGGTGGTGCGGCTGGAGGGCGTGGCCGAGTCGGTGGCCGCGGCGGGCGTGGGGGCGGGCGAGTACGCGAGCGCGTTCCGGGCGGCCGCGGACAGCGCCGTCCGCCGCCCCGGGGTGGTGGCTGTGAAGTCCGTGGCGGCCTACCGCACCGGCTTCGCGCTGGCCCCGGAGCGGCCCGCCGGCTCCGAGGTGACCGAGGCGGCCCGGCACTGGCTCACACGAGGAGGACGGCTGACCGACCCGGTGCTCGTGCGCCACCTGCTGTGGACCGCCGTGGACCTCGGCCTGCCGCTGCAGCTGCACACCGGCTTCGGCGACGACGACATCCGGCTGCACCGGGCCGACCCCGCCCTCCTGACGGACTGGCTGCACCTGATCCGGGGCACCATCCCGGTACTGCTGCTGCACTGCTGGCCCTACCAGCGCCAGGCCGCCTATCTGACGGCCGTCTTCGAGGAGGTGTACCTCGACGTCGGACTCGCCCTCCACCACGCCGGCCCGTCCCGGTCCCGGGCGATCCTGGAGGAGGCCCTCGAGATCACACCGTTCCGCAAACTCCTGTACAGCTCCGACGCGTACGGTGTGGCCGAATTCCACCACCTCGGCGCGCTGTGCTTCCGCCAGGGGCTCGCCGCACTGCTCCAGGAACGGGTGGACGCCGACGAGCTGAGCCTGCCCGACGCCCTGCGGATCGCCGCCTGGACGGGGCGGGACAACGCCCGCCGCCTGTACGGACTGCCCGCCGCCGGGTCGTCACCGCCCCGCCCCTTCTGTGACTGAGGCCACGCCGTATCCGATCCCCGGAAAGTATGATCAAGCAATGTCTGACATGACCGAAACCACGCCCGGCTGGCTGACTTCCGACGAGCTGGAGATGGCGCGCGCCCGCATGCCGATCCTCTATGTCGAGGCCGTGCCGGTGCGTGTCGACGACAGCGGCGAAGTCACCAGCATCGGACTGCTGCTCCGCATCGGGCCGGACGGAACGGTCAGCCGGACCCTGGTCTCCGGCCGTGTCCTGCACCACGAGCGGGTCCGCGACGCCCTGCTGCGCCACCTGGAGAAGGATCTCGGCCCGGTGGCGCTGCCCCGGGTCCCGGCCTCGCTGCAGCCCTTCACGGTGGCCGAGTACTTCCCCACCGCGGGCATCACCCCGTACCACGACCCGCGCCAGCACGCCGTGTCCCTCGCCTACATCGTCCCGGTGGCCGGTGACTGCCGCCCCCGGCAGGACGCGCTGGACCTGGTGTGGTTCAGCCCGCAGGAGGCCGCGTCACCGGCCCTGCAGAGCGAGATGCCGGGCGGGCACGGGGTGCTGCTGAAGCAGGCCCTCGCGTACGTGGGCCATGTGTCCTGAGCCGGGCGGGCCGTCCGGCCGGTGCGGAGCCGATCAGTCCGGCAGGGCGCCCAGGTCCGCCCGCGCGAGACTGTCGTCGAGGAAGCCGCCCGACTGGTGCTGCCACAGCCTGGCGTAGGCGCCGTCCGCGGCGAGCAGTTCCTTGTGCGTGCCCTGCTCGATGATCCGTCCGCGGTCGAGGACCACGAGGCGGTCCATGCCGGCGACCGTGCTCAGCCGGTGCGCCACCACGAGTGCCGTCCGCCCCTCCATGAGCCGCCACAGCGCCTCCTGGACGAGGATCTCGCTCTCGGAGTCCAGGGCGCTGGTCGCCTCGTCGAGCAGCAGGACCGGCGCGTCGCGCAGGATCGCCCTGGCGAGCGCGACCCGCTGCCGCTGGCCGCCGGACAGCTTCACACCGCGCTCGCCCACCATGGTGTCGAAGCCGTCCCGCAGCGCGTCGGCGAACTCCGTGACGTGTGCGGCCTCGGCCGCGCGGCGGATCTCGGCGTCGGTGGCGCCCGGCCGGGCGAACGCGATGTTCTCCCGCAGGGTGCGGTGGAACATGGCCGGGTCCTGCGGCACGTAGGAGATCAGACTGCGCAGGTCCTTCTGGCGGAGCCTGCTGATGTCCTGGCCGCCGATCAGGATCCGGCCGTCGTCGATGTCCGTCATCCTCAGCAGCAGCCTGGTGAGCGTGGTCTTGCCGCCACCGGACCGGCCGACGAGACCGATCTTCGCCCCGTCGGGCACCGCGAGGTCGAGGCCCTGGAACAGCGGCTCGGCGCCCGCGTGGGCGAAGGTCACCTTCTCGAAACGGATGTCGGCGGCCTCCGTCAGCAGCGGCTGCGGCTCGGGCGGGTCGAGCACGGTCGGCGGTGTCAGCAGCAGTTCGGTGAACTGCGCGGCCTCCGTCATCGAGCTCTCCAGACGGCGGTAGATCTGGTTGAACTCGAACATGATCCGCGTCGCGTTGGTGTAGTACGTGAAGGCGACCACGACCGCCTCCACCCCGTGCTCGCCCCCGCCGAGCGTGACCGCGAGCAGCAGGCCCAGCACGTTGGTCAGCACGGACATCGGAGCGACCAGCGTGTCGATGCGCAGGTTGCCGTAGTCCCACGACCTCAGCGTGAGCCGCCGGGACTGAGCGACCCGCAGACGGTGCTCGGCGGCCTCGCGGTCCTCGGCGGCGAAGGCCCGGACCGTGTCCATGTTCATCAGGCTGTCGGAGACATGGCCCGACACCCGGGCGATCGCCTCCTCGCGCAGGTTCACCAGCGCCTGGCGGCGCCGGACGAGCGGCGCCACGCACACCGCCGTCAGCGCGATCATCACCAGGAGTCCGACGACGAGCAGCGGTTCGTAGCGCCACAGCACCACGGAGCCGAACGCCAGCGGGACGAACCTGCCCACGATGTTGAACGCCAGCGTGTCGACGAACTCCTCGAAGCGGACGGCGAAGCTCAGCACCCGCTTGGTCAGCGACCCGGCGAAGTTGTCGTGGAAGAACGCGGCGTCCTTGGCGAACAGCTCGTCCATGCCGACGATGTACAGGTGCTCGATGCCGAGGGCGTCCAGGCGGTTCAGACAGTGCAGGCCGACACGCCACAGGGCCTCGGCGAGCAGCAGCACACCGGCGAAGCCGAGGACGTAGGGCAGCGTCGCACCGATGCCGGCACCGGAGTCGTCGGCGATACGGCCGACGAGCTTGGCGACGACCAGCGGCGCCAGGTAGTTGATCCCGATGTTGCCCAGCGCCGGCAGCAGCATCGCGGGCACCGTCAGCCACCTCAGGCGGCGCAGTTCTCGTCCGTAGTAGCGGAGGGCGAGGAGCACGGAGCCCCTGCCCGGCGGCGTCCTGTGTAATTCACGCGGTCCCATGGCACAGCAATGTCCCGCAGCGCCGACCGCGCGGTCCAAGCATTTTCACCCAAATGCCGCATCGGCCCTGGAAACGGCGGGAGGCCGCCTCCTCGAAGAGAAGACGGCCTCCGGCTGCGACTCCAAAAGTCGGGACGACAGGATTTGAACCTGCGACCCCTTGACCCCCAGTCAAGTGCGCTACCAAGCTGCGCCACGTCCCGGTGCTCGTTGACCTGGGAGTTCCCCGGTCGAAACGCGCACGGAAACCATACCGCACTCGGGTCGGTGATCGCGCACACCTTTGTCGGCGGCCGACGGCTTGACCTCAACTTCGGTTGAGGTTGCACGATCGTTCCCATGACGATCATCCAGGAAGAGCGGCGCACGTACACCTACGCCGACCTGCCGGAACTGATGAGCCTGATGACCGGCGACGAGAAGCACGGGCCGGCGGCGACCTCGACGCTGGACGTGCTGTGGGTGCTGTACGACCGGGTGCTGCGGGTCACGCCCGAGCGGATGGCGGACCCGGCCCGGGACCGGTTCCTGCTGAGCAAGGGGCACGGGCCGATGGCGTACTACGCCGTGCTCGCCGCGAAGGGCTTCCTGCCGGTGAAGTGGCTCCCGGGCTTCGGCGGTTACGACTCGCCGCTCGGCCATCACCCCGACCGGGTGCTGGTGCCGGGCGCCGAGATCGGCAGCGGTTCGCTGGGGCACGGGCTGCCGATCGCCGTGGGCACGGCGCTGGGCCTGCGCGCCCAGGGGCTCGGCGAGCCGCGGGTGTGGGCGCTGATCGGGGACGCCGAGCTGGACGAGGGCAGCAACCACGAGGCGATCGCCTTCGCCGGGCCCGCCGGACTGGACCGGTTGCAGACGGTCGTCGTCGACAACTCTTCCGCCATCCATGCCCGGCCCGGCGGTATCGCCGCGCGCTTCGAGGTGGCCGGATGGTCCGCCGTGACCGTGGACGGGCGCGACCACGAGGCGCTGCACGCCGCGTTCACCGCGCCGCATCCGGGCCGCCCGCACGTGGTCGTTGCCCGCGTCGAGCCGAAGTACGCCTGACACTCGAAGCAACCCCCCGCGAAGAAGGGCCTGCCCGCCATGGACAGCATGCGTGACCGTTTCGCACCCGTCGTCTCCCGGCTGCTCGACGAGGACCCACGGGTCGCGGTCGTCCTGGCCGAGATCGGCGTGGACGCCTTCGCGGAGGCGTCGCGCCGGCATCCGCACCGGGTGATCAACGTCGGCATCCGTGAGCAGCTCCTGGTGGGGGCCGCGGCAGGGCTGGCGCTCACCGGGCTGCGGCCGGTCGTGCACACCTTCGCCAGTTTTCTCATCGAGCGGCCGTTCGAGCAGGTCAAGCTGGACCTCGGGCACCAGGACGCCGGGGCGGTGCTGGTGAGCGCGGCGGCCTCCTTCGACTGGCCGGCCGGCGGGTACACGCACATGGCGCCCGGCGACGTGGCGCTGCTCGACACCCTGGACGGCTGGACCGTGCACGTCCCCGGCCACCCCGACGAGGCGGAGACGCTGCTGCGGCACGCGGTCGCCGCCGGCGACGACAAGGTCTACGTCCGTCTGTCCGTGCAGGCCAATCGGCGGGGGCTCCCCGTCGACGGACAGCGGTTCGTCACCGTCCGCGAGGGCCGAGTGGGCGTGGTGGTCGCGGTCGGGCCGACGCTGGACACCGTGCTCGCCGCCACGGAAGGCCTCGACGTCAGCGTTCTCTACGCGACGACGGTCCGGCCCTTCGACGCGGCGGCCCTGCGCCGCGCCACCGGGGCGGCCGGTCCGGACGTCGTGCTGGTGGAGCCGTATCTCGCCGGGACGTCGACGGCCGCCGCGAACGACGCCCTGTCCGATCTGCCGCACCGTGTGCTGGGCCTCGGTGTCGGCCGCCGCGAGCTGCGCCGGTACGGGACGCTCGCGGAGCACGTCGCCGCGCACGGGCTGGACGCGGCGGGTCTGCGGGAGCGGATCGGGGGCTTCCTCGAGGCGGCCGCGGTGGCGACGCGAGGGTGACATGGGGATGACACGGGGGTGGCACGGGGGTGGCACGGTCACTCCCCGACCGGCCGTCCCAGCTCCGGGTGGGCCTCCAGCAGCCGGGGCGGGGCCGCCTGGCGCCAGGAGTCGGCCAGGATGTCGTGCAGTTCGGCCTCGTCCTCGAGGGCGGCGAGCCGGGCGCGGACCCATGCGAACTGGGCTTCGTGACCGGCGATCCAGAACTTCTCCGGCTCGGCCAGCACGAGCTCGTCGCGCTCCTCCTTGGGGCAGCGCACGGCTATGGAGGTCTCCTCCTCGGGCAGCGTGGCGAACATCTTCCCGGCCACCCTGAAGGTGGGCATGCTCCAGGCGGTCTTCTCCGTGGTGTCCGGCAGGGACAGGGCGATACGTCGTACGTCTTCGGCGTCCGGCATGCTCCGCACCGTAGCCCCTGCTACTGACAGTCGAGCGGCCCTACGCCCGCGCCGCCTCGGCCAGTGCGTCCAGTACCGGGCGGATCAGCGGGTGTTCCTCGGCCCCCCGCCGCACGGCGGCGAAGACGCGCCGGGTGGGGGCCACACCGTCGACGGGGTGGACGACCACGCCCGTCAGGTCCATGCCGCGCAGGGCCGAGCGCGGGACGAGGGCCACGCCGACATCGGCCGCGGCCAGCGCGACGACCGCACGGAAGTCGTCGGAGGAGTGTTCGAGACGGGGCTGGAAGCCGGCGCTCTCGCAGGCCAGGACGACCACGTCGTGGCACGGGTTGCCCGGGTAGGGACCGATCCACGGGTCCTTGGCCAGGTCCGCGAGGGGCACCTCGGCGGTCTCGGCCAGCCGGTGGGTGACCGGGACCACCGCGTCGAACGGCTCGGCGTACAGCGGGACGTGGGTCAGCCGGGGATCGTCGGCGGGCGGCGCCCCGCGGTACTCGACGGCGACCGCCACGTCCACCTGCCGGTCGAGGACCATCGGCAGGCTGGCGTCGCCCTCGGCGTCCTGGACGCGGATGCGGATGCCGGGCGCCGAGGAGGCGAGACGGGCCACGGCCGGCGCCACGACCTCGGCGATGCCGGTCGCGAAGGCGGCCACGGTGACCGTGCCGGCCTCCCCCGAGTCGTAGGCGGCCAGCTCGGCCTCCGCGCGCTCCAGCTGGGCGAGGACCGCGTTGGTGTGGCCGAGCAGGATCTCCCCGGCCGGGGTCAGCCGTACGCCCTTCGCGCTGCGCTCGACGAGCCGGTGGCCGGTCTCCTGCTCCAGCGCGGTCAGCTGCTGGGAGACCGCGGAAGGGGTGAGGTAGAGCGCGGCGGCCGCCGCCGTGACCGTGCGGTGGTCGGCCACCGCACGGAGGATGTGGAGCCGCCGTGCTTCGATCATGCGGCCGATTATCCCAGGTGTCCGCCCTGGTCAGGCCTCCAGCTCGGCGCGCGCCGCGACGAACGCGTCGACCGCGCGGTTCACGTCCTCGGTGGAGTGGGCGGCGGACAGCTGGACACGGATGCGGGCCTGGCCCTGCGGGACCACCGGGTAGGAGAACCCGATCACGTACACCCCGCGTTCGAGGAGCAGTTCGGCCATGCGGCCGGCCCGGGCCGCGTCGCCGATCATCACCGGCGCGATGGCGTGGTCGCCGGGCAGGACGTCGAAGCCCTCCTCGGTCATCCGGCGGCGGAACAGCGCGGTGTTCTCGTTCAGCCGGACACGCAGGTCGTCGGCCGACTCCAGCAGGTCGAGCACCTTCAGCGAGGCCGCCGCGATCACCGGGGCGAGGGTGTTGGAGAACAGGTACGGCCGTGAGCGCTGGCGCAGCAGGGCGACGATCTCGGCGCGGGCGGCGACGTAGCCGCCGGAGGCGCCGCCGAGCGCCTTGCCGAGGGTGCCCGTGACGATGTCGACGCGGTCCATGACGCCGTGCAGTTCGGGCGTGCCGCGGCCGGTCGGGCCGACGAAGCCGACGGCGTGGGAGTCGTCGACCATGACCATCGCGTCGTAGCGGTCGGCGAGGTCGCAGATCTCCGCCAGCGGCGCGACGTACCCGTCCATGGAGAACACGCCGTCGGTGACGATCAGGCGGCGCCGGGCGTCGGACGCCTCCTTGAGCTTCGCCTCCAGGTCGGCCAGGTCGCGGTTGGCGTAGCGGAAGCGGCGGGCCTTGGACAGGCGGATGCCGTCGATGATGGAGGCGTGGTTGAGGGCGTCGGAGATCACCGCGTCCTGCTCGCCGAGGAGGGTCTCGAAGACACCGCCGTTGGCGTCGAAGCAGGAGGAGTACAGGATCGTGTCCTCCTGGCCGAGGAAGGCGGACAGCCGCGCCTCCAGCTCCTTGTGCACCTCCTGGGTGCCGCAGATGAACCGCACGGACGCCATGCCGTAGCCCCAGCGGTCCAGGGCGGCGTGGGCGGCGGCGACGACCTCGGGGTGGTCGGCGAGGCCGAGGTAGTTGTTGGCGCAGAAGTTGAGGACCTCGCCGGGTCGGCCGCCGGCGGTGACGTTGACGGTCGCGGACTGCGGGGTGCCGATCACACGCTCGGGCTTGTGCAGGCCGGCGGCGCGGATCTCGTCGAGGGTGGCGCGCAGGTCGTCGCGCACGGAGTCGAACACGGGGAAGCTCCTGGGGGTGCTCGCGGTGGGGGCGTACGGAGAGGAGGTCACGCGGTCCAGTCGAGGATGACCTTCCCGCCGCGGCCGCTCGCCGCGTCGGCGAACGCCGCCTCGAAGTCCCGGTAGTCGTACCGGCCGGTGATCACGGGCGCGAGGTCGAGGCCGCCTTCCAGCAGCACCGACATCGCGTACCAGGTCTCGAACATCTCCCGGCCGTAGATGCCCTTTATGGTGATCATCTTGGTGACGATCCGGGCCCAGTCGACCGGGAACTCCTCGGCGGGCAGGCCGAGCATGGCGATGCGGCCGCCGTGCGTCATGTTGGCGATCATGTCCCGCAGGGCCTCGGGGCGGCCGGACATCTCCAGGCCGATGTCGAAGCCCTCGCGCAGGCCCAGTTCCCGCTGGCCGTCGGCGATGGTGGCGCCGGAGACGTTCAGGGCGAGGGTCGCGCCGGTCTTGCGGGCGAGGTCGAGCCGCTCCTCGCTGACGTCGGTGATCACCACGTTCCGGGCGCCCGCGTGCCGGGCCACGGCGGCGGCCATCAGGCCGATCGGGCCGGCGCCGGTGATCAGGACGTCCTCGCCGACCAGCGGGAAGGACAGCGCGGTGTGCACGGCGTTGCCGAACGGGTCGAAGATCGCGGCGACGTCGAGGTCGACGGGGACGCGGTGCACCCAGACGTTGGCGGCGGGCAGGACGACGTACTCGGCGAACGCCCCGTCGCGGCCCACGCCGAGCCCGACGGTGGCCCGGCACAGGTGACGGCGCCCGGCCAGACAGTTGCGGCACTTGCCGCACACCAGGTGGCCCTCGCCGCTGACCCGGTCGCCGATCCGGACGTCCGTGACGTCCCGGCCGGTGTCCACGACCTGGCCGACGAACTCGTGCCCGACCACGAGCGGGGTGCTGATCGCCTGCCGCGCCCAGCCGTCCCAGGACCGGATGTGCAGATCGGTGCCGCAGATCCCGGTCCGCTGGACCTTGATCAGCACGTCACCGGGACCGACGGCGGGCTCGGGCACGTCCGTGAGCCACAGCCCGGGCTCCGCCTTTTCCTTGACCAGCGCCTTCAACGCTACGGCTCCTGTGGGTGCGGTCCCGGTCCACGGCATGCCAGAGGCACCCGCGTCCGGGGAGAGGAGTGGATTCGCACAGCAATCTGCCCTACGAGGCGCACCGGGTCCATCGAGGATTTCTTAAGCGGCGCCACAGCTCGGCTTCACACGACCGTCACAGCGTCAAGCCCGTCGTCCGCGCCCCGTTCGAGTCGTACGGCGAGTTCCGCGGCCCGCGCCTTGATGGCCTCCAGGCCCGCCTTTCCCCAGCGCCGGGGGGTGACGTCGGCGACGCACACGGTGCCCAGCGTCATCCCGGTGCTGTCGAGGAGCGGGGCGCCCAGGTACGAGTGGATGCCGAACTCGTCCACGACCGGGTTGCACGCGAACCGCGGATAGTCGCGGACGTCCTCCAGGACCAGTGCCTTGCGGCGCACCACCACATGGGGGCAGAAACCGTGGTCGCGCGGCAGCCGGCGGCCGACCTCGGGCCGCGTGCCGTCGGCCTTCGGACGCGGCCCGGTGACCGGCGTGCGCAGGCCCGCGAAGAACTGTCCTTCCTCGCCTATGAAGTTGACCATCGCGTACGGCGCGTCGGCGAGCTCCGCGAGGTGCGCAGCGAAGGCGTCGAGGGCGGGCTCGGGGCGCTCCCCCAGGCCGAGCCGGTCCAGCCGCCGGACGCGGGCGGGGGCCTCCCTGTCCTCGGGGGTCAGCAGCAGGCCCCTGACCGGGCGCGGCGGGTCGTAGCTCATGACCGGGCCCCGGGTGACATGGGGGCGCCGTGGCTCGGTGCGTGCCTGGGGGCATGGGCGATGAGGTGGCGTACGAGGGTGAGCAGGGTCTGCACGCCGGAGGAGGAGATACGGGCGTCGCAGCGGACGACCGGGATCCGGGGGTCGAGGTCGATGGCGGCGCGCACCTCCTCGGGGTCGTAGCGGTACGACCCGTCGAACTCGTTGACGGCGACGATGAAGCCGAGTCCGCGCTCCTCGAAGAAGTCGACCGCGGCGAAGCACTGCTCCAGGCGGCGGGTGTCGGCCAGGATGACGGCGCCGAGCGCCCCCTCGGACAGCTCGTCCCACATGAACCAGAACCGCTCCTGCCCGGGCGTGCCGAACAGGTACAGCACGTGTTGCGGATCCAGGGTGATACGGCCGAAGTCCATCGCCACCGTGGTCTCGACCTTGTTCTCGATGCCGTGGAGGTCGTCGGTCGCGGCGCTGACCGTGGTGAGCAGTTCCTCCGTGCTGAGCGGCGCGATCTCGCTCACCGCGCCCACGAAGGTGGTCTTGCCCACCCCGAACCCTCCGGCCACCAGGATCTTCAGTGCGGTGGGGAACGGGTCAGAGCTGTCGTCGTAGTCCATCGAGCACTGCCTCCAGAAGGGACCGGTCAGTGGGGTTGTGGTGGAAGGCGGGGGGCTTGGTGGTGAGCGCCCCGCAGTCGACGAGGTCGGAGAGCAGCACCTTGGTGACCGCCGCCGGGAGCCCCAGATGCGCGGCGACCTCGGCGACCGGGACGGGCGCCCGGCACAGTTCGAGCGCCTGGGCGTGTTCGGGGCCGAGGTAGCCGAGAGGGGTGGCTCCGGTGGCCATCACCTGCGACATCAGGTCGAGAGCGATGGTGGGCCGGGTGCGGCCGTTGCTGACCGTGAAGGGGCGCACCAGCCGTCCGGCCGCGTCGTCGAGCCAGGGCCCGTCGCCGGCCGCGGCCGCGCTCAAGGCCTCGTCGCCGGGGGTTCGACGGAGTGCCGGCGGGGCGCTGTCACCAGGTAGGGGCGGACGCTCTTGACCAGCATGGCCATCTCGTAGCCGAGCACGGCCGCGTCGGCCTCGCGGCCGGCCAGCACGGCCAGGCAGGTGCCGGAGCCGGCGGTGGTGACGAACAGCAGGGTGGAGTCGAGTTCGACGACGACCTGCCGGACCTCTCCGCCGTCACCGAACCGGACGCCGGCGCTGCGGCCGAGCGAGTACAGACCGGAGGCGAGGGCGGCCATGTGGTCGGCGCTGTCGGGATCGAGGCCGTGGACGGACTTCACCAGCCCGTCGCAGGACAGCAGCACCGCGCTGGTGGTGTGCGGTACGCGCTGGACGAGTCCGCTCAACAGCCAGTCGAGGTCGGATACCTGGGCGGTCGGCGCATCGCTCGCCATGGTGGATCGACTCCTTGGGGTACGAAGGGTACGAAGGTCTGCGGGAGCGGTTGGGGTAGGGGCTGGGCTACAGGGGGAGGTCATCCGGCCGGTGCGCTCCCGTCGGGCCGGAGACCGGCAGGGGTTCCGGGGGCGTGCGGGCGGGCCTGGGCCAGGAAGGAGACCGGCTCGGTACGGTCTGTCTCCGCCTGCCCCGAGTGGGCTTCGGCCTCTTCCAGGTGCTGCTGCGCCTCCGCCAGGCCGATCCCCCGTTGGAACGCCGCCATCAGGCCGGGGTCGTGGCCTTCGAGGGTGTCGCCGTCCTGGCGGGGGGCCGGGCCGCCCCGCAGCTGGGGCGCGATGTGCTCCTGCGCACGGCGCCGGGGAAGCTGGGGCTTGCCCATGGTGCCGCGCACCGTGCCGCCGCCGCGCGGGACGGGGGACGCGCCCGTGTTCTCCGCGATGCTGCGTCGCTCGTCGGGCCGGATGCCGGGGGTGGCCCGCGCGGGTGTGGGGCGCGCCTCGTGGGCACCGCGCACCGGCAGCGGTGCCGGCGCGGGTACGGGTGCGCCGTCGTCCGCCCCGGCCGGCCCGCGGTGCGCGTGCCGTCCCGGACCGGTCGGATGCTCCGCGGCGGTGTCCTGGGGACCGGTCTGCCGGACGGCACCGGGCCGCGGCGGCCGCTGGGCGACCGGCGCGGGCGGCGGCACCGGGGTCTGCCCCGTGCCCACGTGTCCCGCGCCCGGCGTGTCGTCCGGTGCGGTGCCCAGGAGTTCCTGGGGCACGACGAGGACGGCCTGCACGCCTCCGTAGATGTTGGTCTGCAGCCGGACGGTGATGCCGTGCCGCCGCGCGAGCTGCGAGACCACGTAGAGGCCGATGCGCCCGTCCGCGAGCAGGCTGGCGACGTTGACCTGGTCGGGGTCGGCGAGCAGGGCGTTCATCCTGGTCTGCTCCTCCACCGGCATGCCGAGGCCGCGGTCCTCGACCTCCACGGCGAGGCCGGAGGTGACGAGGTTGGCGCGGAGCAGCACCTGGGTGTTCGGGGCGGAGAACAGCGTGGCGTTCTCGACGAGTTCGGCCAGCAGGTGGATGACGTCGGCGACGGCGTGGCCGCGCAGCCGGCCGTCGACGGGCGGGACCAACCGGACCCGTGAGTACTGCTCGACCTCGGCGATGGCCGAGCGCAGCACCTCTGTCATGGGGACCGGGTGGCTCCACTGCCGCCGGGAGACGGCGCCGCCGAGCACCGCGAGGTTCTCGGCGTGCCGCCGGACGCGGGTGGCGAGGTGATCGACGTGGAAGAGTCCCTTGAGCAGGTCGGGGTCCTCGATCTCGCTCTCCAGCTCGTCGAGGATCGAGATTTCCCGGTGCACCAGGGACTGCAGCCGCCGGGCGAGGTTGACGAAGACCTCGAGTTTCTGTTCGCTGCCCGCCCGGCTGGAGAGCTGGGCCGCCTGGACGACGGCGGTGACGGCGCCGTCGTGGGCGCGGGCGAGGTCGGCGGCGAGCAGTTCGAGGTCGTCGGCGTCCTTCGGGGGCCCGCCGCGCGTCCCTCGCGGGGGCGGGTTCTCGCCGCTCCGCAGCGACTCGACCAGGGTCCGCAGATCGGCCTCGCCGCGGGCGGCGCTGCGGCGCAGGGCGCCGACCCGGTCGCTCACCGAGCGGGCGGCCCGGTCGGCGGCGACGGCGGCGATCAGGATGCCGGCGACGGTCACCGAGACCGCTCCGGCGAGCACGGCCCACAGGGTGGGGCCGGGGCGGACCGCGGCGGAGCGGACGGTGACCAGGACGGCCGCGCTGGCGCTGAGGGCGACCGCGACGGGCGGCAGCACCGCGAGGCGCAGGAGCTGTGGCCGTATGGGGGTCTCGGGCAGTGCGGGAACGGGGCGGGCGACCGGCCGCCCGTGCCGGCCGCCCTCACGGCGGTCGGCACGCGCGGCCGGTGCGCGGAGGTGAGACATGGGTGTCCTCGTACTGGTCCTCGTACTGGTCCGTCGGGCCCGTCGCGGCCCTGCGTCGTGCAACGGACACTCACCGTAGTCGCCTCTGCATCATGTGCGGTGGGCAGTTGACAAAGTCCCCCGGAGATGGTCCCGCTCTGGTATGAGCTCTCGTACGACAGACCGATAACCCGGCCGGGTGCACCGAAAAGGGCCGCGCATTAACGGTCCAGACTGGTCCAATACGGTCGGGAAGAGACGACGAGGGCCGGGGAGTCCACATGACTCCCCGGCCCTCGCGGATCCGGTGTGCTCAGCCCGCCGGAACGGTCTCCGGGTCCCCTTCGTCCTCGGCCGTGCCGCCGGGGGCGTCACCGGCCGTGTCGGCCTGCGCCCTGGCCGCCGAGTCGGCGGTGGCCTTCACGGCCGCCTCCACGACCACGTCCGGCCAGCCGCCCGCCGGGGCCTGGGCCACCCCGCGCCACCACGGCTGGGACGGTACGGTCTCGGCGGTGGGCTCGAAGGGCTCGCCGGGGCGGGGCAGCGCGGTGCGGGCGCCGGCCGCGCGGGCGGCGGCCACGGTGCCCTCGCCGGGGTCCGACCACGCGTGGGTGGCCAGGTTGAAGGTGGCCCAGTGGATCGGCAGCATCACACCGGATTCGGCCAGGCCGCCCTGCAGGTCGAGGTGGGCGCGCATGCCCTCCTCGGGCGTCATGTGTATGTCGGGCCAGAACTCGCTGTAGGCGCCGATCTGGATCATCGTGGCGTCGAACGGGCCGTGGTCGGCGCCGATGCCCTTGAAGCCGTCGAAGTATCCGGTGTCGCCGCTGTGATAGATCCGGTGCTCGGGGCCGGCGACGGCCCAGGAGGCCCAGAGGGTGTGCTGGGTGTTGCGCAGGCCGCGGCCGCAGAAATGGCGGGCGGGGGTCGCGGTCAGGGTGAGGCCGCCGACCTCGGTCGCCTCGTGCCAGTCCAGCTCCCGCAGCCGGCCCTCGGACACGCCCCACTGTTCGAGGTGGGCGCCGACACCGAGCGGGACGGCGAAGAGGGTGTCCGTCCCGGCCAGCGCCTTGATCGTCGGCATGTCCAGATGGTCGTAGTGGTCGTGGGAGATGACCACGACGTCGACCGGGCCGAGCGCGGCCAGGGGCAGCGGCACCGGGTGCAGCCGCTTGGGTCCGGCGAACGGGAACGGGGAGCATCGCTCGCCCCAGACGGGGTCGAACAGCACGCGCTGTCCGTCGATCTCCGCGAGCACGCTGGAATGCCCCATCCAGGTCAGCCTGAGGCCGGTGGCGGGCGGCTTGGCGAGGTCGGCGACGGTGGTGGGGTGCACCGGAACCGTGCCCTGCGGGGAGCGCCGGGGACGGGTCTCCTTGTCGAAGAAGACCTTCGCGAAGTCCAGGGTGGAACCGGAGGGCCGGGTCCGGGCGGTGCCTCCGGGGTTCTGGAAGACGCCGTCCTTGAAGTGGGGCGATCTGCGGATGCGCGCGAGGCGCTCACCGCCGGGGTCCGCGCCGAAGGCCGCGGGCCGCAGCGCGCGGAGCCCGGAGCTCAGGGAACCCAATCCGGTCACGGTACCTCCAGGTGGAGTCGGCGAGGTCATCCATTATGGTCGGCCGCCCCGGCGACCGGGGACGGCCGGGGTCCGGTTCCGCTTGCCCGCCCACCGGAGCCCCGATACTGTCGGACACTTCCCCCGTACTGACCAGCTGTTCAGTAGCCTCCAGGAGCCCGTATGACGCCCCCCCTGATGTCGTTGGTCTGGACGGACCACGTCACCGGACGCCAGGGTTTCCTGGTCGTCGACCGGCTGGTGCGGGGCGTGGCCAGCGGGGGCCTGCGGATGCGGCCCGGCTGCACCCTCGAGGAGGTGACCGGGCTCGCCCGCGGCATGACGATGAAGGAGGCCCTGCACTACGACCCGGGGAGCCGGTACGTACCGCTGGGCGGCGCCAAGGGAGGCATCGACTGCGATCCGCGGGACCCGGGGGCGTACGGGCTGCTGGTGCGCTACCTGCGTGCGATGCGGCCGTACATCGAGAGCTGCTGGACCACGGGCGAGGACCTCGGTCTCACCCAGGACCTGGTCGACCGGGCGGCGGCCGAGGCGGGGTTGGTGTCGTCCGTGCAGGCCGTGTACCCGCTGCTCGACGACGAGGCGGCGGCCCGGCGGCGGCTGGCGGAGGCCTTCGCCGTCGAGGTGGACGGCATCGGCCTGGACGAACTGGCGGGCGGCTGCGGGGTGGCCGAGTCGGTGCTCGCCGCCCTGGACCGGACCGGGGTGCCCCGCGCGGGGACTCGGGTGGCGGTGCAGGGGCTGGGCACCATGGGCGGGGCGACGGCGCGTTTCCTCGCGCGCGCGGGTCTGCGGATCGTGGCCGTCGCGGACATCAAGGGAACGATCGCGAATCCGGCCGGCCTGGACGTCGAGGCGCTGCTCGCCGCGCGGGACGCGTACGGCACCGTGGACCGCGCCGTGCTGCGGCCCGGCGACCGTGAACTGCCCGGCGGGGCCTGGCTGTCCGCCGAGGCGGAGGTGCTGGTGCCGGCGGCGGTGTCGTACGCGATCGACGCGGCCGACCAGGACCGGATCACCGCACGCTGGATCGTCGAGGCGGCCAACATGCCGGTGCTGCCGGAGGCGGAGGAGGCGCTGTCCGCGCGTGGGGTGACCGTGCTGCCGGACGTGGTGGTCAACTCCGGCACCAACGCCTGGTGGTGGTGGACGCTGTTCGGGGACGTCGGCCCGGACGCGGAGGAGGCGTTCGCCCACATCCGGCGTTCGATGCGCGCCCTGGTCGATCTGATGCTGGCGCGCGCGGAGGCCGAAGGGACGACTCCCCGGGCCGCCGCGCACGCCATCGTGGCCGACCGGCTGCCGGTGATCACGGAACGTTTCGGGTGGTACCGCTGACCGGACGGCCGGACCGTGTCGCTGCGGCGCCCGGGCGACCGATTAGGGTGACCGCGTGGCGAGAGTGCGGTTGAGCGTGGCGGAACGGCGGGGGGAACTGCTGCGGGCCGCCGTCGAGCAGATCGAGGCGCGGGGTGTGGCGGCGGTGCGGATCGCCGACGTGGCCTCGGCGCTCGGCGTGAGCAACGCGCTGGTGCTGTACCACTTCTCGACGAAGGAGAAGCTGGTCGCCGCCGCCTTCGCGCACGCTGCCGAGGGCGATCTGGCGCATCTGCGGGGGCTGCTGGGGCGCCGTACCTCCGCGCTGCGCCGACTGCGGGCCGCCGTGCGCTGGTACGCGCCCACCGGTCAGGCCAAGGGCTGGCGGCTGTGGATCGAGGGCTGGGCGGTGGCGCTGCGCGAGCCCGCCCTGCGGGAGGTCACCCGGGATCTGGACCGGCAGTGGAAGGCGGCGATCGCCGAGGTCATCGCCGAGGGTGTCGACGCGGGAGAGTTCGTCTGCCCGGACCCGGCCGCCGCGGCCCTGCGCCTGACGGCTCTGCTCGACGGCCTCGCCGTCCAGTTGACCTCCTACGCGGGCGCGGTGCCCCGGTCCCGGACCCAGGAGTGGGTCGACGAGGCACTGGCCCGCGAACTGGGGGTGTCACGGGAGGCGTTGACCGGGCGTTAGCGCTCCGGGCGGGGCGGCGCCGCCGGCCCCGCCCGGAGCCCCGGTCAGGCCACCGAGGCGATGCGCGTCCTGATGTCGTCCGGGGACAGCGCGCCCTTGGCCGTCACATGATCGCCGGAGGACTCCCCGCGCAGACGGCGGCCGATCCACGGGACCAGGTACTCGCGGGCCCAGTGCACGTCGTCGCGGCGGATGTCGAGGGCGCCCCGGGCCGGGAGCGGGGGCCAGGGCTGCTCCGGGTCGGCCGGGACCTCGAGGCCGAGCACCTGGCCCGCGCGCAGGGCCACGCGCGTGTGCCCCTCGGGTGAGAGGTGCAGCCGGTCGTGGTCCCAGGCCCGCCGGTCCTGGACGGCCCTCAGGGACCACAGGTCGAGGACGGGACAGCCGTACCGGTCGGCGATGGCCCGGACATGGCCGTTGTACGTGGCGATCTTGCCGCGCAGATGCTTGAGCACGGGCACGCCACGGGTGTCGAAGCCGGTCGTCACCATGACCGTGCCGGCGACGGAGGCGAGCTGTGCCACCGCCAGCTCGAAGCGCTCGGCCACCTCGTCGGGATCGGTGCCGGGGCGGAGGATGTCGTTGCCGCCCGCGCAGAAGGACACCAGGTCCGGGGCGAGTTCGACGGCTCGCGGGAGCTGTTCGGCCACGATCTGGTCGAGCAGCCTGCCGCGTACCGCGAGGTTGGTGTACCTGAAGTCGCCCTCGGGCCGCCGGTCCGCGAGCAGCACCGCGAACCGGTCGGCCCAGCCGACGAACGCCCCGTCGGGGCCAGGGTCGCCCACGCCCTCGGTGAAGCTGTCCCCCACCGCCACGTACGACCCGATCACTGATCTGTTGTCACTCTTCGAATCGTCTGCCACATCGGACCATGATTCACCTTCCGATGTGACCTACGCGACCGTAATAAAGGCTTGACGGGCGGTGAGATAACCCACTTCGCCGACATGCGCCAGACGGGAATACGCCAACACGGGACGCACCGAAGGCCGGACCCGGGGATCGGGGGTCCGGCCTTCGGCGACCTGAGCGGCCCGTGGATCAGGCGACGGCGACGCCGTGCGAGCGGAGGTAGCCGACCGGGTCCACGTCCGAGCCGTAGTTCGGGGTGGTGCGGATCTCGAAGTGCAGGTGCGGGCCGGTCACGTTGCCGGTCGCGCCGGAGAGACCGAGCCGCTGCCCCACCGTCACCGTCTGGCCGGCCGAGACGGAGATGGAGGACAGGTGGCCGTACTGCGCGTAGTGGCCGTCGGCGAGCCTGATCACGACCTGGTTGCCGTAGGCGCCGCCCCAGCCGGCGGAGACGACCGTGCCAGCCCCCACGGCCTTGACCGGGGTGCCGGTCGGGACGACGAAGTCGACGCCCGTGTGGTAGCCGCTGGACCACATGCCGCCCGGCACGTGGTAACCGGTTCCTATGGTGGCGCCCACGACCGGGAGGGTGAAGCCGGTGGAGGCGGCCGACGCCACGGAGGACCGCGTGTCCGAGCGGGTCGCGGACCGGGGCGTGGACTGCGAGGCGGAGGGTCGGGTGGACGTGGCGGACTCGGTGCCGGTGTGCGCGGCCCGCTTGCCGATGCTCAGCTTCAGACCGGGGTGGATCAGCGAGGGATCGCTGCCGACGGCCTCGCGGTTGTCCGCGTAGAGCCGGTGCCAGCCGCCGCTCACGTTCTGCTCGTCGGCGATCTTCGAGAGGTAGTCACCGGCCCGCACCGTGTAGGTGTGCACGCCCGACCGGGCCGCGGAGGTCTCCTTCTGGGCCACCGGCACGGCCTGGACGGCCCCCTTGGGGGCGGACTCCTTGGCGGTGGACGCCGTGGCGGCATGGGCGCCGCCGGCTCCCATGAGGGGCAGGGCCAGCGCGGCGCCGCCGGTTCCGGCGACGGCGATCGAGCGGGTGAAACGCCGGTTCTTGGGACGGCGGTGCTTACCCTTCGCGGGCATGGCGAGTTCCTCTCCGGCGCCTGCGAGGTGAGCTGTCGGGTTCGGACTGGAGCTGCCCGGCCGCGCGCGGCGCGGCTTCACCCCGAGCCGTTCCGGAGACCGGAACAGGCAGTGTTGCCTGGTGGGTCCCCCGCTCCTGCCGTGCACGGGTGAGTGTCTGCGGGCCCCGGGCGGCGGCAGGATTCGGCGTTCCGTCCGGAGTGGTGGCGAAGGTAAGCGAGCGGGGCGCGAACGGACAAGCGAGTGGTTCCCGTCGACCGCGTTTGGCTTGATCCGTTTTGGGTAACCCCTGTCACCCTCCGTGAGCCCCCTCCGGGGTCACTCTTCAATTCCCCGGAAATCCCTACCGATTACGTGGACATGACGCGTGACGGACAGTCATGGATATGACGCTCCTCACGGAACGTACCTCCATGACCCTCTATTTCAGGCCTGGTTACCACAAAGAGCCCAATTGGGGCACAAGCATCAGATGCGGCGCAGGCGGACAACGGCCGCATCCAGATCGCCACGCAGGCGGGTGTCCAGTCCATGGTGCAGCAGCACGGCACCTCGGTGGACTTCGCCCGTTTCGCGGCATTCGTACGACGCCGTCGGATCGAGGCCGCGCAGCCGCACCGCCGGGACCGGCTCGCCGTACCGCTGCGCCTGGAGCCACGCCAGCACGACCGACTCGTCCCCGAGGGTGTACTGCACCGCGCTCAGCCCGCCCTCCGGCGGTCGCAGCCGGTACAGGTCGCCCTGCTGCACGACCGGGCGGATCTCCTTGTACAGCTCCACCCACTGGCGTGCCTCGGCGAGTTCCTCCTCCGTCCACTCAGAGAGGTCGCCGCCGACGCCAAGCACCCCGGCCATGGCGCTCACGAACCGGAAGCGCAGGCTGCTGACCCTCCCGTTGAGCTGGGTGTTCGGACTGTCGGTGACCCAGGCGGCCATCACCCGCGCGGGGTGGATCTGACTGAAGCCGTGCTGGATGGCGAGCCGGTCCAGCGGGTCGGTGTTGTCGGAGGTCCACACCTGGTCCGTGCGGCTCATCACGCCGAGGTCGATCCGGCCGCCGCCGCCCGAGCAGGACTCGAACGCCACACCGGGATGCGCCGCCCGCAGCCGGTCGAGGAGCGCGTAGAAGGCGCGGACGTGGTCCACCCACAGCCGCTGCGGATACGGCTCGCCCGGCCACCCGGCGTCGGTGAAGCAGCGGTTGAAGTCCCACTTCACATAGTCGACGGGGGCGCTGGACAGGAGGCCGTCCAGCTGCTGCCAGAGGTACTCCTGGACGTCCTCGCGGGCGAGGTTGAGGACGAGCTGGTTGCGGAACTCCGTCCGCTCGCGCCCGGATTGGTACTGCACCCAGTCGGGGTGGGCCCGGTACAGGTCACTGTCCGGGTTGACCATCTCCGGTTCGACCCAGATGCCGAACTGCATACCGAGGGCGTGCACATAGTCCGCGAGCGGCTTCAGGCCGTTCGGGAAGCGGTCGGGGTTGGGCGTCCAGTCGCCGAGCCCGGCCCGGTCGCTGGTACGGGCGCCGAACCAGCCGTCGTCGACCACGAACAGCTCGACACCGATCGCGGCGGCCCGCCGGGCGAGGGTCGCCTGCTGCTCCTCGGAGATGTCGAAGGTGGTGGCCTCCCAGGAGTTGAACAGGACGGGCCGGTCCCGGTCCGCGTCCGGGATGACGTGGGCCCGCTGGTAGGCGTGCCAGGCGCGGCTGGCGCCGCCGAAGCCGCCGTCGCTCCACAGGCCCGCGAAGACGGGCGTGGTGTAGGACTCCCCCGGCGCCAGCGTCAGCAGGCCCGAGTCGTCGTAACCGGCGCCGCCGGTGATCTGGACGCGCGCGTCCGGAAGTTGGGAGACCGCGATCCGCCAGGACCCCGACCAGCCGAGGGCGCAGCCGTAGACCTCGCCGTGCTCCTCGCCGGCGTCGGTGTGCAGGGCGACCCAGGGCAGGTGCTGGTGGCCGGTGTGACCGCGGCGGCTGCCGATCACCTTGTCGCCGTACGTGAGCGGGGCGCTGGTCAGCAGGGACTCGGCGGCCCAGCGGCCGTGCAGCTGGGACAGTCGCCAGCCGTCCCGGTCGGGCAGGGTCCAGGTGGCCGCGTCGGCGCGCAGCAGCTCCACACGCGCGTCCCCCTCGTTGCCCACGGTCACCCAGCGCTCGAGGACGTCCCCGCGCATCCGGTAGTGCAGCGTGAGCGACACCCCGTCGTCCCTGAAGCGCAGCCGCAGCTCGTCGCCCTCGGCGTCGTACGCCTCGAAGGCCCACTCGGTGCCGCGCCGCTCGTCGGTGCGCACGGACAGGGCGGGCCGCACGAAACGGGGGCCGCCCTCGACCGGGTACTCCTCGCGGCCGTCGAGCGGGGACTCGAAGGGCCGGTAGCCGGGCAGCGGGCGCACCGCGAGGGCCTCCGCGTCGGCGAGCGCGATGCGCGGGCCCCAATGGAGGTGCAGCAGTTCGTGCTCCTCGGTGAGGTGCAGCGCGTAACCGCTGGTGGGCCCCGTCAGGAGCCAGGTACGACCGTTTTCGGCGATGTCCACCATCGAGGCCTCACAGGTGCCGACAGATCCGCTCAAGCATCAACATCATCACGGGCCGACAGCACCGGAGGCAACGCCTGTGGACAACTCATTGCCCGGGAAAACCGATGTCGTATCGTCGACCGGGTGCCCGCCGGCGAGCCGAGACGGCGGGAGCGACAGCGAGGAGCCCACGTGACGCAGCAGGTCCCGTCGACCGAGCCGGAGCTGACCGGAGTGCGCAACTTCCGGGACGTGGGGGGCATGCCCACGGTGGACGGACGCCGGGTGCGACACGGGGTGCTGTTCCGCAGCGGGCATCTCGCGCACGCCACCGAGCAGGACGCGGCCTTCCTCGCCTCCCTGGGCCTGCACACGATCTTCGACTTCCGCAACGCGGCCGACAAGAAGCTCGAGGGCCCCGACGTCGAGCTGCCCGGTGTGCGCAATGTGAACCTGCCGCTGAGCGACCCGGCGGACGGCGCGGAGTTCTGGAAGCTGGTCCGCGACGGCGACCTCGACCAGTTGCGCGCGATCCTCGCGGACGGCAAGGCGGAGAACCGGATGATCGTCTCCTACCGCAAGATCGTGCGGGAGCGCACCGCGGAGCACTCCAAGGTGCTGCGCGCCCTGGCCGAGGACAGCGTCCCCGCCCTGATGCACTGCGCGGCGGGCAAGGACCGCGCGGGCATCTCCGTGGCCGTGACGCTGCTCGCGGTGGGCGTGGAGCGCGACGCGATCGTCGCCGACTACCTCGAGTCGAACGCGAAGCACCGCCGCTACAAGGTGCGCCGGGGCGGCAGCCCGGACAGCGCGTACACCCCCGAGGTGATGGAGTTGCTCAGTCCGCTCTTCGACGCGCGCGCCGAGTACCTGTCGGCGGCCTTCACGAGCCTGGAGGAGACCTGGGGCGGGGTCGACACCTACCTGGAGCAGGGTCTCGGGGTGACCCCCGAGGTCCGGGAGCGGCTGCGCGAGCGGCTGCTGGACTGACGCCTGCCGGACGGCGGCGGTCAGCCCTTGGCGCCCAGCGCGAACAGCAGGTAGAGGAACGCGGCGAAGAGGTGGCCCACGGCGATGTAGATGATCAGCCGGACCCACAGGGAGCGGGGGAACTTCGTCTCGTAGTCGCTCATGACAGCTCTCCGGTGAGGGGCCCCAGGCACAGTGCGGCCGTGGGGCTCTGCAGCAGGGTGTGGACGAACAGCAGCTCCACCCCGTCGTGGTCCTCGGCGGCGAGGCGGTGCGGGGTGAGCGAGTCGAAGTGCGCGCTGTCGCCGGGCGTCAGCAGGTGCGCGGTGTCGCCGAGGCGCAGTCCGAGTCGGCCCCTCAGCACGTAGAGCCACTCCTCGCCGGGGTGGACCCGCACGATGTCGCCCTGCGTGCCGTACGGCACCCGTACGCGCAGTGCCTGCATCCCGCGCCCGGGGGCGCCGGCCTGGAAGTACGTCCAGCCGCCCGCCCGGGTCGGCTCCATGTCGGCGGCGCGCACGACGGCGTCCCGGTCGGCGACGCTCTCGCCGAGCAGCTCCGAGACCGTCGTACCGTAGATACGGGCGAGCGCGAGCAGCATCGGGAGCGAGGGCTGGCGCCCACCGGTCTCCAGGCGGGAGAGGTGGGCGGGCGAGAGACCCGCGGTGCGGGCCGCGGCCTCCAGGGTGAGGCCGGCGCGCCGGCGCAGGGCGCGCAGTTGCGGCGCCACGGCGGGCAGGTCGTCGCCCTGGCCCGCCGGCGGCGCGGCTTCTGAGGCGTTCATGCCTCCATTCAGCCTCGGTTTTACCTGTGAGGCAATTCCTTTGCCTGTGAGGCAAACCGAGGTCTGCCTGCGGACTTCCCTCTGCTCCTTGTACCCGTGCTAGCCTCGACGAGTATTTTGAACGTGTTCAAGACTGCGGGGATCAGATGACCACACGTTCCACGCCCTCCCACGCCGACGCGCCCGCCGCCGCCCTCGGCCCCCTCGCGCTCATGCTGGGGCTCGTGGCCGCGGTGAGCACGTGGCCCACGCTCACGTTCATGCTGCTGCCCTGGTCGCTCCTCGCCGGAGGACTCGCCGTCACCTTCGGCGCCATGGGGCTGTACTACGCGGGGCGCGGTGTCGGCCGGCTGTGGACCTCCGCCGCAGGCCTGGTCCTCGGAGCGACCGGGCTCGCCGACCTCTTCCTCCTCTTCGTGGTGCTGCCCGGCTAGGGACCGTCAGCGGTTGGCCACCGCCTGCTTGATCAGTGTCTTGCCGAAGTCCCACACCAGGCCGCCGCTGTGCGCGTCGTCCATCACGGCGCTGAAGGCGTCGACGAACCGGTCCACCTCCCGCTCGCCGATGACCAGCGGCGGAATCAGCTTGATGACCTCCAGGTGGTCGCCGGAGACCTGGGTGAGGATCCGGTGCCGCTGGAGCAGCGGGACCACCACCATCTGCGCGAACAGGCCCTTGCGGGCTGCCTGCAGCATGGTCCAGCGGCTGCGCAGCTTCAGGGAACCGGGCCGGCCGAACTCGATGCCGATCATCAGGCCTCGGCCTCGGACGTCGGCGAGCAGCTCGTACTTGTCGATCAGCGCGGTGAGCCGGGATTTGAGCTGCTCACCGGTCGCGCGGGCGTTCGCGACGATCTGCTCGTTCTCCATGACGGACAGCACGGCGAGTCCGGCCGCCATCGCCTGGGCGTTGGACCCGAAGCTCGCCGAGTGGACGAGCACCCGGTCCATGGACGAGTAGACCTTCTTGAAGATCCAGTCCCTGCCGAGGGTCGCGCCGACCGGGACGTAGCCGCCGGACAGTGCCTTGGCCACGCACACCAGGTCGGGCTCGACGCCGTCCTCGTGCTGGTAGGCGTAGAAGTCACCGGTGCGGCCGAGACCGGTCTGCACCTCGTCGGCGATGAGCAGGGCCTTGTGTCTGTGCAGCAGCTCCTGGGCCGCGCGCAGGTAGCCCGGCGGTGCCTCGTGGACGCCCTTGCCCTGGATCGGCTCGACGACCAGGGCGGCGACGTCGCCCTTCTTCAGCTCGCGGGCCAGGGCGTCCAGGTCGCCGAGGGGGACGGCGGTGTCGGGCAGCAGCGGCGCGAAGCCGTCCCGGAAGCCGTTCTCGCCGTTGACCGACAGGGAGCCGGTGGTCAGTCCGTGGAAGGCGTGCTCGCAGTACAGGATCCTGGGTCTTCCGGTGGCGTAGCGGGCGAACTTCAGGGCGGTCTCCACCGCCTCCGTGCCGCTGTTGCCGAAGAACACCCGGTCCAGGTGCGGGCTGTGCGCGAGCAGCCGCTCGGCCAGCAGGCCGGGCAGCGGCTGGCAGTCGAAGCGGGTGAGGTCGGCGAGCGAGGCGTCGAGCACGTCGTGCAGCGCCTTGCGGACGACCGGATGGTGACGGCCGAGGCCCATCACCCCGAACCCGGCGAGCATGTCGAGGTAGTCGTCGCCGTCCGCGTCCCAGAAGTAGGCGCCCTCGGCACGCTCGTAGACCTTGTCGAAGCCGATGGTGTGCAGCATGCGCGGGAGCTGGTGGTTGAGGTGCCTGGTGTGCAGCTCGTAGCGCTCGGCCCCGCGCTCGGCCAGCAGCGCGCCGAGGTCGAACTCCGTGGTCATTAAGGTTTCTCCTGTTTCTGCTCGCCCTGCCCGCCGGCGTCCCTGACCGCCAGGCTCGCGCTGATCCGTCCGGCCACCTCGACCGGTGTGAGGCCGATGTCGGCCAGCACCTCACCGCGCTTGGCGTGCGCCAGGAACTGCTCGGGGATGCCGAACCGCCGTACGGGAACGTCCACGTCCGCGTCGCCGAGGGCCAGGGCCACGGCGGAGCCGACGCCGGCCGCACGGCTGTTGTCCTCGACGACCGCGACCAGCCGGTGTTCGGCGGCGAGCCCGGGCAGCGCCGCGTCGACCGGCTTGACCCAACGGGGGTCCACCACCGTGCAGTCGATGCCGCGCGCCGCGAGCAGGTCGGCCGCCTGGAGGCACACCGGTGCCATGACGCCGACGGCGACGAGGAGTACTTCGGGCCGTTCGGCCCGGTGCAGGACGTCCATGCCCCCGACACGGCCGACGGCCGGGATCTCGGGACCCACCGACTCCTTGGGGAAGCGGACCACGGTCGGCGCGTCGTCGACGGCGACGGCCTCGCGCAGCTGGGCGCGCAGCTGGTCGGCGTCCCGCGGGGCGGCGATTCTCAGACCGGGGACGACCTGGAGGACGGACATGTCCCACATGCCGTTGTGGGAGGGCCCGTCGACGCCGGTGACCCCGGCCCGGTCGAGGACGAAGGTGACCCCGCAGCGGTGCAGGGCCACGTCCATCAGCAGCTGGTCGAAGGCGCGGTTGAGGAAGGTGGCGTACACGGCGACGACCGGGTGCAGTCCCCCGGTCGCCAGGCCCGCCGCGGACACGGCCGCGTGCTGCTCGGCGATGCCGACGTCCCACACCCGGTCGGGGAAGCGTTCGGCGAACTTCCCGAGGCCCACCGGGTGGAGCATGGCCGCCGTGATCGCCACGACGTCCGCCCGCTCCTCACCGATCCGCACGATCTCGTCGCCGAACACCGAGGTCCACGACGGGCCGGCCGACGGCACGAGCGGTGCGCAGGTCAGCGGGTCCATCACGCCGACGGTGTGGAAGTGGTCCTCCTCGTGGGCGAGCGCGGGTTCGTAGCCGCGGCCCTTCTCGGTGAGGCAGTGGACGAGCACGGGCCCGTGGAAGCGTTTGGCGCGGCGCAGCGCCGACTCGACCGCCATGACGTCGTGCCCGTCGATCGGGCCGACGTACTTCAGGCCCAGGTCCTCGAACATGCCCTGCGGGGCGAAGGCGTCCTTGAAGCCCTTCTTCGCGCCGTGCAGGGACTCGTAGACCGTGCTGCCGACCACCGGGGTGCGCAGCAGGACCTCCTTGCCCCAGGCCAGGATCTTCTCGTAGCCGTCGGTGGTGCGCAGGGTGGCCAGGTGGTTGGCGAGGCCGCCGATGGTCGGCGCGTAGGAGCGCTCGTTGTCGTTGACGACGATGATCAGCGACCGGTCCTTGGCGGCCGCGATGTTGTTCAGTGCCTCCCACGCCATGCCGCCGGTGAGCGCGCCGTCGCCGATGACCGCGACCACGTGCCCTCTTCCGCCCTGCACCGCGCGGGCCTTGGCGAGTCCGTCGGCCCAGCCGAGCGCGGTGGAGGCGTGACTGTTCTCGATGACGTCGTGCTCGGACTCCTCACGGGAGGGATAGCCGGACAGGCCGCCCTTGCCGCGCAGCTTGGAGAAGTCCTGACGTCCCGTCAGCAGCTTGTGGACGTAGCTCTGGTGACCGGTGTCCCAGAGGATGCGGTCGACCGGCGACTCGAACACTCTGTGGAGCGCGACGGTGAGTTCCACCACCCCCAGGTTGGGACCCAGGTGTCCGCCGGTTCTGGCCACCGCGTGTACCAGGAACTCGCGTATTTCTTCGGACAGTTCACCGAGTTCCGCCTCGGACAGCGCTTTCAGGTCGCGTGGTTGCCGGATGGTTTCCAGAATCGTCACGATCGGGCCCCCTCTCGGTCCGTACCTTGCTTCGGACTCACTTCATCTGGTCGGCGAGTTTCAGGGCTTCCTCGACGAGGGTCTCCACGATCTTCGACTCCGGGACGGTCTTGATGACCTCGCCCTTGACGAAGATCTGCCCCTTGCCGTTGCCGGAGGCCACACCGAGAT